>NZ_ABEA03000143.1 GCF_000171235.2 Geminisphaera colitermitum TAV2 | reverse complement strand
TTCCCCCCCCCCCCCTCGCTAAACAGTTACGAGAGGCCTCCCTACCGTTAAGACGACGGCTACATCTCAACTGAAAACGCTCTAGCCCTCTGTGTTTTCTCTGCGCCTCTGCGTGATCTCTCTGCCTCTCAGCGTTGCGTCCGTTGCGCCGTGGCGGGAAACCCAGCCTCTCCGCGCCTCCGCGTCTCTGGGTGAGATTTCTCGGATGGGCGCGGCGAAGCCGCGTCTGGCGGGTCGGGAGACCCGCCCTCCACAAGGGGGGATCAGTCGTCCTGCTTCTTGTGGGTGCGGGCTTCGAAGGCGGCTTTGTCGGCGATGGAGACGTGGCCTTCCACCACGCCGTTGTCGAGGGGGTTGTCCACGCGGGCGGCAAGGTCTTTGAAGAGGCGGCGCATGTCTATGATGCCGCCAATGAAGAACCAAACCGTGGAGACCGCGCCGATGATGATCATCACCCACATGTTGGTGATGTAAAAATACTGGCTCCACCATTCGAGGGGCCACGGCTTTATCATGTTCCAGATAAGCACGGCGAGGAAGCACAGGCCGAACTTATAGACTATGGCGTAGCAGACGACGGACCAGGCGATGATTTTGTCTCCCCGGGTGTACTCGGGCGTGATGCCTACGAGTTTGCCGACGAAGTTGCGAATGGTCCATGAGGTCTTGATTCTCCTCTCGCCCTCGGTCGCATAGATGCCGCGGTGGAGGAGGCGGTCGAGGTTGTAGCCCTCGGCTTTTTTGGTGATGAGCGAGCCGATGACGTAGGCGATGACGCCGCTGAACATGGCGAGGAAATAAAGTTCGTAGGAGTTGATCGGGAACTTCACGGGGTTCATCTGCCAGTCAATCCAGGGGTTGAAGGGCGAGGAGAGGACGCGGAAGGCGTTGCCAACGCTGTCAACAAAGCCGTGGTGTTCGAGCCAGGGGTAAATGAGCTTGGCCCATTTATACTGGAAGAAGAGGCCGAGGACGGAGAAGCCGGAGCCGAAGATGAGCGAGCAGAAGGCACCGGTGGTCGTCCCGAAGCGGCTGTAAAGGCCGAAGATCATGATGGGGCCGGCACCGCCGAGCCAGACGGAGCACATGATCGTGACGAACATGTTGATGTAGTCGATCTGCACGAAGAAGAGGCAGCACAGGAAGAAGAAGAACGAGACAACTACGCTGCCGATGCGCAGGGTGAGAAGGTGCTCCTTGGGCGTGAGGGGACGCTTGATGAGGGGGAGGACGATGTCCTGAATGATGGTGGAGGAGGAGTTGAAGATGCGCCCGTCATCGGTGGTGAGCATGAGCATGATCATGAGCAGGCAGAAGAGGCCGACGATGCCGACGGGGGCGATTTCGCGGAAGGCAACGGGGAGCATCATCTGGTTGTAGAGGGTGCGGAATTTTTGGAAGCGGTAGTTGCCTTGGGCGCGTTCGGCGGGGCTGGCGTCGTCGGGACTGAGGACGGAGCGGGCGGCGTCGAAATAGTGGGTGTCAAGGTTGGTGCCTTGCGAGAGGTAGGCGTGGGGGAAGGGTTCACCGACGACGTTTTTGTTGGGGTTGTCGGGGCGGGGGTGCGTGGTGATGTCGGGGTTGATTTCGTGGCGCAGCACGGGAAGGGAGGTCATTTTCTCCTTGAGGGCGGCGCGGGTGGCGGGGACGTCGGCCAGGACTTCGGCGGCGACTTTGTCGGAGAGGTGCTGGCGGATGTTGTGGGATTCCTTGGCAAACTTTCCGTGGGTCATCAGGGCGATGATCATGACGGCGATGAGCAGGCACATGAGGGTGGAGAAGCCATTGCGCCACTGGCCAAGCAGGCCGGCCATTTTTTGCTCGTGGGGGGTGCGTCCGCAAATGGAGCTGTCATTGCCAATCCAGGAGGCTTTGTTGAGGACGGAGGCAATGAGGTGGGTGATGAGCATGAAGAGGTTGAAGTCCCTCAATTTGTGCATGTCGAAGGGGTTGAGGAAACTTTCACCGGGGGCGCGGTCCATCATGACGGGACCGATGACGTCGTGCCAGTTGAACTTGAAGAAGATGTAGCCGGCGATGACGACGAAGATGGGGTAGCAGATGATGCTTTGGAAGGCGTCGGTGACAATGAGGGCGATGCGTCCGCCCGGCCACATGACGCACACGCACATGGCGAGGATGATCGCGCACAGGATCGCGAAGGTGGGCATGTTGATGCCCATGATCATGATTTTGTGGGGGAGTCCGAGGTAGTAGATGAAGAAGTTAGCAGCGATGGCGGGGCCGATGGCGTTGGTGAGCATCTCCGAGACGGTGCGGATGACGGCAGCGGTGATGCGCAGGGAGCGGCTGTAGCGCATCTCGATAAACTGTCCGAACGAGAGCGAGCGCGTCTCGCGGAAGCGGTAATTGCAGTATCCGGTCAGTCCCATGATGATGCCGACGGGGACGACAAGGTAGTCCCAGAAGGTGATGGCGTAGCCGACTTGGTATTTGGTCTCGACGAGGGCAACGAGGGTGATGACGCCGAGGCCGGCTGTGAGGTCACCGACGGCGATGACGTAGCGTCCGGCGACGCGCCCGGCGGCGAGGTAGTCGGCGACGCCTCGCACGTATTTGCGACAGTGAATCGCCACCCAGAGGATGATGGTTAGGGGGACGATTGTGATGAGCCAGTCGATCCAGTGCATGGGTTGAGGTTCCTTGTAATAGTAGGGAGGGTTGGTTGAGGCGGGTTGCCGAATGTAAAAGGAAGGGAATCTCGGATTCGGCAGTGGGGCGGCAATCTTTTTCGTTGGAAAGTCCTTGGAATAGATTTTCTGCAAATCACAAGCGGGTGGCTCGATCCCTGAATGGAACGGCGAATCACGCGAGTAATCGCGTCAAATGGTGTTCGCCGGGAGGCAGTTCCTTAGTGGAGGGCGGGTCTCCTGAGCAGTCGGCGAGGCTCGCGCGTAAGCGCGAACCTCGTAATTCCGGATGGCGCGGCTACGCCGCGTCTGGCGGGTCAGGAGACCCGCCCTCTAGTGTATGATCAACTTACCGGCGTCGTGAGCAGGGGGGTGTTGAGGCCGGGGAGTCGTTCGGAGAATTCGGATGCGGGGTCGGCCTGGCGGAGGGCGCGTTGGACCATGCCCATCTTGGCGTCGAGGTTGTCGATCATCGACACGAAGACGGCCTCGGGCGTGGCGGCATACACGGCGGCTCCCCACTCGGGTTCGCCTTGGTGACTGAGAATGATGTGTTCGAGGCGTTCGAGTCGGTCGGGGTCGAGGCGCGATTTGATGCCGTGCTTGCGGGCGAGTTGGTAGCCAAGCACGACGTGGCCTTGCAGGATGCCGCGGCGGCTGCGCCGGGTGGCTAGCGTGCCTTGGTATTCGATGGTCTTGCCGGTGTCGTGCAGGAGGATGCCGGCGAGGGCGAGGCTGGGGTCAACTTCCTTGTAGAGCGGGAGCAGGGCCTGGCAGACGCGGGCCATGTGGATGGTGTGCTCAAGCAGGCCGTGGCGGTAGGCGTGGTGCATGGCAACGGCAGCGGGCGACCAGCGAAAGCTGTCGCCGATCTCCTCAAATACGCTGCGCACCGTCATGCGGAGTTCGTCGTGGGGAATGGCGTCGATGTATTGCAGGAGTTCGGCCCAGAGGGCGTCGGCGTTTTCGGGGGCGAGTTCGACGAGGTTTTCCACGAGGTCGGGCGTGGCGGTCAGTTCTTCCTCACTGACCACGGCGACGCGTCCGAGGCGCGGGGAGAAGCGGCCTTGATAGCTGTCGGCGCGGCCTTCAATGCGGAGCACGGCACCTTCGCCCGCGTTGCGAACGGGTTCGAAGAGCGGGCCGTCGTTGAAAATGGTGCAGTTGAAGGAGCCGCCGCGGTCGCCGAGTTCGACGCTGAGGAAGGGGTTGCCGTTGGAGGCGGTCTTGGTCTGTAGTTTTTTTATGACTACGATGGCGGAAAAGGGCGCGCCGGGCATGAGTTCGGGCGACTTGAGCTGGCGGACCGTGAGCAGGGGCGCGGAGGGGGGGGGGGGAGGGGAGGTGCGGGTGGGTTCAGCCATGGTTTTTGACGAGTTGAGTGTAGGTCTTGAAGAAGGGGTGGGAGGCGTCGCGCAGGATCGAATAATAAACGGTTTCGGCGGGCAGGAGGTGGGCTCCGGCGCGGTCGAGTGCCGCGAGGGCGGCGCGGGCGTCGTCGGGGCGGCGGGCGCCGATGGCGTCGGTGAGGAGGGTGACTTGCAGGTCGGCGCCGATGGCGTCGATGGCGGTTTGGTAAACGCAGATGGGGGTCTCGATGCCGCAGAGGAGGAGGTGTTCGATGGAGTGGCGGTGGAGGGTGTCGAGGAGGCCGGTGCTGTCGTCGAGGGCGGAGAAGGCGGATTTGCCGAGGACGGGGGCGTCGGGCGCAAGGACGCGTGTGGGGGCGTCGGTGGGGCCGAGTTTGGCGGGGAGTTGTTCGGTGAAGAAGATGGGGATGCCGAGTCCGCGCGCGGCGGCGATGGCGAACTGGGAGCGGCGGAGCACGGTGTCGCCGTTGGCGATGGATTTGAGAAAGATGGGTTGCAGGTCAATGGCGATGAGGGCGACGCCGGGGAGGGGGGCGGGCGCAGGCGCGGGGGCGGAGGATGCGGCAGGGGGGATGGAGGGAGTCGGAGATTTGAGATTTGAAGTCTCAGATTTTTGCGTGGCGCGGCGTTGTGGTGTTTTCTTGGCCATGGTGTGTGTGTGCAGTGAGGGAAGGGGGGGGATGTTGAATCATGCCGGGTAGTAACGTCGACGGGCTTTTATCTGGACGATGCGTTTTTCGGGGAGGATGCAGGCGGTGAGCTGGCCGCCCATGGCGCAGCCGGTGTCGAGGCCGATGGACCACTTGAGTTTGTAAACGTCGGGGCGGGGCGTGTGGCCGTAGATTACGAAGGGGGGGCCGTTCCAGAGATCGGCCCAGAGCTGGCCTTCGGGGCATTCGGAGCGTTTGCGCGGGCGGCCCGCGGCGTCGATGACTTGGATGCGGGTGACGACGGAGGCGGGTTGTTTTTGCCAGGGTTCGTTGGGCAGGAATCCGCCGTGGACGCACACGGTGTTGAGTTCGGGGATGTAGTGGGTGAGTTGCATGGTCTGGAGGTAGAGCCAGTCCTCGGGGCGCAGGCGTTCGATGGTGAGCAGGTCGGCTTCCTTGAGGCCGGAGCGGTCGCCGGTGCGTTTCCAGAGGAGGAGGCGGGCTTCGTGGTTGCCAAGCAGGGAGATGGCGCGGTGCTGGCGCGCAAGGTCGATGACGCGGGAGCTGTCGGGGCCGCGGTTGACGAGGTCGCCGAGCAGGATGATGCGGTCGGTCGGGGTGGGCGCGATCAGTTGGAGCAGGTCGGCGAATTCCTGATGACAACCGTGGATGTCGCCGATGGTGATGATGCGACCGTTCATGAGCGGGAAATTTGCTAGCGTCCAGGCCGGGTGGAAGTAAACACGAAACCCCTATGGATATGAATCTGCAGTCGCTGACCCCGGTGTGTTTTGTGAGTGGCCGTCCTTTTACGGAGGGAGAACGGGTGGCGAGCTACCTGGTGCGCCCCGATGCGCAGGCGGCAGGCGCGGTAACCGGGGAGGCTGCGGGGGAGAGCCGGAAGGGATCGGGAAGCGGCGAGGTCGTCGCGGTGGAGGGCACGGGAAGCGGTGTGACCGGGGGCGTGGGGGGGAGGTGGGGCGGGGGTGGCGCCGGAGGTGGTGCGTTACGATTTGCTGGAGTCGGAGGCGGCGGGGTTTGCGCCGCCGGGGCGCGTGATTTGCCGGTGGGTGCAGATTTTCAAGCCGCGCAAGCAGGCGGACAATCCCGAGCGCGAACTCAAGTTGACGGCGGAGTCGTTGTTCCTGTCGCTGGCCGATCCGGCCAACGCGGAGGGCACGACGGAGGGCGCGGAGAATAATACGCGGATGATGCAGGTGCTGGCGTTGATGCTGGAACGCAAGCGCGTGCTGCGGCCCAAGGGAACGAGCGCGGATGGGAGTCGCGCGATTTATGAGCACGCGAAGTCGAAGCAGTTTTATGAGATACCGAGTGTCACGGATCTGAGTCCGGAGTTTTTCCTGTCCATTCAGGAGCAACTTGCCGCGTTGGTCGGAGGTAAAGTGACGCAGGCGGAGCCGGAGCCATCAGCCTGAAATTGTCTCACGCAGAGGCGCAGAGGCGCGGAGAAAATAGAAAACAAAAATTAGAGAGCAAACGTCAGAGGTCAGAGTCTGTTTTCCGACTTCTGGTTTTCTCTGCGCCTCTGCGTGAGACAATTTCAGGCTGATGGTGCCTCCGCCGGATCAGCGGGTGCGGCGTTTCACGCGGACGAGGACAAAGAACAGGATGATGCTGGCGATGACGCCGATCAGCGGGCCGGCGGGAAAGTCGATGGTGGCGGGGTCAATGCCGGTGACTTTGAGCGCGGCGTTGGTGGCTCCATAGAAGAAAAAGAAGCAGACAAAGAGAATGGCCGCGACAACGCGCCAAGGCATTTCGTCGATCACGTGGAGAACGAATTTTCTGAGCGACTCGGATTCGGGAGCTTCGAAGCGGGAGGACATGACGGAGGGAATGATTGGTTAGGGGATACGTTGTTCCAGCGTCGGTCGGCGAGCACGAAATCGGTGGCGGCGGAAGCGAGGGGGGGGGGGGGGGGGAGTGCAGACGGTGACAGTGACGCTCGACTTTGGCGTTACGCTGGAGTCTCCCGCGTCGGTGTTTCTCGTTGTCCGACCTCCGGAGAAAAGGGAAACGCCGTGCTCCCTGTCTGCCGGCTGCCGCTCGCCCTCGATTTCGAACCGCCGCTCAATGTCTTCGCGCCCGAAAATGCGCTTGACGGCCACATTCGTCCCATGGACCGCCACGCACGTGTGGGTCGCCGACCCGAACGATGCTGCGCCTGCACTGACGTTGCGCTGGGATGCGCCGCAAACACTTGTGCGTGTCGATTTATTTTTCGCCTCCGCCACACTCATGGATGTGCGCTGCCACGCGTGAGCGGTATTGGGAAATTGGGATCGTCGGGCGCGAAGGCGGCACCGCAAACGGTCAGGTTGTCGATCCGGCCACGGTAGTTTGCGTAGGTCTTGTATCCGCTGCCCAAATACCAGGTGGAGTTCCCATAGCTGCGGGCGGGGGACACGGATTTTTCCGCGTCAAGTTGGTCGTTGATGTAAATGCGCAGGTGGCGGCTGTCGTTGGTGACGCGCAGGCGACTCCATTGGCCGAAGGGGAGCGGGGAACGGCTGTGCAGCGTCTCAACAGGCACGGTTTCGTTGCCATTGCGCACCACTTCGACGCGTCCGTCGGGCAGGAGGTTGATGTTGATCGCGTCGCTCCAGCCGCCGCGGCCGATGACGGATTGCGGCTTGGTGGCGCCGGGGGTTGGGTTAAGTTGGAAGTCGACGGTGGTGTTGCCAATCGGCCAGGTGCGGAGGCGCATTTTGAGCGGTTGTTTGCCGTCGAGCACGAGGACTTGTCCGGCGTCGGGTTCGTTGTCTTCCGAGCGCGGGGCAAAGAGGATCGGGGAGGGGGGGGGCATGATGGGCATGTCGCCAAGGCTGTCGCGTCCGTGTCCGTCAAAACTCCAGTGTCCGGCGCGGATGGTTTCGGGAGGGATGTGCGCGGTGACGACCGTGGGTGTGCGAAAGGGAACGTTGGTCGAGAGGTATTCAGATTCTCCTTTCATGCCGCTCGCGCCTGAACTGGTTTCGAGATTGATGGAGGTTTCGATGAGGTTGACCGGGATGAGTTTTCCGGGCGTGGCAAAGGGGTAGGCGATTTCGGAGAACGCGACGCGGCCGTCCGTGGTTTCGTAGCGTGTGTAATACATATCGGATACGTGTTGCGCGTCGATGAGCAGCGAGAGGGTGTGGTGGCCGTTTTTGATTTTGAGCGCGGGGTGGTTTTGGAGTGTCGGGTCGGCGGGGAGGCTTTCGATTTGCAGGTTGTCGAGGCGCAGGAGTTCGGTTTCAGCGAGTTCGCGGGCAGTGATGATTAGCGGGGGGTTCCTGGGTGTTTTGATGGTGAGCCGGGTGTCAGGGGTGAGGGCGAGAAGGAGGCCGGCGGGAGCCCAGTCTTTGCCTTGTTTGCAGACGAGCGTGGTGCTGTTGACGAGGTGGAAGGTGGGGTCGTTTTTCTCGGAAAATTTTCTGACGGCGTTCAGGATTTCGCCGGTGGGGTCGGTGCTGATTTCGTAGTTAGAGGAGCCTTTGATGTAGAGGCTCATCAGGGTTTTTCCGTGGGTGGCGGGGAGGATGGGGGCGATGGGGCGGTCGTTGCGAAAGAGGGTGATGCTGGCGATGTCGCTGGTGGCTTCGTAAGTCAAGGTGGCCTCGATAGTGTCGGGTGAGGTGGGGCGGAGGGTGAGTGTGTTTTTTAGTTCGGCGGGGCTGAGGTGGTGGCGGGCGGGGGTTTTTACCGTCACGGCGTTTTGATGCCATCCGTTGACGAGGAGGATGGGGGGGAGGCTGGCGGTGTGTTCGTATCCGGGGCTGCTGATGGTGATGCGTGGTGTGAGGTGTGGGGAGGCGGCGAGGGGGGCGGTGGGGATGAGCCATTCGGCGCGGTCAAAGTCTTTGGGAGTGAGCTTTTTTTCGTCGAGCGTGGCGACGGTTTTTGCGTCGCGGTCGAGGAGTAGTCCTTTTACCGATACGGGGCCGCGGGCGAGGTTGGGGAGGTTGATGGCTTCGATGCGGAGGAGGGTGCCGGGGATTTCCTCGCGGTGGTAGGCGAAGCAGACTTCGGGTTGCGGGGTGGAGGGGGGGATGCCTTTGAAAGCGTCGGCGTAGGCTTTGGTGAGGAGGGGGGTGGCGGTGGTGAAGAGCATGGGGAGGAGGCTGCTTTCGTCGTGGTCGTTCCATGTGGTGAAGTGCAGCCAGCGGTCGCGGCCTTGGCGGACGAGTTGGAAGCTTTTGTGCAATTGGTCGAAGCCTTGATGAGGTTGGTAAAAATCGTTTCTGCCGTTAAGCCATGCGCCGTAGTATCCGTGCACGAGTCCGGGCATGTAGGGTTTTCCCGCTTCATCCGCGACGGTGGAGATGAGGCTGGCGGTATAGTCGCGGGGCATGCCGTCGAGTCCGCGAAAACCGAAGGCATAGGCGGCGTCTGCGTTGGCAAGTTGAGTGAGCAGCCACTCACGGGTTTGCATTTGGTAGCTTCGGGCAAGGTGGGCGACGAGATAGATGTCGTGTCCTTTGTCGTGGAGTTGGGTGCGGATGGCCTGCCATTCGTCCGGTGTCCATTGCGACCAAGTGTAGGTGACGACTATGGGTTTGTTGTTGTAGCGGGGATAATTGGGGTGGTGGCCAAAGAGGGTGAGCATCCGGTCGAGTTCGGCGACTTGTTTTTCGACGGTGGTTTTGACGTCGAGGCAGGGGGCGATGAGGAAATCGCTGCCTTCGGCGGCCTTGAGCATGGCGTGTAGGGTGTCGCTGTAGATGGCTTTTTGTTGGTTTTTACTGAATACGAGATCGACGAAAAATCCGTCGATGCCTTGGGCTTTGGCCTGGCGGTATTCTTTGGCCCAGTCGGCTTGATTGTCGCCGGTGGAGCGGAAGAGGGGGTAGTTGTAATAGTTGGGGATGGTGAGGGTGGTGTTGAGCGGCGTGCACCAGGGGGTGTAGTGCGCCCAGGCGAGGGTTTGGTCGGCGACTTCGGCGGCGTGGGCGGGGGGGGAGGAGCTGAAAATGAGTGCGAGGGGAAGCAGGAAAAGAAATAGGTGGCGGCGGTGGTTCATGCGGATGAAGTGTGGGTATGGGTTTGCGCGTGGTGTGTGTGGGGGGGGGGGGGGGGGGGAGGGGGACGTTTTTTAAAATGGCGGACTGATCGCTTCGATCGGAACTTAACTTTTAATTTCAGTTAGTCGGTGGCCAGGTCCAGTGTTCGAGGGGGATGCCGTTGCGGGGGAGTTGTCTGGCGTGAGCGTCAACGTAGAGGACACAGCGGGTGACGTTGTCGGGGTGGGTGGGGTCGACGGGCGTGCCTTGGCCTGGGTGCGGGTAGTGCCACCAAGAGTTTGAGGCGCGGTCACTCACGATGCTGGAAAGGGTGTGGCTGATGGGGGTGCCTCCGGTTTGTTCGATCATGAGGACGTCGCGACCGGGCGCGTTGGACTGTGTGATGCGTGTCGGAACGGGCTTGGTGCCGGGGGGGGATTTGCGGGAAACGTATTCGTTGTAGAGGCGGTGCGAGACTGGGATGGGGCCGGGCGTTTCGGCGCGGTATTCGGTGCAGGTAAACACGGCGTGGCCACCAGTGTAATAGGAGATTTTTGCAACCCAACTATCAGGGTCGCTGCTGTCAAGTGAGGCGGTCTGGACGGGCAGGGCATCTTTGTTGTCACCGGCGTAGGCGAGGAAGGCGAGGCCGATCTGGCGGGTATTGGAGAGGCATTTGGTTTTGCGCGCCATGGCCCGGACTTTGCCGGTAACAGGAATGATGATCGCCGCGAGAATACCGATGATGGCGATGACGGTGAGGAGTTCGATGAGCGTGAATGCGCTCGCTTCGCGCGAACGTCCAACATCGAGACAGGTGCCACCGCGCCTTGGTTGTTTCTCAATTGAGGTTGGAGCAGGGGGGGGGCGGTGCATGGAGAGGAAACGGGGGGGGGGGGGGGAAGAGTGGGACCAGGTGTTTTTGTTTCGTCCCTGTGTTTTTTAAAGAAGGGCTTCGATGTGTTTTGTCAGGCGTCGCGTTTGATGCGGCGGATGGCGAGCACAAGAAGCATGGCGCCCAGTCCGGCGGCGACTGCGGTGGTGGCTGGTTCGGGGACTTGGCTGAGTTCGCCGCTGATTTTGAACCAGTTCAGCGTTGTGCTGGTGTTCCAAATGGTGGGGCTGGCGGGATTGCCATAGAGGGCGTTGGCAATGGTGGTGGCTCCGATGCCGGTTGGCGTAACGCTGGGATTGCCGACCGTCCATTTGAGGGAGCCGCTGGTCACCCGCGGCATGATGTAGTAGGTGGTGTTGGAATTGAGAATAACGGGGCTGGTGGAGGTGAAGGTAAAGTTGTTTGTGGTGCCGGCGGTGATGGCATCAGAGGTGGTGAGGGTGGCGATGGCGGTGTTGAGTTTACCGTTCGCACTGACTGACCAGATTTCGGCAGTGATGGCTGCGGGCGCGGTTGTTTCAACGGTGAAGCGTAGTTCGATGCTGGTGACAGCATAGGCGTCGCCTTTCATGGTGAACCCGACGGCCTTGCTGCCGGTGCTGCTGATGGTGGCCGCCGTGCCGGAGGCGGAGGTCCAGGCATCGAGATTGCCGATGATGGTGGCCGCCTGGGCGGCGGTGCTTGCGAGGAGCAGGGTGCCGGTGAGGGCGGCGAGTGTGAGGAGTTGGCGGAGATGCGTTTTCATATGTGGTGGTTTGGGAGGGTGGTTGTTGGCGGTTGCCTTGAGCGTCGGTGGGGAGCTTGCAGGCTTGCCAGGGGACAACAATAACGGCTCGATCGAACGCGTTCAGATCGTTGATTTCCGATTGTCTCTTCGACGGTCGCTTTTCCCTGAATTTTCCCTGAAAACATCATGCCGCGTCCCACTCTTCGCCAGATCGCCCGGAAGGCCGGGGTTTCGTTGTCAACGGTGTCGTATGCGCTGCGGCAGCACGCGAATGTGTCGCGCGAGACGCAGGAACGGATTGCTTCGGTGGCGGCGGAGTTGGGTTACACGACGGACCCGCGGTTGATGTCGTTGATGGCGCATGTGCGGGCGGCGCGGTTGGATGCGCAACGGGAGGTGCTGGCGTTGGTGTGGCCGGAGCAATCGAAGGAGGTAACGCGGGAGTCCACGTATTTTTATTGGGTGCGCGAGGGGGTGCGACGGCGGGCAGGGCAGTTGGGTTTCGCGGTGGAGGAGTTCTGGCCGCATCAGGAGCATATGCCACTAGGGCGTTTGCTGGATGTGTTGTTTGCGCGGGGGATTTATGGGTTGGTATTCGCCTCAACATTACATCCGCCGACGGGTATCGAGTCGGCGGATTTTTCGCGGGTGGCGGTGGCCAAGATCGGGCTGGCGGAGTGGCCGGTGCGGTTTCACCTGTCGGCGCATAATCATTTTATGGGGATGACGCTGACGATGCGGGAGTTGTTGGCGGGGGGCTTTCGGCGTCCGGCGGCGCTGATCCGGCGGCATGTGCATGAGCTGAATTTCGGGGCGTATGAGGCGGCGTTTTTGCAAAATCATCCGGGCCGGGACACACAGCGGGGGCGGCGGGCGGCGGAGCGGTTGTTCATGCTGCTGCCTGATGTTCACAAAATAGATATACAGGGGGTGTGCGCATGGCTGACGCAGGAGGAGCCGGATGTGCTGGTTTGCAGTGACATCGAGGCGTGGCCGAAATCCATGTCGGGACGGATGCCGCAGATGCGTTGGGCGTCACTGCTGCGGGCGGAGAATGTGGGAGGGGCGGGCGTCGATCAGGAATACGAGCAGATCGCCGCCAACGCAGTGGATTTGGTGATGGAGCAATTAAATCGCAATGAGCGGGGCGTTCCGGCTGCGCCCAAGATGTTGCTCACCAATGGCAGGTGGTGCGGTTGGTGAGCGAAGATGCGCGGAGGGCAGGGGGGGGGGGGAGGGTTACCGTGTGAGTTTGCGGTATTTTATCCGGTGGGGCTGGTCGGCTTCCTTGCCTTTGCGGCGGCGGTAATCTTCGAGGTATGAGGTGTAGTTGCCGGGGAAATACGACACGGCGCTGTCTCCTTCGAAGGCGAGGATGTGCGTCGCCACGCGGTCGAGAAACCAGCGGTCGTGTGAGACCACCACGGCGCAACCAGCAAAGGTTTCGAGTCCTTCTTCGAGAGCACGGATGGAATTGACGTCGAGGTCGTTGGTCGGCTCGTCGAGGAGGATCAGGTTGGCCCCGCTTTTGAGCAGGCGGGCAAGGTGCACGCGGTTACGTTCGCCACCGGAGAGGATGCCGACTTTTTTCTGCTGGTCCGCGCCAGTGAAACCAAATTGGGCGCAGTAGGCGCGGGCGTTGATTTCGCGGCTGCCGCCGAGTTTGAGGATTTCTTCGCCGCCGCTGATGGCTTCGTAAATGGTCTGCTCATCAGGAAGGCTGTCGCGGGATTGATCGACGTGGGCAATCTGCACGGTGGGGCCGACGCGGAGTTCGCCGGTATCCGGTTTTTCAACACCGGTGATGAGGCGAAAGAGGGTGGTCTTGCCGGCTCCGTTGGGGCCGATCACGCCGACGATGCCGCCGGGGGGGAGGGCAAAGGTGAGGTTTTCGAAGAGAAGGTTGTCGCCGTAGGCTTTGCTGACTTTGGCGGCTTCGACAACGAGGTTGCCGAGGCGGGGACCGGGGGGGATCAGGATTTCAAATTCGCGCTCTTTTTCGGTGGTGTTTTCCTTGAGCATCGACTCGTAGGCGTTGATGCGGGCTTGCGACTTGGCCTGGCGGGCGCGGGCGGACTGGCGGATCCAGGAGAGTTCGCGGGCCATGGCTTTCTGGCGGCGGTCTTCGGTGCGTTGTTCGACGGCGAGGCGGCGTTGTTTTTGTTCGAGCCAGGAACTGTAATTGCCTTTCCACGGGATGCCGTGGCCGTGGTCGAGTTCGAGTATCCACTGGGCGACGTTGTCCAGAAAATAGCGGTCGTGGGTGACGGCGATGATGGTGCCTTCGTAGCGCGAGAGGTGCTGTTCGAGCCACTGGACGCTTTCGGCGTCGAGGTGGTTGGTCGGCTCGTCGAGGAGAAGGATGTCGGGTTTCTGAAGGAGGAGGCGGGCGAGGGCGACGCGGCGGCGTTCGCCTCCGGAGAGGGTGCAGGTGGCGCCGGTGCCTTCGATGACGTGGTCGCCGGGCGGACAGCGGAGGGCGTCCATGGCCATGTCAACGAGAGCGGAGGTGTCCCAGGCGTTGAGGCGGTCGATCTGCTCCTGGAGTTTTTGCTGGCGGTCAGCGATGGCGTCGCGGGTGGCGTCATCGGTGGCGGCGGCGAGTTCGTCCCAAGAGGCGTCGTAGGCGTCGGTGAGGGCTTTGAGGTGGGCGATGCCTTCTTCGACGCATTCACGGACGGTTTTCCCGGGGGTGAGTTGGGGCTCTTGTTCAAGGAGGCCGACGGTGTAACCGGGCTCGAAGTGGAGGTGTCCGTCAAACTCGGTGTCGCGCCCGGCGAGGAGGCGCATAAGGGAGGATTTGCCGGAGCCGTTGAAACCGAGGACGCCGATTTTCGCGCCGTAGTAAAAGGACAGCGAGATGTCGCGGAGGATTTCCTTGCGCTCGATTTTCTTCGAGACGCGGATCATGGAAAAAATGATTTTCGGTTCGGCGGGCATGACAGTGAACAGTGAGCAGTGAAGCAGTGAGCAGTGAGCAGTGAAGCAGCGGGATAGTGAAAAGAGGGGAATTTGTGTTCGGTGGCAGCAGAAATATTGGAACTGATCACTACTTCACTGATCACTGTTTCATTGTTCACTGATCACTGTTTCTCGTTCTTTTAGTGGATTTGAGCGTTGAAAAGAGCATCGCGGCGATTTCGTCGGCGTCACGGTGAAGACTTTGATGGGCAGCAGTTGTCAGATAGCCGGTGTCTTTGAGCAGGTCTAACCAGTATTTGGTTTCTTGGGTTTCCTTGTAAGCGATGGAAACTTTGGCGGAAAGGTCTGCGGTGGATATGGCAGCATTGGCTTCGGCAAGGTTCGCTCCGATAGAGGTGCCGCAGCGAAGAAGTTGTTTGGATAGAACGAACTCTTTCCCGTCCGTCGTGATGTGTTTGTAGGCATTCACAACCCGTACGGCAAAGGCATACGCTTTTTCGTAAGCAGTCATGCGTCGCAGTGAACAGTTATCAGTGAGCAGTGAACAGTGGAATTATTGCCCGGTTTCGATTGTCGCTGTGTCGCACTGTTTCACTGCTCACTGTTTCACTGTTCACTGATAACTGCCACGAGGTGCCACTGGTGGCTGGTGTAGTCGGCCTTGGCGGCGGGGATGGGGAGGCCGGCGTGTTGGAGAAGGGTTCCCGAATACGTCGCGCCGGTGGCGGTGTCGCGGTAGGTTTTTGTTGGGTCGAGGCCGCGGAGTCGGAGGAAGCGGTGGGGGGCGGTGGCTTCGGCTAGGATCGTAACGTGGGTGACGAGGGCTTCGCTGGCGTCGGGCGCGGCGACGAGCCAGGCCGATTCGGTGCGATTGCCGTCAAAGGGACTGATGAGGCGGTAGAGGTCGCCAGTGAGGAGGAGGGGGCGGAGTTTTTTGTAGGATTCGATCTGGCGGCGGACTTCGTTTTTCTCTTCGTCGGAGAGGAGGCCGAGGTCGAGTTCGTAACCGAAGGCTCCAGTGAAGGCGACGTCGCCACGGGTGCGCATGGGCGTGACACGGCCGACTTGGTGATTGGGAACGGCGGAGACGTGCGCCGAGAGCGTGGAGAGCGGATACGCGAGTGAAGTGCCATACTGGATACGCAGGCGGCTGATGGCGTCGGAGTTGTCGGAAGTCCAGATTTGGGGCATGTAGTGGAGGATGCCGGGGTCGAAGCGTCCGCCGCCACCAGAACAGCCTTCGAAGAGGATTTCGGGGAACTCGGTGACGAAGCGTTCCATGATTTCATAGAGGCCGAGGACGAAGCGGTGGGCGACTTCCTGCTGCTGCGCGGGGGGGAGGGCGGCAGAACCGACTTCGGTAAGGTGGCGGTTCATATCCCATTTGATGAATCGGATGGGCGCAGCGCGGAGGATTTTTGCAATGGCGTCGTAGATGGCGTTGCGGACTTCGGCGCGGGAGTAGTCGAGGACGAGTTGCTGGCGACCTTCGGTGCGGGCGCGGTCAGGAACGTGCAGGCACCAGTCGGGGTGCGCGCGGTAAAGGTCGCTGTCACGCGAGATCATTTCCGGTTCGAACCAGAGTCCGAAGGAGAGACCTTGCGCGTTGATGCGGCGGGCAAGGTCGTCGAGGCCGCCGGGGAGTTTTTTGCGGTCAACCACCCAGTCGCCAAGCGAGGTGTGGTCGTCGTCGCGGTGGCCGAACCAGCCGTCGTCGAGCACGAAGAGTTCGACGCCGAGTTGCGCGCCGGTGGCGGCGATTTTTTCGAGTTTGTCGGCGTTGAAATCGAAGTAGGTGGCTTCCCAGTTGTTGAGGAGGATGGGACGGGGTTTGTCGTGCCAGTGGCCGCGAAGGAGGTGGGCGCGGTAGAAGCGGTGAAGGGCGCGCGACATGCCGCCGAGGCCGCCGTCAGTGACGTGGACGAGGACGGCTTCGGGCGTCTGGAAACTGTCGCCGGGGGCGAGTTGCCAGGCGAAGTCGAAGGGGTTGATGCCGATCTGGGCGCGGACTTGGCGGGTGGGCTCAAGTTCGGCCTGGGCCATCCAGTTGCCGCTGTAAACGAGATTGAAGGCGTAAACGTCGCCGCGATTTTCGTCGGTGCCGTGCTGGGCGAGGGCGATGAAGGGGTTTTGCTGATGGCTGCTGGTGCCGCGGCGGCTGTCCACGGTCTGACGGCCTTGGCGTAGTGGTGTGGCAATGACATCGCGTTCGCGCGCCCACGCGCCGGAGAGTTGGATGAACTGGTGTCCGTCATGCGCGGTAGAAAAATCGAGCGAGGCGGAGAGGGCGCGGCGGATTTCGAGCGTGGCTTTGCCGTGGTTGGTGATGCGGGCGGAACGGGTGATGATCGGGTGGGCGGCGAAGGCGGTGTAAAGCAGTTCGACTTCGAGGCCGGTGAGGGCGTCGGCGAGGACGAGGGTGAGGGTTTCGGCGTCGGTGGTGTGGCCGGTGCGGGTGAAGGTTGCGGGGAGTCCGGCGAGGGCGGGTTTGCCGGGGGTGATGCGGTGGGTTTTGTAGCGGAGATCGAGGATGCGGGAACCGTTGGCGGGCTGGTAAACCTCAAGGGCGGGCTCGCGGAAATCGGAGGTGCCGTGGACGGGGTATTCGAGCGGCAGGGTGTCGAGGCTGATGCCCCAGGGCGCGCCGGCGAGGGTGGGGGAGAAGGCGCGGTCGCCGGTGCGGACGAGAGCGTCAAGACCAGCAGGGGGGGGGGGGGGGGGGGCGGCGCATTCGCGCCGAACATCGAACGCCGAACGCTCAACAGCCAACGTCGAGGTGGAGCGGACCGCAGGTGAATGTGCGCCGGTGTTTTTCGTTGGATGTTGGGCGTTGGATGTTGGGTGTTCGATGTTCGCGTCAGCGGCGAGCGAGGGCCCCCAGTAGAGATGGAGAGGGATGTTTTGGTCCGAAATTTTGATGGCGTAGGTGGTGTCGCCGGCGTGGAGAAGGAAGGTCGCGGTGTCCTTGTGGTATTGGATAGGCATGATGCGTAGTCTGATGGAAAGGTGGTTGGAAAACGGTTGGCAAAAATGAAAACGCGCAACTTGGCAGGAGGCGGGCGGTGAGGGCGAGCTTTGTTGTTTCGTGATCGAGTGCCGGTTCCATGCCTTGGTCGCGAGCGTTATTTGTGCCGCATTTCCAATGCTCGTCCACCGTCGCCGTGCCTGATTAATTCCAACGATCACCTCCTCTGTCCGCGCCATCCATGCGGCAGTGACGATGCCGCAGTTGCCGTGTGCAGCCCAGATTAATGTCAGGGCAAACCGATGACAAACTTGAGGGACTGATGAGACCGGAAATTATACAAAATGGCTGAGCCAAAACCAAAGAATCCAAACCGTAACCGCGAATGAAGACAGCAGATTCATTTGGTTTTATTCGCGATCATTGGCGTCCATTCGCGGTTACGGTTTTTGGCCCGGCGAATCCGGGGAAACCGGGCGCAACCGCCGGTCGGCGAAATCCATGAAACGGTTCCAGTCGTAGGGTGTCAGGTCGTGGATTCCGTTGCGCAAATGGTAACCGATAAAATCGCCGACCGGGGTTTCTGGAGCGGGGAGCGAATCGACGCTGGCACCCAGACCAGGTTTGCCGAACAGGGCATAGACAGGCTCCGCAAGTTTGCCCGACAGAAATTCGCCCTTGGGATCGGCCCAGCGATCCTCGACCGCGCTCGCAATGTAAACAGGACGCGGCGCCATCAAGGCGATCAAGGCGTGCTGGTCGGCAGGCAACGCGCCCTCGTTGCCGGAGTAACGACGGTAGTTTTTGCAGAACCAGTGCGGGAAGTTGCGGTTAAGATCACGGATGGTTTCCCCATAATTGCGCCGGGCGAGCGCGGCGCCGCCCTCACCGGAGTTGTTGCTGATGACGATGGCAAACCGCTCGTCCTGTGCGCCTGCCCACAAAGCCGTTTTGCCGAGACGCGAGTGGCCGAGCACGATGAGCTTGTGCGCATCAACCTGCGGCAGACTCACAAGGTGATCCGCCATGCGGCTCAACCCCCAGGCCCACGCGCCAATCGCGCCCCATTCGTCATCGGCGGGCCTTTGCTTTTCCTGCCGCCCGTCGCGGTAAAACAAGGGATGCACGCCGTTCTGAAAATCGTCGTCAACGTCTGGATCGAAATCGCTGTAGTAGGCGGTTGCGAGTCCGTAGCCGCGTTCGAGAATCGCCTCGATCGGATAGCGGTTCGCCTTGCAACCACGCGAGGATTCGGTCGCCCGATGGTTGATGTAACCGAGCGCGTCGCTGTTGCGAAACCACGCGTCCGACAGCGCAATATCGGGGGTATTGATGACGCTGTGGTTGCCCCAAAAATTAAGGATAACAAACACCGGCACGGGTTTGTTCTGAGCAGCGGCGGGAAGAAACAACAGGAGCGATGCCTGAACGCGGGCGGCAGTGGTGGCACCGGCTTTCGCCCCGCCCGTGGTCGTGTCATCCGCCATCGTCGTCGCCGCCGCCGCCGCGCTGAATTCCAGTGTTGTCTGGCGCATGACACCTTTGCCGCCGAAGACGCTCTTGTCAGGTGCGGTTTCCCAGACGCGCATGGTTACGGGGGCTTGAGGGGTTTTCCCGTAAACTTCATTGGCGAAACTGCGCAGCAATTCCGGTCTGCGCTTCGCCAGCCATGCTGCCTTGTCCGTGATTTTTGTCCCATCAGTCGCGGTCAACACGTCAGGGATTGGCAATGAGCCCACTTCCGATTCGTCGTAGTTGGTGGCGGGCGCGGACTGGGCAGGTAGTGGAGTTAGCATGGCGGAGAATGCAATCAGCACGGTGGTGCTGAGGATGGAGACGGGATTGCTGTATTTCATTTTCAGTTACGAAAGAATGGCGGATGAAACGAAAGAAAAGCATAGCGTTTTCGCGTGCTTGTAGAATGGCGGGAGAGGTGAAATACATGGCAAAACCGAAACCAGAAAAAAAACCATGACCTACCGCGCCAACGATTCCTGGAACCAGCACCTCGACGAAATGAACCGGCGGAGGGTTTTTCAGCCCCTGACCGTGGAACTGGTGCGGATAGAGGGCCATGTGCGGACGGGCTGGAAACACATCGAGCATGTGCATCCCTACTGGCAGATGGAGGTCGTCGAGGCGGGCGGGTTTTCGCTGCGCATCGAGAGGACGCGGTTGTATCCGAAAAAAGGAGACATCATTTTTATTCCGCCGCAGACCACCCATCATTTTCACCATCCGCGCGGCAAGCGGGGCTGGTCGTTCAAGTTTTCGGTGGCGGAGATGACCGGACGGTATCCGGCGGGCTGTATGGGGAAGAACGAGAGCGGCGAGGGGGAGGGGGGGGGAGGGGTGGGCAGGCAGCTGCACACGGCGTTGCTGGGGGCGGCGGGCTTGTGGCGCGAATCGGCGGACGACAATGTGCGGATACTGATTGAGCACCTGATCGCGGCGGCGTTGGAGATGCATTTCGGGCGGACGTTTCCCACGGGGACGGAGAGCGATTTGATCCGGCGCGCGCGTCGTCATGTGGAGCAGCGCATGGCGGCGGGCGGGCAGGTGAAGGTGGGCGAACTGGCGGCGGCTTTGCGGTGCTCGGCGCCTTATTTGAATCGTGTTTTCAGGAGCAGCCTGGGGCTCCCGGCGAAGGCGTTCATTGACCAGTATCGTTTCGAGACCGCCCGGCGTTTGTTGCTGGAGACATCGCTCAACGTGGCGGAGATCGCGGGCGAACTTGGGTTTGATGACGCATTCCGTTTCTCCCGTTTTTTCAAGCGACTGAGCGGAAAATCGCCGCGCTTGTATCGAAATCGGCATGACGTACCGAAGCCGGCAACAGCGCAATGATCCGGGGGGGGGGGGGAGAGGGGGGAGTCAGTTCGGCCGGTCCTTGTCTTTGTAAAAAATATAGCTGGCGAGGTAGGAAAGTCCGAAGACGCCGCTCAGCGTGCGCACGTTGCGCATTGCGCCCACCACGCTTGAGAATGACGCCGCGGCGGGTTCCTGAATGCGCAGCAGCAGCAAGGCTCCCAGCAGCGCGAGCGTGGGTTGCACAAAAAAACACGCGTGGTAAACCTGCAACGCCTGACCCGGCCAGCGCAGCAACGCCCATTCCAGCACGGCGCCGCCGAGGATCGGGGCGATGGCGGCCACCAGCGAGGTCAGCGCCAGGTTGGCGCCGATGGCGAGGCCCTTCGCTCCGGGCGGGATGAGTTTCAACAGCAACGTGAACATCCCCAGCGTGAACCCCGCGTTGGTCATTCCACCCCAGATCCACATGCCATAGAGCCACGCATCCATGCCGGGACCGATGATGCACCAAAGGTAGTTCTGAAGCTGCCAGAGGATGAGCGACACCGCCATCACCGACTTGTTGCCGAAACGGTCGATGAGTTGCCCCCAGGCCGGCATCGAAAGCGCCGCGCCCATCGCGCCGCAGGTCGAAATGATGCCGATGTCGAAGGCTGACTGGTTCATCTGGTCGAGCATGAACTTGTGGTAAAACGGCCCGAAAATATTGGCCGCGAACGACCACACGGAACCGAAGAAAATAAACAGCACGAACGACCTCGATTGTCCCAGCACCCACATCTGGTCGCGCAACGATCCCGCCTGCTGCGTGTCGCGCTGGCGGGGCTGCGTCTGCATCTTGTATTGGGCGCGCAATGACAGCACGCGCGCCACAATCGCCGCCACAATCACCGCCTGGAATGCCGGAATCGCGTAGTTCCATTTTGCCAGCACCCAGCCTGCTGCGAGGAGAAACAGCATGTTGGCGATTTGGAGCAGCCGGTTGCGTCGCCCGAAATACTTGCCCCTTAACCGCACCGGCACCCACTCCTGCACCCACGAGTTCCAGCCCACGCCGGTGAGCGAGGCGCAAAAGCTCGTCACGAAAAACCACCCTGCGATCCACTGCGCCGCGACCTGCGGATTGTCGGCGGGCAAAAACGACAGCATGACCGCGAACACTCCCCAGCTCACCATGCCCGCCGCGCTCGTGCCGATGGCGATGGCCTTGCCCGAGAACCAGCGCGTGAGCAAGGGCGACACAATGATTTGCAGAAAATTGCACATGAACGGCAGCGACGTGATAAAACCAATGGCCGCCGTGGAGAGCGGGATCGCCTTGGTGAACAACGCCGCGAGCACGACATTGACCGGCAGCGTCATCATGACGAGCGGCACGGCGTAAATGCCATCGGCGGTGCACAGGCGGAAGTTGTCCGCCAAGGTTTTTTTACGGGCTAAAGCCAGAGTCCGGGATGCGTTCACGCGAGAATGGTTTTGCGAAATGGCCTGAAAACAGGCCCTGCCACCAGAACCAAATGCACCGCCTCTGTCGATAAAAGCTAAACATCTGCACTCTCCCGCCTTCGTGCGCTTGCAGACCGCGCCACGCCTGCTCCAACATCCAACCTTTTTTTACCAATCCATGCCTGCAGCCCGCACCGCCAGCACTCTCCTCTCCTCGTCCGCCGCAGCCGCCGCGGTCTCTGCCGCCGTCTCGCAGGAATCCACCGCGCAGGCCCTGCTTGCCGAAGACGAGCAACTCCTCGCCGCCTGGCGCGAAGAGATTGATGTGCGCCACGAGGAACGTCTTACGATTCAGGCCCGCCACCGCGACCGACTCGAAGACGCCTTCGACCACCTCGAAGTCCTCCGCCAAGGCGCGACCGAACGCGCCGGCGAAATGCTCTCCGTTACCCATCCCGACGCCCCCCCCCCCCCCCCCCTCTCGACATCGACCCCCGCACCCGCGCGCTCCATCTTTATCCCCCCCGACCCCTTCACCTCGGAAGAGATGGCACGCTACCGCTTCCCCACGCTCGACCTCCTGCGCGCCCCCGACTCCAACGAGAACCAGTTCGCCGACACCGCCGATATCGAGACCGGCAAACGCCTCCTCCAGGACGCCCTCGACAGCTTCGCCATCGACGCCTTCGTGTATGACGCCATCGTCGGCCCCCGCGTCACCCAGTTCCGCGTCCGCCCCGGTTTTGGCGTGCGCGTCGAGACCATTGCCTCGCTCGAAAAAAACCTCGCCCTCGCCATGTCGGCCAGCGCCGTGCGCATCCAGGCCCCCATCCCCGGCGAAAGTTTTGTGGGCATCGAAATCCCCAACCGCACCTCCGTCCCCCTCACCCTGCGCGGCTCCCTCCAGACCACCGCCTGGCAGGACAACAAGATGGACATCCCCCTCATCCTCGGCGTTGACATCGCCGGACGCCACATCCTCTGCGACCTCGCCCGCGCCCCCCACGCCCTCATTGCCGGAGCCACCGGCAGCGGCAAATCCGTGTGCATCAGCAACCTCATCCTCTCGCTCGTGTATCGGTTTCGTCCTGACGAATTGGAGATGGTTCTCATCGATCCCAAGATTGTGGAATTCGCCATCTACAAAAACCTCCCTCACCTCATCCATCCCGTCGTCACCGAACCCAAGCAAGCCGTGCAAGCCCTCAAGTGGCTCGTGCGCGAAATGGAACAACGCTACGAAACCCTCGCCGAAAAAAACGTTCGCAACCTTGCCGGTTACAACGCCAAGGCCGCCGCCGAAGGTTTTCCGAAACTCCCCTACATCGTCCTCATCATCGACGAACTCGCCGACCTCATGATGACCGCCTCCAACGAAGTCGAGACCCCCATCGCCCGCCTCGCCCAGATGTCGCGCGCCGTCGGCATCCACACCGTCCTCGCCACCCAGCGCCCTTCCGTCAACGTCATCACCGGCATCATCAAAGCCAACTACCCCACGCGCATGGCCTTCCAAGTCTCTTCGCAAGTGGACTCCCGCACCATCCTCGACGCGAAGGGAGCCGAATCGCTCCAAGGTCGCGGCGACATGCTCTTCAGTCCACCCGGCCTTGGCCGCCTCCAGCGCTTGCAAGCCCCTTACGTGGACGACGCTGAGATCGAAAAAGTCGTCGGCTATCTCAAAGCCCAGGTGCAACCGCGCTACCGTGTCGAGCTTCGCCCCGAGGACGCGCCCGGCGGCGCCGAAGCCGGGGCCGAAGGCGGGGGGGGGGAGGGCGGCGGCAACATCCCCGCCGGAGCCGATCCCATGATAAAAGAAGCCCTCGAAGTCATTGCCGCGCACGGACGCGCCAGCACCAGCTATCTGCAACGGAAGTTGAAAATCGGATACAACCGCGCCGCGTCCCTCATGGACGAGATGGAAAAACGCCGCTACATCGGCCCCCAAGTCGGCAACAACCCCCGCGAAATCTTCGTCCAACCCGGCGACCTCTGAGTTAATTAAGAATTAAAAATTAAGAATTAAGAATGACCAAACCTGTGCCCCTCTTCGTCTGCATTTATCCATTCACATGGAACCTTCACTTACCGCTGCTCCATCCTGTTTCCGTCCAATTTTTAATTCTTAATTTTTAATTCTTAATTTCCCATGACCATCACCGACCTTCTCGAACGCATCCGGCGCGACGGCGTGCGCCGCACCGCCCACGCCCTGCGCAAATCCCCGCTCCCCTCGCGTCTCCTCCAGGAACTCGCCGCCCTCCCTCCCGCCGACGCGCCCGAAGCCCGCCCCTTTGTCGCCGCCTATTCGCTCTCTCCCAGTCATCTCCTCGAAGAACTCGCGGACGACGCCCTCAGCACCACCCACCCCGACCCCGGCCTCCTTGCCCACCTCGCCACCAATCCCCGCACCCCGCCGCACCTCCTCACCCAGTTTGCCGCTCACGCCGACCCCGCCGTGCGCGCCCAGGCCGCCGCCCACCCGCAACTCCCCCCGCGCGACCTGTTCACCCTTGCCACCGACCCATCGCCCGACGTTCGCCGTTCGCTCGCCGCCAACCCCTCCCTGCGTCTCCCTCATCAGGCCATCCTCGCCACCGATGCCGACCCCGGCGTCCGCCTCCACCTCGCCACCACTGCCGCCCCCCAATCCCAACTCGCCCTCGTCCTCGGTGCCGACGACAGCGCCGCCGTTCGCGTTCACGCCGTCGCCTCGCTCAAAGTCGAGCCCGAGATCCTCCTCGGCTGGGCCGCCTGCGACGAAGAAGACGTGCAACTCGCCCTCTTTCAACGCCGCGAACTCACCGCCGAAGTCCGCCGCCTCCTCCTTCGCTCCCCCCATGCCACCGTGCGCCGCGCCGCCGTCCGCGCCATCAGCGCCGATGAAGCCGACGGTGCCAGCGCCTCCACCCAACTCGACGACACCGACCTCTTCTTCCTCGCCACCCGGGGCCAGCCCGACGAACGCGTCTGGGTCGCCGGCTGTCCCGAACTCTGCCGCCCCCTCCAAAGCATTCTCGCTCAGGACACCGACCCTGCCATCCACGCCGCTCTCGCCGCCAACCCCGCGCTCGACGAAACCATTGCCCGTTACTTCGTTGGCCGCGCCGACGAAACCACCTGCGCCGCCCTCGCCCGCAACCCCGCCGTCCCCCCCCCCCTCATCGAGGAACTCGCCGCCACCCGTCTCCCCTCTGTCCTTACAGCTCTCGCCTACCGCGACGGACTTGATGCCACGCTTGCCCAATTCCTGATCGCCCACAGCCCCGAATTCCGCACCCACTGCGCGCTCCTGCACAGTGAACAGTTAACAGTGAACAGTGAGCAGTTAACAATGAACAGTGAACAGTCGCCCACTGCCCACTGTTCCCTGTTCACTGCTCCCTGTTCACTGTCTCTCGACACCGCCCGCCGACTCATCGCCGATCCGCTGCCCACCGTGCGCGTCCTCGCCGTTGTCGCTTGTCCCGACTGGCGGCGCGCCGACCTTTACGACATTGTCCGCGACCCCGCCCGTGCCGTTCGCATCGCCGCCATCCGCCACCCCAACGCGCCCGACGAATTGTTGTCTGACTGGCAAGCCGACTCCGATCCCGCCGTGGCCGGGGCCGCCCGCGAAGCCGCCGCCATACGCGCCACTCGTCCCTCTCCCCCCTCCTCCTCCTCCGCCCGCTCCGGCAAAAAGACAAACGTTAACATTGACGCCGTCGTCACCAGCCCGACGCTCTCCCCTTCGCCGCGTGCCACGACCCGTGCCGCCGCGCGCGCGATGCCTCCTGCACCTCCCGCAGCACCTGATATTTTCCGCAAACTCAAAAAATTCTTCTGGCAGTAACCGACATGGCAAAAGCAACCAAAACCTCCACCCTCAGCTTCCGCGACATCGTCCTCGGAGCCGAGGCTGACATCATCCGGCAAGCCCTTGAGGCCCGCGTGCAGATCGACCAGCTTCTCGAAGAGCGCCTGCGCGCCTACGAGCGCATCGCCGCCCTCGAAACCCAAGTCGAGGACGTCCTTGGCGAACCGGGCGGATTCCCTTTCCCCGCGCCCCCGCTCCCGGTGGCCGGATTCGATCCCCGGGCCGAGACCGTGCTTCGAGGCGCAGCGGGTGCCGCCGGGTCCGGGCGTAAAGGCCCCGGACGTCGCGCCGCCTCCGTTGCGGGTGACGATGCCGACGCCGGCACCGATGCCGCCACCGACGCCACCGACGACACCGACACCGCGAACGACGCCGACGACAAAAGCTGACGTCACGCCGCCGCTGCCGTAGTGCGGTGCTTTAGCCCGCACCGCTGGGCGAACAACTCACAGTGCGGGCTAAATGCTCCGCATTACGTCGGCACTCTGCAAACACCCGTGTCAATCGAGCCACACACGATTCGCATCAACGAACTGCTCCTCGCCCGCGAGGCGCAGTTCGTGCGCGTGTATGATTTGGAGACGCAGATTAACACCCTCCTTGGCGGCGACCCCTATCCCTTTACGCGCCCCCTCCTCCCCTCTGACCAACGCCGCAAACCCGGCAAAAAGTCCCCCCTCCGCGTCCACCCCGACGCCCTTCCCTCGGTCCGCCAACTCGACCCCGGCGCAGGCGAGACGGCGTATCGCGTCACTTATACCCAGCACGGCAAGACCGTAACCGAGGACCACGATCTGCCCGATGCCTTGCGCACTCTGCTTGCCAGTCAGGGAGCGCAGTTGCGCATCCTGCGCATCGAAACGCTCGACGCTACTGGCGCGACGCGTGAAGTGATTTTCGAGCAACGCACATAGAAGGCTGGCTGGACCTGCGAACTCTCTGCCGGTTGGTTGCGTCTGTTAGAAAATCTTCGAGGGAGATTCCTGCCGGATGACTTTTTCAGGCTGGAAAAGAAGCCAGCCGTAGCGATCGAGTTCCAAGGGATGCGGACGAGGACGTTGTGGATCGCTCCAGATGGTCATGGCGTTTTCAGGACGATGCCAGCGGGCGAAGTTGGCGCGGAGACGGACGGGTGGCGTCTGGCGTAGAGCGGCCTCGGCGCGCGCGAAGTCGCGCTTCGCGGGGTCGAAGATGGCGTCGTAACCGCGGGTGTTCACCACATCCGCAAGCGCGGAAAAAGGAATGCTGCACTCCACGCTCCAGCCGGAAGGAGTGATGTTCGTGGCGACCTCGATATCCGACGGACTCCAGTCGTGATTGAGCCAGTTCGGAACACGAAAAAGCACATCGTTCCAATAACCAGCAGGGTTGATTTCGATGTTGAGTCCCTCGTTGGGCGGCCCGTCCACGGGCGCGGCGAAGAGGATCTCGGCGCAATCGTCGCGGAAGGTGTGGTCGTCGCGTGCGGTATGCGTGGCGACAATGTTGTCGTCCTCGCATACGAAGGAGACGAGCAGATGCGTGCCGGTGTGCAGGAGACGAACAAGGGTGCGCTGCGTCGTGGGACGGTCAGGCCAGTAGTTGGACAAAGGAATCGGTGGAGCTAGGTTCCAGGCCGGTTCATCCGCACGTCCGTCAATGGTAATGCTGCCCACGGCAACACGGGGCACATGGTGTTCGGGGACCAGACCACCCGTGCCACGTGGGGCGGACGGTTGCGTTGCCACGGGGGGCAGCGTGGAGATGTAGTTTGTTTTACATGACGATGACATGAGGGAGATCATGAATCCGATAATCAGGGTGGTGGCCAGCCGGGCGGCGAAGTGGGAACGGATCATGAAGAGGTGAATCTACAAAACCGGATGGTCTGTGACGAGCGGGGCGTAAAGTTCGGCGGGTTCGCTGCTGAGCTTGAGAAGACGGAAGGTTGCGTCAAACTTGCCCCACGTTTCCAGCGTCAGCGTGTTGCCGCTTTTGGGAATGTCGAAGGCGACACCGCGCACGAGGAGTTCGTCGTTCACGACCATGTCAAGGACGCCGTTTTTCATGCTGATGCGGATTACCACGGGGCTGCCTTCCGGAATCTTGGGTTGCGGGGAGGTCGCCTTGTCGGAGGTGCGCGGACCAATGCCGCGTCCCCAGCCGTTGAGTGGACCGTCCAGCACCCAGCGGGGATCGTGGCGAAGCGTGATGGGGCCGATGCGCAGGAAGCAACGGGCGGGCATTGTCTCGAGTTTCAGAACAGCGGAGAACGTGTCGCCCACCGTCTGATCAAGTGTGGCAACCGCGCGATCGGCGCCGGATTTGATGGTGAGCGCGGGCTTCCCGTCGAGCGTGCTGACGGCGGTCTTTACGCTGCGCCCTTTTTTGACCGTCCAGCGGTCAGGTGGAATATCGGAGAGATCGAACGGCTCTTGCAGGAGAGCAGCCGAGACACGCGCGGAGATGAGACCGCCTTCATAGAGCGCAACGGGCTCGCTGCTCATGGCGAGTGGAGCAAACGTGAGCGTGTTGCCATCGGTCGTGGAGAGGGCGATTTCCATGGGAGAGGGGGGAGCGCCGAGGGAACGGTTTGCCGGAGTCCAGACGAGACCTTTGGCGAGCGGCTGGTTGTCAATGGTGGCATCGAGGATGCGTCCAGTCAGTGTGAGGCGAAGGTGATGGACGCCGGAATTCGCGGCACCGGTTTTGAGCGAGGGATTGAAGAGCGTACCGGGATTGGGCCAGCCGATACGATAGCGTCCGATGAAAGTCGTGTCGAGGTCACCGGACTCCCTGCCTCCGGGGAGGCCGTAGGCAGCGGCGGCATTGATGCCGGCAGTTGTCCATTCGTCGTCCTTGTAGACGATGGCCGTATCTCCAAGATGAATACTGAATTGGTCTTGCGGTTTGACGAGGATTTCGAGCATGCCTCCGTCGAGAAGCGTGCGCGAGGTGTGGCGGGCGCGGGCTTCGCCGCCGTTTTTGGAACTCGTCAGGGTGATGGCAGGATACGTTTTCCCCTCGGAAGTGACGAGCGTTGTCTGAGTGCCAGCGGTTGTCGTTGCCCAGTCATCAATGCCGGGGCCGACAGCCCAGGGGGCAAGGGAGGCGGCAGTTTTGCCTGATTTCGGTCTTTCGATGCGGATGGCGAGGCATTTGCCGGCATCGAGTGTCCGGCGGATGCCACCGTTTTCGATCGGGATGCGCACGCCGGTCAGGACGTCTTCGGCGACGAGCGGAAGAGGGCCTGCGCCGGGAAAGAGCGCGGGGAGATCTAGCGCGATGTCGATCTTGTCGGGAGACAGGCCAAAATTACCGACCGCGAGAATGGTGGCGCGGGAACCATCGTAACGCGAAAGTCGCGTATCTCCGGTTTCGCTACGGAGGATCACATGAGGCATGGGCCGCCACCAAGGGTGAAAGACGGGAGTGCCACCCTCGTTGATGGTTTTCATGACATCCTGATAAAGATTGTTGTCCCGCATCTGGTTGTTGTGAAGGAGAGCGTAGGTGAGCGCCCAATACGGGCCGTCGGAGCGTATCCAGCGTTTTACCCAGAAGGTGCCGAAGTGGCCGAAGGACTGGCCACTGTAACCGACTGCATAATTGGCGAGCGGCGGACGATAGTTGATGGGGTAGCGTGAGAGTTGTTCGCCTTCGACGTAGTAATCGAAGAATGAGAGCGTGTGCGGGTCGAGGCCGCCGCCGGTGTGGGCGATAAAGGCGATGGGGCGGCCGGTGTCGGAAAAGATGCCGCGGAGGCGTTTGAGAAAATCGCGCTGGGCGACGAGACGCGAGGGGATGTCCGCGTCCCAGTCGAGGCGGACGGGGTGGCCGCCGCCGCGGGCATTGCCGGGGTTTTCGTCGTTCCAAGGCATGCTGAGGCCGTCGCTGAGAATGCCGGAGACGCCGGCTTCGTTGGCGAGTCGACGGAAGGCATGGAGTTGGAGATCACCTTCCGGTCCGCGCTTGCTGGTGGCCCAGACCGGCACGCCTTTGTCCGGCGCGTGGTGGCGGCGATAAAACATCCAGGGAGGCTGCATCATCATGTCTTCCTTGAATTCGGCGAAGCCGGGCGAATTCTCGGAGACCCCCTGACAGGTGTAGAGAATGGGAACCCGGCCGGCGTCGAGCAGGGCGGTGGACCATTGTTTGATTTCGGGCAGCTTGGCGAGGTCGGGGTAACCCTGCCAGTCGCTCCACATTTCAAATTTGTAGTCGCTCACACGTGGACTGGCGATGAGTTCGGGGCGGGGCCGGGTGGGGGTCGGCTGGAGGAGAAACCGGAAGAGGATGGCACCTTCCGGGGTGAGGTTGGCGTTGGCTTGGGTGAGGTCGGAGAGGCTGGCAGCCGGGACGGCGGCGAGTTGCCCGGCGGCATCGACGAAGTTGAATTCCATCCAGGCGGGCTGTCCCCGGTTCTCCACGACGCGAACCTGGCGGCGCGTGTCCGAAGAGTGGAACAGCGGGGTGTCGCTGGCGAAGGAGAGTCCTTGCTCAAGGTTGCCGGTCCAGAGCGGGCCGGCGGAGCCGTTGTAGCCGAATCCGTCAAGGGCGGCGATTTGCTGCACGTGGACGCGGTGGATGTAGCGGGCGATTTGCGGATTGATCGGGATGCGCACGGAGAAGTGCGAGAGTTCGGCGGGGGGGATGCCTTGCAGGCGCATCTTCACGACGGTAAAGCCGTCGAAATCCACGTGCGTCCGGGTTTCGAGGGTGACGGGACCGCCGGGGAGGGTGGCGGTGGCAAGGGCGCTGGCTCGCACGGAGTTTCCGTCGATACTGACCATCGGGACGCGCGGCGTGAGCGGGACCGGGCCGCGGCTCGTCGAGACGAGCACTTCGGAAGCGCCTTGAAGGGTATCTGTCTCTCCATGACGGATGGAGTCGAAAAGTCCGTAGGCCCCAATGCGGAGGGTTTTGTCCACGAGGGTGATGGTGCGGGCGTTTTCATCGACCACGGGCTGCGTCCAAGGGTCGGGGATTTTCTTGTCGAGGTAATCTGTTCCGGCGTCGGTGTTGAACCACTCGGGCGCGGTGACGGCAGGGAGGTCGCGGGTGACGGTGTGGACGGATTTGTCTTTTGCGTAGAGGATGAATTCGGCTTTGCGGGCGGATTGATTGCCGGGGGTGATGGGGAGGATGGCGAACTGGCGGCGGCGATTGGGGACGAGTTTGATTTCGGTGTCGGGATGACCGGAAACCCGAAGGAGGGCGCGGTCGGCTTGGGCGGCGGAGGCGGGCAGTTTTCCGTCGATGATGCCGATAATGGAGCCTTGCAGGGGATAGTATCCGATTTCGATCTTGTCGGTCCGGGCGAGTCCGGTAGTGCGCGTCTTGATACGCGTGGGTGTTTCGATGGTCGTGGCGAGTTTTTTTGCGGCAACCTCGGCGGGAGTGACGGTACCGGAGATACCGCCGGCAACAGTGGAGGGGGCGGGGAGGAGTTTCACCCGGCCAAAAGGCATGGGGCGGTAGCCGCCGAAGCTGGGGAGGTGCCAGCCGGTCATGGCCGGGGGACGGATGCGGATGACGTTAAGAAAAATGTCGGCGTTGTCTTCGGCGAGGTAACGGCGGACCTCGGGCGTGGCACCAAAGCTGTCGAGTGGGATTTTGTATTCGATGCTCCAGCCGGTTTTCGTGCGGGCGACGGCGGATTCAAAGCGGGGGTTTTTGAGCGGGAGTTCGTTCCACTGGCGTTCGCGGGCTCCGGCGGCGTTGACGATGTATTGGTAGTAGTTGTCGGCGGCGACTCCGGCGGCCCCGAGCGCGCCTTCGTAGCCTCCCATGTCGAGGATGTCGCGCTGCACGACGCTGCGGTCGGCGAGGCCGAGTACAACCTGGACGGCGTCGTCTTGAAAAAAGTTGCCACCGGGCGGACGGGGATGGGCTTCGGGGTAGCCGGGCTGGGTTTCGATGCAATCGACGGCGACCCAGAGGTGCCGGTCATTGTGTTTGAGATAAACGGTGGTGCGGTTGGCTCCGGGGTCGCGGGGAGTGGGACGTTCGTGCGCGTCGGCCTGATTGATTTCCATCGCAGGATAAAGGAGGGCGGAGCCGCGCCATTCATCGGGATCGATACGGCCGTCGAGCGTGACGGAGCGGCCGCCTTGTGCAAGAGAGGCCACGTGGGGGATGTTGGCGGCAGGCGGTTCGGGTTTGGCCTGCGCCCGGGCGCGAGTGGAGACACCGGGGAGAATGGCTAGGAGGAGAATAAAGGCGGCGAGGGCGAGGCGTCTGGACATGGTTGTGGCGTGTATCATGAAAATGGGTTCAACGCGGCAGAAGGAAGGGGGGGGGCGTCAGTTCTTCTTGTATTTCTCGGCAGGTTCTTTGGCGACGTGCCAGTCGAAATAGAGGATATTGAGCGTGTCGCCGTGCGGGACGTAGGTGGGGATACGACGAGTTGGAGTGGAGTTGGTGTTTTGGATGGAACACTCGCGGATGGCCCAAATGCGGGAGAGGGGGAGGCCGCTGATGTCCTGAGGTGCTTGGCTGACGCTTTCGTCCGTTCCTTGCCCCCATGGGTTGACGCCGGAACCGGCGGCCCCGTTGGGGTCTCGGGCGGAGAAGTTGAGAATTTTTGTGATGATAATCCCCACGGTGGTGGTGGCGGGATCACTGGAGGGATTTTTTACCAGAGTGGGGCACATGAAAACCTCATCGTATTGGCGGGTGGAGGTGATCGGGGTGCCGCTGACATAGGGATGGAGACGGGAGCCAATCACGTATTTTTCCGCCGCAGCTGAGGCAGCCCAGCCGCAAAAATAACTATCGGGAAGCGGACCGGGGAGCTTGCCGCGATTGTCGGTCGTATAGTTGTTGATGGCCACGCCGATCTGCCTCATGCGGCTGAAGCACATACTGGCGTCTGCCTTCGCGCGGACTGCGCCGACGACGGGAATCAGGATGGCAGCGAGGATTCCGATGATGGCGATAACGGTGAGGAGTTCGATGAGCGTGAAAGCAGCGTGACGGGTTGTTTTCATGGGGAACAGGGAAGATTGGCGGAAAAAGGGCGGGGAACCAAGAAAGCAGCAAGAGAGGGCACGAATCGATCAGCGGCGACGACGGAAAAGGACAACCAAAACAGTACCAAGCCCAAGGGCCAGAGCGACTGTCGAGGGTTCGGGAATAGGAGCGGAGACGACCTCAAACTGGAGGATGTTGCCGTGGTATTTGAAATTGCCCGTCCAGTCACCGGAGGCGGCAAAGGCAGTGTCGTCGATGCCGGGGGTGCCGCCGAAGTCGATCAGGTCGATGGTCGAGCCGACGACACTCGTAGAGGAGCCGCTGAAGTCGAAGGTGATGATGCTGCCTGTCGCGGCGGAGCCGGTCAGAGTGTCGCCATTGAGGACGATTTTGTCGCCGTCGAGATTGAAGAGGATGGTGGCGTTGCCTTCGAATACGAGTCCAGCGCCGGACGTACCGGTGATGGTCAGCGTGCCGGTGGAGGCGATGCCGAGATCGCTGATATCACCGGGGTTGAGGATGCCGCCGTCCTTGACGGTAATGGTGGCGTCGGTCTTGAGACCGATGGCACCTGTGCCGCCGAGCGTGGCACCGGAACTGACGGTGTAGGTGCCTTGGCCACTGGTCACGCCATTGATGTAAAGTTCGCCGGCAAGGACGTTGGTGCCGTTGTTCCAAGTGCTGGCGGAGTCAGTCGTGCCACCGGTGAGGCGAAGGCGGCCGGTGCCGGATTTTTCAAAGGCAATGGTGCGATTACTGGCATCGGTAATGATTCGACCGGCGTAGGTAGTATTGGTGGACTGATCGACACGAAGGACGCGGTTGCTGCCGGCGTTCATCAGGCCGATGATGGCAGATGTGCTGTTACCGGAGAGTTCGCCGATGGTCGTCGTGAACCCTTGGGTGCCGGTGTTCAGGAGAAATGAGCCGGTGCCGTTGAGGGCGATTTTGGTGGAGGTGCTGACGGCGGCCACATTGCTGACCACTATCCGCGAGGTGGCATTGGTGCTGGTGTCGGTGATGGAGCCGATCCACGCGGTGGTGGCACCCAGCGTCAGGCTGAACGTCCCGGCAGTAATACCTCTCCACTCCAAGTCACCGTTGCCGGCTCCGGTGAGTGTAAGGGCGTTGTTGCCGGTTGGACCGCTGGTGATCCGTGCTCCGTTGCGGATTTCCAGACCTAACGTCGTAACTGTACTCAAGCTGGAGAGCGAGATGATGGCTCCGCTTTGGGTGATGATCGTAGAATCACTGGCGGAGGTGAAACCGGTATTGGCGGGACCGGTCTCGGTGGATGCCCAGTTGTTGCTGCCAGCCCAGAGACCGGAGGCGGGACTGTTGGCATTCCAGTATTTGTCAGCGGCCTGAATCGAGGAGACCGGCAGAGTGGCGGCGAACGCCATGATCAGGGACAGAATGATATTTTTGTTCATGGGTAAGTATGCGTTCTCGATAAAATCGAATCCATGATGCACGAGCGCAATTGACAGGATGCGTTAATCATAACACATAAAGGTCACGCATGGCCGATCAGAACACCCCAACGATGAAGCAAATCGCAGAACTGGCTGGCGTGTCAGTGATGACGGTGTCGCGTGCTTTGAAAAACCATCCGCGCCAGTCGGCGGAAACGCGGGCTCGTATCCAAAAGATAGCAATGGATATCGGCTGGCGGCCAAATCCGATGCTGGCGGCGCTCATGGCCCATGTGCGAAGCAACAGGATAGGGCAGACGCCCGGATCGCCGGTGATCGCGTTTCTGACCTGGCATCTGGACAAACATGTTTACGACGAGGAGGCCGGCTTGTGGTTGTCGTCGATTTACAAGGGAGGGAACGAGCGCGCCCGGACTCTCGGTTACAAGTTGGAACGTTTCGCGCTCAACGCGCCCGGCATGAGCACCGTGCGCATGGAAAAAGTGCTCCAGGCACGCGGCATTCTCGGGGTGATCCTCGCGCCGTTGTCGGACCCGATTCCAGACATCGATTTCGACTGGAGCGGATTTGCCTGCGCCACGATCGGGTTCAGCTATCGCGGGGCCGTGTTGCACCGGGCCGTGAATGACCAGTTCAGTTCTATGCGGCTGGCCGTTACGCGACTGCGCGACCTGGGCTACCGGCGCATAGGGCTGGCGATCCGCTACGAGGACGACGCCCGCGTGGAGCACAAGTGGACGGGGGCGCTTTGGTCGTTCCGCTCCCTGTTGCCGAAAGGACACCGTCTGCCGGTTTTCCTCTGGCATGACTGGCATCCCGACGGATTTGGCGAGTGGGTGGAGCGCGAGAAACCGGAGGTGATCATCACACTCCATGCGGAGGTGCGCGGCTGGTTGCAGAAACTCGGGAAACGTGTGCCGCGTGACATCGGCTTGGCGAGTCTCAACCTCCAAGGCGATCAGGCGGGCTTTTCCGGCATCAACCAAAACAACCGCCTGCTCGGCGCGGTGGCGGTCGATCTGGTGGTGGAGCAGATCAACCACAACGAACGCGGGGTGCCCCCGCAGGCCAAGACTGTCATGCTCGCCAGCGAATGGATGAATGGTGAAACGACGCGAGAGCAGGCGCGCGATCCCGCATTCGCTTCTGCTGGAAAAACAATTTTCCAAATGTAGTCATGTTACTTGGATGGTTCCTTTTCCTTTCCGTCCTCGACTGAGACTGAATCTGGATTGCAACTTATTGTTTATCAAGCTTCTGCTGGCGTGGCGGCGAAGTCGTGCTACGTTGGCGGAGTTTTATGGGAAACAAGAGCACATGGACTGAGACGTTGGCGGCATTTTTGCGTCGTGAACCCGGCGTGGAAGCCGTGCGGCTCGATTTGGAAGCGCGGACAGTGTCGCTTGCCACGCTGGGCCATGTCGATGCCGCCGCGTTGCAAGAACGGCTCAACGCCACTCTCGCCGCCATCGACGAGCATCTGGCTAGCACAACTTCGGATGTCGCCGCCGGTCGTGTGCCGCCCGGTTACACGCTGGAGCAAACGGCGGAGGGCGTCACCCAACTGGCGCGTCCGGGGTGCGCCACGGTCCCGCGGTTCTGGCGCTGGCGGGAATTTGCCTGGCCCGACCTTGTCGAGCGCAACATCACCGGCGCCGACGAGGAGGGGACCATTGACGAGGACCGGGCGGGAGGGGCGGGAGGCGACGAAAGCGAGTGGAAACAACTCGCCCTCCTCGCCGGCATTTGCGCAGCCGCGGGTTTGCTGGCGTTTGTGATCGAGCGGCTCGGCGCGGGACCGCGCTGGCTGGCACCGGGACTCTACGGCGTGGCGCTCGTGGCGGGCGGGTGGGATGCGGCCATCGACTCGTGGCACAATCTGCGCCGGATCCGCGTGGACATCCATTTCCTGATGCTCGCGGTGGCAGTCGGGGCGGTCATGATCGGGGCTTGGAGCGAGGCGGTGTTGTTGTTGTTTCTCTTTTCGGCGTCGGGAGCGATGGAGGAGTTTTCCGTCAACCGCACGCATCGTGAGGTCAGCGCGTTGCTGAAGTCCGCGCCCAAGCAGGCGACGCTGGTGTTGCCCGATGGTCGCGAGCGCGAGGTCTCCGTCGAGGAGCTGGGCATCGCGGACATCGTGCGCGTGAAGCCGGGCGCGGTGTTCCCGGCGGACGGCGAGGTGGTGCGCGGCGAGAGCGCGAGTGATGAATCCAACCTCACCGGCGAAGCGGTGCCAGTGGAGAAGGGCAGGGGGGCGCAGGTGTTTAGCGGGACGCTCAATTTGTGGGGCGCGGTGGATTTCAAGGTGCAGCGGCTGCCGTCCGAGAGCACGTTGCAAAAGATCATCCGCCTCATCCACTCGGCGCAAAAACTGCGCGCGCCGAGCGAGCGGTTCACGCAGAAGTTTGGGGCGCGTTACACGGTCGGCGTGCTGGGCGTGTGCGCCGTGATGTTTTTTGNGTGGTGGCTGGGGCTCGGGTTGCCGGCTTTCGTCAGCGGAGGGGCGGGGGGGGGGGTCGGCGTTTTACCGGGCGATGACGTTGTTGGTGGTGTTGAGTCCGTGCGCGCTGGTGTTGTCGATCCCGTCGGCTATCCTTGCGGCCATCGCCTGGGGGGCGCGGCATGGGGTGCTGTTTCGAGGCGGGGCGGCGGTGGAAAAACTGGCCGGCGTGGGCGTCATTGCCCTCGACAAAACGGGCACGCTCACGACGGGCGAACTGGCGGTGGAATCATGGGAGAGTTTCCCGCCGGGACGTGAGTGCGAGGTGATGGAATACGCGCTCGCCCTGGAGTTGAATTCGCAACATCCGCTGGCGCGCGCCATCGTCCGCGATGCGCGGGCGCGCGGGGCGGTGGAGCAGGGCGTGGAGCGTTTCCAGTCTTTCACCGGGCACGGAGTGGGGGGGCAGGTGGGAGGCGCACGCGTGGTGATGGGACGCCGCGAATTGTTGGAATCGGGACCGCTCGGCGCGTGGTCGCGTGACCTGCCCCCGGCCTCTGCCGGTATGAGCGAGGTGTGGCTGGTGGCGGGCGATTTGCTGGGGCGTTTGTTGCTGCGCGACCAGATCCGGCCGGAATCGCGCGGGGTGCTGGAGAAACTGCGCGCGGAAGGCATTCGCACGGTGATGTTGACGGGGGACAGGCATCTGGCGGCGATGGACGTGGCGCGTGTGGTGGGGGTCGATGAGGTGCAGGCGGGATTGACGCCGGCGCAAAAGGTGGAGGCGGTGCGCGAGTTGCGTGCGGCGGGACGTCCGGTGGCAATGGTGGGCGATGGCGTGAACGACGCGCCGTGCCTGGCCGTTGCCGATGTGGGCATTGCGATGGGCGCACGCGGAAGCGACGCCGCGCTGGAGCAGGCCGAAGTGATTTTGATGCACGACCGCATCGAGAACGTGCTGGCCGCGCTGCGTCTGAGCCGGCGGGCGCGCGCGATCATCCGGCAAAACCTGACCATCGCGCTTGGCGTGGTGGTCATAATGGCGTTGGCCTCGATCATCGGCGCGGTGCCGCTGGCCGTGGGCGTGGCCGCGCACGAGGGGAGCACGGTGGTGGTGTGCCTCAATTCACTGCGCCTGCTGTGGGGGAGACGCGAAGGGTGAAAGGCAACAGACGCGTTTGCGTTCCTCTCCCCCCCCCCCCCCCCCGGAAAACAAGTGGTCCGCGAGGCGACCAAACCTCGCGGACCTAACGACTTGTGTTGACCTTAACCATTGCGGCCACCCGCTTGACGGGCTGAAGCTCACTGGTGAATGCAGCGTGGCAAAAGCAGGAAGATTCCGTCAATAAAAATCGTGAGATAGAGTCTCATTATCTTTTATTGAGATTGCCATTGCGCTGCTTGACCCATTGATCGACAACAAGTTTAGTGGATTTTTAAAAAACAACAAAATGTCCGACGCTCTCAATATCCGGCTGGGTGAACGCAGTTATTCGATCCATTTTGGTTCGGACTTGAAGTTTCAGGTGCGCTCTACGCTCGCCGAGCTTCAGGCTGCGGGACGCCGCTGCGCCGTCGTGACCGACCGTCACATCCACCGGCAGCAATCCGAGGCGCTCCAAGCCATGATCGGCGATGCGCCGTTGCTCGTGCTGGAGCCGGGCGAGGAAACCAAGTCGCTCACGGAGTTGGGCCGCGTGCTTGATTTTCTGGCGGAAAACCGGCTCGACCGTTCTTCCGTGCTTGTCGCCATCGGTGGCGGCGTGATTGGCGATCTGGCGGGTTTTGCCGCGGCGAGCTACCTGCGGGGCATCGGTTTTTACCAGATTCCGACCACGCTGCTCGCCATGGTGGACAGTTCCGTGGGCGGCAAAACGGGCATCAATTTGCGCGCAGGAAAAAATCTTGTGGGAGCGTTTCATCAGCCCAAGGCGGTTTTTATTTCGACCGATCTGCTCGTCACCCTGCCGCCGCGCGAATTTGCGGCGGGCATGGCGGAGGTCATCAAATACGGATTGCTTGGCGACCGGTCGCTGTTTGAGGAACTCGAAAAAACACCGCTTCAGGCGGACAGCCCTGCGCTGGCGGGCGTCATCCGGCGGTGTTGCGCGATCAAGGCGGCGATTGTCGAGGCCGACGAACGCGAGACAGCGGCCGAAGGCGGGCGCGCGCTGCTCAATCTGGGACACACCTTTGGCCATGCGATCGAACAGGTCACCGGTTACGGCACGTATCTGCATGGCGAGGCCGTGGCGGTCGGGCTGTGCGCGGCGGCGCGTTTGTCGCGGCGGCTTGGATACATCGACGACGTTGCCGTGACGCGGGTGGAGTCCGTGGTGCGGGCGCATGCGCTTCCGGTGCGGTTGCGCGAACCGCTGCCGATCGGCGCGCTGACGGCGGCGATGGCGCGCGACAAAAAGGTGCGTGCCGGGACGCTGCGGTTTGTCGTGCTGCGGGCGTTGGGTGAGGCGGCGACGCAGGGCGGCATCGATCCGGTGCTGGCCGAGGCAAGTTTCGTGGACGTGGGAGCGGCCTTGAACGTCGAACATCCAACGTCGAACATCCAACATCCAATATCGAACAGCGAACAGACAGCGGGGGAGGTTTAAAGCATATGTCCGCCATCGACGAAGGCATTGTCCGCGAGTTTTTTGAACAGAATGGTTTTCTGGTCCGTCAGGCCCGGAAGTATCAGGTGATGGCGCGTCGCAAAACGCTGGACGAGGAGATTGACCTTGTCGTGTACAACCCGATGTGGCGTGGCGAACTGCGGAAGCCGGATTTTTTTCTATTCTCGTCGGAACTGCCGTACCTGCATCGCGCGGTGGTGGCGATCAAACCGTGGCACACGGATGTATTTACGCCGGGGACGCTGCGCAATTCACCGGAAATTTTGCGTTTTCTCGAAACGCAGGTGGCCAGCGAGGCTGCGCGGCTTTTCCCGAGTGCGGAGGATGCCGGTGGCGGAACGCCCGACTTGGCGCGGATTCTCGTGCTCCCGAGCCTGCCCACGCAGGAGCCCTATCGGACGCAGAGCGTGGAATTGCTTAAAGAGCGCGGCGTGGACGGCATCCTGTCGTTCCGTGCGATGCTGCTCGACTTGATCGACAAGGTGGAGGTCAACCGCAACTACGGCAAAAGTGACACGCTCCAAGTGCTGCGCATCCTGAAAAAATACGACTTGTTGCGCGACGCCCAACTCGACTTGCCGACCGCGCGCCCGCCGTCGCGCAAATGAGATGACTTGATGTTACGCGGAGTGCCTTGACGGAGCGGCGGCATCCTGCCGCCGCTCCTTGCTCTGCCTGCGTAACATCAGTGAGATGATTCAGGATGGCCGCGCCAGCGGCGTTTGAAGCGTTCCATGTAGAGATAAATCACCGGCGTGAGGTAGAGTGTGAGCACCTGTGACACGATGAGTCCGCCGACCACCGCAAGGCCCAGCGGGCGGCGTGACTCGGCTCCCGCACCCAAACCGAGCGCAATCGGCAAAGCGCCCGCCAACGCGGCAAAAGTCGTCATCATGATCGGTCGAAAACGCACGATGCAGGCTTGGTAAATCGCCTTGTCCGGTGAGAAATCCGCGCCCTGTTCGCGTTCCGCCGCCATCGCAAAATCGATCATCATGATCGCGTTCTTTTTCACGATGCCGATCAGCATGACCAGTCCCACGTAACCCATGATGTTAAGCTCCTCGCCAAACAGCCATAGCGTCAGCAACGCGCCAAAACCTGCTGCGGGCAGGCCCGAAAGAATCGTCAGTGGGTGGATGAAGTCTTCGTAAAGAATGCCGAGCACTACGTAGATCACGAACACCGCCAGCACGAGCAGCCAGCCGATGCCGGCCAGCGATTGTTGAAACGCCTGCGCGGTGCCGAGCAGCGAATACGTGATCGAGGGCGGCAACACTTCCGACGCCACTTGGGCGACGGCGGTGGTCGCGTCGCCCAGCGAATAGCCGGGCTGCAAGTTGAAGGAAAACGTCACCGCAGGCGACTGCCCCAGGTGGCCGACGCTGAGCGGGCCGACGGTGCGTTGCACGTCCACCACGGTGTCGAGCGGCACGAGTTTGCCGTTCATCGTGCGCAAGTGGACGGAAAGCAGCGAGGCGGGGTCGCGCGCGAGTTCGGGTTCGGCCTCCATGATGACGTAATACTGCGCCGACGGTGTGTAAATTGTGGATACCTGACGCGCACCAAACGCGCTGTAGAGCGCGGTCTCGATCTGCTCGGGCGTGATGCCGATTTTGGCGGCATGGTCGCGCTGGATTTGCACGCGCAGTTGCGGACTGGTGATTTGCAGGTCGCTGTTGAGGTCGGCCAGTTGCGGCAGGGGGCGCAGCTTTTCCTCCATTTCCTGCGCGGTGGCGTAGAGTTCGGTGAGGTCGGAACCGGAGATGGCGATTTGATAGGCGGCCTTGGACGAGAGCCCGCCGATGCGAATCGTGGGCGGCACTTGCGGATAGGCGCGGATGCCGACGACGCGCGAGAGTTGGCGGCGCAACTCGTTGACGACTTGGAAGGCCGAGGCGCGTTCGGAGCGGTCCTTGAGGCGCACGGTCATGTTGCCGCTGTTGGTGCCGGTGTTGCGTCCGCCGCCGATGGTGGACTGCACGGCGTCCACGGCGGGGTGCCGGGCGACGATGGTGGAGGATTCGTCCATGTAGGCGCGCATGGCCTCGATCGAGGTGCTTTGCGCGGCTTCGACGTTGACGATGATGAGCCCTTGGTCGTCGGTCGGGAGAAAGCCCTGTGGCAGTCGCAGGAACACCAGCACCGTCAGCACCACCGAGAGCAGGGCCGTGCTCACGGTGAGCACGCGGTGGCGCAGGCACATTTGCAAGGTGCGTTCGTAAAACCGGAGCATCCCGACAAAAACGCGTTCGCAGGCGTTGTAGAAACGTCCGTGCTCGGATGGCGGGGGGGGGGGGGGGGGGGGGGTTGGAGTGGCGCGGGCGTCTCGCCCGCAATCTGCTCCGAAGCGGGCGGGACGCCCGCGCCACTTCCTGAATCACTGTTCGAACTTGCGTGCGGTTTGAGGAAGCGGCTGCACAGCATCGGCGTGAGGGTCAGCGAGACGAGGCCCGACACGAGGATCGAGGCGGTGATGGTGATGGCAAACTCGTGTAACAGTAATCCCAATACGCCGCTCATGAACATGAGCGGGATGAACACGGCGACGAGCGAGAGCGTCATGGAGAGAATGGTGAACCCGATCTCGCCCGCGCCCTTGAGCGCAGCCTCGCGCACGGGCATGCCTTTTTCCACGTAACGCACGATGTTCTCCAGCATCACGATGGCGTCATCGACGACGAATCCGACCGAGAGGGTCAGCGCCAGCAGCGAGAAGTTGTCCAGTGTGAAGCCGTAAAAGTGCATCACGACAAAGGTGCCGAGCAGCGCGAGCGGGATGGCCACGCTCGGGATGACGGTCGCCACCGCCGAGCGCAGGAAGAGGAAGATGACCATGACCACGAGCGCGACGGAGAGCAGAAGCGTGAATTCGACGTCATGCACGGATTCGCGCACGGCGGCGGAGCCGTCGCGCATGATGTCGAGGTTGATCGCACCGGGCAGTTCCGCGCGAAAGGCGGGGAGCATGGCTTTTATGCGGTCCACGACTTCCACGGTGTTGGAACCGGCCTGCTTCATGACGGCGAGCATGATGGTGCGGCGCGAGTCGCCCGTGCCGCCTTCGAAGTAGGTGCTGGCAATGCGGATGTTTTGCACGCTGTCGGCGACGGTCGCCAGTTCGCCGAGGCGGACGGGGGCGCCGTTGCGCCAGGTGACGACGATGTCGCGAAACTCGCGGGCGGTCATGAGCTGGCCGGTGGCCGTAACGGTAAAGGTCTGCCGCGCGCCGTCGATCTGGCCGGTGGGCTGGTTGACGTTTTGCGCGGCGAGGGCGGCGCGAACTTCGTCGATGCTGATGCCGCGCGCGGCGAGGAGGCGGGGGTCGAAGCGGGCGCGAACAGCGTATTTTTGCGAGCCATGCACGGTGACATCCGCCACGCCGGTGATCATTGAGAGGCGGGGAGAGAGGGTGTTTTCCGCGTAGTCGTTGACTTGCGAGAGGGGGAGGGTGGGGGAACTGAGGGTGATGTAGAGGATGGGGGTGTCGGCGGGGTTGGATTTGCGGAAGGAGGGGGTGCTGGTCATCTCCGTGGGCAGGCTGCGCTGGGCGGCGGAAATGGCGGTTTGCACGTCCTGCGCGGCGGCGTCGATGTTGCGGTCAAGGGAGAACTGGAGGGTGATGCGGGTGCTGCCGAGCGTGCTGATCGAGGTCATCGAATCGATGCCGGCGATGGTGGCGAGCTGGCCTTCGATGGGCGTGGCCACGGCGGAGGCCATTGTCTCGGGCGATGCTCCGGGGAGGTCGGCGCGGATGGTGAGCGTGGGCATCTCGACATTGGGCATGTCGCTTACGGGCAGGGAGCGAAAGGCCACGATGCCAAAAACCAGCAGTGCCATCGTGAGCAGCGTGGTCATCACGGGACGGCGAATGCAGAGCGTGGGAAGATTCATTCGGAGAAATTAGGAATTAGAAATTAGGAATTAGAAATTTCGGAGAAAAGGAGGATGGGGGGGGGGGAAATTAGGAATCAGGGAACGGACTTTGGCTGCGTTGCGGTTTGGGGGTCGGTTGCCTGGACTTCCCAACTCCTAATTCTTAATTCCTAATTTTTAATTATTGTGACACGCGAACGGGGCGTGAGCCGGATCTGGCCGTCGGTGACAATGGTTTCGCCGGGTTGTATTCCCTTGGTCACTACGACGAAGTCGGTGTCGCGGCGGCCAATGGTGACGTCGCGAATTTCGATGCTGTTGTCTTCCTTGATGATAAAGGCGAGCGATCCTTGTTGTCCGTCCATGATGGCTTGCGCGGAGACGACGGTGGCGTCGCGCAGTTCGCCGAGGAATACGGTGACGCTGACGAAGAGGCCGGGCCAGAGGGCGTGGTCTTCGTTGGGGAAGACGGCGCGCAGGGCGATGGTGCCGGTGGTGGCGTCCACGGTGTTGTCGATGTAGTCGAGGTGGCCGATCACTTCGCGTCCGGAGCCGTCTTGCAGGCGTCCGACCACGCGAATTTCCCCGGCGGCGAGGGCGGCGCGGACGGAGGCGAGAATGTTTTCGGTGACGGAAAACTCCACCGCGATGGGGGCGATCTGGTTGATGGTCAGCAGGAGGCGCGTGGCGTCGTTGGCCTTGACGAGCGAGCCTTCACGGAGGGCGAGGCGGCTGGTGCGTCCGGCGAAGGGGGCTTTGATTGTGGCGTAGCCGAGGTTGAGGCGGGCGCTGGCGACGGCGGCTTCCTTGCCGGCCACGGCGGCCTGGGAGGAGGCGTCGGCGGCGGAGTATTGCAAAAAGGTTTCCTGCGAGACGAGACCGCCTTCGATGAGTTTTTTGTAGCGATCAAATTCGCTTTTGGCGCGTTCGGCGGCGACTTGGGCCTGTTTGAGTTCGGCCTCGGCCAGCGCAAGGCCCGCCACGAAGGGGCGGCGGTCGAGCGTGACCAGGGGTGCGCCCGCTTTTACCGTGTCGCCGTCGCGGAAGTGGACTTCCTCAATGACGCCGTCCACCTGGCTCTGAATCTCCACGGTGCGCAGGGAGCGGACGATGCCCACGGCGTTGTGGGTGAGCGGGACGGTGCGCAGTTCCGCCTTGGCGGCGCGCACGGGCACGGGGGCGATGGCGGCGGGTGGTGGCGCGGAGCGTTTACAGGAGGTGGTGGCGAGGAGCAGCGCCAGTCCGCAAAATAGAACGGGAAGCGTGCTGAGGGAGCGATGGAAACAAGACATTACGGAGACAGTTGACGTGCGAAACTAGGTCTGGTTGCGCTGTATGCAACCAGCGAGCTGCCCGAGGGCAGGGAAATTTTCAGCGTGATCCTACTATGCGGCCAGTTCGCTGCGGCGGCGGTTGGCAACTTCGCGGGCAAAGGCGGCAAAGGCGGCTTTGACGTGGCGCGTCACGGTGTCGGGGCCGGTCTTGAATCGATGCGAATCAATCGAGCCCACCGGTTGCAGGTCCTTGGTGGTCGAGAGCAGGCAGCATTCGTCCATTGCGGGCAGGTCGGAGGGGAGAATCACGTCTTCACGGATTCGCACGCCTGCCTTGGCCGCGACATCGCTGAACAGCAATCCTCGTGTGATGCCGGCCAAAATGCCTGCATCAAGCGCGGGCGTGATGAATTCGCCGCCCTTGACGAAAGCAATGTTGCAGACGGCAGCTTCGGTGATCTCGCCGCGTTGGTTGGTAATGACGACTTCATCCGCGCCGCGTGCGCGCGCCTCGCGCAGACAGAGGATGTTATTGAGGTAATTGCCGGTTTTCCACGCAGGGTTGAGCGTGTCTGCCGGGTTGCGGCGCAGGGTGGTGGCGAGTGAGAGGTTGAGGCCCTCCTCCAGTTTCGATGCGCTGAGTTTGGGCACGGGCTGGACGAGGAGAACGAAGTCGGTGCGGTCGGCCAGGGCAATGTCGAGACCGATGGGGCCGCAGCCGCGGGTGACTTGCAGGCGAACATACAGATCGCCCTGCTCGCCAGTGGACGCGCGAAAGGCAGCGGTGGTTTTTTGGATTTCGCCGAGCATGGCGGCGGGGGTGAAGGGGAGGGACAGGTGGAGGGCGGAGGCGGAGCGTTCCAAGCGATCCCAGTGTTCCTCCCAGCCGAAGAGGACGCCGTGATAGGTGCGCCATACTTCATAAATGGCGTCGCCATAGAGGAAACCGCGATTGAGCGGGCTGATGGAGGGTTCGTCGGCGCGATGCAGACGACCGTTGGTATTGGCCTGTATAAAGGGAGTGCCCATGGTTGCGAAAAATACTTCTGCTCCAACAACGCCCGCGTCGCGTGGCGTGCAAATAAAAACGCCCCGTGGAAGAAAATCCACGAGGCGTGTGCTTGGAATTAATAAAGCAGACTGGCTTTATCAGGAAGCTGCGGGAGTCTCGGCGGGGGCGCTGGCTTCACGAGCCTTTACCAAGCCGAACTCTTTCTTGATATTCTGCACGCTGGGCAGGGAAATGCCGAATGCGGCGGCGATTTCGGAGCCGGTCTTGCCTTCGGCAACGGCGGCTTTCACCTGTTCTTTGAGTTCGGGCGTGATCTTGGCGCGGGTGCGTTTGCCACCTTCGGATTTGGCGGCCTTCGGGGCCTTGGATCCTTTGCGGCTCTTGCGGACACCAGCGGCTTGTTTCAGGGCTTTGATGAAAGCGTTGACATCATCATAGCCGTATTTGCCGGGGAGCGCAGCCAGTTCAGCGGTGCGTTCTGCGTCAATAGAGGCCGCAAGTTTGGCGGCGCGAGCTTTCAGCTCTTCTAATTCTTTGATTTTTTGGATTACCATAGCGGATGGACACAATCATATTGCGATTATGGTTTGGCAATATGAAATTGATGTTTTTTTCTAAAAAACTTTATTGCACATGGTAATCGCGGCAGGGAGGGAGGGGAGAATAGAAGGGAATAAAGATAATGAAGCAGAAAATACAGATGTTCAAACGAGGAGCAGGAGCGGGTTCTCCAACACGTCCTTGAGTGCTCCGAGGAACTGCGCGCCGGTGGCTCCGTCCACCACGCGGTGGTCGCAGCTCAGGGTGAGCGTCATGACTTGGCCGATGACAATCTGGTCGTCTTTGTTAACCACGGGTTTTTTAATCGTCGTACCGACTCCCAATATTGCGGCGTTGGGCGGGTTGATAATGGGCGAAAATCGCGGGATGCCCATCATACCGAGGTTGCTGACACAAAAGGTGCCGCCTTGGAATTGGTCGGGCTTGAGCTTTTTATCCTTGGCGAGTTTGCCGAGGGTTTTGGCTTCGGCGGCGATTTGCGCGACGGTCTTGGTGTGGGCGTCGCGGACAACGGGCGTGATGAGCCCGTCTTCCATCGCCACGGCAAAGGATACATGCGCAGCGGCGTGGTATTTTATAGATGGCCCCGATCCGGTGTCGGTCCAGGAGGCGTTGACCGCCGGGACACGGCGGAGGGCTTCGGCGCTGGCTTTGAGGATGAAGTCGTTAACCGAGATTTTTGGGGGACGGGCGTCGCCGGTTACTGTGGTGGCGAGTGCGGTGTTGAGTTGTTCGCGGAGTTTGAGGAGGGGGGTGGCATCAATATCGATGTCGAGGTAGAAGTGGGGGATCGTGGTTTTCGATTCCAAGAGCCGTTTGGCGATGACGCCGCGCATGGTCGAAACGGGGACGGTGCGCTCTTCTTGTATGTTCGATTTTGGATTTTCGATTGTCGATTGAGGACGGGATGGGGCTGACGCAGCGCGGGGGGG
>NZ_ABEA03000144.1 GCF_000171235.2 Geminisphaera colitermitum TAV2 | reverse complement strand
CGCGCCTGTGGTCTGTTGGGCGGGCCGTTAAAACGGCCCGTCAAAGCGGCGATGAATCGCCGCACTCCACAATGGCGGGCGGGACGCCCACACCATGGTAGGGGCTTCGCTTGCGAAGCCCGCGCATGTGATTTGTTGCCTCGACCGGCTTGGCGCGGGCGTCGCAAGCGACGCCCCTACAGCGGGCGGGACGCCCGCGCCACTTTTAGGCGAGGGTCCAGGTGCCGTCGGGGTTGCGGGTGAGGGTGTGCGTTTCGCCGGTGGTTTTTTCGGTGAGGATGAGACGGGTGGCGTCGGCGTGGACGAGGGTCCAGGTTTCGGTGGCACCGGGGCTTTCAAGGACGGTGGTGTCGGGGGCGGGTGTCTTGAGATGCCAGCCAGCAGTGGCTCCGGGATCATCAACACAAATGGCGTGCACGGCGAGGCGGTCGGTGGTGGCGGTTTTGTCGGTCCAACGAACGAGGAGGCCGGAGCCGGGTTTTCCTTCGCCGAGTTGGTTGGGAAGGGGATGATAGGCGTCGTGGATATATGAATACATGGGGTAGGGCATCATGTTGCCTCCGGCGCAGTGGAAGAGTTTCATGCCGGCGTTGCCGCGGCGGGCAACGAGGCGGTCGGGTCGGACGAGTTTGAGGTCGAGGGCGTCGTCGCGGTTGTTGAGGAGCCAGTGCCAGGTGGTGGTCACGGGGTCGTCGGCGCGGATGCGGTCGATCACAAAGAGGGCGTGCGTGCCGCAGAGGAGCCAGATGCGGGTGAACTCGGTGAGGGGGGAGCCGTAGAGCGCGGAGGCTTCGCTGGCAATGGCGGTGACGCGTCCGGCGCGAGCAAGGAGGGTGCGGCGTTCGTTGCCGGAGGGGCGTCCGCCTCGGGTGACGGGGGCGTCGGTGCGTCCGGTGGCGTGATCGAAATGGCGGCGGGCAGTGCGGGTTTGATCGAGTTCGCGGTTGAGGTGCTGGTCTTCCTGGAGTCCGAGGCCGCCGGGAGCGGAGGGGGCGGCGATGGTAAATGTGCAGGTGTTGTGGGTGTTGGTGCGGGCTTCGACTTCGTGGATGAGGTTGCGGTAGCAGGAGTGGCCGGGGTCGGCGAGGAGGCGTTCCTGGTTGTGCACGAGGATGAAGCTGTTGAGGTCGCCGTGGAGGTGGCCGGGACCGTGGAGCGGATCAGGAGCGCCGTGGACGGCGAGGATGGTGCGTCCGCCGTGTTCGAGCCAGGCATCGCGGGCGAGGACGTCGCCGCAACTGAAGCCGGTGACAAGGTCGAGGCCGGCTTCGGGAGCGGAGGGGGGGAGGGGGGCGGTTTCGAGGGCGGCAGGGAGGAGCGATAGGCTGAGGAAACCGAAGTCATTGACGAAACCAAAGGTGGCTTGGTCGTGCGGGGGTTGTTCGATGACGGGGGTGTAATGGGTGTCGAAGAGCCAGCGGGCGAGGCGGGCTTCGGCAGGGTGTCTGGTTTTGGCGCGGGTGGCGATGTGGAGGAGGAGGTCGGCGGTGGCGCGGTAAATGGCGGCGGAGTCGTTGAAGTTGGCGGCGCGGGGGCGGGGATAGGCGCCCCAGCCTGAGAGGGGTTTGGTGTAAAAATGCGAGGCGGCGTCCCAGCGGGGTTTTAGCGCGTAGGGGGCGAGGGGGAGGGTGGTATCGAGTTCGGGGGTACGGCGAGTGAGGGACTCGCGGGCGAGCATGAGGGTGTAGGCGGCGTAGTTGCTGTATTGGAGGGATTCGCCGTAGGAGCCGTCGGGTTGGAAGATGTCAACGCAGCGGCGGAATTCGTCGGCGGCGCGGGCGAGGGCGGCGGTGTCGTTGATGACGGCGGCGGCGGTGGCCACGCCGGCGTTGAGGACGCAGCGCCAGTTGGCGAGGTGGTTGCTGTCGTCGAGCCAGCGTTGGCAGAGGGGGATGGCGGTCTCGCGGAGTGTAGTGGTGAGCTCACTACGTTCGGCTTCGGTGAAGACTCCGGGGGCAAGGTCGAGGGCAACGGCGATGGCCCAGGAGAGGTGGGCGGTTTCGAGGTGGCCGATGGGGGGATTTTTGGTGTGGTTGCGGAAGTTGGGTCCGACCCAGTCGGCGACGGGGCGGCGGGCTATGGCGAGGGTGTTGGAGCGGAGCCAGGCGTCGAGGGTGGGGCTGGGTTTGATGGCATGCACCATGGCGGCGTCGGTGATGTATTCGCCGACGAAGTGCCACCAGTCGGTGGTGGTCTCATGAGTGGCGAGCGAGGGGCTGGCAGCGCGGCGTTCGGCCCGGTTGACAAGCGCCCAGTAGAGGGCGCGGGCCGGGTTTTGGGCGCGGGCGGCGGAGAGGGCGGTGCGTTCGGTATCAGTGAGGAAGAGTGGCATGGCGGAAAAAGTAGTGAGTAGCGGGTAGGTGAGAGTCGTAGTGGTGGCGAAGGGGGGGGGGGGGAGGCCGGGAATAGAGTTAGTCTGAGGTGCCCCCATGAGGTTTGTAGCGCTCATGGGGGGAGGGGATGTTATCGGCTATTTCTTGAAGAATTCGAAGGATTCGAAGCTGACTTCGTGCATGACGATGTGGGAGGGGAGCGTGAGCACGAAGTTGATGACGTTGGCAACGTCGGTGGCTTGCATGAACTTCTCACGCGGAACGGGGCGGTCGCCCCAGAATCCGACGGTGTTGACGGGTCCGGGTTTGATGGCGGTGACGCGGATGTTGTTCTTCATGACTTGAAGCGCGAGTCCCTGGCCGAGAACGGAGACGGCTGCCTTGGCGGCGCAGTAAACGGGGGCGTTGGGATTGGGTCGCGTGGCGGCTTGCGAGCTGATGAAGCTGATGAGCGGGTTTTGCGCAGGATCAGTGAGGGGGATGAAGTGCTTGGCGGCGAGGAAGAGTCCCTTGAGGTTGACGTCGATGATCTTGTCGTAGGATTCGACAGGCATGTCGGCAATGGGCGCAGCGATGGACATGCCGGGGAGGTTGATGAGGACGTCGGCGCGGCCAAATTTTTGTTTAATGGCAGCGAAGAAGGCAGCGGTGCTGGTTTCTTCGGTGATGTCGATGGCCGCAGTGAGGACGTCGGTGGCACCGAGTTTGCGGGCGTGGTCGGCGAGTTCGGCAAGCGGGGCCGTGCCGATGTCGGCAAGGGCGAGGCGGGCGCCTTGAGGGGCGAGGGTGTCGATGAGCGCGCGGCCAAATCCGCCGCTGGCTCCGGTGATAACAATGATGCGATCTTTCATGGTGTGCATTTTTTATGGTTGGTGTTTGTAGTGGAAAGATGGATGCAGGGGGGGGGGGGGGGGGGGGGAGGGTTCAGAGTTTGCCGCGGCGTTCTTCGAGGAGGCGGCGGGTTTCGCGGGATTTTTCCTCGGTGATGGGGAACCACCACAGGAGGAGCAGGGCGATGACGGCGGAGGCGGAGGGAATAATATAAAACCACCAGCGCATGGCGTCGATCACGCCGGGGGCTTGGTTTTTGCCGAGTTCGGCGTGGTACCCGGTCACAAAGAGCACAAAGCCGGCGAGCATGGCGGTGGCTGAGATGGAGAGTTTGCTGATCCATGCCGAAACCGATCCGATGGCGCCCTCGCGTCGCAGGCCGGTCGTGAGTTCGTCGTGGTCGCAGATGTCAGCTTTGATCGACGAGATGAGGAGCCAGAATCCCGTGGCCGAGGGGACGGTGAAGAGGTGGACCAGGATGCTTAGGTAGGGGTATTCGGGGACGTAAAAGAGCCATTTCGCAAATCCGCTGATAATGAGCATGATGAAGCAGACGGCGAGGGCCTTGCGCTTGCCAATGTGCATGGACAGGCGGTTCAGGAGATAGACGGAACAGAGGCCGATCACGAAGGCAATGTTGCCGCTCCATCCGGTGAGAATGCTCTGCTTTTTCAGGTCGCCGTCGAAGAGGTAATAGAGGCCGATGTAGAATCCGAGGTGCCCGACGGTGCGGCCTCCCAATGTGTTAAACATTGTTATGGCCACCATGATCATGAAGGGACGATTTTTCAGCGTCATCCAAACGGATTTGAGGATGGAAATTTTTTCCTGTTTTGAAGCTTTTTTGAAAAAGCGTTCGGTCAGAAATATGACGGGGATGAGGCCGACCACGATGAGTAAGGCGCCAACGGTGAGGCCCATCCAACGGACTCCGAGCATGGTGTCGCCTCCCCAGACTTTCATCTGCGTGAAGGCCAGCGCCCAGGGGCCGAGCAAGCCGACCAGTTTGCCAACGTAGGCTCGCATTTCCATGACGCGCGTGCGCTCGTTGTAGTCGGGCGTGAGTTCGTAACCGAGCGCTGTCCAGGGGATCGTGAAGAAGGTCTGGCAGGTGAAAAAGAGAATCGAAAAGAGGGTGAACCAAATAAAAACCCCCGTGCTCGCCATGCCGCTGGGCACGCACCAGATGAGGGGAAAGGTGATGCCGGCTCCGATGGCACCGACAAACATGAAGGGGCGGCGGCGTCCCCAGCGTGTGCGGGCGTTGTCGGAGAGCGCGCCGATAATGGGATCAGTAACGGCGTCCCACAGGCGCATGATGCCAATAGCCACACCGAGCAGGCGTGGGTCCATGCCGAGGATAACGTTGAAGACGGGGTTGGCGTTGCCCATCAGGGTGTCCGTCCCGATGTGATCCGTGAAATTCCCCGATCCGTACGCAATACGTTTGAGTACCGGAACTTTGTCCTCGGTGGCCGTGGCCTGAACTTCGTGAAAGAGTTTTTTGGACATGCGGGGGGGGGGGGGGAGGGAAGTAGCGGGTAGCGAGTAGTAGGGAGGGCGGGAGGGCGGGAGGCGGGAGGCAGGGGCTTCGCTTGCGAAGCCCGCATTGGCAGGACGGACCTGCGAATTGCATTCGCGGGCTTCGCAAGCGAAGCCCCTACAAGAAGTGTGTAGTTTTTTTAGAAATACCCGCCACGTTTTACGATTTCGACGGCGGACATGCCTTCTTTGATCCAGCGCTTGAGGTCGGATTCGCCGTGGGCGATTTCCTCGGCGCGCTCAAGGATGGGGACGGCGAGTTGGCGCGGAACACAGAGGGCTCCGTCGATGTCGGCGAAAATCAGGTCGCCGGGATTTACAAAAACATCGCCCATCTGGATCGGTGTTTGCCAGGAGCTGATGCGGAAGCGGCCAAGCATGCCGTTGGAACTGCGATAACGAATCCAGAGCGGGAAACCGAGATTGAGAACTTGGTCGGTGTCGCGCACGCCGCCATCGACGACTGCGCCACGGCAGTGTTTGCGTTGCGCGGCCATGGTCATGCACTCGCCCCAGTGGGCGGACTCGGTGTCGAGCGAGGTGTCCCAGACGACGAAGGAGTTTTCAGTGATGGCGTCGAGCATCTCGGCGCGGCGGGCCATTTCGCTGGTGAGTTGCAGGTTTTTCGCGCCCTTGATGGTGAAGGCGAAGCCGGCGGCGCGCATGTTGTCGCGCAGAGGCATAAGGCCGTTGGGAAGCGTCTGGCGGGTGAGCTTGCGCTCGCGCAGGGCGTCGTTCACGGCGGCGGTGAAGATTTTTTCGTAGCGGTCGCAAATCTCGCGCTCGGGAAGGGGGAGCGGAGAAAAGGGATCGACCGCGCGTTCGGCCTCGAGGTCCTCGAGTTTCATCTTGGGCGGGGGCGTGTTGGTCATGCGGCGGCCATTAAATCAGATCGGAGATGGGATGTCTTTAGACCGGGTTGACGGAGTTTTCATTTTTTTGACATTGGCGGAAATGACGCCCAGGCTGCGCGGCATCATGGGTTATGCGGTTCATTCTGTTGAGGGTCTTGGCGCACCGTTTCTGCTGGTGGATGAAATGGTGTTTGTCATTCCACGGGGCGGAGAGGTGCGGCTGGCGCGGCATCATTTTAAGTTTTTGTTCATTTTGGGCGGCGAGTTTGAGCACGAGATCGAGGGGATGGAGGGGCGGCGGCGGCTGGGGCCGGGTGACATCCTGGTGGCACCGTTGGTTGACAGGCATTGTTATGTGAACCGGCATCCGCGGAAGGCGGTGCAGGCGCATGTGGTGAGGTTGTTTTTGGACGGGGCGTTTTTGAAAAAGAGGGCGGCGCGGAGGACGCGAAAACCGGAGGCGGATTTTTCGGATTTCGTGGTGCATCATTTTCCCGATGTGGTGCAGCTGTCGGGTGGTATCGACAATGAGATTACAGAATTGGTCACGGCGTTGCGGCGGGAGACGGAGGAAAAGGATGCGGGGTTCCGGCATCGGGTGAGGTCGATTTGCACGGATTTGATTGTGGCGGTGGCAAGGCGGGCCGGGCGGCTGGCGGGCGGGGGGGGGGAGGGGGCGGGAAGGGGTGGCGAGGGTATTGAGAAATCGACGGGAGCGACGATCGTGGCGGCGGCGAAGGAGTATGTGTTAAAGCATCTGGCGAGCGACATGCGGTTGGGGGAGATCGCATGGCATGTGGGGAGGGGGGAGGAGCATCTGGCGCGGGTGTTTAAGCGGGAGACGGGGCGGAGTGTTTTTGATTATGTGCGCGAGTTGCGGATCAACGAGGCGAAGACGCATTTGCTGGACCCGGCGCTGACGTTGACGGTGATCGCGGAGCGGTGCGGGTTTCACTCGTTGTCGTTTTTCAGCCGGACGTTTCGCCAGCATGTGGGGATGTCACCTTCGGCCTACCGGCAGCATGCGCAGGCAGAGTTGCGGCCAATGATAACCCGGCGGTAGGAACCGCCGGGTAAATCCCTAAAGGGATGTCCTAAGAATTCATTTTTGCACAGAAGGTAACCAAGAAAACGAAGATAAAGACAGGGAGCGTAATGGTTTTTTCGACGTTTTCAGTGGAGACTCGATAAGTTGATATAGCGGGAGTTGGCGCGGTAGCGCCCGTAGCGCAGGCATCTTGCCTGCCATCTAAATTGATTGCGCGAAGCGCGGTGACATCGGTTTGTCACGTAGTTCGGTGCTTTATTGCCAATCCGAACCGTGTGACTCACGAATACGGAGAGGTAACGGTTCGGGCTAAAGCTCCGAACGACGTCAAGGCAAGCGGCGCTTCGCGCAGTAGATTGGATTGCAGGCAAGATGCCTGCGCTACGGGCGCTGCCGCGCCACCTCTCGTCTATCCACTGAAAACGTCGAAGAACCACGTAAGGTGTTTTAATTTATTTGTTTTCAATAGGTTGTTGAAAACAAAAGTTCCATCTCAATTGGTTGTCTTCGTTGCCTTCGTTACCTTCTGTGCAATTTTCAGCCCCCCCCTAAATCCTAAAAAGGGGGGGCAGCCGTGTCCGTGGATTGTTTTAGGATTTAACGGCTTAGGATTTAGGATTTCCGACGCAGCCGGTCAGATGGCGATGCTCTTGATGCCGAGGCGAAGAGCTTGCGTGAGGGCGAGGGTTACGGGACCGAAGGCGTGCGGGTCGTTGAGGCGGTGGGGGTGGTTCATGTAGTCCTCAATGGTGCCCTGGCCGGGGCTGAGGCAGCCGACGCAGGTGTTGTGAACTGAGCCATCAACGGCGACGTAGGAGAGGAGGGCGCGAATGCCTTTTTCGAAAGCTGTGCGTGCTTCGGCTCCCAGAAGTCCGCGCTCAAGACCGGCTCCGATGGCGTAGAGGATGAGGCTGGTGCCGGAGGTCTCCACAAAGGAGTCGTGGCGGGTGAGTTCCTGGTGCCAGAGTCCGGCTGTATCTTGAACGCGAATACAGGCGGCGACGTGGCTGGTGAAGGCCGCCTCGGCTTCGGGGCGCGCAGGATGGGTGTCGGGCAGGTAGTTGATGAGTTCGGTGAGGGCGAGGATGCCCCAGCCGTTGCCGCGGCTCCAGTGGTCTTGCGAGCGGTGGCCGGGGCCGCGGAAGTTGCGGGCTTGGTTGATGAGGCCGGTGGCGGGGTCGAGGAGGAATTTCAGGTGGTCGCGAATCTGGTTCCAGGCTTCTTGAACAAGGTCGTCGCGCTTGAGGGCGAGGCCGGTGAAGAGGAGGAAGGGGGTGACGGCAAAGGCGACGTCGATCCAGATTTTTTCGGCAGGAACGTCAGCAGGGTGCGAGAGGACGCCGTTGCGGTCACGAGGTGCCTTGGTCATGATTTGGTCGGCGGCAGCCTCGAAGATCGCAGGGTCGGTGTTGGGGAGCTGGCCTTGCCAGAAGAGGTAGGCAGCGCCGTTGCCACCAACGCGGTAGTTGGGGAAGTTGCAGGAGCCGGCCCATGTGGTGTGGCCGTCAACGCCGTTGTTGAGGAATGGGGTCAGGTGCTCGCGGACGAGGGCGAGGAGGCGTTCGCGTTCGGCGGAATCCGTGACGCTGAGGGCGAGCCGGGCGAGGCCGTGGAGGGATACGATGCCTGTGTAGTGGGCAAGGGTGTGGGTGGCGACGTTGCGGAGAAAGGCGCGCTCGGCGAGGTGCGCGCAGTCAACGGCGGCGGTCGCGGGACCGACGGGCAGAGAAACGGGAGGGACGGGTGTGTGGTTATTTTTCATTTTGATTTTTGGATTGTGGATTGCGGACAAATATTCGGCTAATCGGAATAATTATCCAGTAATGCGGTATGATCTTGCGCAGTCAAGAGTGAACCGCGATGTTTTGTTTCATGAAATTGACAACAAAGGCAGTGCGCGGAGAGAACCCGAAAGGCGGTGTGCAATCGTTGCAACGCGGGCTGGCCATTTTGGAGCGGGTGAGTCAGGCGGAGGACGGGGTGACACTGGCCCGACTGGCGGAGTTGACGGGGATGAAAAAGACGACGGTGCACAATCTCGCGCGGACGTTGCTGGACGAGGGTTATCTGGCGCGGTGGACGCAGCCGGTGCGGTATGGGCCGGGGCCGGCGCTGGCGGCATTGGGGGGACGGAGCGGGATGACGAATGCGTTGCACGCGGCGGCGGGACCGCTGCTGGTGTCGCTGGCGCGGGAGTTCCCGGGTTCGGCGGCGTTGCTGGCGGAGGCGTCGGGGACGGAGGTGCGGGTGACGTTGCGGGTGAGTCCGGAGGTTCCGGGCGAGGTGGAGCGGCCGGTGGACCGGTTGAGCCCGCCTTACATCAGCGCAACGTCGCTGGTTTTTCTGGCGATGGGGGGCGAGGCCTGGCGCGAGGTGTGCATGCAACGGTATCCGTTTTCTGATTACGGAGCGCCTTTGTGGGGAACGGTGGCGGCGCTGGAGGCGCAACTGGCAAGGGTGCGTGAGGAGCGGGGGGTGGTGCTGCAGAAAGCGGGCGCGGGAATTGCTCCGATGGCGGTGCCGGTGTCGGGGGCGCGAGGCGAGGTGCTGGCGTCGCTGGGGCTGGCGTTTCGGTGTGGCGCAAAGGGGCCGGGCGTGGCGCTGGAGAGGTTGCGCGACCGGGCGCGGGAGTTGGGGGCACGGTTCGGCGGCGGAGCGTGAAAATTAGAGCTTTTCCGTTTAATTTTGTCTCACGAGGAGGCGCGGAGAACGCAGAGGGAGGGAAATGTAATATTCTTAAGGGAGGTTCTAAAAATTCATTTTTGCACAGAAGGTAACCAAGAAAACGAAGATAAAGACAGAGAGGACGGCGTATTGTAATTTATTTATTTTCAATTGTTTATTGAAAACAAAAGTTCCATCTTAATTATTTATCTTCGTTACCTTCTGTGCAATTTTTAGAACATCCCTTAATTTACTTATACTTAGTAATATGGGGTTTCTCTGCGTCTCTGTGTCTCTGCGTGATCTCTTAAATCTTGCGACAAATTGAACCGAAAATGCTCTAATTCTTAATTTTGCGCAGGCCGAGGAGAAATTCGCGGTTGCCGTCCGTGCCTGTGATGGGCGAATCCATCGCGCCGATCAGCGTGGAGCCGGGCAGTTCGGTGAGCGCGAAGGTCATTATGTCGGCGAGCACGGCGTCTTGCACGGCGGGGTCGCGGATGACGCCGCGGCCTTTGTCCACCTCTGACTTGCCGGCTTCGAACTGGGGCTTGACGAGCGCCACAAGCACGCCGCCGCCGGGGGCGACAAAGGGCCACACGGCGGGGAGCACGCTTTTGAGGGAGATAAAGGAGAGGTCCATCACGACGGCATCGAAGGCGGGGCGGGGGAGGTCGCCGGGCTTGAGATGGCGGGCGTTGGTTTGCTCGATGTTGGTGACGCGCGGATCGCCGCGCAGTCGGGTGTGTAGTTGCGCGCGCCCTACATCCACGCAGACGACGGACGCCGCTCCGGACTGGAGGGCGCAGTCGGTGAAGCCGCCGGTGGAGGCACCGACGTCGAGCACATGGGCGGCGCGCACGTCGAGGGAAAATTTTTCTATAAAACCTTGCAGCTTCTCACCGCCGCGAGAGACGAAACGCGGGGGCTGGTCAATGGTGAGGGGAAGGTCGGCGGGGTAGGTTTTTCCGGGTTTGTCGAGGCGTTCCGTGCCGAGTCGCACGCGTCCGCTCATGACGATGGCGCGGGCTTGCGAACGGGTTTCTACAAAACCGCGGGCAACGAGGAGTTCATCGAGTCGGAGTTTGGCGGCAGGTGGCATGAGGGGGGGGGGGAGGGAGGGGGAGCTTAGCGCTGAGGATTTAAAAAGAGTGGTTCACCACGGAGACACGGAGGCACAAGCAGAGGCAGGATTAGAGCATTTTCGGTTTTTTTTGTCTCACGCAGAGGCGCGGAGAACGCAGAGAGAGAAAAATGTAATATTTTTAATTCACTTATACTTAGTAAGATGGATTTTATCTGCGTCTCTGCGTGATCTCTTAAATCTTGCGACAAATTGAACCGACAATGCGCTAATAGCCACGAGAGGGTGTTTTTACGGTCATTCATTTTGCCTCCAGTTTTGTTCTTTGTGCCTCTGTGCCTTTGTGGTGAATCATTGTCTGCACTTCGCCCGTGATCGTGAATTCTTCGCGGTCGTGATAAAGGTGGCGGATGCGGAAGCCGGGAGCGTGGCGGACGAAGGGCGAATCCGCAGCGCGCAGTTCGCGCAGGAGCGCGATGGGATCGGTGCGGCCAAATTTCAGGATGACCACAAAACGCCGGCACCAGCCGCCCTCCAGCCAGGGCGTCACGAGGTTGCGCATGACGTGGTAAGGGTCATCGACGAGGTCGCAAAACATCCAGTCGGCCACGCCGCCCGTTGTATCCGTTTTTTGAGGACGCCAGCCGAAGGCGTCTTCGCGCAGGTGGGTGATGAGCGGGTGGTCGAGCGCGCCGCCTTTGAGCGGGCCGTTGTCGATGGCAATGACGCGGGCGCCGCGTTTGGCCGCGCTGTAACTCCAGCCTCCGGGGGCGGCGCCGAGGTCCACGACGGTTTCGTCTGCGGCGGGTTCGCGGCCCAGCACGGCGTAGGCTTCCTCGATTTTGAGGTAGCTGCGCGAGGGGGCGAGGGGATCGTCGGCCATGCGATGCTGGCCGTTGAAATGAGCGGTGCGGGCAACGTGCGCTTTTTGAAAATCGGTCAGGAAGACGAAGAGCCCGCGCGCGCCGGAAGCACCGGTGATGCCGCGGGGTTTGTCGGGCGACGCGAGCCGGGCGACGCGGCCCATGCGTTTGCGCAAAAGTTCGCCGAAGGCTTTTCCGACGGCATCGACACGGCGGCCAAGCCCGTCGAGTCCGGCAGCGGCCTCGAAGAGACAGGGCCAGTTGCCTTCGAAGCGTTCGGTGCGGGCGGATTCTAAAAAAATATCGAGGATGCGGGTGGCGAGGGCGTTGACGGATTCGCCGGTGATGTCGGTCGGATCGATCAGCACCGAATGAGCAAAGCAGAGGTCGGGCAGGGCAGGGGGGGGGGGGGCGGCGCGCAGCCAGCCGCTGCCAATCTCGGAGGCGGAGATGCCGTGGGTGCGCAGTTCTTTTTCGAGCAGCAATTCGAAGCCGGGCTGGGAGCGGAAGATCATCGGAAAAAGAAGAGTTGCCCACGAAACACACGAAATGACACGAAAAGAAAGGCAGGAATCTGATGTTTTTTTTAACCACTAATGGACACTAATGGGCACTAATCTGAGAGGCAGGGCGGTGATTCCATTAGTGGGTATTAGTGTCCATTAGTGGTTTAAAAAGACCTGCCCCTCCGCCTTGGTGCTGTGGAACAAATCATGTTACCGCCGCGCACGAGGCGCGTTCGATCAGCGTGACCGGCAGCACGATTTTGCGACTGGCGGCAGGCCGGCCCTCCAAGGCCTGACGCTCCACCTCCGCCAATCCGGCCCGGCCCATTTCCTCCAGAGGGAAATGCACCGTGGTCATCGCCGGATGGCTCGTCGCCGCGCCCGCCTCGTCGTTGAGTCCCATGACGCTCACTTCGTCGGGCACGCGCACACCGCGCGCCTGCAAACGCCCCGCCGCGCAGATCGCCGCGGTGTCATGAAAACAGAAAAATGCCGTGGGACGCTCACCGGCTTTTGGTTGCCCCATGCAGTAGTCCACTGCCGCCGAAACGTCCGTCGTATTGAGTTTTCCATGACAGAGAAGATGCGGCTTCAAGGTCAGCCCCACCTCGCGCATCCCCTGCGCGAATCCGCGTTCGATTTCCGTCTGGTTGTAGCGTGTGTTGCCGAATGATCCTGTGATGAACGCGATGTTGCGGTGGCCCATCCCATGCAGATGATGCACCGCCATCCGCGACGCCTCCGCGTAGTCGGGGCAAATGCTCAGAAACCCCGGCATTTCCAAGTGCTGGCCGAGGTAAACGAATGGGCGTCCTGATTCCAGCAGATGTTGCACGAGGGACGGGTTCGGTCCGCTCGCCAGGATAAACTTCGTTGCGCTCTCCTGACGCACCGGCAGCGGCAGTCGCTCCGGATGCTGCATGTAGTCGATGCCTAGGTCGAACAACGCATATGTCACCTGTTGTTCGCTTTGTTTCATTGCCTTCATGACGCCTCCTAACATGCGACCGAAGTAGTGATTTTGTGCTCCGTCCGGCGTGCGATTGTTGACCATGAAGCACACGTCTCCGAGTTGCGGATAGATGCGTGCGCGCGCTGCCTGGCTTTTGGGTTGGTAGTGGAGTTTCCGGCACGCCGCCGTGATGCGCTGCTGCGTGCCCTCACTGACGCGGATGCCGTAGTTGCGGTTGTTGAGGAACGACGAAACCGCCGAGACCGACACGCCCGCCACGCGTGCGATTTCCGTCATTGTCACGGCTTTTGACGGCGCGGCCTCCCCGTTCGCATTTCCTGTTCCATTGGTGGAAGCGGAAGGCGTGCTGGCAGAAAAAGAAGCGGCGCGAGGCTTGCCTGATGACATGCGCGGAACTGTGACGAAAGGAGCGACCATGATAAAACTGATAAAAACTTTATTTATCACCATGTCACGCTCTATCTCTCAGGGAAAACTACCATGATAAGAATAGTTGGATCACATGAATTCGCAGGATTTGATAAATTTTTTATTGACCTCATTCCATCTCTGTCGCATCTCTGCTCTCGCATCTGCCAAAACGAGTTTTCCCCATGAGCACCCTGCGCCTAAAAAACACTCACTCTGCCGCCGCCTTCACCCGGATTGAACCGCTGACGCGACCTGAGCTAGCTCAGGTAACAGGACGACGAAGGAGTCCTGTTAAGATCCCCTCCCTGGCCTTCCGAGACCGCGCCTTCACGCTGATCGAACTGCTGACGGTCATCGCCATCATCGGCATCCTTGCGGCGATCATTTTGACGACCCTCGGCGGCGTCCGCGCCAAGGCCCGCCAAACCCGCTGCCTCTCCAATCTCCGCCAGATTCAGATGGCGAATATCCTCTATGCTTTGAACAACAACGACCGCTACGTCCGCCACAGGCTTGCCGACGACAGCGGCAAGTGGCACGATACCACTGCGTTTCTCCAATACCTCGACGCACGGAAAACCAGTGGCAACAAGGTTCCCGACGGCATGCGCTGCCCCGACCGCATTCACCACAGTGACCACTGCTCCTACGGATACAACTTCACGGGACTCAACAGCGACCAGAAGGCGCAGGGCATCAAGACGGGCGAGGTACGCCGTCCCAGCCAGACCTTCGCCTTCGCCGACGCGCTCGACTACCAGATCAACAGCTCAAACGCCGGTAACTACAAACCGGATACGGCAAAAATCAGTCAGACCGCCGCCTTCCGCCACAATGACAAAATTAACCTCGTCTTTTGGGACGGCCACGCCGCCACCCGCCCGCGCCAAGTCGTCGTCAGCAATGCCGGGCGGATTTGGAATACGAAAGACGACTAAGCTCTTCCCTCCCATCCCTCCTCTCCCCATCAAAAACTGAAATCAAGAAATCAAAATCCGACCGACCATCTAGCAATCAGCCCTCTATCCAACATGAAAACAAACACTTGTTCCATCCTCGCAAAATTCGCTGCCTCGCTTGTTGTGTGCGCGTTCATGTCCGCCGCGTCGGCGCACGCCGCCACCATCATCCCCTATGCACCTGCCGCCGACACCTACGTTATGAACGGCAGCAGCGGCGCCAATGGGGACATCAATTACGGGGCTGCCACAACCATCCAGACTCGTAACACACAACACAACTCCGCGCACCGTCTCGCCTATGTCCGCTTCGACCTCGACGGTTTTGCTGCCGATCCCGTTTCAGATACCACATTGACCTTCACCTTTGCCAGTCGCGCATTGAACAGCGTCATCGCCGACTATTCCACGGTCAGCGTCTATGGCCTGAATTACAATTACGTCGCTTCAGATGGAAAACTCGGACTCGACTGGATCGAAACCAGCGATCCCGATGAAGGGATTGTTGGTCTCACCAACAACAACGCTCCGTGGAAAGCCTCCAGCAGCAACAGTGTTCCCAGCACTGTTACGTTGCTGGGAACTTTTCAGGTGCCGCTCCAAACGGCCCCAGCCGGAGGCACACCATTTTCGATCACCGGCACGGCGTTGAAAGACTTCCTCGAAACATTTCGTCTCAACGGCGTTGACGATGTCACCTTCATTCTCCGTTCGAGCACGGATGCGACGCTCAATTTCGCCTCTAAAGAGAGCACCACCTACCCGAATTCTACCACGCTCAGCGTCACCTATGCTGCTGCCGCTGTTCCAGAACCCACTACCTGCGCCGCGCTTGCCGGACTTGCCGCGTTGCTCCTCTCAATCGCAGTAACACGCCAGCGCCGCCATCGTAGTTTGGTGCTTTAGCCCGAACATCAGCGTTCACATCACATTTCCCCCCCTCTCTCCATGCAGTGCGGGCTAAAGCACTGCACTACGTTTTTTTATTTCCCGATGAACCACCGCCCCCCGACCACGCTTCGCCACGCTTGCCTCGCCTTCGTGATTGCCACGACAACCCTCGCACAACTCGCAACCGCATCCGCCTCCGTTGCCACCATCGATGCCACTGCATCCGCCCCTTGGCGCACCGATCCTACCCGCCGCAAGGAAAACCGTCCTCCCGAACTCTGGCGCAGTTACCGGCACGGTGTGGTTGATTTTTTTGCCAAACCGCTTGTCGTTACTTTTCCCAAGGCTCCCCCCCCCACGTCTGTGGATATTAGCGATCCGATTGCGCCTGCACCTGGGGTTTCCGTCATCACCGTGGCCGGTAAGAAAAATTTTACCTCAGCTCCGATTCCGTTGAGCGGTGCCGATATCGAGGCTCTTCGCGGGAAAAAAGTCCGGTTTTTTTATTGGATGCGCGGAGAAAACATCGGACGCAACCCCACACCCAACAGTTACCACGACGCCCCGCAACTTTACGTCATCATCAAGGACGCCAAAGGCAAACAACTCAGCAACATCATATCGCACATCGGGGCCATTGGAACGTATCCGTGGCACGGATACCATAGTGACATCCAGATACCGAGCGCCGCCGCCAAAGTTCAATTCCAGATAGAAAACCTCCATACTGGCACCGCTTGGTTCGGACGTTTTTCTTACGAAGCGATCACGGATCAAAACACCTATTCTACCAACGAAAAACAGGATCCTGACACTGGCAGTCTGGCGGCCTTTCCTTGGTATGAACCCATCAATTTTCACTTTTTTGCCAAACCACCAGCCAGTCAATATACTTGGAATTTCCTGCGTGGTCCTGCCGCAGGCATGGTCGGGCAACCCTATGACCTTACGACAATCGCCGGTTTGCGCCGGTATTTTACCGAGAGCGTCAAAACCGACCTCGATCAGATGAACCACGGCATCATGTATTTTTCTTCCCGATACAATTTTGGCAAAACGGCGGGAGTGTTGCCTCCAATGGAGGACGGCTGGCTTGCTGAGATGGCCCGCCTCATCCTCGCCGACCAGGATCCAAAAACCGGATACTGGGGAACCGTGGGCATTGAGCAAAGCATGAGTGTTACCTTTCATTTTGTGGACATGCTTTTTGCCTTTGGCGTCGAACGTACGGATTCTCCCGCCAAGCCCGATCCCAAACGTTGCATCACCGACACCCTGCCCCACGCCGAGCAAATGGTGCGCAGCACACTCAAACTTCAATCATCCCACGATGGCAAACTCGCTGCTTGGTCCAGCGCGGCGTACAATTTCACGGACAATCCCAACCAAGGCCGCAACCGCTGCCAGCTCGGCAGCTCGATGAACGCCATCCGCCTGCTTCGCATTGCCCGCCGCTTTGTTGATGCCGATCTGCAACAGCAAATCGATACCTCCATCGAATCCGCTTTCCGCTACATGTTGGAAAACGTCATCACTCCCGCAGGACTCTGGCGGCAAACCAACACCGATGCCGCCCCCAGCAAACCTGCCTATTGGGGCAACATCGTCGATTACTCCCGCTATCTCGAACCGCGCACTGACGCCACGCTGCCTGCGCCACAGTTGGAGCGCCTGAAGCCGGACACGCTGCGTTGCAGCACCTGGCCTGAGCGTCAGAATTCAATCCGTATCTATCTTTCAGATACAAAGCCCGCGTCTGCCGCTGATTTGGAGCCGAAAAAAATTGCTGCAATCATCAGTCGTGGCGATGCCGCTGTGATACAGCTTGATCCATATCTTGCCGTACGTCGCATGGCTGCCGCCGCTCGCGACAACTGGGGGACCAAGGCCTTCGGTGGTTCGAACGGTTATGTTTACGAAAAAACTTTCCGCCAATTACCCAAAAAATTCCCGACTGCGCTCCATGATGCAGAACTCCAACTCGCTCCTGCAACGATTTCAGCTCTATCCAAGGGGCAACGTCTCTACGCCACCACGGTTGACTGGTATGGCCGCGAATCCGCGCCCGTGGAACTCTGAATCGAACGGCAAGCGACCAATATCAAATGGGGACAACCGGCAAAGCATCCTTCCTCTCTCTTCCCCTCCTTGTTCCCTCCTTGCCACCACGCTCCCCGCCCTGACCATGCACGTCCCCCCTCCTCCCGACGCTCTGGCTCAACTCATCCGCGAAGCCGACGCACTGCATCCCCTCCCCCCCCTCACTGTCCTCGACAAAAACCTCACCGCCGCCTCCGGTGACAAACACGACTTTTACGGCATCGGCAAACTCGCATGGCCCAACCCCGCCACCCCCGACGGCCTCCCCTGGATACGTCGTGATGGCCCGCGCAACCCCGCCGCCGCCGGGTCCGACTACGACAAGAACCACTACAACACCACCCTCCGCCGCATCCACACCCTCGCTCTCGCCTGGCACCACACCCGCGACCCCCGCCACGCCGCCAAAGCAACCCAACTCATCCGCGCCTGGTTCACCGCCCCCGCCACCCGGATGAATCCAAATTTCCAATACGCAGCCGCCCTTCCCGGTGTGCACGGCGGCATGCCCATTGGCATCATCGAAGGTGTTGTCCTCATCGACCTCATCGACGACCTCACCCTCCTCGAAACCAGCCCCGCCCTTGCCCCTGCCGACAGCGCCGCCCTTCGCCAATGGTTCACTGACTACGCCACATGGCTCCTCCAAAGCGACTTCGGCAAAACCGAAGCCGCAGCCACCAACAACCACGCCATCTGGTACGCCGCCCAAGTCGCCACCCTCTCCACCTACGCCGGACACCCCGAAAACATCCCCCCCCTGCTCGCCCTCGCCCGTCGGTGCCTTGCCACCAGCCAAGCCACCGACGGGCATTTCCCCCAAGAACTATCCCGCCGCCAGTCCCACCTCTATTCCATCTACATCCTCAACGCCTACGCCACCCTTGCCCGCCTCGACCCCACCCTCTGGCATTACAAAATCGAGAAAACCGCCTCCCAACCCAACCTCCATCGAGCCCTAGCTTGGATACTCCCCTACCTCACCGGATCGGGAACAAAACCCTGGCCCGCACCCGACATTGACCTCGACGCCGGCAAACCCATGGACCCCCGTGCCCTCCCCCTCCTCCGCGCCGCCGCCACCGCCTACCCCGATCTTGCCCTCCAATGCGAAAAAGCCGTCGCCCACATCCTCTCCCAACAACCCACCCCCATCCAAATCCTTTGGCACCTTACCCCACCACCCACAACAGTCCAGCCCTCCCCCGCTTCGAGAAAAATTAAGAATTAAGAGTTAAAATTAAGAAATGAAACCCCGCGCCCATTCAGTGTTCAGCGTTTTCCTTTGCATCGCCACGCTCAGCATGGCCGCGCTTCCCCCGGTAATTTCGTTACCCCTTCATCCTCCCGCCCCCCCCCCCCCCACTTACGGCACACCTAATCTTTTTTCAGGAAAATACGCCGTTGAGGAACTCCGCGCCCTCCTCGTTTCACGCGCCGACTGGAAACCATTCCCGACCATTGACGACCGCGACGCCTGGGCACGGTCCAACCCACAAATGCTCGGCGAAGCCTTGCGTGAGGCCGACGCGCTACTCGCCCGCGCATACTCGTGGCCCGCGCTTCCCGCCACGCACGCCCTCGCCTACACGCGCACCGGTGAGCGCAATCTGTATCAGAAAAACGCCTACGAAAAACGTCGCGTTCTCGCCCTCATGCTCCTCGCCGAAATACATGAAAACAAGGGCCGCTTCATTGACTCAATCATCAACGGCGTTTGGTCCATCTGCGAAGAAACCTTCTGGGGTTCCCCCGCCCACGCCGAAGGTCTTCCCGACATCACCCTCACCAACATCGACCTCTACACCGCCGAAACCGCCGCGCTTCTCGCGTGGACAGACTACTTTCTCTCGCCTCGCTTCGACGCCGTTTCGCCGCGCATACGCACCCGCATCCGCGCCGAAATCGACCGCCGCGTCCTCACCCCGCTGCACGAAGTCCGTTACCCGCTGCCGCACAATCTCTGGTGGATGCTGAAAAGCAAAAACGGACGCCGCCCCAATAACTGGACCCCTTGGATCTGTTCCAACTGGATCAACGCCATCCTCCTCATTGAAACCGACGGGCAACGCCGTGCTGAAATGATTTCCCGTGCGTTGGGAATCCTCGACAACTACGTGAACGCGCATCCGCTCGATGGTGGTTGCGACGAAGGTCCGTCCTACTGGGACGCTGCCGCTGCCGCCGTTTACGACGCCACCGCGCTGCTCAATCTCGCCACCCGCGACGGACACGAGGGCTTCCGTTACGTTTACCAAAACGAGAAAATCCGTGATATGGCCCGCTACATTTATCGCGCGCAAATCAGCGGGAATTATTTCGTCAACTTCGCCGACGCCCGCCCTGTCGTCTACGTTGATTCAGCTCTGGCGTGGCGTTTCGGGCGCGACATCGGTGACCGCGACATGCAGCGTTTCGCGCTGAGCCAGCGCAGGCCGGACGCCGCTTCCCGCTTCGAGGGACTTTTTAACCGCCACAGTTCCCGCCTGTTCTTTGAACTGTTTCTCGGCGACGCGTTTCACGCATCCTCCTCCCCCCCCCCCCCCCTGCCGCAAACCACCTGGCTTCCTGATTTGCAGGTCATGATTGCCCGCGAGAAGGCAGGCAGTGACCAGGGATTTTTTGTCGCGGCCAAAGGCGGCCACAACGACGAGAGTCACAATCACAACGACGTTGGAAATGTCATCGTCTATCACGATGGCGCACCGGTTTTGATTGATGTCGGACGCGGCACCTACACGCGGCGCACGTTCAACGAGGAACGTTACACGCTTTGGTTCGTGCGTTCCGAATACCACAACGTCCCCGCAATCAACGGACACGAACAGCGTGCTGGGATGTCGTTCCGAGCACGCGAGGTTTCCTTCGCGGAGGAGGGTGCTGAGCGTGTTCGGATGACGATGGACATTGCGCCCGCGTATCCGGCGGAGGCCCGCGTTGAAAAATGGCAGCGCACGGTGCTCCTGCATCGGGGCGAGGCAGTCACGATTGAGGATGCCGTCAAGTTGTCCACGCCGTCGGCGAATGTCGACAGGAGCGCAGTGTGGCATTTCATGACATGTCATCCGGCGCGTGTGGCGAAACCGGGCGAAGTGATCATCCCCATGCCAAACGCGGATGCGGGCGGAACAGCGCGGTGGTTTGTGCTTCACTACGATGCCAGGCGGATAGAGGCGTCCATTGAAAAGCTCGAGTTGACGCAACCGGAAGACGTGGAGTTGCGGCAACATTGGGGCGACTCGCTTTACCGGATAAACTTGAAGGCCATTTCACCGGGCGCGGACGACTCGTTCCGGTTCAGAATAACATCCGGTGACAAAGACGATTGACCGCGCCTCTCTCCAAAAACATCGCGCTCTCCACGCTCGTCAACGTGGTCCTGTTTCCGCACATTCGCGGTCCATGACCTCTCCGGCTTCCACGCTCTCAGTGTCTCCCGTCGCTCCCGCCGTCACGCCTGACAACGATGGTTATTTTGATCGCATCCGCGAGCGCGTCCACCCCGACGCCATCCTGCCCTACAAAACCGTGGCAGGGCGCACCTTGACGCTGCACCGGTTTGATCCGGCTACTTCTGGTTCGCCAAACAAAGCCGATGCCATGCCGGTCAAGCGTCCCGCCATTCTTTTCATCCACGGCGGCGGCTGGACGGGCAACGGTCCCGGCGTTGTGTATCCGTGGCTCGAATACTTCGCCAAGCTCGGCCTCGTTGCCTTCGGTCTCGAATACCGCCTCTCCCGGCCCCGTTCGCCGGACGAACGTGCGCGCGGTGAGAACGAATTCGCCGCCATCCTCGACTGCGTGCGCGACGCCCGCTCCGCCATGCGTCACCTTCGCCTCCACGCCGGGGACTACGGCATCGATCCGCACAAAATCATCGCCGCCGGCGGTTCCGCCGGAGCGCACCTCGCCGCCTGCACCACGCTTTTTACGACAAACCTCGCGCTTTACGACGAACCGGGCGAATCCGTGGAAGAATCTCCTGCTGCCAACGCCCTCATCCTGCATTACCCGGTGATCGACACCTCCCCCGCCGGCTACGGCTGCGAACGCATTGGTCCCCGCTGGCGTGAACTCTCGCCGCTCCACGCGGTTCGTCCCGGCCTTCCGCCCACGCTCCTCTTTCACGGCACCGGCGACACCACCACGCCGGTTGTCGGCGCGGAGCAGTTTGCCGCCGCCATGCGCGCCGCCGGCAATCGCTGCGAATATCATCCCGCGCCCGGCGCCGGGCACGGCTACCTCCGGCAGCAACGCGGTTATTTTGAAGACGCCCAGACAATCCAGACCGCCTTTATCGACAGCTTGTGCTGGCTGGGGGAACGGGAATTGTAGGGCGGCATGTTAGAATATTTTCGATTTATTTTGTCTCACGCGGAGGCGCGGAGAACGCAGAGCCGGAAAAATACAATGTTTGTAATTTATTTATAATTAGAGCAGTTTCATTTAAACTGTATCCATTTAGCGGAGAGGAAAAGTGGTGGAGGGGGCAACTCCGGCACGGTAGCGACTGGGACCGCCGGCATCCTGCCGGCAGACGACGCGAAGCGTCGTTGGGTCGGCATCAAAAGTGGCG
>NZ_ABEA03000145.1 GCF_000171235.2 Geminisphaera colitermitum TAV2 | reverse complement strand
GAGGGGATGCGGAGCGGGGTTCCGTTTTGCAGGTGGAGGGTGTTGCGCGCGGTGTCGGGTTGGATTTCGAGCGCGGGGTGGTTGCCTTCGAAGTCGGAGAGATACAGGTTGGCCGCTTCAAGTGTGGAGCCTCCGGGTGTTTCGCGAAACCACCAGGTGAGTGTGTGACGACCGGGTGGGAGTTTGAAATTGGCAGTGGTGAGGCTGGTGCGGTGGGTGAAGGGATCACCGCGGTCGAGATCGAATCGGAAGGCGGGTGCGGCGGCGTGCCATGTGTCGAAGTCGAGCGTGGCCATTTTTTGACGGCGGCGCATGAGTTCGGTCGCGGTGAGTTCTTTGCCTTGCACGAGTCGCCAATGAAGCGGGTAGAGCCAGGGGGTGGCGAAACGGGGTTTGTAGTCGGTGCGGGTGGCGCGGGCAAGGAGGGCGTCGTAGGGTGCGTGTTGCGCGAAGTCGCCGTTGGGGAGCGTGTCGGCAGCGGCTTTCCAGAGGAGGTCGCGGGTGTCGCGGACAAAGGCGGCTTCGTCGAAGGTGGAGAGTTCGTTGCCGACAGGAAGGACGGCGGCACCAAGGATGTTTTCGGGGCGTTCGGAGTTGGTCATGGCGTTGGCATAAAGGGCGCGCCGGGCAAAGTGCAGCCAGCGGGTGTCCCCGGTGAGTCGGGAGTAGGCGGCAGTGACGGGATAGAGAAAGGCTCCGCGTCCGTTGGCGTATTCGGTGGCGAGGAGGGGGTGGGTTTGTTCGGCAGGAAGGCCGGGCCAGAGTTGTTCGAGGTGGAAGCGGTAGGTGGGGGCGAGGTCGAGGGCGTGGTGGTATTCGCGTTGGATGTGGGCGAGGAGGCGGGTTTGGAGCGCGGGGGTGTCGGCGACGAGAGCGTGCATTTGGAGGAGTCCTTCGAGTCCGTACCAGGCGGCGAAGGGAACGTAGCCGCTGGCGGGCCAGTAGAAGAGGGAGGCATCGCGGGGGGCCGGGGTGAGTTGCATGAGCTCAGGCGGACGTCCGGGGGCGGCGGCGGAGGTGAGGATGGATTCGGTGTGGTCGAGCTGGCGGAGGAAACGGTCGCGGTAACGGGTGTCTCCGGTAAGTTGATACGCACGGGAGAGGGTCATGAGGAAGAAACCGAGGTTGCGCCCGTAAGAGATGTCGCTGTCGGCGGGCGGGATGGCGAGCATGGTGGCGAGGTTTTGGTGGATGACTTCGCGGGTGCGGCGGGAGCCGGTAAGGAGGTAGTGGGCCATGATGCCTTCGGGCCAGGCGTGGCCGAAATCGTGTCCGCCGATGGTGTGGTTGACGGAGTGTGTGATGGTGCGGCCAGTGACTTGCTGGATGTCCACGTCGCGGTAGTGGTTGGCGCTGACAAGGCCCTGGCGATAAATTGTATCGTCGTTTTCAATACGCGAGCCGCGAAGGATGGCGGCGTAGTCGCGGTAGGATTCGAGGTTGGCCCAGCCGCCGTCGCCGCCGGCGTCACCGTAGTCAAAGAGGCCGTAATAGTGGTTTTTTTCGATGCTGTTGGGGGATTGGCCGAGGAGGGCGTCGGGTGAGGAGAGGCGTTGTTCGATGAAGGGGAGGCGGTCCGGGCTGGCGGGGGCAAGGGAGGGGAATATGTTGGTTTTGGCGAGCCAGTCGGGAGAGACGCGGACGGTGATGGTTTGGTCGTCGATTTCAGAATTGGAGGGTGCGGTGGCGCGGCGGAGTTGGAAATGGCGGGTGATGGAGAGGCCGGGGGACCATTCGAGTCCGATGACGGGGGCGGTGGGCCAGATGTGGGCGGCGAGGCGTCCGTCGGGGCCGACGGCGAGCATGGTCGGGTGTTGTTGCCAGGCGTTGTGGATGCCGAGAGAGATGGTGGCGTTTTGGGATTTGGAGTTGAGAGGGAGGGCGAGCCAGAGGGGGCCGCGTTCGCCGGGGCGGGTGTCGGCAAGCTGGCGGTCGCGGACGAGGGAGCGGGACCATTGGCTGGTGGAAAAGGTGTAAGATTGGAGGGCGGCGAGTCCGGTGGGGCCGAGGGGAGCGTCGGTCCAGGGAAGGGTGACGCGAGTGGCGGGGCTGATGCCGGTGGCGTGGGTGACAAAGGCGACGTCGCGGAGGGCGATTGTGTCGCGGGCGGTGGTGCTGTTGATGAGCGTGAGTTCGATGTCGGGGCCGGGTTGGTTTTTCCAAAAATGGAGGCGGCAGGTGAATTGGAGGAGGGCGTGGCGTCCGTCTTCGGTGGCGAGGAGACCGCGGCGGGCGATGGTGGTGCGGACGGGTCCGGATTGTTCGATTTCGGTGATGACGCGCGGGCTGTATCGGGAACTGTAATACGCGCCGTCGGAACCGGTGGCGTCGATGGTGGCACGGGTGAAAACGGTGTCTCCGGTGGCGGTGTCGCGGATGAATTCCCAGAGGGAGCCGCTGTCGGGGTCGATGACGGCTTCGTGGCCGGCGAAGGGGAT
>NZ_ABEA03000146.1 GCF_000171235.2 Geminisphaera colitermitum TAV2 | reverse complement strand
AGCTGTGTTGGCGGGAGGGTTGGCGGGAGCGGTGGCGTAGTGGAGTTGCCAGCGGTTTTCGCCGGGAATCAGGTCGGCTTCGAAGCTGAGGCCGAGAGATTGCACGCTGCCGTCGCCGGGCCAGCGGGCGAGGATTTCGGTTTGGAGTGGAATCGCAGGGGCGTTGGCGGGCGCGTCTTCGCGGCGGAGAGTGAGTGGGCCGGTGCCGTCGTATTCGCCAGCGGGAAAGGGGACTCCAAGGGTGAGGGGAACGGTGCGGCGGGGTTTTGCGTCGCTGGAGAGTCGGGCGAAGAGAGGGATGGAGCCGTTGCGCTTGGGTAGCGGGATAACGGATACGGGAGCGAATTCGGAGCCGGGAGGCGCGGTGAGGAGGGCGAAGGTGTCGGTGGCGTGAGCTTGGTCGCGGGGGGAGGGGAGGAAGGGCGTGGCAGCAGGAGATTTTTCCCATTGGGGAGCGGAGGCCCAGAGGAGAGTGTCGGGAGTTGTGGAGGTGATGCGGAGGTTTACCGGACCTTGGATGCGACCTTGGCGGCGGATGTTGCGGTGGGAGTCCTTGACGGTGAGTTCGTAGCGTTGCCAGGTGCGTCCGACATGGATGTCGCTGGTGTTGTTTTCGCGGTCATGGAAGCGGTAGGTTTCGATGGCAAGGCGGGCGGGGGCGGCGTCCCGGTCGGCTTTGAGCCAGATGGAGAATGTCCATGGAGGTTTGGGGAGGTTTTCCCAGACTTCGACGGGAATGGAGAGCGTAGTGCCGCCGGAGATACGGATGGAGGCGGAGTCGTTGTGCGGTTGTGCGGGGTCGAGGGCGAGTGGGGGCGTTGGGGCGGCGGAGGGGGGGGGGAGGTAGTCGATGTGGCGCATGCGGTGCCAGAAGAGGGTGTCGGCAAGCTGGCCGGAACCGTGGGTGTCGAAACTGGCGTTGCGGATGAAATTGGCGGCGATGGGGTCGGATACGGAAGGGGCGGGGATGCCGGGCGTGACACGGAGGGCATCGAGCGAAAGGCGAACGGGATGCGGCGCGGGCGTGATGCCGTCGGCAGTGGTTGATTCGGAATCGTGGAGCGTGGTGGTCATGAGAGTGCCGCCGGGGGCGGAGCTTGGGGAACGAAAGCCGAGATCGGAAAAGTGGAGGGGCGCGGGGGCTCCGGCGGGATGGATGGCAAGGGACCATTTTTTTTGTCCTGGATTGATGGATACATGCAGGGTGTGGGCGACGCCGGGTTGGAGGTTGAGGCCGGTGCGGATGGCGGAAACTTTGCCTTGGCCGTCGCCGTTCCAGAGGACGAGTTCGCGGCGGGCGCGGATGGAGAATCCCCAGGTTTGCCGGGCGTTGGTGGTGTAGTTGAAGGCGGGGGCGTCGAAGACGTGGAGGATGTCTTTGCCAGTGTCGGCAGCGAAGGCAGCGGTCGCGGGGTCGATGCGGAGAGTGAAGGCGAGGGTCCAAGGGGCGGCGAGGTTGACGGCGGCGGGCGCGAGTTGCCGGAGTGGGAGAGCGACAGCGCCGCGCAGTCCGTTT
>NZ_ABEA03000147.1 GCF_000171235.2 Geminisphaera colitermitum TAV2 | reverse complement strand
GGGGGGGGGGAGGGGTCGGTGGGTTGAAAGTGGACGCGCATGGCGTTGCCTTTGCGCTCGGCGCTCATGAAGAGGGGGCCGCTGTCAACGAGGGTGGTTTTGTCGTAGGTGCGGTGGAGGGCAAGGAGGGCGAGGCGGCGTCCGACTTCGCGTTTGTTGCGGGGGTGGATGTTGTTGGCGTTGCCAATGTCGATGGTGATGGCTTGGCCGGTGTTGGGGAGCGCGAGGCATTGGGTCTGGGCTTCGCGGAGAAAGGCGTAGTCGGTTCCGTTCGCGGCGTCGCTTTTGTAGCTGGCGAGTTGGACCCAGTAAAAGGGGAGTTCGCCTTGGGCGAATTGTTTTCGCCAGCCGGTGATGAGGGCGGTCTGGAATTCGCGATACTCGAAGTGGCGGCGGGCGTTGCCTTCGCCTTGATACCAGATGATGCCGCGCAGGGCGTAGGGGGTGTGCGGGGCAATCATGCCGTTGTAGAGTCCGCTGGGTTGGGCGCGGTGGGCTTGTCCGGCGCGCGGGGGGGCATCGGGGCGGCGTTGGGTGAAGGTTTTCCCAGCGGTTTTGGCGGCGTCGCGTTTGGTGGTCCATTCTTTGAGCGCGGCGTCGTGTTGTTTTTTGGCGTCGGGGTAATCGGCGAGGGTTTGTTGCCAGCGTGAATGGATTGTGACGAAGGCGGGGCCGTTGTTGGCATCGAGGGCGCTGGCGTCCATCCAGGCTTCGATGCGGGTGGCTCCCCAACTGCTGTTGATGATGCCGATGGGGATGCCGAGGGCGCGGTGGAGTTCGGCGGCGAAGTGGTAGCCAACGGCAGTGAAGCGGCCCACGGTGTCGGGTGTGGTGCGTTCCCATGCGCCGGAGGCGGTGCGAAGGGGGGTGAGGGAGGGTTTTTTGGCGGTCTTGTAATGGCGGATGTTGGGGTTTTGGGCGAAGGTGGTTTCGAATCTGCCAGTATCGGTGTTTTGGACGATCCATTCCATGTTGGACTGGCCAGAGGCGAGCCAGACTTCGCCAACGACGATGTCGTTTAGGGTGAGTTTATTTTTGCCTTGAACGATGAATTGTCGCGGTTCGGACGAGGCGGGGTGGGGGGGGAGGGTGACGTGCCACTGGCCGGCGTCGTTCGCGGTGGTGGTGGCTGACTGGTCGGCAAAGGTAATGGTGACTTTTTCGCCGGGGTCGGCGGTTCCCCAGATGAGGATTGATTTTTCGCGTTGAAGCACTGCCGAGTCGGTGAAGATGGGCGCAAGGGTGACGTCGGCGCGGGTGGTTACCGCGTGAATGGCTAGGAATGTGAGGAGGATACGGGCGGGTTTCACGAGGCGGCGGCGGGGGGGGGGGGGGGGGAGGGGAGGGGACGTAAATCGACGTGAGTCGATATAATTCGATTTAAATCGATTTAAATCGATTTAAGTCGATTTAAGTCGATTTACGTTGGGAGACGGGGCGGTGCTTAGCGGCGGCGGCGCAGAATTGCGAATACCAGCAACGTCAGGCCGGCGAATGCCGCCCATGTGGCGGGTTCGGGGACGGCGGTGGTGGTGATCGTGAGGGTCGGTCTAGCACGAGTGGTATTTTCTTTTGAAGCGAAGAATATTTCTCCGTTAGTAGTTTGACCGGTGCTTTCCGTGAGAACGAGTGTTACGATGCTGAGATCGGGATTGAGGCGGGCGGCTTCGAGGAAGGACACCAATTGGGAGCTGCTTTCAAAGATGAAGGACGAGCCTGCGGTTGATTTTGCTTCCCCCGCTATAGGAAGCGGAACAGTGCTGAGCAGATCGGTGGCGCTGGCGGAAGAGGAGCCAGAGCCCCAGGGAGCGGGAGCATTGTTGTAGTTAAGAGAGGTTTCCAACCCGAGGGCCAAGGCTTCGGTATCGTTCGCAAAGATGAGGCCATAGAGTTGGAGGGTGGAAGCCGTGCGAGCAGATGCGATGTCTTCGGAAAGCGTCAGGGTGAGCGTGACGTTGGTGATCGGGTCGGTGATGGAGGATACGTCGAATTGCAGATATGCGTAGCGCTTGTTGCTGCTAGTGGTTGCTCGGACGGAAATATAGTTATAGTTGGCGCTTCCGTAATTTGAGCTGGCGGAATTTGACCCACGCACGTGGGTGTCAGCAGAGGGGAGCAGTGGATCATGGACGACGGTCTGGGCGTTGGCGCCGAGGGGGGCCGCGAGGAGCGCGGCGAGGGTTAACAGGATTGTGTGTTTCATAACGTTTATTGGCTAACGGTTGGAGTGTAGTTTATGTTTGGTTACGGGAGGATGATTTCGTACCAGAGAGTTTTGCTGGCAGGAGTGGCTTCGAAGCGACCCGGGAGGGAGACCGGCGGGAGTTCCGGGCGACGTGTTCCGTCGGGATTGAGCGGATACACCCGGACGCCGGTGGCAGAGGCGAAATCGAGCGCGATCGGGGCGGTTTCGGCATGGGTGGGACCAGTGCCCCATTTTTTGCCGAAGCCGGTGCGGTCAGCGTTCCAGCCCATGCCGAGGTTGGAGGCTCGGACGGCCACAGTGAGCAGGTAGCGTCCGGGGGCTCCGAGGGCTTGGCGGTCAACGGTATTGAGCATGACAATTGAGAAGCCGTTGAGTGATGTAGTGCCGGGTGTGATACGGAGCCATCCGAGATCGAGGGTCTGGCCGGAAACGAATCCGATGAGGCCAGCAACGCCGTCGCCCGTGTAACGGACGTGGGCGGTGGCGGGGTTGGCGGCGTCCCAGACGAGGCTTTGGGAGACGGAGGGCGGAGGGGCAAGGGTTGCGGGCGGGACGCCCGCGTCACTTGGCGCGAGGCCGACGCGGTTGGTAAGCCAGGCGTCGGGCGGGAGTCCTCCGTAGATGGCGTCGGCCTCGATTTCGCGAGGGAAGGCGTAGTTGTTCTGGCGTTCGAGTTGGCGGTCTAGGGTGACGTAGCCGGTTTTTGTGGAGGCAAAGGGGGTGATGCGGCGGTGACGGAAGATGTCGGAGGCGGCGAGGGCGGCGACGGTGTGCGCGGGGTTGGGCTCGGTGTCGAAGAAGCCGGTCATGATGTCAGCTTCCCAAGCGCGGCTGTGGGAGTAGGCGAACTGGAAGAGGCCGTCCCAGCCTTGCGCGGCGCCCCAGACGCCGACGAGGGGGAAGGCCTCGGCGTGGTGGTCGGTGGAGGGCGGGTGGTTGTATTCGGTGATGGTGAATGGTTTTCCGAATACACGTCGGGCGGACATGCGTTCGATGGTGGACTGGGCGGGGTGGGAGACCATGGGTTTTTGTTGCACGGTCCAGGGTTTTGTCCGGTCAAAGGCGGGAAAGCGGGGTGATCCCCAGTAGCGGTGGGTGTCGATGAAGTCGGCGGTTTCGGCGGCGATTTGCGGCGTGGTGTAGCCAACGGCGGTGGTGGTTATGGGTGCGGCGACGCGGAGGTCGTTGCGTAAGAAAGCGTGCATTTCGCGCCAGTAGGCGATTTCGGTGTCGCGGAGGAAGCGCATGACGTCGGTGACGACGGCGGGTGTGCGGGAGGGGAGATCGCGGCGGAATACCCATTCGACGGGGCGTGGCGCGGGCGTCCCGCCCGCGCCACTTTGGGAGACGAGACCTTGGCCCGCTGGGAGGCCGAGGAGGTTTTTGCTGGTGAGCGGTTGAAGGGAAGCGGAGTCGATGTCGAGGACGAGGCCGGGGATGCCCGCTTCGAGGGTGAGTTGGGCGGCGACGGCGGCGTCACCCGGCGGGATGGCAAAGGTGGTGCTGTGGTTTTTCCACTCGGTGGCGAGGTTGAGGGTGCGGACGGGCGCGAGGTCCTTGTTGTCGGACGGGGAGCGGAGGCGGAGTTTGATTTTGTGGGGTTGGTTTGCGCGGAGGCGAAGGGTGGCGGTGTAGGTGGCGTCGGCGGGAAGCGCGGTCGGGAGGGGCCAGTTGCAGCGGACATTCCAAGCGGTGGCAGCAGGGACTTCGGCAACGGTGAGGCGACGGGAGGCCGGGGTGGAATCGTCGGCGTCGGCGGCGGCGGTGAGCGGGGCGAGGGTGGCGCGGGCTTTTTTGGCGGTGAAGAGGGCGGGGGGGATGTTTTCCAAGAGGTTGCCACCGGTGGAGGGAACGGACCGGGAGGCTACGGTTCCGGTTGCGGGTGGGACGCCCGCGCCACTCGCCGGATTCCATGCGGCGCGGAGTGCGTCGGTAGTGGAATATTGGTTACGAAGCCAGGTGTTCCAGCGGGCGGCGAGTTCGTCAATGAAACGGGAGGGAATGCGGTCAAGGATTCGGTAGTTCCAGGCCCAGAGGATGCCGTTTTCGTTGTTGATCTCCACCATCGCGACGGCGGGGTCTTCGGTGTAGGTGAGGCCGGTGTAGGGGTTGCGATGGGTGAGGAGGCGGCGGGCGTAGTCTTTTTGCGCGGCGATGGCGGGGGTGTAAAATTGGTCAAAGCCTTTGCCTTTTTTGGGCAGGATTTCGTTTTTGGCAGGATCGGGTTTCGGGAAGTCGGGGCCGTCGTGGTCGGGACTGAATATGCGGGAGACTTTGAGGTTTAGGTTGGTGTAGATGCCGCGTTTTTTGAGGGCGGCGATGAGGTAGTCGAGGCGGTCAAGGGATTCTGGGTCGAAGGTTTGGTGGGCGATGTCGTCTTCGTTGGGAGATTTGGAGGCGCCGGGGGCGTCGCGATGCCAGATGCCGCCGGGGAAACGGCGTTGGTCGAAGTGGTGAAGGCGGACGATGTTGATGCCGAGTGTGGCCATGCGCGCGGCCATGCGGTCAGCGATGTCGTGTTCGGGGAATACGCCGGAAAAGCAAAGGTTGGTGCCCCAGAAGCGGATGGGTTCGCCGGTGTCGGGGCTGGTGTTTGATGTCAAATGGCGAACGATGAATTGGTCGCCGCGAATGCTGATGGGGCTGTCGATTTTTGTGTTGGCGGACGGCGGGATCGCGAGGTCGTAGGGCGCGGTGCCCGGTTGGGTGCCGGTGGGGGGGATGTGAAAGGGGAAGCCGTTGGCGAAGGGGAGTTGGTTGGCCGTGGCCGCCGTGAGTTCAGATGCGCCAGCGTTGGCGATGATCGCCGTCAGCGGGCCGGACGCAAATGCGATGGCAAGCAGTGCACCAGATAGTGTGTGGACGAGGCGGCAGCGACGTGCGAAAGAGGCAATCTGGGGAGACATGCGTTCATCCTATAGCATCTGCCGGAGAATGTCATTAGCTGGGAGTTAGAAGGATTGACTGTGGTTGATGTGGCGATCGCGTTCCCCCCCCCCCCCACCACACACACGGCTTGGGGATTCAGGGTTTGCGAGATGGCGGTTTCCGGGGAACGAGGCGGGATTCGACTTTGCGGGCAAGGGTTGCGGCGCGGGTGTTCTCGTTGTCGGTTTCTTTTTCGGCAGGCGCGGTCTCGGTGATCGTGGCAGGTTGATAGCGAAGGGCGGGTTCGAAGTCGGAGTTTTCAAAAATATGGCGACGCCATGCCATGGGAGTAAAACCGGTGTGCTTTTTGAAGGTGCGACAAAATAGGGCGTCAGAAGTGAAACCGGAGAGAGCGGCGATTTGGCTGACGAGAAGGACGCTGTCGCAGAGATGACTTTTGGCGGCCTCGATGCGGATCTGAGTGAGGTAATCGAAAACAGTGAGGCCAGTGGCTTCGTGAAAGAGGCGCGCAAGGTGTTCGCGGCTAAGGCGGGCGCTCCAGGCAATGTCGGCAAGGGTCAGCGTTTTTTCGTAGTTTTCGAGAATGAATTCCTTGGCGCGGCGGACGTGTGTGTTGGTTGCGATGGATTCCGAGTTGGGAACGCGGGTGTCGGGGGTGGCGATAGCGACGTTTTCTTTTGTTATTGAGGACTGTATGAGACGGAGGGTTTCGGTCAGAAGTTCGAGGGAAAGGCCGCCAACCATGAAGCGGTGGCCGGGCTGGCGGTTGTCGATTTCGGTTCGGAGGTGGTTGATGAGTTCGTGGTGGCGCGGGGTCATGCCGCGCGGGAGGTGGTGGATGTCATGCAGGGCGTCGGCGAAGATGGGGTCGATGTCCGTCGCGGAGCGGGGGGCGATAAGGAGGCGGAGTGTGTGGCTGATGCTTTCGACGTTCCGAATGGCGCGATAGGTCTGCATCACGGGCAGCGGCACGAAAAGGATGTCGCCAGAGCGGATGCGCAACGGGGGGCGCCCAACAATGGACATCTCAAAATCGGCCTGAATGAAGTAGAGAACTTTAACGCAGCGATTGGGGACAATGTGGCGGTTGGGCACGACGAGGCGTTCGCCGCGAGGGATGACGGTGAGGCGTTCTTCGGCAAGGAGGAGCGGCGGGGGGAGGCGGTCGATGGAGTGGAGGATGCGGCCCATGGCGGGATGAAGGGGGGAATGTGAGGAGTAAAGGTTGGGAGATATTGAAGGGTATCGGTGAATAAACTACAAAAGGATGCTCGGACGGAAGCGCACTTGGGAGAGCACTTCCTGCCGGTAGGCTTGCGGGGTCTGGCCGATCAGCCGTTTGAAAACCCGTCCAAACAGCGTCGGGGATGAAAAACCGGTGCGATGCGCAATCTCCGTGACCGGCAGGGCTGAGTCAGTCAAGAGTTGCTGCGCCGCCTCGATGCGTACTCGTGCGAGGTAATCAAAAACAGTTTGCCCGGTTTGCTGGCGAAAGGTGCGCGCCACATGTTCGCGGCTCAGTTTTGCCTGCCAGGCAATTTCGTCGAGAGTCAGCGGACTGGCGTGGTTTTCGACCAGGAATTGTTTGGTGCGCTGCACGAGGACATCAGCACGGTTGGTGTGCTTTTCGCCCGCAGGCGTTTTGGGCGTCATCATCTGGGATTTCCCGGCGGAGGCCATGGCGCGGGCGCATTCGACGACAAAGTCGAGCCAGATGGCGCTCATTCGCAAATGGTATCCGGGCGCGCCCGTTTCCACCTCCTGACGAAAGGTCGTAATGCGCTCATGCACCGCAGGCGTGATTCCGCCGGGCAGGTGGCGAAACTCGCTCACAAAGTCGCGCACGAACTGCATCGCATCTGACGCGTCGGGCAACGACAACGACGCGCCGTTATCAGGGGCGCTTTGGTCGGCGGCGGCGCAAACTGGAAATCGAAACAGCACCCGCAAAACATGGATGCGGCTCGCGCTTTCGCCTGTGCTTTTCGTTGTGCGTAGCGACGTGTTTTTTGGCGGAGAATGCCGACGGTAAACGCGAGGCAAGCTGGCCGGGAATACGCAAATGTCGCCGGTCACCACATGCAGCGGAGCGTGCGTAGTCCGCTCGGAAGATTCAGCCGGACCAGGCAGCACGACGTCATGATTTGCATCGAGAAACAAGAGCACCATCGGATCCCCCGGCACGGTGTAGAGCGACTTTCCTGAGGGCAGATGAAACATGCGTTCATCCAGAAAACACAGCGGAGGCAGCAAATGTTCGGCGACGTGAATATATCGGCCCATGTTTCGATCCCTATTCGTTTTCTCCCGGCAGGCACAGAAAAATATCAACCAGAGTCGAGACATGCAACTTTTGGCTGATGACGCCGGACACTTATCCGACTAGACTCATCCTCACAATTCAGAGGCGACCAGTTCGCCAGACAACATCACTCCTCTATGAAAACACCCAACACACCCAACACGCATCGTTCGCCACGTAACACATTCCTTGCCATTAGCCTTGCCGTACTCCTGCCCCTTTTTGTGGCGCAGGCCAGTGCCACGATTGTCGCCACCGACAGCTTTTCCTACACAGCCAATTCCGCCCTCAACGGCGCATCCGGCGGTACCGGCTGGACTGCGGCATGGACAGCCAGCTCAGCCGCTTTGGTCGCCGACGGCTCCGCTCAGTTTGGCGTCGGCAGCACCGCCGCACCCAACGGCAACGAAATCGCCTACCGCACATTCGATGCGCAAAGTGGAGACGAACTCTACGTCAGTTTCACGATCTCGGCGACCGGACACGAGGGTAACGATTTCTTTGCCCTCTGGCTCGATCAGGCGTCGAGCACCGGTGGCAGCACAGATACCCACAGTGGTTTGCGTCTCAACGTCGGTATGTCAAGCGGTGCCCTTTTCGCCCGCCCGACTACCGGTAGCACTAACACCATCGCTGGCTCCAGTGTAGCCGATGGGACAAACTACCATATTGTTGTTCGCTATTCCAAAGGCGTAGGTTTGAGCGTTTTTAATACTGTGACCTTTTGGATAAATCCGACCTCATCGAGCGACACTCCCATTGGAACCATCTCTTCAGTCAACGGTCTTGCTTCAATCAGCGCGGTCGGCTTCCGTGGTGTCAGCAACGAAATGACCGATCGGTATTTTGTGAATGACCTTGTGATTGCCACCACGTGGGCAGATGTCGCCCCGATTCCCGAACCCCGCTCCGTTGCCCTAGGTGCGGGATTTGTTGCCCTCGCGGTGTTGATGCTCAAGCGAGCATTACGTCGTCGTTGAAAAACAACTACAAAAGATCACTTGCTCTGACATTGCCCCAACCTTTCCTTCTCACACCATCTTCGCCCCCCCCCCCCCCATGAACTCAAAGCACACACGTATTCGTGTCTCCGGCTTCACTCTCATTGAACTGCTGACCGTCATTGCCATCATCGGCATTCTTGCCGCCATCATCATACCAACAGTCAGCAAGGTCCGCGAAACCGCGGCTGCCGCCAAGTGCACCAGCAACCTCAAACAACTCGCGACGGCGGCTCTTCTCTACGCCGAGGATCACAAACGGATGCCCTTTGCCAAACGCTGGCATTACTTATCCACGACATCCGGTTCAATCCTGCCGTATCTATCCATGCACTACACGGTGTCTGACTGGACACCCGGCGGTCCATCCGTCCTGCGATGCGATTCGTCCTTCAAGCTCCGTCCTCCGCAAAACCTCACCGCGGCGGAAGGCCGATTCGACCGCACCTATTCCATGAACAAGCACGCCTCCAGTGGCACCGGCAACAGCGCCGATGGTGACGATGCACAAGGTTTCAAGGTCGCCGAACACACGCCGCCCGGTGCCACCTTTGCCACCCCCTCGCGCACCGCCCTCTTCATGGACGGTGCCATCAACACGACGGCGGGTAGCAATTACTTGCTCCTCCTCAGCAATCCCGAGATCAGGGAAAGCTCCGCCGCACAGCCTCTCTACCCGCATGGCAATTCCATCAACGTCGCCTTTGTTGACGGCCACGTGCGGCGCATTCCCAAAGCAGAAATGCTGAAAGAGCACAGCACCTCCAACCAAACATCATTTTGGCGTTACAATTACTAAGGAAAGCGAACGGCGTCCAATCACACACTGGAAAACAGGCATCATGCAAAGACACGCCTAAGTGCTTTCGCGCTCACGATCCGAAAAAAACAATGAACAAAATCTTCCGACATCTCCTCCTTGCATCTCTAGCCCTGACCGCATCGACAGCATTCGCCGCCCCTGCGGTCATGATCGAGCGCGCCGATGGCAAACGCCAGCCCCACGCAAGCATTCAGGCCGCGCTCGATTCCGCCGCTCCCGGCGACACCATCCGCCTCGCTCCCGGCGTGTATCACGAGAACATTACATTCAAAGCATCCGGGCGTATCGACTCTCCCATTACACTCGAAGGCTCCGGTCCCGCCACCATCATCGACGGTGCCGACCCCGCCTTTCAAAACCTCGCCGCCAGCATTTCCTCCCCCCCCCCCCCCCTCTGGACCCCTTACGACGACCCAAAAATCGGCCTCGTCTGTTACCGTGCTACGCTGCCCATCAGCGGCATCACCATACCCGGAGTGAACACTTGGGCCTCCCTCACCGGCGTCCCCGGCAACCACGGTTGCGACCGTCTCATCGCCACCTACGCCAGCCTTCAGGGACTCAAAGCGGCACCACGCGGCGCAGGCATTTTTCGCGACAACCAACACATCTACCTGAAACTCGACAATGATCAGGACCCCAATCGCACCCCCCTCAGCATTGGACGCGCCCCTGCCGTAATCGACCTCGCTAACAACAGCCATCTCCGCATCCGCTCGCTCGAACTCCGCAACGGCGCTGCTTACGGCATCCTCCTCAACACCGGAAAACCCGCTTCGCACATCGAAGTCCGCGACCTCACCATTCGCAACTGCTGGCGCGGCATAGATTCCATCAGCCCCGCCAAATCCGACGCCACCGTCGCGCAAGTTCTCATTGCTCGCGTTCGCATCCTCAACGGCATTCCTAACGAATGGGAATGGCATGGCGGATACACGCACGAAATCGGCACCTATACCCGGGCCCGCTACGCGGGACCTTGGCAGGGAGTCGGCCTCCGACTCGAAAACCTTGAGGACAGCGAAATCCGCGAGTGCCTCATCGTCGGTCAATGGGACGGCATGGGCATCCGCAAAAACCGTATCCGCATTCACCATAACACCCTCGCTCACATTCTCGACGATGGCATCGAATTTGAATCCCCTTGGTCCGCCAACATCGAGTTTTTCAACAACCATATTTGCGGAGCGTGGACCGGCATCAGCGTCACCTCCAATTCCCCCGGTCCCATTTACATTTACCGCAACATCGTCGAAAGCACCCGGCTCCAGACTGCGATGAATCTAGCAACCAAAAACAACGGCTTCGGCATCAAGAGCGGTCACGACTGGGCCGGTAAGGCCGAGAATATCAAATTCTATAACAACACGTTTTACGCCAACTCCTACAACCTCTGGGAAAAAACCACCGATCCCCATCCCGACCGCTGGCACGGTTACGACTTCGTCAACAACGTCTTTTTCTCGCATTCGCCCAAGGCCAACGTCGTCTTTCGCGGAGCCTCGCGCACCGATGACGGCGGTGACAACCATTGGGAGGCCAACCTTTACAACATCGACACCCACGCCACCGAAAAAGACGCCCTCACCGACACGCAACTCGAACGCCATTTTGTGTCACCCGGTATCGGTGCAGCCACTACAAATAGTCCGGACGAAAAGCGCGACCTGCGTCTGCGCTCTGGCACTCCCGGTAAAAACACCGGCAGCGATTATCCTATCCGCCAAGGCTGGCCCGACAGCGTCAAAAATTTCCCCGACGGACGTGACCGCGGTGCGTGGGAAGACGGCATGGATGCCAACGCCATTGGCGCCCCATCTGATATCCTCAATATGCCGCGCTGACGAATCGATTGCCTCTCTATTGATACCGCGGCGACAACGCGGATTTCGGAGCCGAGGCACCAGTGAATCAGCTCATCGCCAGCATCAAGGATGCATCGACGCTCAGCGTGCGGGGGGGGGGGGGGGGGCTGCGTGAACGATGTTGTCATCGGAGCACTTGATCTTGCGCGGCGGAGCGGTGGCGTGCGGGACATGGTTCGCATTTCGAAACAGGCCAATGCAGCGACGGCAGCAGTCGCCAGCACCGAGAGTCCCGCCGTCAGACGGGAAGAGATTTTGGCGCGTTTGCGGACATTGGCTCCAGAACCCCGGCTCGCTCTCATCAATGAAACGTTGGCCGCTATTCCATTGGTGCCTACCACGGCCAATACGTTTTTTCGCAAAGAACTTTTGCGGCTCCAAGATACCGCACGGCTCGAAGCCGGTTTGGTGACGCGGGAACAGTTGCAGGCGGAAAATTCACCTTTTACCAACGAGAGATTGGCCTACGTCCGCGCTCACTTCCGGTCATGTTCTCGTCTTCGTCCCCGTGTCTGAGCAAACAACACCAGCGGATTTCGCTCCCGTCTTTAGCAAAGGTGTTCCAATCGTCGGAGAACATGCCGTAAATCTGTGGGCCACGTTGTATTCAGATCGTGGTGACCCAGAGTTGGCGGCGTTTGCTCCGTTTACATCAAAGGATGCCGATATTGGTTCGTCGATGGTTTCAGTGGAAAACCGAGTAGTTGATGTGGGAGATGGCGCGGAAGCGCCCGTAGCGCAGGCATCCTGCCTGCAATCGAGTCAATAGCGCGAAGCGCTGCTTCCCAAAAATAAACGCAGCAAAAATCACCGCGCTTCGTGCAGTAGATTAGTTTGCAGGCAAGATGCCTGCGCTACGGGCGCTTCCGCGTCACTGAAAACATCAAAGGCCTCCGATGTTTCTGAATAGAGAACCTTCAATGAATCAGTAGCCATTTCCTACCTGGTAGGGAGGTTTCTCCGAGACCTCCGCCGTGCGTAGTGTGAGGGAGGATACGACGCTCATCGGTGTTTGGAGCGTGGCGGCGGGAGACGGAGGACTCGGAGAGGCCTCCCTACCGTTAAAACAGCGAATGGCATTGGGAGACCTCTCTGCGCTGCCGCGCTTGCAGGCGTTTTTCCAATATCAGATCAGGGATTCGTGATGCTTCGCAGACGGTCGGCCAGGTTGTGGCCCATGAGGGCGTGGCCGCTGGGCGTGGGATGCAGGACGTCGGCGGATAGGAGGGTAAACGCAAAATCGCGTGTCCACATCCACCATGCCACCGGGTGTTCCACATGCCACCGGGCGGCTATCGCCGACAGTCGTGTTTGCCCAGCCCATGAGGGGGGGGAGGACTTAGTGGCGTTGACGAAAGCGGATGAGGCTGGCGGCAAGCAGTCCGGTGAGTCCGGCCAGCATCGCAACGGTGGAGGGCTCTGGAACCGGGGCGATGGTGTGGTTGATCTCGACGCTCTTGATGAGGAAATCGACCGTGGAGTTATTCACCGAAATTCCGAGGGTGTCGAAGGTGGAAATGATGCCGGTTTTATCTTGGCCGCTGATGGTGTAGCTGAATGCAGTGCCTTCGGAATCGGTGCCGCTGAAAATCATGCTCATCGACATAATGTCGGCGACGACACGGGTGAGTGCGAATCTGATGCTGTAGGTTTGTCCACTGGTGAGCAGGGTTCCTGTAACGTAATCGGACGAGAGCTCGTTGTTGGCGGAGTTGAAAGCGGTGTAGGCGTCAGCAGCGGTGAGGAGCTGTCCGGTGAGCGCATCGCGTTCTCGCAATCCAAGGGAGCTTTTGGCCATCGTAGGGCTGTAACCGACATAACTGCTGAAGCCGTCGGTGATGCCGTTGGTCGAACTTGTTCCCGATACGCCGTGATTGTCTTTGGAGACGTGTCCGTTGGCTCCGGAGTTGAAGAGGCCGAAACGGAATTGATCGGTGGCGCCGCTGACTCCTGAAATCGTGCCTCCGGTGGTGCCGCTCACGCTGAAGGTCAAGTCGAGCGTTAGTGAATCACCGATGGCAAGCGCGGTGCTATCAAAGTAGGTGAGAATGTGTTTCCCGGAACCAGCATTGAGCGCGGTGAGTTTGATGGCCTTGGCAGTCGAGTCGTAAGGGGCAGCGCTGGCGGCGCCGGAGGAATACCACGAGTCGCGGGAGGTGGCGGCGGCGAAGTCTTCCGAGTAAACGGGAGGGATTGTCTGGGCTTGCGCCTGCGTGTTGAGCATGGCGGCGGTGAATGCGAGCACGAGAGCGGCAGTGGTGGTGCGGAGCATGTGTTTAGTATGTGTTTTCATGGTGGTAATTCGTGTGTGTTGGTGGGCGGAAAAAATCGGGATGCAGGAATGGGTGAGTGTGCCGACTACTGGGGATCAGGTGGCAGGTCTTTCATAAGTTGCACGCGAGCGTCGAAAAAGAGGACGACACGAGAGCCTCCGTGGACGGGGTTTACGGGGAGGTTGTTGAACCAGCCAGAGTCCTTGACTGTTTTCCATGCGCCCAGCCCTTGATCTGCTTCGACCAATGCCCAGACACGGGAAGGGCCGCCAATGTGTTCAAGTTCCGCGTAACGCGCGGGTTTGTCCTTTGGTGAGGGTTCATTGTATTGGCCCAGAATACGCCCGGTGCCATTGCTGGTGCGTCCGGTGGGCACGCGGCACTGAACGATGAAAAAGGGAGCGGAGTCGTCAGGGTTGGCCAAGACGCGTTGGGGACAGCGCAGGTAGGGGAATATTTCGGTTTCACCCGTTTGCAAATCCTCGGGGCGTCTCATGCTGACATAAGAGGCAAGATGGTAACCAAGGTATTGTTTGCTGGTTTTGGTGTAGGTGGAACTGGCACCCAGAAGAGTAGGCCCAGGTAGGTTGTCTTTGTTGTCGTTGGCGTAGGCTATGATGGCCACGCCGACTTGTCGGAGGTTGGAGAGACAACGGACTTGGTTGGCTTTTTTGCGAACGCCGGAAATGCCGCTAATCACAATACCGGCAAGGATGCCGATGATGGCGACGACCGTCAGGAGTTCGATGAGCGTGAAGGCGGCGCGGCGCTTCGCGCCGGGAAAAACTAAAAGGCTGAAATCTGAAAAGCTAAAATCGGAAGTGGAAAATTTCATGGCAGGGGGGGGGAGGGTCATTCTTTGCTTTGCGGGAGATTGTCGGTGGAACGGGGGAAGGTGAGCGGTGTGCTCTGGCCGGTAGTGTTGAGCGTCCAGGTGGGGCCGGAGGCGGAGGTGGAGGAGGCGTCGAAGGTGGCGCGGGCGTCGGGGGTGTTTTGTGAGCGCGTGAGGATCAACGTCCAGATGCGGAGGTCGTCGAAGCGCGCGTTGTTTTCCGGTCGCCAGGTGAGATGGCGGGCACTGCCGGGTTTTCCTTCGCCGGGGTCTCCGGGATAGTAGGAGTAGGCGGTGTGCATGATGCCGGGCGCGTCTTCAACGTGGAGCGGATGGCTGGCGTGTATCCAGAATTTAACTTCGCCGTCGGGCCGTTGAAAACGCCAGCCGCCGGACGCGTCAGAATGATCGGGCGGGCGAGACGCCCGCGCCACATCGGAGTCGAAGGGTGGGGTGATCCGGCTGAGGCCGTCGTGGTTGGCGAGGAGGAGGTGCCAGCCGATGGCAGAGGGTTTGGAGGGGTTTGTCTGAATAATGTCTTCGATGGCAATGAGGCCGCGCGAGCGGTCCATCCAGACGCGGCGGGTGATGGAGCGGGGAGCATCGCGGTAGGCGAGGGTGGCATCGCTGGCGAGTTGCACGAGGTTGCCGTCGTCGGAGAAATGCGTGTAGCGGGCAACGCGGTCGCGGAGTTGCATCTGGTCGTCGAGCGAGACGGCGGAGTGGCTGGTGATGCGCCAGTCCCATTCGCGTCCAAGGGTGCTGCGGTAGCTGGCGCGTCCGGGGGCGGCGAAGAAGATTTCGCCGTCAACAAAGAGCATGAAGGCGTTGCGGTTGCCGCGGTCGTGTGAGTAGCCGGTGCGGGCGGCTCCAGCGCCGCGCAAGGCGAGCACGATGTCGCGGTCAAAGGTCCAGCCGGAGCGCAGGATGGCGGGGCCGACGTCGTAGATGCGGGCGGGGGGGAGGGGGGGGGGAGGGGCGATGGGCTCGGGCAAGGGGTGGGAGAGGGAGCCGAGACGGAAGAGGAATTCGTAGATGTTGAGTGAACGGCGTCCGGCGGCGGGACCGAGGTTTTGTGACATCCAGGTGCCGAGTCCGTCGTTGCAAGCGAGGGCGAGGGATTCGCAAACCATGGGGCTGGCCGCGCTGGTGAAATCGTCGTCGCCAAAGTTTACCCGCCACGGGGTAAGCGTGGCAGCGGCGGGAGTGGTGGCGGTGTTTGAGTTGCGGTGGAGGACGTAGTGAGCGGCCATCCAGGGGAGCGTGCCTTTGAGCGCGGGGTGGCGATGGAGGCGGGCAACGCCTTCGTCACGGCCAAGCGCCCACCAGCCGTAAAAAAAGGCGGAGGCGCCGTATTCAAAATATCCTACGGGTTCGCCGTAGCTGCCGTCGTTTTCGATGAGGCCGAGCCAGTCTTCCATGCGCGTGGCGGCGAGTTCGGCGGCGGGGGCGTCGTCGAGAATGCGGGCGGCGGCGAGCGCGCCGCCTCCGATGACGGCCATGAAGTTGTTGCGGCGTTCGGGGTCTTGGAGCCAGCGCAGGCTGGGGTCGAGTCCTTTGCGGGTGAGGGCGGCGCGGATTTCGGCGTGTTCAGGTTCGGTTTTTGGAAAGAGGTCGGCGCTCCATTGCCAGGCGAGGGCAAGGCCGCGGGCGAGTTCGGCGGTTTCGAGGCGGCCGAGCGGGGCGGCGGGGTCGTATTTGCGGAGTTCAGCGTGAGTCCAGAAGGGGAGGGGGCGGCGGATGAGGTCGAGGGTGAGCAGGCGGACGAGTTGGCCGAGGTCGGGCTGGCCGCTGGCGGCGTGCAGGAGCGCGAGGCGCGGGAGGATGCCGCGGATGGTGTAGGTGTAGCGTCCGGTTTTGGCAGGGTCGGGGAACCAGTGGCTCCAGTTGCCATCGGCGAGAAGCTGGCGGGCGGCTTTTTCGCTGGTTTCCCAGGCGGCGCGCAGGTCGGGCTGGGTGGCAAGGGCTTCGGTGAGGCGGGCAAAGTCGGCGCGGGAGAGGAGGATTTCGCCAGCGAAGGGCGGATTGGCGAGACGTGCGGGATCGGGTGTGAAGGTGAGTGCGTTGGCGGTTTTTCGTGGGAGCGGTGTCCAGGTGGGAAGCGGCGGATTGGGCGTATCGGAGGGTTCCGCGGGTGGAGAAATCGGATGGAGCCAGCGGGGAACGGCGGCGTCGTTCCGCATGGCGCTGGTGATGCCGTTGGTGATGGCGACGCGTCTGAGGAGGACGGATCGGGTGGAGCCTGTAGGAGCGATGATTTGCAGGCCGCCGCGCAGGAGTAAGTTTTTATTGGATACGGGTTCGAAGGCGGGAGCGGCGACGTTGTTGACACGGGCGGCGGTGATGGTTTTGGCGGCGGTGTCGTAGTCGAGTTCGATGCGGGCGAGTTGGTTGTCTGATACGGCGGCGGGGGAGGGGGGAGTGATCAGGGTGCGTTTTTTGTTTGTATCGGTTAAAAAGATACCGGAGGCATCGGCGCGAAGATCGAGGGTGCCTTTTTTGACGAACCAGTGGAGGGCGCGTTGCGCAGAGGCCGGTTTGTCGCTGGGTGCCCCGGCGCCGATTTCGATAAGGAAGGTGACACGTGGCGAGGTGGTGCGCGTGGCAAGGCCGGGGAGTGGGATGGTGAGAATGCGGGCGGGACCGGGTTCCTTGGACAGACGGATGGCGCGGGAGTCGGGTGCGAGTCGGGCGATTTCCAAGTCAGGACCGGGGGCGCCGGTCAGCGTCCAACCGTCGGGCGATGGGGTGAGCGGGCCTTCGGAAAACTTAGCGGCGGACACTTCCTGTAGGGTGGCGGCAGAGACTGGCGCAGGGGCGAATTGTCCTGAAATCGTCAGGACAAGGACGATGGGAAGGGCGCGGAGGATAAATCGGGGAAAGATCATTGGGCGTTGGTGAATCGTGGGTGGCGAACGCGGTAATCATATCAAGATGGGGGGCGGGTGTCATCGCCCAGGAAGAGCAAGGATCGCCTGAAAATGATAATTTGAGGATCGGGGCGGGGTTTTCGGGTAGCGACTTGATCCATGGGACTAAGCACACGAATCATCACAAGTGACTTTCCGGTGGAGATGCAGGTGGACGAGCGGCTTTACAGCATTGATCGGGACAAGGGTTTGTTTGCGGCGCCGCGGGCGCACATGCTGCTGTTTTTTCTCGATGTGGATCACGAGATCGAGGTGGCGGGGGAGGAGGGCGTGTGGCTGTTGCGTCCTAATGATGCGTGTTTGCTGCCGAGCGAGTGGGCGCGGACTTACCGGCCGCGGCAGGAGGGGCGGGCGTCGAGGATGCATGTGCTGCGGGTGATCTGGCACTTCGCAGAGGATCTGGGGTTGTTGTCGGTGAAGGATGGGGTGGTGCTGGAACGGCGGAAGGCGGAGCAGGAGATGAGGAAGGAAAGATGGTTTGCCGAGCAGCAGAACTGGGCTGCCGTGCCCCGGGTGTCGAAGCGGCGGTTTATCGCGATCAACGAGTGTACCCAGGATGAACGCGACTGGATATTGCAATACCAGACGCCGTCGGATTTTTCGTTCGAGTTTGGTCCGGACGGTCTGGACTTCCTGCGCGAATTCACAAGGAAGCCGCGTTATATTCCGGGTGTAGTGACTCCTGCGGTACACGAGTTGATCAGGGAGGTTCGCAATGAGTTCGACCAGCGCCCGCCGGGTTACAAGTTACGGATCACTTCGATGATGCTGGGGTTGTCGGTGCTGTGCGCCCGCGCCGTGATGCGGACGGGTGCGACGGGAGAGCGGCGCGAGATGCCGGCCCAGTCGTCCGTCACACGCGGGGAGCTTATCGTGCGTAGGACGAAGGAATTTTTATTCGAGAATCACCGGCGTTCACTGACTCTCGATGAGGTTGCGCGGCATTTGCGGTTAAGTCCGGGACATGTTTCACGGGCGTTCCGACAGATGACAGGGAAGACGGTTTTCGATTACCTGCGGTTTGTGCGGGTGGACATCGCGCAGCAGTTGCTGGCGGATTCGTCGCGCACGGTGGCCGATGTGGGGAGGTCGGTTGGGTTTTCGACTCCGACGTTGTTTGGACGGGCGTTTAAGCGCGAAACAGGCGTTACGCCGCAGACTTACCGGCAGCGTATTTTATCGGAGACGTATTTCGGGCCGAGCACGCAGGTGTGAAATTTAACCGGCGAGGGTTCGCAGACGGTCGGCCAGGTTGTGGCCCATGAGGGCGTGGCCGCTGGGCGTGGGATGCAGGACATCGGCGGATAGGAGGGTAAAGTCGGTGAGGAGTTCGGTGCCCTCGATGAGGTGCACATGGGTGTCGCCAGAGGCGCGGGTGCGGGCGACCAAGTCTCGCAGGGCGGCGTCGAACCCGTGCTGGCGGTCAAAGTCGGCACGCGGGGCGCGGGCGTAATGGGCGCTGTTGGTGAAGGCGGTGATGAGAACGATGGGCGTACCGGGGTTTTGACTACGAAGGGTTTTGAGGAGATACGCGGCGCGTTCGGCAAAGGTTTCGACAGTGTAGTCGCCGCGCATGTTGACGCCGAGTTCGGCAGTGATGATCGAGGCTTTGATTTGGGCTGCGGTGGCGGCGAGATAATCGGCGGCTTCTTTTTCGATGTGGCATGCGCCAGAGAGTCCTTTGCCCCAGAGGTTCCAGTGAAGGAGGCGGGCGGCGTGGTAGGGGTATCCGGCGTGGTGCGAGTGCGTGATCGAGGAGCCGTAGGCCAGCCAGTTGATGGCGGGTTTTTCGGCAGGGGTCGGCGGACGAACGGGGTGTCCGAAGGTTTCGAGGTGGTGAAAGAGGAATGCGGCGCGTCCGGGGGCGATGCGCCAGACGTCAGGGGACCAGCCGCCGGAGGCAAGGGCGGCGTCGGTGGCTTCAGGGAAGCGTTCGGGCGGGGTGAGTGTAATGGCCGTGGGGATACCGCGCGTGAGGCGTTGGGTGAGGTGCAGGAAGGCTCCGCAGTAAACTTGCACGTCGGTGTCGGCGTCTTCGGCGGTGAGGGTGACGCGGATGTTTTTGGCAGGTGTGACAAAGCGGATTTCCACGCCGCAGGCGTCCATCGTCACCATGCGTCCGCGTTCGTTGAGGGCGTGACGCACGGGGGCGGGGTAACGCGAGAGTTGCCAGGTGCCGCCTTCGCGGGGGTCGAGGTGGGCGTTATGGAATTCGAGGGAGGCTGTTTGATCGGGCATGATAAGAGGAGTTGAGTTAACTACAGAGACACAAAGGCACTGAGGCAGGCAAGACAGAGATGTTTCCTGAGAGCGAAGGGGGGGGGGGGGGGGATTGAAACGCAAAGACGCGAAGATGCAAAGTCAGTGATTATGAAGGACTTTGTGTCTTCGCGTCGGTTCTTCGACATTTTCGGTGGTTCGACATGGAGTGCGGCGATTCATCGCCGCTTTTGACGGGTCGTTTTAACGGCCCGCCCTCCCGCCCTCCCAGCTCCTGCTTTCCGGTGCGTCCTTTGCCAGACGGTAGGAAGAGGGTAGCAAGAGGGTAAGGTGAGGCGACGTGATGAATCACGTCGCCTAAAGCGGCGATGAATCGCCGCACTCCATAGCGGAATCCTGTTCCCCACTGAAAACGTCGAAGAACCTTCGCATCTTTGCGTTTAAAATTAAAGTCATAAGCTCACGCGCTTCGGTGGCTTGGTGCCTCGGTGGTGTGTTTTTGTTTTGTGGGGTTTAATTTTGTTTGGGTTTGCCGAGGTGTTTTTCGAGGAAGGTGAGGACGAGGGGGCGGAGGTCCATTTGCTTGGGCTGGAGGTCGAAGGTGTGGGGGGCTTTGGCGATTTCGATGTACCAGTAATCGGTGCCGACTTGTTGAAGGTGTTTGGTGAGGAGACGGGAGCGTTCGACAGAGACAGTTTTGTCAGCAGCACCGTGCGCGATGAGCATGGGCGGGGTGTTTTTGTCGATGTAGGTGATGGGGGAGGCGGCGGTTTCGTTGGCTTTGGTTTCCTCGGGCGTGGCTCCGGCAAAGGGGGAAACGGGGCGTCCGCTGATGTCGTAGTCGCCGTAAAAATTGATGATGGCGGTGACGGCGGTGGATTGGTCGGTGTAGAGGCCGTGGCTGTTGATCTCTTTGTTGCGGGCGGTGGCTCCGACGAGCATGGAAAGGTGTCCGCCAGCAGAGCCGCCCATGACAGCAATGCGGTCGGGGTTGAGCTTGTAGTGGTCGGCGTTGGCGCGGAGGTAGCGGAGGGCGGTTTTGCAGTCGTAGAGGTTTTGCGGCCAGGCAAGGCGGGTGAGTTTACGTTTGCCGGTGGCGGGATCTTTTGGACCGGTGTTGAGGAGGTAATTTATGGAGAAGACGGCGTATCCGTGGGCGGCAAGGGTGTTGCCGATGTTTTTTTCGCGGGCTGCAGCTTTGTCGCCGCCGCTCCAGCCTCCGCCGTGGATGAGGAGGATGGCTGGGTGGGGACCGGGATAGGCGGCGGGGTCGGGGAGGTAGGCGTCGAGTTTTTCGGCGCGATCGGGGCCAAGATACGAGATGTCGCTCTCAAGGCGCGGTGCGGCGGTTGCAAGTGCTGTCATGGCGAGCGTGGCGAGGAGGAGTGTGTAACGCATGGGTGAAAGAGGGGGGGGGGGAGGGAGGTGGTGCTGAGAGGCAGGATTTTTGCACAGAAGGCAACGAAGTGAACGAAGAATACAGATGACTGTCATGAGGAGATTCTTCGTTGAAAGTAATATCTGGGGTTTAGCGAGTGCTCGGAATGGGTTTGCCGAGGTGCTTTTCGAGGAAGGTGAGGACGGTGGGGCGGAGGTCCATTTGCTTGGGCTGGAGGTGGAAGGAGTGCGGGGCACCGGCGATTTCAACATACCAGTAATCGACGCCAAGTCGGCGGAGGTGCTCGGCGAGGAGGCGGGAGGTTTCTACGGGGGCGGTTTTGTCGGCAGTGCCGTGGGCAATGAGCATGGGCGGGGTGTTTTTGTCGAGGTAGGTAATGGCGGAGGCTTCGGCTTGTTTCGCGGCGGTTTCGTCGGGTGGCAGGCCTCCGTCGGCGAAGTGATGGGTGCCGCGTATGTCGTAGTTGCCATAGAAACTGAGGATGCAGGAGATGGCGTTGGACTGTTCTGTGTAATGGCCGTGGCGGTTGAACTCGTCGTGGCGGGCCGTGGCGCCGAGAAGTTGGGCGAGGCGCGCGCCGCCGGATCCGCCCATGACGGCGATGCGGTCGGGGTTGAGATTGTAGCGGTCGGCGTTGGCGCGGAGGTAACGGAGGGCGCTTTTGCAGTCGTAGAGGTTTTGCGGCCAGACGAAGCGGGTGGTGCGGAATTGGCCGGTGGCGGGGTCTTTTTCGCGGGTGTTGAGGATGTAATTGATGGAGAAAACGGCGTAGCCCGCGGCGGAGAGGTTTTCGCCGATGTTGCGTTCGCGGGCATTGGCTTTGTCGCCGCCATGCCAGCCGCCGCCGTGGATGAAGAGGACGGCGGGGTGGGGGCCGGGCCAGACGGCGGGGTCGGGGAGGTAGGCGTCGAGTTTTTCGGTGCGGTCGGGGGGGAGGTAGGCGATGTCGTTTTCAACGCGTGGGGCGGCGGTGACGTTGATGGTGGCGGCGAAGAGGAGGGGTAGGGCGAGGAGGATGAGTAGGGATGAGATGCGCTTCATGGTTGTAATGGGAATAGAATGACCGTGATCAGTGCAGTAAAAATATCGAGGCACTGAAATCTATGGCATGCCCTTTTGTTGCCTTTCGCGCTTTGGGCCTGTTGCCCCCCTCCCCCCCCGCTGCCATCAGGATTCGCTCATGACGGCGGCGCGGACAGGGTCGAGCGCGGTAAGGGGGCGTTCGCCGCGTGCGTAGCATTCGAGTTCGTCGGCGAGGAATTGCCAGCGTTGCTCAAATTCACGCGGGGCGTTGGCGCGGTGGGGGGCGATGAGAACGCGGTCGTTGTGACGAAGGGGGCTGTCGGCTTCGAGTGGTTCTTCCTCAAATACGTCGAGGGCGAGGTGGATGTTTTTTTTGGATACCACGTCAATCATGTCGGACTGGAGCACCATTTTGCCGCGGGCAATGTTGATGAAGAGGGCTTCGTCGGCCATGGCCTCGAAGTGTTCGCGGCGGATCATGTGGTGGGTCTTCGGGTTGTGACCTCCGGCGAGGATGATGACTTCGCATTCGGCAAACATCGAGGCGAGCGAGGGGGCTTTGCGGAAGCCTTGTTCGCGGAGCGCGGCTTCGGTGGAGTGTTCGGAGTAGATGGTGATGTGGGGGGTGAAGTGTTGGAAGAGTTGCGCGATGCCTTTGCCGATCCATCCGAAGCCGATGACGCCAACTTTGCGGTTGTGGAGGATGCGGGTGCGTCCGAATTTCGCGCGGGGCCAGGCTTCGCCGCTGCGCATGTAGTGGTGGTAGTTGGCGATTTGGGTGAGCGAGGTGAGGGCGAGGCCGAGGGTGTATTCCGCCATGGGGCGGATGCGCGTGGGGCCGGTGTGAATGACGCAGAGTTTTTTTGAGAGGGCGTGGAGTTCGTCGATGTTTTGGCGGACGCCGCCGTAGGTGCTGCCAACGAGGCGCAGGCCGGGGAGGGCGTCGATCACTTCGCGGGTGATGAGGTGCTGCGCGGTGAAGGGGACAATGATCGCATCGGCTTGCGCTTGGGTGGCGGCGGCGAGGACTTTTTCGGGGGTGTCAGCGGCAGGGGCTTCGACAAGCGTGGTGACTTTTTGGATACGCGCGCGGGCGTCGGTATCTTCGATGGTGCAGGCAAAGAGGGTTTTGAGTTTTTGGGTCATGGTGAGAGATGCGGTTTTAACCACTAATGGTCACTAATGAACACTAATGGGCATGGGAAATTTGAAAGAGAAAGTGGCGTCATCGCCTAACTGGCAGGCTGGCAGGGAGGTCTCGGAGAGGCCTCCGTTAACGTGGTGTGTGGATGCGAAATTTATAGGTAGATGAAGCGTGGTTGCGGAGGCCTCGGAGAGGCCTCCCTACCGTTAAGACAAGGGCTACTTTTAGGCCTGGCAGTCGATGAGGATTTTCATCGCGTCGGGCGTGCTGCCTAGGTTTTCAAAGGCGGCTTGGATGCCGGAGAGCGGTTCAACGCGGGTGATGAGTTTTTCGAGCGGGAGCTGGCGGCTGGCAATGAGCTTGAGCGCTTGTTCGTAGTCTTCGCGTTCGTAAACGCGGGCACCGATGAGTTTGAGCTCTTTCCAGAAAAATTGATGGAGGTTGATCTCGGTGGGTTTCGGGTAAATGGCCACGACGACGATGCGCCCGCGGATGGCGAGGAGGTCGGTCATGGTGGCGGCGGCGGATTTGGCTCCGGAGACTTCAAAGACGATGTCCGCGCCGGAGTCGCCGCTTTTGGCACGGCAGAGGGCGGGGAGGTCGGTGGAGAGCGGGCTGTGCGCTTCGAAGCCGAGGGAGCGGGCGAAGGCGAGGCGGAGTTCGTTGACTTCGCTGATGATGACTTGCGCACCGGCGGCGCGGGCGACGAGCGCAACGAGGATGCCGATGGGGCCGCCGCCGATGACGACGGCGAGTTCGCCGGGTTTGACGCCGCCGAGGCGCACGTCGTGACAGGCAACGGCGAGGGGCTCAGTTAGTGCGGCGAGTTTGAGGTCGGTTGAGGGGGGGGCTTTGTGGACTGCGAATGCGGGGACGTTCCAGAGTTGTTGAAAGCCGCCGGGGGAATCGATGCCGATGAATTTGAGGTTGCGGCAGATGTGGCTGTTGCCGCGGTCGGCGGGGGTCTCGGCACGGTTGTCCAGCGGGCGGACAACAACGGCGTCGCCAATGGCAAATCCGGTGACGCCGGAGCCGATGGCGTCGATGGTGCCGGAGACTTCGTGGCCGATGACTTGTGGTATTTTGACGCGCTGGTCCATGTGTCCGTGGTAGATGTGGACGTCGGTGCCGCAAATGCCGACATAGGCAACTTTGAGGCGAACTTCGTCGGGTGCGGGAGCGACGGGCGTGGCGTCGGCGACGCGGAATGTTTTGTTACCTTCGTAGGTGGCGGCTTTCATGGGAAATGAGGAAGTAGGAATTAGGAGTTAGGAGGCGGGAGGTGGGAGGCGGATGATGCGCTTGGCGCGGGGGTGATTAAAGCAAATCCCGTCCGCCGCGTCTTTGGCGCAGCTTGACGGGATTTTCATTTTTTTGATGGGTGATGAAGCAGATGAGTCAGTCGGATGGACGCAGGGTGATGTCGTCGATCCAGAGTTTGGCGCGGGCGTGGTTGGGGGCGAGGCGGGCAATGAAGGTGAGGCTGGCAATGTAAGGGGCTGGGGAATCGAATGTGATCCGGGCTTCGCGCCAGCCAGCGGCGTCAGGTGTGGACAGCGTGGC
>NZ_ABEA03000148.1 GCF_000171235.2 Geminisphaera colitermitum TAV2 | reverse complement strand
AGCGGGCGGGACGCCCGCGCCACTTTCGTGGAGAAGGATTTTCGCGAGATCGCGGTGGAGGTCTTCGAGAGCGGCGGCGATGCCGGGTGTGTGGTGGGTGTTCAATGTGGCGCGGGTTGTTGGCGTGATTACTTCAGCGAGCCTTTCCATAGTGGGCTGTCTTGTAGCCTGTGATCGACGATCATGACTGAACGGGAAATGTGGCGGATGTGACCGTCAACAAAGACGATGTTGAGGCCGTCCTTGTGGGGGTAATTGGGAGGCGGACTTGAGGCCGAACTCCTGATGTTGTTATCGCGGATATAAGGCCAGTAATCTATGCCGCTGGATTCGGGAACACCGTCCAAGAAGAAGGCCATTTGCGAAGGGTTGGCGATGTCGTCGATGGTTTTGGCTGTGTCGGTGAGTTCCGTTGTTCCTGTGCCGGTCTTTTGATAAGTGGCGCAAGCGTAGTGGCTGATGCCATAGGTGCGGGCATAGCCGGTGTTAGGGGCTGGGTTGAGGCGGTAGGCAGAGTAGCAATTGAGGGGAGAAATGAGGTCCGCAGGCCACTTTTCACCCGTGGGCAGCTTTGGCAGAGTGAGGTAGGAGACGAGGCTGGCACTATTGTCGGGGGCGACTTTCCAGTTGTCGCGGTCGAGCATTTTGCCTTTGCGGTCAGTGATAAACATTATGGCGGCGGATTGGAGGGAGCGGAGGTTGCTCATGCATTGCGCGGAGCGGGCGGATTCGCGGACTTTGCTGACTGTCGGGATGATGATCGCCGCCAAGATGCCGATGATGGCAATGACGGTGAGCAGTTCGATGAGCGTGAAGGCAGCGGGGGCGGTGGAAGGGTGTGTGTGTTTTGTGGGTTTCATGGCGTGTGTGTGTATTTGGATTTTAATTACGATCGGGCCAGTCGTCGCTGCGGAAGGGGCAGGCAGGTAGGCCGTCTTGGTTGAATAGACCAGCGCTTGGAGCGTTGCGCCAGGCGTAGCGGACAGCGACGGGAGTAGGGACTTGAGGGGATGTTACAATGATGGTGTTGCCGTCGATTTTGGCTTCGGCGGGAAAAAATGTTTTGTCGGCACCGGCGAGTTCAAAGCC
>NZ_ABEA03000149.1 GCF_000171235.2 Geminisphaera colitermitum TAV2 | reverse complement strand
GCGCGGCCTTCGGCGCCGGGCCAGCGGCCTTCGCGGGTGGGGATGGGGTCGCCGTGGGGATCGAAGCGGGGGTTGTCGAGCTGGTCGGCGAGGCGGTTGACTTCGTCGGGCGTAAGGCGGTGCTCGGCGGCGTGGGCGAGGGCGTGCCAGCGTTCGGGCTGGAGGCCGGATTCACGGGCAAGGCGGGTTTCGACCAGGCGGTGGGCGCGCATGATGAGGAGCGCGATTTCGCGTCCGGCGGGCTGGAGGGTCCAGCCGTGTTCGGTGGCGATGGCCGGGGCGGAGCCGGGGAAGGGGACGGGGAAGGGGACGGGGACGGGGAAGGGGACGGACGTGGTGCTGCTGGTGGTGACGAGTCCGGCTTCGCCAGCGCGGGCAAGGGCGAGGAGGACGGTTTCGCGCGAGGTGCCGACGAGGCCGGCGAGGTGTTCGTCGGTGGCGGTGTGGCGCTGGTATTCGCATTCGAGGAGGGCACGCAGGATGTCTTCAACGATTTCGCGCTCGGCGTCTCGCCAGGCGTGCATGGGAGAGGGCGGGGGGGGGGCGGGTTGCCGGCGTGCTGGCGCTGGGGGATGCGTTGCGCGCCGGGGCGAGGGAGGCGGTGGCGGCGTTGCATGGGGCGGGCGTGAGGAGGCTGGTTATGTTGAGCGGGGACAACCAGCGCACGGTCGATGCGATCGCGCGCGAGGCGGGAATCGACGAGGCGCGGGGCGGTCTGTTGCCGGAGGACAAGGTGGCGGGCGTTACGGCGTTGCGCGAGCGTCATGGGATCGTGGGCATGGTGGGCGATGGGATCAACGACGCGCCGGCGATGGCGGCGGCGAGCGTGGCTATCGCAATGGGGGCGGCGGGGTCGGACGCGGCAATCGAGACGGCGGATATCGCGTTGATGAAGGATGATCTGGGAAAAATCGCCGATGCGGTGCGCATGGGACGGCGGGCGCTGGGGATCATCCGGTTTAACATCGCGTTCGCGCTGGGGTTGAAGGCGGTGTTTTTGGTAATGACGTTGCTGGGGTACGCGAGCTTGTGGCTGGCGATTCTGGCGGACACGGGGGCGACGTTGCTGGTGGTTGCCAATTCGCTGCGGTTGTTGCGCGGCGCAGGGGAGAAATGGCAGAGGGGCTGAGGGCTGGGTGTGAGCGGGGGCGGCGGTAGGGCGCGGTGGTCAGCCGAAGGACTTGCCGCAGCCGCAGGTGTTTTTGGCGTTGGGGTTCTTGATCTCGAAGCCGCGGCCTTGGAGGCCGTCGTCGAAGTCGATGTGGGTGCCGTCGAGGTGCTTGAGGCTGGCAGGGTCAACGACGATTGGCACGCCTTCGCTCTCCATGCGGGTGTCATCGGGACGCGGGTCGTCGAACGACATGCCGTATTGGTGGCCGGAGCAACCGCCGTCCTCGACAAGCACGCGGAGGGGCTGGCCGGTGGCGGCGTTGTCGCGTTGCATCTGGCGGATTTGGTCGGCGGCGCGCGGGCTGAGCGTGATCATGACGAGGCAAGTTGCGCGGGTCGCGGCGGGTGTCAAACGGAGCGTCAGGGGCGGGATACGCGCCACTCCCCGTCCGACACACTGCGCATCGGGGGTTTATCTGATGTTGATTAACAGCCGTTCTCCTGTGTTGATTTTGCAATGCACGGATCTCCCTCCTCCGCACCCAATTCCCAGACTCACAATGCTGACGGCACGCTCAAACGCGGGCTCAAAAACCGTCACATCCAACTCATCGCCCTTGGCGGTGCGATCGGCACCGGGCTGTTTCTCGGCTCGGCAGGTGTCATTAAACTGGCTGGCCCGGCGATGATGCTCGGTTACTTGATTGGCGGTATCATTGAGTTCCTGATAATGCGCCAGCTCGGAGAGATGATCGTGGAGGAGCCGGTCGCGGGGTCGTTCAGCCACTTCGCCTACAAGTATTGGAGCGGGTTTGCCGGGTTCATGTCGGGCTGGAATTACTGGGTGCTTTACGTGCTGGTGGGCATGACGGAGCTGACGGCGGTGGCCAAATACATCCATTACTGGGTGCCCGACATGCCGCAGTGGATACCGGTGCTGGTGTTCTTTGTGCTGATCAACGCGATCAATCTGGCCAACGTGAAAATCTTCGGCGAAGCCGAGTTCTGGTTCGCCATCATCAAGGTGCTGGCGGTTATCGGCATGATCGTGTTTGGCGGGTGGCTGCTGTTCTCGGGCGGGGCGGGACCGGAGGCAAAGGTGTCCAACATGTGGGAGCACGGAGGGTTTTTCGCGAATGGCTTTAAGGAATTCTGTATAGCGTTGGTGATAATAATGTTTTCCTTCGGCGGTCTGGAATTGGTGGGCGTGAGCGCGGCGGAGACGGCCGAGCCCTACAAGACGATCCCGAAGGCGATCAACCAGGTGATTTTCCGCATCCTGATTTTCTACGTGGGCGCGGTGGCCGTGATGCTGATGCTCAAGCCTTGGACGCAAATGGCGGCTGACATCGTGGCGGCAGGGCAGGCGGGCGACAGTTACGGGGCGAGCCCGTTCGTGCTCATCCTGAAGCAGATGCATATCCCCAACGCGGCTCACATCCTCAATTTCGTGATCCTTACGGCGGCACTGTCCGTTTATAACAGCGGTGTGTATTGCAACAGCCGCATGCTTTACGGGCTGGCAATGAAGGGCAACGCGCCCCGCGCCATGCTCAAGCTCGACAAGCGCGGCGTGCCCGTGGTGGCCATTGCAGTCTCTGCGGCGGGCACGGGCATCGGCGTGCTCATCAACTACGCGATGCCGGCCAAGGCGCTCGAATACCTGATCGCGCTGGTGGTGGCTGCCTTGGTGCTCAACTGGGCGTTGATCAGCTTCACGCATCTGAAATTCCGTCAAGCCAAGCAGCGCGAGGCGCATGTATCGCGCTTCCCGTCGTGGGGAGCGCCGTTCACCAATTACCTGTGTCTGGCGTTCGTGGGTTTCATCCTCGTCATCATGGCTACGCTGGCCGGCATGTGGACCTCGGTGGTCTTGATTCCGCCCTGGTTGCTGTTGCTCTGGATTGGCTGGAAAATCCGTTCGTCGAAACAGGACGCAATCGGTTTGGCAGACGCGAAGTGAGCGTGTGCGACGCGATGGTTGCATCGCGTCGTAATTCGCGGCATGAGTCCGCGGCAGAAGCCGAAGAGTTGAATTTACCGGGCAACCTTGTTTGATTTACACCATGCCTACATCGCCTGCCATCGATCGCGGCATCGCTTGCGAAGCCGCCGCTGCCGCCGGTGCCAGAGTCATGAGCACCGCCGCCTTGGTTTCATTGCTCGTTTTGTCCGGACTGGTCGTGCTGACCGTCGGCCCGGGTTGCCACACCGCTGTCTCCACCGGGCACGGTAGTGGCTCTGACGGCACGTCTCGCGCCCGCTCGTCATCGCTCACGCCGGGCGATGCCATCGCGTATTATGAGAGCGGGGCTTATTTGCACGACATCACGGAGATCGCCACGCGGGCCAAGGCGTGGATTGATCTGCGCGCGGGCCAGCCGCGACGCGCCGGAGAACGGCTCGTTCTCGTGCTCGACGTGGATGACACCGCGCTTTCCAACTTTCCGGGGTTGCGCGAAGTCGATTTCCAATGGAGCAACGGCGACACGGGAGGAGGCAACGCAGTGGGTAACGCGGCGCGCGATGCGTGGCGCCAACGTGCCTCGGCTCCGGTCATCGCTCCGATTCTTGATCTGTTTCACTTCGCCTTGGCGCGCAAGGTGGAGGTGGTCTTTATCAGCGAGCGGACCGACCCGGACCTGCGCGAGGCGACGGAACGGAATCTGCGCGCCGCCGGGTATGTCGGTTATACCAAGCTGGTCATGCGGCCTGCGCGATTTGCCGCGCTCGACACGAGTTTGTGGAAAGCGGATGCCCGCCGCGAACTGGTTTTTGAAGGCGGCAAGATCATTGCCGCCATCGGCGACCAACCCGAGGACACCGAAGGGCCGTTCATCGAACGCGCCTTCAGGCTGCCGGCTCTGCCACCGTGAGCGCGAGCCGGGCAACCAGGCTTGCTTCGCCTCACATGAACAAATCCGTCGGCGTGCGGGCGAAAAATTCTTCCATGTAGGCCGTCGTCGCCTTGCCCTCGATAAAAGTCGGGTCGCTCATGATCGCCTTGTGCAGCGGGATCGTGGTGCGGATGCCGCGCACCAGATATTCGCTCAATGCCCGATACGTGCGCTCGATGGCGATTTTGCGGCTCGAACCGTAGCCGATGAGCTTGCCGATCATCGAATCGTAGTAGGGCGGGATCACGTAGCCGCTGTAAACATGGCTGTCCACGCGCACGCCGTGTCCGCCGGGCGCGTAGTAAAGGCCGATGGTGCCGGGCGAGGGAACGAAATTGCGCGCCGGGTCCTCGGCGTTGATGCGGCACTCGATGGCGTGTTTGGTAAATGTGATGTCGCCCTGGTCGAACGAAAGCTTTTCGCCCATCGCCACCTTGATCTGCTCCTTGATCAGGTCGATGCCTGTAACTTCCTCGGTCACCGGATGTTCCACCTGAATGCGGGTGTTCATCTCGATGAAATAATACTTACCCTTGGCATCGACCAGAAACTCGATGGTCCCCGCGTTTTCGTAGCTCGCCGCCTCGGCGGCGCGCACGGCGTGGCGGCCCATTTCCTTGCGCAACGAAGGCGTGAGGAAAGGCGAGGGTGATTCCTCAATCAGCTTTTGGTGGCGGCGTTGCACGGAGCAGTCGCGTTCGCCGAGGTGGACAACCTTGCCGTGGCTGTCGGCCAGGATCTGAAATTCGATGTGACGCGGCTTCTCGATGTATTTTTCGACGTAAACCGAGCCGTTGCCGAAGGCTTTTTCGGCTTCCGACCGGGCAACGTTAAACTCCTTGCCCAGCGACACGTCATTGTGGGCGATACGCATACCCCGCCCCCCCCCCCCCGCCACAGCCTTGATGATGACCGGATAGCCGATCTTGCGCGCCAGTTTGATCGCCTCGGCTTCGCTTTCGATCGGTCCGTCGGAGCCGGGGACGATGGGCACCTTGGCCTTGCGCACCGTATCCTTGGCCACGGCCTTGTCGCCCATCATCTGGATGGACTTGGACTTGGGGCCGATGAACTTGATGTTACACGATTCGCACTGCTCGGCGAATTTGGCGTTTTCGGACAAAAAACCGTAACCGGGGTGGATGGCGTCCACGTTGGCGATTTCGGCGGCGGCGATGATGCGGTCGGCGCGCAGGTAGCTGTCGGCTCCGCGCGGCCCGCCGATGCAGATGGCTTCGTCGGCGAGTTGGACGTGGAGCGACTGGACATCGGCCTCAGAGTAAACGGCCAAGGTCTTGATGCCGAGTTCGCGGCAGGCACGCACGATGCGCAGGGCGATTTCACCGCGATTGGCGATCAGGATCTTTTGAATCATGGGAAAAGAGAGTTTTAACCACTAATGGGTAATAATGAACACTAATGGATTAACTTTTTTAAAATAAGGCACTTCAGGGTTTCTGATTAGTGTCTATTAGTGTGCATTAGTGGTTAATGTCATCAGCCCTGTTTCACTTTGAACAGGCGCTGGCCGTATTCGACGGGCTGGCCGTTTTCGACGAGGGCTTCGATGATGGTGCCCTTGGTCTCGGCTTGGATTTCGTTCATGATCTTCATGGCCTCGATGATGCAGACCACGGAGTTTTCGACGACCTTGGTGCCCGGTTCGGCGAAGACTTTGCTCTCCGGCGAGGCGGCGCGGTAGAACGTGCCGACCATGGGGGATTTGATATAAGTGATGCCTGCTTCGTCGGTTGCCGGGGAGGCGGAAGGGAAGGCGTCAGAAGCCGACGCCGGTGCGGAGGCAGTTCCGGGAGGTTGCTGGACGGGCGCGACGGATAACACTGGGATGGGGGCGGCGCTGCCCGAAGGGATGGCTGAAGTGGAACCGGATGAGCGACAGATCTTGAGTTTCAAACCCTCTTCTTCGACCGAAAATTCGGTGAGATCAGAGTGCTTCATCAGATCAATCAGTTTGGTGATTTGTTTTAGGTCCAAGGTAGGCTTGGGTTGAATTGAGCGAAACGTAACAAACGATGTTAGTCAGCTTTTGAAGATTTGCGTTCAAAGGTAATGTTTTTTTCAAAGCAACCACCAATTTTAACGCAAAATCACATCAAAATGACCGGTTTTAAGCTAATTTCGATGGTCCTGCGTTGCCGCGAAGTGCGCCAGAGCGGGCATTGGAAAATATTAAAAACACCCTATTTTTCTCATTTTTTGACGATTTTTTGGAGGATTTTAGCGAAAACAGGGCGTTTTTGGTAAGAAATAGCGGTTTTTACCATTTTTTTGTTTTCGCGGGCGATTTTCGTTCTGGAGGGCGGGTCGGGAGACCCGCCCTCCAGAGTTTAAAGGCACTAAAAGCTGTTCGCCGGGCCGGTCAGTTTTTCGAGCGATTCGATCCACTTTTTAGGTCCGCCGGGCTGGTAGCCGAGCATGCCGAGTTCTTTTTCACTGGAGTCGAGCACGACGATGGTTGGGAAACCCTGGACCTCATATTTGCGGGCAAGCGTCATGTTTTGCTCTTTCAGGGCGTCGCTTTGCGGCTTGTCGGCGGGGAAATCGAGTTTCACAAGGACGAGGTTTTGGGTGGCATAATCGACGAACGCCTTGCGCGAAAAAACCTCCTTGTCGAGTTGGATGCACCAGTGGCACCAGTCGGAGCCGGTGAAATCAAGCAGCAGCCGTTTTTTTTCGGCGGCGGCTTGTTGGACGGCGGCGGGGTAGTCCGTCAGCCAGATGGCTTGGACTTGGGCGGGTGCGTGGTCGTCGGTGCTGTCGTTATCGTTCGCGGAACAGCCCATGAGGGCAATGAGCGTAGCAGCGAATGCGAGAGTCGGCAGGAACGTTTTGGATGTCATGGCGACAACCAAAATCCCTCACGATCTCCACCGAGGCAAATTCCCCGGTCAGATTAACAACCCATGAATGAGCGGATTGGTCTCCGATGTCTCTGCATGAGAAAAATGATTTTCATAGCATCTCTTTAGAGCGTGTAGTCACGAGATAAGATTGACTGAGTTTTTTTGTGATGGAGAATGTCAGCATGGCGAAAGATCAACACCGTCACGACATTTCGGACCGAGTTTGGAGCGTTCTGGAGCCGCTGCTACCTGGAAGGAAAGGAGCGTGGGGAGGGGTGGCGGAGGACAACCGCAAGTTCCTCAACGCGGTTCTGTGGATTTTACGCACTGGTGCGCCTTGGAGGGATCTTCCAGAGGATTACGGAGGGTGGAGCAACACGCACAGGCGTTTTTGTCGCTGGAGAGACAAGGGGCATTGGGAGCGCCTGTTGTCGGAACTGATGAACGAGCCCGATTTTGAGTGGCTGATGATTGATGCCAGTCATGTCAAAATCCATCCGCATGCGGCGGGAGCCAGAGGTGGAAACGAGGCGATCGGTCTGACAAAAGGGGGCGAAACACCAAACTACATTTGGCCGTGGATGCGCATGGTATGCCGGTGCGAGTCATTGTTACAGCGGGTTCCACGGCTGATTGCACACAGGCTGGCAGGTTGATTGAAGGCATTGCCGCAGACCATCTGATCGCCGACAAGGGATATGACACCAACGCCATCATCGAAATGGCGCAGGCCGCAGGCATCTGCCCGCAGATTCCTCCAAAGACCAATCGCATAGAACAACGCGAATATGACCCTTATCTTTATCGGATCAGGCATCTGGTAGAAAATGCATTCCTACGACTCAAGCAATGGCGCGGCATCGCAACCCGATACGCAAAACGAGCCTCCTCTTTCCTCGCTGCCGTCCAATTCAGGTGTGCCATCCTCTGGGCTTCAATCTCGTGACTACACGCCCTAGGGGAGGTTCTAAAAATTGCACAGAAGGTAACGAAGACAATCAATTGAAGTGGAATTTTTGTTTTTAATAAAATATTAGAAATAAATAATTTAGAACAAATTATGCTCCCTGTTTTCATCTTCGTTTCCTTGGTTATCTTCTGTGCAAAAATGAATTTTTAGAACCTCCCTTAGGTTTATTCCAGCGTCGAGCCGCCATCGCGGAGCGCGGCGCGAAGGCGGACGGGATCAACTTGCGGGAAACCGGTTCCGTCGCGCAGTGCCAGCACTGCGGCCACGCCGGCGGCTTCGCCGGTCTGGTTGAGATTGACCATTACGCGGATTGCACCGTTGGCCACCGGATCGGCGTCAAGCATGCGGCCGGCCACGATCAGGTTGTCGTGGCCTCCCTGGGGCAGAAGCGAGCGGTAGGGGATTTGGTAATACACGGGGTCCGGCGTGGCGGCGGACGTATTTTCCGGACGCCAGCGACCGCGCACCTGGGGATGGCCGGGGACGTTGTAGGTCTCGGTGCCGTCAAGGTAACGCAGGGTGATGCCGGGTTTTTCCTGGTGGTGGATGTCCACGCGATAACTGCCTTGGGCGATGGTGTCGTCGAAGGAACGGCCGCCGAGCACGTCGTCTCCGGTGAGTTGATACGCGCAGCGGATGTGGTGGGATTCGCGCAGGCCGAGCCGGGCGGGGAGCGCCTCAAGGCGAAGATCGGAGCCGGGCACGGCACGGCGAAGCAAGTCGTGGATGGCGCGCACCTGGCGGCGGCCTTCAATCTCTCCGCGCGTGAGGTCGGCGGCGTTGGCCGGATCGATATTCTGGATACGCGTGGCGGCAAGCATGTGGGTGCGCGAGGCGGGCGTGTCGGAGCCCCAGGCGAAGCCGGCGGGGAGTCCGTAGTCGGGACCGTGCTGGCGGAGGAGTTCGCCGTAGCGATGGGAGTAGTCGCCGAGGGTTTCCCATCCGCTGAAACGGGCGCAGGCGGTGGAGGGTTGCGTGTGGACGGCGGTGTAGGACGGACAACCGAGGCGATGGGCGAGGTCGCCGTCGCCGGTGGCATCAATGAAGAGTGCGGCCTTGATGGCGGAGCGGCCGGATTTGTTTTCGATAAAAACGGCTTCGAGGCGTCCGTCGTCGTTGACGGAGGGGGCCACAAAAACGGTGTGAAACAGAATTTCGAGTCGTCCGCCGCCAGCGGCACCGCCGGTCGGGCGGGAGGGGCGGGAGGAGTCGAGCGCGAGTTGATCGAGTTCGATTTTGAGTTCCTCGGAGTTGAAGGCGAAGCCGGTGGACGGGTTGGTCTTTTCGTAACGACGCAGCGCGCCGCGGTGTTCAAGGCGCTCAATGACTTCCGAGGTCAGCCCGGCGATGATTTGACGCTGGCCGTCGGTGCTCCAGAGCGAGTGCCAGACGTTGACCATGGAGGTGGTGGCGATGCCACCGAAGCAGTTGTCCTTTTCCACGATGACGACGCGCGCACCCAGTCGGGCGGCGCGAACGGCGGCGAAAAGTCCCGTGCAACTGCCCCCGAGGACGCAGATGTCGGCTTCGTGGCTGACGGGAATGGAGCGGGCTGGCTCATTGATGAAAGACATGCCGCCAAGCGTGGGGCAGCCCTGTCATTCAGGGAAACAAAGACAGCGTGAGAATGCCGACGAAGGCATGGAGAAAACAAACGGCGGCGGCGGGGGGGGGGGGGGACGGCTGGTGTCAGCCGTTTGCGATGTCGGCCGTTTGCGAGCAAGTGACGGCGGAGCGGGCCTCATCAATGGAGGCGAGCGCGCGTTTCACCGCGTCGCCGGCATCGGATGACAGCCGGTGCAGGTCGTCATGAAGAACGACGAGCGTCGCACGTATGATTTGCAGATCTTCATCAAGAATCTCTCGGGTTAACCGTGGTGGGGGAAGCATGGCTGAAAGGGGTTAAGACGACACATTTCAAATACGGTTCCATCAATGATGGCGAACATTTCTTTTGCGGATGCATTAAAAAACCGGATTGAATGCAACGTATTAATTTTTGCTCTGATCTGGGTCCGGTTATCCGCCTCCGGGCGGGTTTCGTGCAAAACCGCCCTTGCGCTCACCGGGCCGGGCTTTTCACTCGGCGGTTTTCCCAATTTTCCTCCGATTTTTTTCTAATTTTTTCCTAACGAACCATGGCTTACGACTGGTTAAAAGGTGTCGCCGATGAATACGACGTGATCGTGATCGGCAGCGGACTTGGCGGACTCACCGGCGCAAACGTCCTCGCCAAGGCAGGGCATCGGGTGCTCGTCATCGAACATCATTACCAGTTCGGCGGGCTGGCCACGTGGTTTACGCGCAAGGGCGGACATATTTTCGACATCTCGCTGCATGGGTTTCCCAGCGGCATGATAAAAAGCTGCCGCCGCTACTGGACGAAGGAAATCGCCGACTCGATCGTGCAACTGAAGGACATCCGGTTCGTCAATCCGCAGATGGATGTGTGGACGACGTTCACGCGCGAGGACTACACGCGGGTGCTGGTGGAGCAGTTCCGCGTGGATCGCGCCCAAGTCGAGGCGTTCTACGAGCACCTGCGCGAGATGAATTACTACGACAACAACCCGGAGACGACCGGGCAGATGTTCGAACGGTTTTTCCCGGGACGTGACGACGTGCATCGCCTGCTCATGGAGCCAATCGCCTACGCCAACGGCTCCACGATGGAGGACCCGGCGATCACGTTTGGCATCGTGTTCAGCAACTTCATGGGCGCGGGGGTTTTTACGTTTCGCGGCGGTTCGGATCTGCTCATCGAGAAAATGTGCGACGAGTTGCGCAGGAACGGCGTGGAACTGCGCAAGAAGGCGCTCGTCGAGCGCATTCTCGTCGAGGAGCGCGACATGCCTGACGCAGGGGGGGGGGGGGGCAAACGCAAGGTCGCGTGTGGCATCGTGTCCAGCACGGGCCGCGTGATTCGTGCCAAGGCGGTGCTCTCCAACGCCAACATCAAGAACACAATCTTCCGCCTGGCCGGTGAGGAAAATTTCCCGGCGGACTTCGTGGAGCAGGCGCGCGCGGTGCGCGTCAACACGAGTTCGTGCCAGGTTTACCTCGGTATCCGAAAAGGGGAGACAATTCCGCACATTGGCGACCTCGTCTTCACGTCGGCGGCGGAGCGTTACAGCCCGCGGGAGATCACCGACCTGCACACGACGAGCCGCACGTTCTCGGTGTATTATCCGGAAACGCGCCCCGGCTCGGACCGCTACACGGTGGTTGCCTCGCTCAACGGGCGTTACCCGGACTGGGAGCAGATGAGCGAGGAGGATTACGAACGGCACAAAACGCGCTTGATCGAGGAGGCCGTCACGTCGTTGGAGCGGTTCATTCCCGGCGTGCGCGAGAAGATCGACTGGCGCGAGGCGGCCACTCCGCGCACGATCGAGCGTTACACGACGCACACGCAGGGCACTTCGTTCGGCACCAAGTTCGAGGGTCTGCCGGTGTCGATGAGCCTGAGCGAAAAACTTCCCGGTCTCTACCACGCGGGCAGCGTGGGCATCATCATGTCGGGCTGGCTGGGCACGATCAACTACGGCGTCATCACGGCCAACAAGATCGACCGCTACCTGCACGAACTGAAGGCGGCGGCGAACGCGTAATTTCGCCGGACGCCGCCGTCGGCGTCATTTCGCGGGGCCGGTGCGCGCGGGGAGAATCGGGCAGTTGGCGGCGCAGGTGGCCACGTCAGTCACGATCTTGCCGTGGTGCAGGCGCACGACGCGGTCCACGTGACAGGTGAGATCGGGGTTGTGCGTGACCATGATGATGGTGCGGCCTTGCTGGTGGAGTTCGCGCAGGAGTCCGAGCACGATGCGTTCGTTTTCCTCGTCGAGATTTCCTGTTGGTTCGTCGGCGAAGATGAAACGCGGTTCGTTGACCAGGGCGCGGGCGATGCATACGCGTTGTTGTTCGCCGCCGGAGAGTTGGTGCGGGAGGTGCGTGACGCGGTGGCCGAGTCCGACCTTGTCGAGCACGGCGCGCGCGGCGGCTTCATCCGCCATGCTGTGGTAGTGCTGCGCGAGCATGAGGTTTTCCAAGGCGCTGAGGTAGGGGATGAGGTGGAATTGCTGGAAAACGAGACCGATCTTTTCGGCGCGAAACACGCGACGGCCTTCATCGTCCAGCGTGGCGAGGTCGGCGCCATCCACCAGCACGTGGCCATCGGTCGGGGTGTCGAGGCAGGTGAGGATGTTCATCAGCGTCGTCTTGCCCGAGCCGGACGCGCCCATGAAGGCGAGGAATTCGCCCTGGCGGATTTTGAGGTCCACGTGATCGAGCGCGGTGACAGTGCCGAAGCGTTTGGTGAGGGCGCGGGTTTCGATCACGACTTCGCGCTGCGGCGTGGTGGCCGGGGGGGGGGGGGGAGGGGGGACGATGCTGGTGTTGTCGGACATGGGATGCGGATTCAGGAACGGATTTTTTAACCACTAATGCACACTAATGAGCATAGAACATTTTTAGTTGAGATGCAGTCATGTCCTGCCTGGTAGGGAGGCCTCTCCGAGGCCTCCGCTGTGCGTAGTGTGAAGGTGGATACGAAACTCATAGATGTTTGGGGCGTGGTTGCGGAGGCCTCGGAGAGGCCTCCCTACCAGGTAGGTATATGGCTGCATTAGTGTCTATTAGTGTGCATTAGTGGTTAAAAAATCACTCACCTTTGAGGATGGCGGCGGGCTCGATTTGCATGGCGCGGCGTGTCGGAACGATGGCGGCGATGAAGGCGACGACAATGGAGAGAGTAATGGCGATGGGGAGCACGGGCGCGCGAAAATCAATGCTGGAGGCGAAGACGGCGCGGCCCAGCACTTGCGCCAGCAGCCAGCCAAGGCCGGAACCGGCGAGGATGGCCGCGGCCACGATGACAGCCGTCTCGCAGAGGATCTGCCGGACAATGGCGCGGTTGCTCGACCCGAGGGCTTTTTGCAGGGCAAATTCCTTGGTGCGTTCGCTGATGATGGCGGTGAGCGTGGTGTTCACGCAGAGGGTCGAGAGCACGAGGATGACGAGCGAAACGAGGCCCATGAGGCCCTTGATTTTTTCGAGCACGCCGCCTTCCGAGGCCGAGACTTTGCGAATGGGGCGGGCATCGAGTTCGGGGTGGCGTTGCTTGAGATCGGCGGCCCACGCGTCAGCGCGCGCAGGGTCGTCGGTGGCGAGGCGGAGCAGGGCGTGCGTGATGCGACCCGGCTGGTGAAGCCAGGTCTGCGCGGATTCGAGGCTGACGATGAGCAGGTTGTCGATGGCATCGCCGGATTCGACGACGCCCTTGATGCCGAAGGTTTTTTTCTCCGTGGCCCCGTCGCGCAGGAGTGTGACGCTCTGGCCGGGCTGGACTTCAAGTTTGGCGGCGAGTTTTTGGCCGATCATCGCGTTGCGATCATCGAAATCGACACCGATCCAGGAGCCGTTGACCTGCCAGTAAGGCGAAAGCGGGCGCAAGGCCTCGAAGCTGGCGCCGACAATGGCGATGCGCGAGAGTTCGGCGCGCGCCGTGCCGTAGAGATAGGGGCAGGCGGCGACAATGAGGCCGGGCGGGGCTTCGCGGAGGATGTCCGCATAAGTGGCTTGGGAGAGTGTGTCGGCCTGCGCGGAGCCCAGGTAAAAATTGGCCCCAAACGTGCGCAATTCGCGGCTCATCTTGGCATTGATGTCGAAGTAAACGGCCGCCATGGCGCAGACGATGGCGGTGCCCACGGTGAGGGCGGCGAAAACCACGGAGACTCGGCGAAGCCGGTTGGTGAGTGCGCGCAGAACCATGCGGCGGAACATGGAGGCGGGCAATGTGGCAGGAGGGAGCATGAGCGTGGCCATGAGATTTTTCCCGGGCGCGGATTGCACGGCTTTTTTTCGGTTTCGCGGTGTCCGACAGCACAAAGCCGACCCCGCCCGCACAGAACCACCTGAAAACCAAGAAGGGGTCGTCCACTCGGACGGCCCCTTCAGGTCCAGCTTCAACTAACAATCCCGGAGGTCGCACCTCCAGGAATCCTAAGAAACCTACAACCAAAAGAACACATACAATGTCTTGATGTCTGGCGGATTGCGGGAGTTGGCGATCCTTTTTGGATCATTCTGTTCTCGCGGTCCGTCGGGGCTTCAAGAGCATGTGGATTGAGACGGTGTTTTTGAAAAAAAGTTCCCTTTATTTTTCGCTTTGCGCAACTCGGCGGACGTGCGGAAATTACCGTTCCCTCAGATCAAAAGCTCATCACCAAAATCATCCATGAACAACCCTGCTCCGGAATCCAAAAACGCCAAACCGGCGGGCTGCGGCCCTCATAAGGATCTCGAAATCAAGGACGCGCAAATCATCTTTGACGATGTGTGGCGCCATTTGGAGGCGGAGTATGGCCGCGAGAACCTGCGATTCCCCAAGGAAATCATCCTTCTCGGCGGCGCTCCCGGCTCGGGCAAGGGGACGCATACCGGTTTCATCCTCAAAACCCGCGGGCTGACTTGCCCCCCGCTCGTCGTCAGTTCGTTGCTCGACACGCCCGAGGCCAAGAAAATCAAGGACTCGGGCGGCATGGTGGGCGACCGCGAAGTGATCGGGCTGTTGTTCCGCCACCTGCTCCGCCGGGAATACCGCGACGGCGTCATCCTTGACGGGTTCCCGCGCACCAAGGTGCAGGTGGAATGCCTCAAAATGCTGGCCGAGAAAATGCACGGTTTGCGCCAGGAATTTTACCGCACTCCGCTCGCGATGCATTTTCGCCAGCCCACGATCCAGATCATGGTGCTGTTTGTTGACGAGAAGACGTCGGTTGAGCGCCAGCTTCAGCGCGGGCGCGAGATCAAGCAATACAACGAGGAGGTGCGGCGCACCGGCATCGGCGAGCTTCAAGAGGAGCGTCCCACCGACTACGATGTGGAGTTGGCAAAACGTCGTTATCGCGTGTTCAAGGAGCAGACGTGGGAGGCGCTCCAGTCGCTGAAGGAAATTTTCCACTACCACTGCGTCAGCGCCCACGGCGAGATTGCCGACGTGGATCAGGAGATTCTCAAGGAACTCCAATATCAGAGTTCGCTGGAACTGGACCCGCTGACGTGCGACCAGTTGCGCCCCATTCCGGTGGCCGATGAGATTGTGGTCCATGCGCGGCAGGAACTCGTCAAGCGCCTCGACGACTACGCGCTCAATCACGGGACGCTTTTCTCCAAGGTTATCTCCTTTATCGAAAAAAAGATGATGCCGATCATCATCCGCCACGCGATTTCCGGCAAGGCCCTCATCAACAGCGAGGATCTGCTGCTGGATGATCCGCTGGCCATGGCGATGCTGATCGACGTGTTTTCCGAGCGCGGCTACCACGCCGTCGTGGATGTGCATCGTATCGAGATGTCGGATCGCATCGACCTCACGACGGGCAAGGTTCACTGCCGGGTGAAAAAGGTTTTTCGCACCCACATCCGTTTCCATGGCTCGGAAATCCGGCGGGGCAACTGATCCCCGCCCCCCCCCCCCCCCCCCCCGTCCGAAATAATGTTCATCGCCACCGTCAACACCGCTGGAATCCCACCGCAAGCTCCGCTCCGCGCTCCCTTTGGCTGGCCGACCATCGGACTGCTGCCGCCGTCCGATTCCTTTGCCGGCGGGAGCGTAGTGCTCACGTGGGCGAATGCGGATGTGGCTGCCGCGACATCGCGCGGCGGATGGCTGCGGATCAGCGTTTCGGTGGACGACCGGGAGCGGAAAATCATCACCGCCAGCCTCGCGCGCACCGGGGCGATGATCGGGCAGTTTGACCTGCGCTACTCGCATTCTCTGGAACCGTGGCAAATCCAGCTCAACGCGGGCACTTTCGCCGCCGCGCTTGCGCAAGGCGTGCGACTCACGCTGACACAGGCGACCACGCCGCTCTGGATTTTTTCCCCCGGACTTCCTGATGGCGCAAAACCACTGGAGCCGCACCTGCTGGCTGATTTGGCTCCGGCGGCGGGAACCAATGCGGATGAGAATGGAAATAAAACCGCGGCGTTTTTCCGGCTGCTTGGCTCCGTGGCTTCGGTGCAGACGTTCGGGTGGATGGAGGGTTGCGTGCTCGATGCGTTGCACGCTCTCAATCTGGCGGACAGCGGGGAGAAAAATGGGAAAATGGATACGCGTTGGAGCGACGCCATCGACGCGCACCTCGCCCTCTTTATCACGCCGGACAACCGGCTTGTTTACGAAAACCCCCGCGGCCAGCCCAGCGACGGACGCATCTACGGCATCGAGGGAACGCTTCCGTTTGCGGTTTTGGCGAAGCGGCATCCCGGGCATCCGTTGCTCGACATGCTGCTTGCCTACTACCGCGGACATTTGAATGCGGACGGCAGTTTTTGTGTGCCGGAGAGCTACACGGCGGAGGGGAGCTACACGATTGCGTATCCGCTGGCGGTGATCGCCGCGCAGCGTCGTGACGTCGCGCTGGCGAATCTCGCGGCCAACGTCCTGCGCCAGCGCCGTGAACGCCTGCGCCGTCCAGATGGACTCTGGCTCCGTCATCATCCGAACGACACCCGTACCTTCCGTTCGTGGGCGCGCGGCGTGGCGTGGTATCTGCTTGGCTTGGTGCGCACGCTCGAACAGCTCCCGCCTGCCGGGGATGGAAGCCAACTTGTGGATACGCGTGACTTGCGTGACGAATTCCGCGCCGCCGCGTCGTGGGCGTTTGGATACCAGCGGGCGACGGGCTTGTGGGGCTGTTATTTGGATGGCGGCGAGGACACCGCCGACGACTCGTCCGGTTCTGCCGGCATCGCCGCCGCGCTCGCGCTGGGCGTGCGATTGGGGTTGTTTGCCGGAGCGGATGAGGGTTCAGGAGTGACGGCGACCGCCGCACGGATGGCGGCGGAACGTTGTTGGGCGGGATTGTTGCCGCACCTGACTCCCGATGGTTTTCTTGATGGGACCGCGCAAAGCAACCGCGGCGGCGAGTCCTTGCAACGCGCTCCATATCGGGTTCTTTCGCCGATGGCGATGGGCCTCATGGGCCAGCTCGCGGCGGCACTCGGCGTGGCAGTGCGGGAGGATTGAGACCGTTTAGAGCATTTTCGGTTTATTTTGTCTCACGCGGAGGCGCGGAGAACGCAGAGGGAGGGAAATGTAATGTTTTTAGAGCATTTTAAGTTGAGATATAGCCGTCGTCTTAACGGTAGGGAGGCCTCTCCGAGGCCTCCGAAACCACGCTCCAATCACCTACGAGTTTCGCATTCTCATACCACGCACGGCGGAGGCCTCGGAGAGGCCTCCCTACCAGGTATCAAATGGCTACAGTTTAAATGAAACTGATCTAATTTATTTATAATTAGTAAGATGGGTTTTCTCTGCGTCTCTGTGTCTCTGCGTGATCTCTTAAATCTTGCGACAAATTGAACCGAAAATGCTCTACTGTGGCGTTGGCGCCGTCCTTATGGGCTGTGTGATGTCGCGCACGGCGAGGTCGATGTTGGTCAGAACGGGACGCTTGTTGCCGATGAAGTCGGCGAGAGCTTCTTCGGCACGCTGGCGCAAGGCTTCCGGGCGGAGTTGGCAGGCACGGGCAATGTCGCGGATGTCGGCGCGATCCTGTTCGGAAAAACGGGCGATTTTTGACACGGCCAGGTCCAAGGGGGCGAGCACGCGGAGATGGATTTTGCGCCGCTCGTTGCCGATGCCGGCCCACTCAATCGAATCCTCCTGGTGGCATTCGTGCATGAGCGCGAACACGTCGGTGTAATTGTAATCAAAATACAAAAAACGTTTCTCACCATCGGCGAGAGCGTAGTCGGTGATGAGTCCATCCGCGGGCAGGAGGAAACGATGGGAAAACGAGGCATCAATGTCCCCGGTGTAGCGCGAACCGCAGTAATAGTTTACGGCCAGACCGTCGGCCAGATACATGGCAACGGGTTCGCCATCGTATCCGCTTTCGCGCAGGGAGGCATCGAGCCGGTCAAGGATGCGGGAGAGTGCGGCTGTGAGTTCAGGGAAGGCTTGGCTGGGGGGATTGGGCGTCATGAGCGAGGCAGGCGCGGAGCATCCCGGAGAAGCGGGGACAATCGAACCGGGTGGCGGCAGCGAGGTTTGTGAATTTCCCGGTGGACCCGGGCGAGAGGGTTTCAGCGATGGCGAGCAATTCCTGCCGGTGTCCGAACCAGCCGGTGTTGGCCAGAAATGCAGCGCCACCGCCTAGGTTTGCGGGGGGGGGGGGGGGATGTGTTGAGGGAGTCGGTGGCAAGAAGCAGCCGTTTTTTTCGGGAAAGGCGACCCACGCTTGCGCGGAAAACCGACGGTGCTGGCTGGCACAGAATTCGAGCAGTCGGGCTTCGGTGTGGCGATTCATGGGCTGTCGGCGGGAGGCAGGTGGAGGATGGCGGGAGATGGCGTGTTGTCCGTTCACAATAGTCAGATGAGGGAGACGCGTGTCGTCAACGATCAGGATGGTAATATCAAACGGATTGCGACTCAGCGCGGAGGCCAGGGGATTTTTGTCAGGTCGCCGTTGGCGAAATCGAAACGGGAAAGGCTGTCCAAGTCAGGGAGTTGTTGGCCGTCCTGACCGGCAGCGATTTTGCCTGGACCGGGAACACCGGCGCGGGCAGGCATGACAACATTGCGGGCGAGCGTGAAATGGCCGGGGTTCAGTTCGTTTTTGGAGCCGCCAGTGGCATCCATAAAATAATCGGTGGCGAGGAGGTTGTCGTGCAAGCGTATCTCAGGAATGGATACGTTACGATCGCCAATCAAGGTGAAGAGGCGTCCTCCGGGGAAATAAACGAGGTTGTGGCTGATTTCGATGCCGCGTCCACCGAGCGTGAGCGGGGTCTTGGGTACTCCGGCCATGTTCGCTATCATACTCCAGTTGGAGAGCGCGGCACCGATTTTGAATACGCCGCGTCCAGGCAGCACCGGTTTCCAGTAATCGGTGTGGGCGGGAGTGTTGGCGATGGTGTTGCGGGTGATGACGATGTCGGTCGGCCAGGGGAGGCCGCGCAGGGGTTGCCAGGAAATGGGTTCAAGGGTGTCGAGTATCAGGTTTTCGGTGACAGTCATGCCGCGCGCCCAGTCTTCGGTTTCCACGGCGTTGTCGGCGATGCGGGCAAAGAGGTTGCGGCGCACGGTAAGGTTTTCACTGCCGGCCACGGCGTGGCAGGATAGGCCTTCGAAGGCGCTGACGATCACGCTGTCCTCAATGGTCCAGTCGCGTCCGATGCGGCAGGCGATGCCGATTTCGTATTTGAAGTGTTCGGAGGGGAGTCCGCTGCTGACGCTTTTGCGGTGCCACATGGCACCGTAACGCACAGCACGTCCGGCTCGTCCAGAGGGGATGTTTGCGGGGAGGCGGGCGATGCAGTCGGCAATGTCCTCAAATGTTGGATACTGGGTGAAAAAACAGCGGCGCATGACGATGCGCGCAGCAACGTGATCGAGTGTGGCGGGGTCGTGGCGGAGGTTTTTGAAGGCGTAACCTTTGGCCGGATCGATGAGGGTTTCCTGATAGTTGCCAGAGACGGCGGTGCGGCAGCCGTAAAACCAGTTGTCGGTGATGGTGACATCGGAGGCTTCAGTGTAGATGCCAGCAACGCCGGGCGTTTCGAATGTGAAGCCTTCGATGCGGATGTGCGCGAGGTTTTCGCCGAGGATGCCGATGTTGTAGTGCGCGGGTTGGTTTGGGTTGATGAGCGTTCCTTCAAAGCCGCCTCCCGTTGGCGGGGCGACGGCGATGGTGTGGTGCGCGGGGTTGAGGTCGCCTTTGGCATGACGCAGGTGAAGACGGAGATAAAGGTGTTTGGTGGCTTCGTCGTAAAAGTATCCGTGAAGGGGGCCGGGGGCGTCTTTGTTTTGAAATGTTTTTAGGGCTTCGAGTGTAGCGTAGGGATAAAGGTCGGTGTTGTCGTAGAGGACGCGAGCAGGCCAGCCGCCGATGACGGGGGGGGGGGGGGGGGGGAGGCTTGTGCGATAGAGGTGGGTGTCAGGGTCAACGAGTTCCCATGTTGTGTTGTTTTTCCGGATACGTTGATCGGCTCCTGTGATGAGGGTGGCGTGTGGTATGTGTTTCGAGGTGTCGGGTGTGGCTGCTCGAAACGTGATTGGAGCGTCGGTGGTGCCTCGGATGGTGGCGGGGATGGTGACGTGTTCGTAGTAGATGCCGGGGGCAACGAGCACGGTGTCGCCGGGTTGGACGCGGGCGACGGCGGCTTGAATGGTGCGGAGGGGGGCGTCGGTGGAATGGCCTTCTGCTGTGTCGTTGCCGGTGGCGGCGTTGACGTGCCAGATGCTGGCGGCGTGCGCGAGGGGGGCGAGGATCAGGAGCGCGGTGATGAGGATGCGGTACATTGAGGATGTCGGGTGAAATGCGAAAGGTGCGGTGCTGCTGAACGTAGGATCGGCAAGTATTGTTGGGGAATCATGGACGGCAACGATGTCCATGACACGTTGCGGGCGGGACGCCCGCGGCACTCTGTTGTAGGGGCTTCGCTTGCGAAGCCCGCGACTGCGTTTTGGCCTGCGAGTGCTCTTCTGGTATTCGATAGGTCTGTCCGGCTGGCGCGGGCGTCGCAAGCGACGCCCCTACAGCGGGCGGGACGCCCGCGCCACAATCGGCAATGATGCGTTTGGGGGAGCGCCTTGGGGAGGGCGGTCATGGGGTCTCGCGCGGGCCGACACGCGGAGGGAACCATGTGTCGCCGGGTTGCAGGGCACCGATGTCGGGGAGGGGGGGGGGGGAGAGGTCGGCAGGGAGTTTGGCGAGCGGGTTTTCTGCATTCGCATCGGCGGGAGTGGCAGGGCCGGCGACAAGCGGGCCGGGGCCGGGCTGGCCGGAGGTGGCGGGGGACACTTTGTTTTGTTGGAAATCAAAGAAACCGGGGATCAGGTCGGTGGCGGGGTCGGTGGAGAGAACAAAATCGGTGGCGATGATGTTGCGGACGAAGTGAACATTCTGGATGGGGACGTTGCGACTGCCCATGAGGGTGAAAAGGCGTCCGCCGGGGAAGTTGATCGTGTTGTTGAAAAAGAAGAGGCCGGGTGGCGGCGCAATGAGCGGGGATTTGGGAACGTCGGCATTGCGTCCGTTATTCCAGTTTTTGAGCGATATCCCGATTTTGAATACACCGCGTCCACCATTCAGAGAGGCTTGCCAGAGGCGGGCCGCTTCGGGCGTGTTTTCAATGATGTTTTGGTAAAAATAAATTGGGCCGGGCCAGGGGAGTCCGCCGCCGGGTTGGTAGGAAAAGGGTTCGAGAACGTCGAGGAAGTGGTTGCGGTAAATGCGGACGTTGCGGGAGTGATTTTCGGTTTCGATGGCGTTGTCGCAGATGCGGGCGAAAAGGTTGTCGTGGATGCTGACATCAACGGCGTTGCCCATGCCGTCGTTGGCCAGGCCTTCAAAGGTGTTGTGGATGTAATTGTTGCGGAGGGTCCAGCCGCGTCCGATGCGAACGGCGATGCCGTTTTCGTAGTTTTTGGTGTTTTTGGGGAGGCCGTAACGTCCGGTGGTTTTGCGGTGCCAAATGGTGGGCCAGGTGGCGCGTTGACCGGGTTGGAGTTTGAGTTCGCGGAGGAGTTCAGAGGCGTCGTTCCAAGAGGAGAGTTCGGTGTATTCGCAGTGTTCGATGATGATGTCGGAGGCGGTGGCGTGCGGGGCGGCGTCGGGTTTACGGGCTTCGCCGCGGTTGTTGCCACGGACGGCGTAGGGGGCGCCGAAAAACCAGTTGTCGCGGATGGTGATGTTGCTGGCGGTGGTGGCGATGGCAGTGTCGCCGGGGGTTTCAAAGGTGATGCCTTCGATGATGATGTGCGCGGGGCCTTTGGCGGCGATGTTGATTCCGGTGCCGCGTATTCGTCGGGGCGATACAGCGATGGTGTGCTGGTTGGGGTCGGTGGAGCCGTATTGGCCGGATGGATGCAGGCGGAGATAGAGTTTTGGTGTCGATCCGGTCTCCTCGTAATAAAATCCGTGGCGGGGGCCGGGCGCGGTGCTTGCTGCGGCGGTGTCGGTGGCGTCGGAGAGGCGGAGGGTGAAGGTGTTGAGTGCGTCGCGGTCGGCGTAGGGGAAAAGGTCAACGTGATCGTAAGTGACGCGGGCCGGATTGGGACCGGCGTAGGGGACGGCGTAAAGTTGGGTGTCGGGATCGACGAGTTGCCAGCGGATTTTTCCAGTGCGGATGGCGGGGTTGGCTCCGCTGAGAATGACGCGATTTTTCGCAATGCTGTCGGCGCGGAGGGTGATGGGGGCGTCGGGGGTGCCGCGTTTGGTTTCGGCGAGGGTTACGTGTTCAAAATAGATGCCGGGGTGAATGATGATTTCGTCGCCGGGTTGAACGAGGTCGGCGGCGTGTTGGATTGTTCGGAAGGCGGTGGCGGGGGTGAGGCCGTCGCGGCGGTCGTTGCCGTTGGCGGCGTCAACGTGCAGGGGGTGGGCGGAGGTGGTATGTGTAGTCGATAAACAAATACAGAGGCTCGCCAGCAGCAGACTGAAGGGGGGGGGGGGCGTCATTGATTGGTTCCCCAGAAGGGATGTTTTTTGGCTTTGTTGTAGTCGTAGGAACCTTCAGCGTTGTCTCTCGTCGGGATGGTGGAGAGGTGACGGTTTTCAACGTGTCCGTCGATGAAGGCGACGTTGAGTTTGCCTTTGTGAACGGCGAGGAGGCCCAAGCGTTTGCCGTTTTCATCCTGCCAGATGGAGCGGGCTCGGTCTACATGGAGGTAGGTGTACACTTGGCCACCCTCGGTCTCGAGGTTTCCGTCCATGAAGAGGCTGGTTTTGCTGGGATTGCGGACTTGGTTGATAAGCTTGGCGTTTCCGGCAAGGTCGGAATGATTGTTGTTTTCGTTGAGGCTGCCGCAGGCGTATTCGTTAATGCTGTAGGTGCGGAGGTTTTCTGTGAGGCCGTTGTAGGGATCGGGATGGAGCCGGAAGGATTCGGGACAGGTGAAAACGGTCGTGGCGGTTTTGGCTCCGGTGACGGCGAGGTAGGGACGGATGCTGTAGGGGTTAGAGTTGTCAGCGGCTCCCCAGATTTTGGCGTCGGGCATGCGTCCGCGGTTGTCGGCAACCCAGAGTTGAGCACCTTGGGCAATCTGCCGGAGGTTGCTGATGCATTGGACGTTTCGTGCCGTGTTGCGCACGCTTGCAATCGTGGGGATAATGATGGCCGCGAGAACGCCAATGATGGCAATCACGGTGAGAAGTTCGATCAGGGTGAACGCGCGGGTCTTCATGGCGTGTGTGGGGGGAGGGGGAAGCGGGGTGGACTGGGGTGTCAGCGGCGTCGCATGCGGAGAGCGACGAGGAGTATCAGAGTTCCAAATACAGCGGCGACGGCGGCAGGTTCAGGGACGGCAGTCGTGGCAACGGTAATGCTGTCGATCCAGAAATCGGATCGTTGGCTGACGGAGCCAATTCTTATGGCACCGAAGCCGTTGCTCACACCACTGTAAGCGTAACCGGAACCTGAAAATACCGTGTTTGTGACGCTACCGGAAGAATCGAGTGTGGAAACGGAAAGTCCGTAAGTTCCTGAGCCAGCAGTTGTTCCGGGAATGACGATAAGCTCGAAGCGATACCACGCTTCTTGGGCAAGGGAAGCCAAACCGGTCAGATCTGTGCCGTCATCTCGTATCCGGAGACTTACATTGGTTCCAGCGCTTCCCCCGCTGTGCAGGCGAAAGAGAGGCGCTTTGCTTGAAGTGCTGCTTTGCGCTACCCCGAAATTGAAGACGGCTCCCGAGTCGCCGTTGTATTGTGGGCCGACGTAAAGATCGAGTGAGACGGAAAAGGTTTCCGTTAGAAGGTTGGGAGATTCAGCAAATTTGAGGACAGCGGAGTTCTGGTAGCTGCTGGTAGCGTTCGCCGTTCTGGGTCCAATCCAGAGGAGGTTGGCGCTGCCACTTGGAGAAGCGGGATGCACGGCTAATCCAGCGGGTGTTTGGGGGACTGCTGTGCTGGATTCGGCGATAAAAAAGGAGTTTCGCGTGGGGGAACCTCCGAGGGTGACGGACCAGCCGGACTGCCCATCTAGCGCACCGGAGGAATAGCCGTCGGCGGTGGAGAAATCGGTTCCAAAGACCTGTGCTGCTTTGGTGACTGGCGCGGAGATCGTAGCGAGAAGGGACGCGGCGAGGAGGGACGCGGATAAACGAAGGATGGATTGGGTTTTCATAAGAGAGGACATGATGGTTGGATTGATAGCAAAAACAGGCGGGTGAATGGGTGTGCTAAACGAGCAACGGCGGGCACGATGGCATCGCCATTGGAGAGTTTCCAGTCTTTCGGGGTTTTATGATAAAGTGAGTTCCCGGTTCGAGATTTTGAAAGAAGGGAAGGGCAAGAACTGTCGATGAATCTGGGGGCTGATTTGATGCTTGTTGGGAATGGTTTCGTCCTTTCACGGAGGGGGGGGGGGAGGAGATGCGCCTTTTTCCCGATTGAGTCACGTTTGGTTGGGTGAGGTTGACGCACGCAGGAATGGCGACATCTTGCGGAGTCATGCAACTGGTCACTCATCGCCCGCTTACCGTTCACGATTACCGGGGTCTTCCCGATGTCGGACCGCAATATCAACTCGTTGAAGGAGACCTTTTCATGGCACCGGCACCCAATCGCTTCCATCAAACCGTGGCAGGAGAGATTTATTATGCCCTTAAATTCTATCTCGATAATAACCCTGCCGGGAAGGCCTACATCGCACCGTTCGATGTCTTCTTGACGGATCTCAATGTTTATCAGCCCGACGTGTGTTTTTTTTCACAAGAGCGGTATCCATTTCTTACTGACGAGGGGGCGAGCGGGCCGCCCGATATCGTGGTGGAAGTTCTTTCGCCGCGCACGGCACATCTTGATCTCGGACTGAAAAAGGAGATCTATGCGCGCACTGGAGTTCTTGAATACTGGGTCGTGGATCCCGCCACGCATCAGGTGAGTGTGTGGCATCTGGCGGAAAACTCGCAGACTCCGGCTTTCACGCTTCCAAAAAACGGCACGCTGACGACGTCGATTTTGCCCGGTTTTGCGCTCCGTCTGGAACGTGTGTTTGTGGAGTGATTTGCCGGATTCAGGTGGCGGTGCGTGTGCGGGCGCGGGTGCGTTTTGCCGGAGCGGGCCGGGTGGTCGTGCCTTGCACGAAATCGCCGTCAACCATGAGCGTGCGGGGGATGCCGGGGAGGCCGCGTTCGCCGGTGCGCATTTGCGAGAGAAGCAGGTCAACAGAGGCGGCTCCAACTTGCAGGGCGTTTTGATTGATGCCGGTGATGCCGGGCATCGTCTCGTTGAGATCGACGTTGGCAAGGGCGACGTCGGTCGGCGTGCGTAGTCCGAGTTCGGTGAGCCAGCGTTGAATGTCGGTGCCAACCGTGACAATGACGTCGGGTTCGTGGGTGCGCAGCCAGGTGGCAAAGGCGGGACGTGTCCAGGTGGCGTCGTTGCCGAAAAACATCGGAACGGCGGCACTGTCAGGCGCGGGTGCGGCGGAGTCGGTCGCGAGTCCCATGAGGCTCTGGCTGGTGAGGTAGGCGGCGCGCCAGTGGTGGTTGACGCGTTCATCCTGACCGGGGGCCATGGCGAGTCCCATGCGCTGGTAACCGGCTTCACGGAGGCGGCGAAGGAGGAGCGTCATGGACTGAAATTGCTGGTTGCAACAGCGGTGCAGCACGGGGCTGAGGAGCGAGTAGCCGAGTTCTACAACGGAAAAGTGTTTCCACTGGAATTTCTGGAAGAGGTGTCCGGGGTTTTGCAGCGGAGCGATGATTGCGCCTTCGATGCCGCGATTGCGAAGGATGCGCGATAGGCGTTCCTCGGTCATGTCGGGGGCGCGCAGCCAAAATTCCTCAAGCTGGTAACCGAGTTCGGTGGCGCGGCGGAAGGCGCCGTCGTGGTAATCGCGCTGGGTAGGCTCGCGTTTCCAGGCAAGGCGTTCGCGGTGGGCGGTGAGGTAGGCGAGGACGGTGCCGATAGCGGAGGGCTTTTTGCCGCGCACGCGTTCCATGAGCTGGCTGATGTTGGGGTCGGGCCGGTAGCCGAGTTTTGCCGCCAGTTTTTGGATACGGGCGCGGGTTCCGGGCGGGATGCTGGTGTGGTTGCGCAGGGCAAGGGACACGGTTTGCACCGATACGCCGCCGGCAGCGGCGACGTCCTTGAGGCGGATGGCCGGTGTGGTGACTGCGGCGGCGGGTGTGGCGGCGGCGGACATGTCGTAATACATCCAACATCGAACACCCGACGTCCAACATCGAATGTGCGCGGGGGGGGGGGGGGGGGGGGCGGCTCAAACCGATGCCTGTGACTGACGAGGCGGAGTCGTGTTTTTTGGAGTGCGGTGATTCATCACCGCTTTGGGCGGCACGATTTATCGTGTCGCTCTGCGGCAGGGAGGGGCGGGCCGTTAAAACGGCCGTCAAAGCGGCGATGAATCGCCGCACTCCATATCTGACATCACATTGGCGTTCCCGTGACGGGGGAGAATGTGCTACATGCCATCCCCTTTTACCTATGAGCAAAATCCGCATCGCAGTGGTTGGTTATGGAAACATCGGGCGTTTCGCCGTCGAAGCCGTGCAGGAGGCTCCGGACATGGAGCTGGCGGGCGTCGTGCGGCGCAAGGCGTCGGCAGCCGGACAGGCTTTGCCGCCGGAACTGGCAGGCGTCACGGTGAGCGATGACGTGGCGGCGCTCGGCAAGGTGGACGTGGCGCTGCTGTGCGGTCCCACGCGCAGCATTCCGGAGACGGCTCCGCTCTACCTGAAACGTGGTATCCACACCGTGGATAGCTTCGACATTCATGGACAGAAATTGTGGGACTTGCGCCAGTCGCTCGATGCGTTGGGCAAGGCGCATGGAAGCGTGGCGGTGGTGTCGGCGGGCTGGGATCCGGGCAGCGATTCCGTGCTGCGTTCGCTGCTGCTGGCGATGGCGCCGCGCGGGCTCACTTACACGAATTTTGGCCCCGGCATGAGCATGGGGCACTCGGTTTGCGCGAAGTCCAAGCCTGGCGTGCGCGATGCGCTTTCGATGACGATCCCGACCGGCACGGGCGTGCACCGGCGCATGGTGTATGTGGAATTGGATACAGGGGCGGAGTTCGCCGCCGTGGAGCGCGCGATCAAGGAGGACGAGTATTTTAAAAACGACGACACGCGCGTGTTTGCCGTGCCGTCGATCGACGCGCTCAAGGATGTGGGGCACGGCGTGCGCATGGAGCGCAAGGGCGTGAGCGGACGCACGCACAACCAGCTTTTCGAGTTTCGCATGACGATCAACAACCCGGCGCTCACGTCGCAGATCATGGTGGCGTGTGGCCGCGCCGCTGCGCGTCGTCTGAGGCCCGGAGCCTACACAATGCCGGAAATCGCGCCGATGGATTTGCTGCCCGGCGAACGCGAGGAGTTGGTCAAGACGTTGGTGTAGGGAAGGGCGCGGCACCTTTGTTTTCTCACCACTCAACTCCACGCTGCTCCTCTCCTATTCACATGCGCGTCACCGTTTTCAGTCCTGCGAAAATCAACCTGTTCCTCGCCATCACGGGACGGCGGGCGGATGGGTTTCATGATCTGGTGTCGCTCGTAGCGCCGCTGACGTTTGGCGACACGTTGCACGCGGAATGGGCGGCGGCTGACGCAGGCGGTGAAGGTCATTCGCTGGCGTGTGTTCCCGCGGCGGCGACGACGGCAGGGGGGGGGGGGGGGGGAGGGCGTGCCGTTGGATGAGTCGAATCTGGTTTTGAAGGCGGCGCGGTTGTTTGACGCGACGCTGGCTCCGCAGAGGCAGCCGCGCAGTGTGCAATTTACGCTGGAGAAACGCATCCCGATGGGCGCGGGGTTGGGCGGCGGGAGCAGCAATGCCGTGGCGGCGCTGCGCGCGCTCAATGCCCTCCACGGATACCCGTTGGCGGACGCGGCGCTGGCTCCGCTGGCGGGGCAGCTTGGGTCGGATTGCCCGTTGTTTCTGCATGGCGGGCCGGTCGTGATGCGCGGGCGCGGCGAGCGTGTGGAGCCGTTGGCGCAGGCGGCCGTGGCGCGGTTGCGCGGGCGGAGGCTGCTGGTGTTCAAGCCGGCGTTTGGGGTGTCCACCCCTTGGGCTTACCGGCGGATGGCGGAGTTGGAGATGGCGCGCGGCGGTTGTTATCTGCCCGCCGCCGAAGCGGAGGCGAGGCTGGCGGCGTGGCTGGGGGATGGTGGTGCAGATGCCGCCGATTTGCTTTACAACAACATGGAGCGTGTCGCCTTCACCAAACACGTTGCCCTGCCTGTATTGTTGGAGCGGTTGCACGCCCGTCATGGTCTGGCGGCGGTGCGAATGAGTGGCAGCGGCAGCGCGTGTTTCGCCCTGCTGGAGCCGGGCGCGGGGCCCGCCCGGGTGGCGGAGATCACGGCGACGATCCGGGAGGCGTGGGGACCGGAGGTGTTTAGCACGGAAACGACCGTGGGTTGAAAATCGTCCTCCCGGAAGGACAGGGAGGGGCCGCAAAACCGTGTTGACCGGTTGGCTTGGCGTGCGCGTGATTTCATTTTGCTTGCGCCCGGCACAACCAACGCCGCGGCAAAAGTCCATGCCGCATGTCCTCCGAGAGCAGTCCGAAGTCCGAATACACGGTGCAAGGTATCCCAGCCTCGCAGGGCATCGCGTATGGCCCGGCCTTCCTCTACATCAAAAGCGAGGTTGAAGTGCCTTGCTACGAGGTCGATCAGGCAAAGCATGCCAACGAGATCGCCCGCTTTGATCATGCGCTCGTCACCACGCGCCAGCAGATCCAGAAGACCCAGGCGGTGGTGGAAAAAAATCTGGGACCGGACGAGGCCCGCATTTTTGACGCGCACCTGCTCGTGCTGGAGGATCAGGCGCTGATTACGGAGACGATCCGCGATTTCGAAAAGACTTCGCAGAACATCGAGTCGTGTTTCAACCGGATCGCGCAGCGCTACATCAAGGCCTTTGCCGAGATCGACGACGAGTACCTGCGCGAGCGCGCGAGCGACATCCGCGACGTCGCCCAGCGCATGCTCAACACCCTGCTTGGCCGCACGGCGCAGACGCTGAGCCAGCTCGTCGAAAAACGCATCGTGGTGGCCAACGACATCTCGCCTTCCGACGCCGCCGGCATCGACCGTTCGCAGGCTCTGGGCATCGTCACCGACACGGGCAGCAAGACGAGCCACGCCGTCATCGTTGCTCGTTCCATGCGTGTGCCCGCCGTGGTCGGCGCGCGCGACCTCACGTCGCGGATCAAGACGGGCGACATCGTTCTCGTCGATGGCTACGAAGGGCTGGTCATCGTCAACCCGTCGGAAAAAACACTTTTTCGTTACGGCCAGATTCAGCTTCAGAAAAAAAGCTACGAGCAACGTCTGCTTGAGGCGGCCAAGCTCCCTTCCGTCACGCTCGACGGCGTGGATGTGCCGTTGCGCGCGAACATCGAGAAAAGCGACGAGTTCAAACTCGTGCGCGAGTATCATAGCGAGGGCGTGGGGCTTTACCGTTCGGAATTTCTTTATCTCAACTCAAGCAGCGTGCCGACCGAGGATGAGCAATACGACGCCTACCGCCAGGTTGTGGCCGAGCTGGCCCCGGCGCCCGTCACGATCCGCACGATGGATTTGGGCGGCGACAAGCTGATGTCCGCCGGCGCGGTCCTTTCATCGCGCGAGGACAACCCGTTCCTCGGTTATCGCGCCATCCGCATCTGCCTCGATCACGTGGACCTGTTCAAGGCGCAGCTTCGCGCCATCCTCCGCGCCAGCGCGCATGGCAACGTCAACATCATGTACCCGATGATCAGCGGGCGCGATGAACTGCGGCGCGCCAACGCCGTCCTCGACGAGTGCAAACACGAACTGCGCGAGAAGGGCGAGGCGTTCGACGAGGCCGTGAAAGTGGGCAGTATGATCGAGATTCCGAGCGCCGCCATGACGGCCGACTTGCTGGCGCGCGAGTGCGATTTTTTCAGCATCGGGACCAACGATCTCATTCAATACCTGATCGCCATCGACCGCCTCAACGACCGCATCGCGCATCTTTACGAGCCGACGCATCCCGCGGTGTTGCGCACGTTGCGTCAGATCGTGGACGCGGCGCATGCGGCGCGGATCAAGGTGAGCGTGTGCGGCGAGATGGCCGGCGATCCGGTGCTGGCGGTGTTGCTGCTCGGCATCGGCGTGGACGAGTTGAGCATGACGCCGCCGTTGTTGCCCGCCGTGAAAAACGTCGTGCGCTCGATGCGCATGGCCGACGCGCGCCGTCTGGCGTCCGATGCGCTCCAGATGGAGTCGCCGTCGGAGATTTACCGGCGCTGCGTGGAGTTTTACCGCGAGCGGGTGCCGGAAGAAATTGCGAATGGCAAATTACGAATGGCGAATGGCAGCGGATGAGCGCCTCATTGAGCCATTGAGTGGCGGCCTTCATCAAAACCGCCGCTCCTTGCTCCGCCTGCGTAGCATCTCGTGGTGAATTTCTGAATTTCCCGGACAAACAGCGCGTCTTGAGCGTTGAGTGTCGGCCCGATACCCGGCAAGTTTCCCGTTTTTATGCCTGTTTACCGCTACGTCCCGAAACAATCTCCCTGCAAGCTATGCGGCACGGGATTCGATTACCGGCACTCTGCTGGCGGCGAAGCACTGACCCATTGCCCGACTTGCGGCCAGCCCGTGACCCGCGAAGCCGTTCATACCGTAAACACGCCGAAACTTCTCAAACCACTGTCCGTCACCGACGCCAAACAAGCCGGCTTCACCGTGCTCAAACGCACCGCAGCCGGAGAATACGAAAAACAATGACCACCTCCCTCCACCGAGCCTCAATCCATGCCTGCCGCACCCTCCCCGGCATCATTCTTCTCGCCACGCTGACTCTGGCCTCCCCCTCAGCCTCTGCTGGCGGCCAGCCCCTCCCCCCCCCCCCCGCCCCCCCGGCCTCCACCTCGCCCACCGCCGCCGCGACTGCCGGCGCCGTGGCCGATTCCCCCGCGATTCCCGCCCCCAGCGCCAAAGCGCCCGAACCCAAAGTCCCGCCCGCCCCCGCCGCCACCCCCGCCTCGCCCGACCAACCCATTACCGACCCCGTCATTGCCGCGCTCGCCCTCGCCCCGCGTTCCCCCCAAGGCGTCCCCCTCTCCATCGAAGAGTGCGTGCAACGCGCCCTGGCCTCCAATTTCAACCTCCGCATCCAACGTTACACGACGGAGAGCGTCCGCGAAAACCTCCCCATTGCCGAGTCCACCTTCTCGCCCCAACTCACCGCCTCCACCGCCTACGGCGAAGCCCGCAACACCTCCAGCAGCACGGGCAACTCCACAAAAAACAACGGCAACGACACCCGCCTCGCCGTCTCCCAAAAAATCAGCACCGGCGCCACCGCCTCCTTGAGCGGCTCCCTCAACCGCAACCACACCAACCCCTGGCCTACGTCCACCAACTCGCGCTACAACTCCATTTACAACAGCGACGTTGCCCTCTCCATCAGCCAGCCCCTGCTCAAAGGCGCGGGCCGCGAAGTCAACCTCGCCGGCATCAACCGCGCCCGCCTCGGCAACGACATTGCCGAACTCGATTTCACCGGTGCGGTCCTCGCCGTCGTGCGCGACGTGGAAAGCGCCTACTACAACCTCCTCTACGCGCGCGGCCTGCTTGGAGTGCGCGAATTCAGCCTCAAAGTCGCCGAACGCCTCCTCGATGAAAACAAAAGCCGCCTCGAAGCCGGCGTCGGCACCGAACTCGAAGTCCTGCAAGCCGAGGTGACCCTCGCCAACTCCCGCCGCGACATCCTCGACGCCGAGCAAATCGTGAGCAACCGCGAGGACACCCTCGTTGCCCTCTTTGGCGACCAACCCGGCGGCATGGAAGTCGGCGCGCTCACGCTCCCCGACGCCGCCATCCCCGAAGTCACCATCGACCGCTCCTACAAACTCGCCCTCGACAACTTCCCCGAATACCGCGCCATCCTCCTGAGCATCCGACAGGCCCGGCTCGACGTCACCACCGCCGCCAGCAACAAACGCCCCGGCCTCGCCCTCGGCGGAGCGCTCGGCTACAACGCCGACGACGACAGCTACACCGATGCCGCCCGCCGCACCTTCAACGGCGACCGCTACGACTGGCAGGTGGACCTCACCCTCACCTTCCCCTGGGGCATGAAAGCCGAGCGCGCCCAATACCGCCAGTCCGTGCTCGCCCTCACCCGCGAGCAAACCCGTCTCAACCAACTCGAACAAAACCTCCGCGTGCAAGTCCGTGCCGCCGTCCGCGCCGTGGACACCAACCGCGAATCCGTGCGCATCGCCACCCTCGCCACCAAGCTCAGCGAACGCCAGTATGAGTTTGAAAAAGCCCGCTACGACTCCGGCCTCACCACCTTCCGTCGCGTGCAGGAATCGCAGGAGGATCTCGACACCGCGCGCGTCAACGAACTGCAATCGCGCATCAATCTGCGCCTTGCCCTCTGCGAACTCTCGCGCCTCGAAGCCAGCTCCCTTTCACGTTACAACATCGCCGTCATCGAACCCGCCACCAACGGCAACGGCCGCAACGGCAAATAACCCGCCGGCTCAACTCGATTTAAATCGATTTAAGTCCCCCCCCCTGACGACACATTACGGCGGCGACGCCTTCTTGGGCGGCGGCGAGGCCGAAGGCGGCTGTCACCCACACGGCAGTGCCAAAACCGCTCGCGCAATCGAGCCGCAACCGTCCCCCCGGCTCCGCCTCCGCGCGACACGTGCCGTCGGCCCAAGGGAACACCGGCCTCTCGTCCGACCACACGCAACGCACGCCAAACCGCACACGTTCGCCCGTCGGGAAACCGTGTTCGCGGCGCAGCGTTTTGCGGACCTGTTTGAGCAAATCGTCACCGCCTGATTCGCCGAGGTCGCCCGTGCGCAGCCGGGTGGCGTCGCGCTTGCCGCCCGCGCCTCCGGTTGTGACGCACGGAATGCCGCGTCGCACACACGAAGCGATGAGCAAGGCCTTGTTGGGCACGTTGTCGATGGCGTCGATGACGACGGCAAAGCGAAGCGCGTCCGCAACCCTGTCTGATGCGGAAGGGGGGGGGGGGGGGGGAAGGGGGCCGAGCAATTCACAAACATTGGCGGCGGTGAAAAACTCGGTTACTGGCGTGACGCGGCAGGTGGGATTGATGAGGCGGATACGGTCGGCGAGCGCCGCGACCTTGGGACGCCCGATCTGCCCGTCGAGCGCGGGGAGTTGGCGATTGACGTTGGTGATGCACACGTCGTCGAGGTCGATCAACGTGATGGCCCCGACGCCACTGCGCGCGAGAGCTTCCGCCGACCACGACCCGACGCCGCCGACGCCGACCACGCAGGCGTGCGCCGCGCGCAACCGTTCCAACGCCTCGCGTCCATAAAGCCGCGCCAGCCCGCCGAAGCGGTCGTAATAATCAGAGTTGTTGTCGGGAACGGGAGTCGTGGACGTGGGCATGAGCGGAAGAGCCGTCGATCATGCGAACTGGAGCCGGGCGGCGAAAAGCCGAAAGTCAGCCCCTTCGAGTTCGGATGACGCCAGCGAGTGGGGAAAAAAGTGGGAAGCTGAAACTCAAACGTTGCCAGTCATGAATAAATGCAAAAGAAGACAAAGCCGCCGATGATCCCAACCTCAACCTCACATCCCATCCGAAGGAGGTCACTGTCTATTGTGGCAGACTTCGGAGTAATGCCCTTGGAGTCATCAAGTCCTCATCTTCGTGGACTGCACAGCATATCATTGGGCGAGGGATATCACTACTGTTAGGCTGAAAATCATGAAGACCACTGGAAATAAAACTGAAAGTGAAGAGATCGGGTTGGAGCGAAAAGACGAAGATGCTAGCTCGAAAAAATTTAAGTATAGAACAGGGAATCCTTGGTTATGTAATGATAATAGGGAGGAGTATGAAGATTGCATCGCAGGAAACAAAGAAGGCCTTAATGCATTGAGGAATGCGATTGATGAAGCACTAGAGAAAGGTGAATCAAGGATATCATTACATTTTTCTAGCTTTGCCGGAGTTGTTAGAGTAGAAGGCGATCCACGAGAAACAGAGCCAATTCAGAAGAATACGTTTTGGGGATGGGTTGGCGCGATATTGTATGCAGTATGTGGTTTTGCTCTTATCGGACTTGTTCTGGGAGGGGGGATTTTGTTTGTTCTTTATTTATTAAAGTTGGCTCGTAAATTTATTTTGGAATAGAGATGATAAAATCTCGGATTTGAAAGCGATAAGACGGAGCCTAACCAGTCGCTAAAGCCAATGCGATTGTTGCTACGCAGGTATTCTAGAGCATTTTCGGTTTATTTTGTCTCACGCGGAGGCGCGGAGAACGCAGAGGAAGGGAAATGTAATATTTTTAATTTAATTATACTTAGTAGCATGGTTTTTTTCTGCGTCTCTGCGTGATCTTTTAAATCTTGCGACAAATTGAACCGACAATGCTCTAAAGGTTCTTTGACTTTCGTTATCCGCCATCTCACATGGTTCATCTCAAGGATGTTTTTCCCCACCCGGAATTGAGCCATTGCAGGCGGCGGGGGGGGGGGGGAAGGGCGTCAAATCTCCCCGGCCTCGATGCTCGGTTCGGGCGGGTCCTGACGTTGCACTTTTATGCGGCGCAGGCGTTCGGCGTGGACGTCGAGAGCGGTGATGATGAATTCGCCCGCGGTGACGGTCTCGCCGCGATGGGGGAATTTGCCGAAATGGCGGTGTGTCCACATGGCGACGGTTTCCTTGGGCAACCACTCAAACGTCCAGCCCGTCTCGGCTTGCAATTCGCGCATCGTTAGCGCGCCGCTGACCACAATGAACTTTTCCCCGACGTCAAAGATGGGGCCGTTCTCGATGTCGAATTCGTCGCGGATGTCGCCCACGATCTCCTCCAGCACGTCCTCGAAGGCCACGATGCCCGCCGTCCTGCCTTCGGCGTCGAGCACGATGGCAAGGTGGTTGCGCGAGGTGCGGAAGAGTTCGAGCATGGTGTGAATCGGCGTCTGCAACGTGAACGTGAGCGCGGGTCTCACCAAGGGTTCAAAGGACGCATCAATGCCGAGGGCGTGAATTTGCCAGAGCCATTCGCGGACGAGGAGAATGCCATCGACGTCGTCCAGCGTGCCGCGGCAAACAGGGAAACGGCTATGTCCGTTGACCTGGGCAATGCGCAGGTTTTCCTCGTTGCTCTTGTCGTACCAGAGGGCGGCGATCTGTTCGCGCGGACGCATGATCTGCTGGGCCTGGACTTCGCGCAGGCGCAGGGAGCGGATCATGAGTTTGTTAATCAGCGTATCCCCCGGATGCGAATGGCGGGCGTGGCTGAGCACGTATTCGAGTTCTTCGCGGCTGAAGGCGTGTTCGCCCTCGCCCGCCGGGTCGAGCCCCGCCCAGCGCAGGAAGAGGTTGGCGGTGCCGTTGAGCAGCCAGATGAAGGGGAACAGCAGGTAATAGAAGCCAATGAGCGGCGCGGCGGTGAAGAGCGACACAGCCTTGGGGCGCTGGATGGCGAGCGACTTGGGCGCCAGTTCGCCAAAAATAATGTGCAGAAAGGTGATGGCAAAAAACGCGATGGCAATGGACACCGAACTGACGGAGGCGGGCGAGGTGATGCCGAAGTGACCGAGCAGAGGGGCGATGCGGTGGGCGATGAACGGTTCGCCGACCCAGCCGAGGCCGAGGCTGGCGAGGGTGATGCCGAGTTGGGTGGCGGAGAGGGCGGCATCGAGTTTTTCGGTGGCGGCGATGGCGAGTTTCACGCGCCAGCCGCCGGTTTTGATCATGGGGCGGAGTTGGCTGGTGCGCACTTTGACGAGGGCAAACTCGGCGGCGACGAAGAAGCCATTGGCAGCGACGAGAGCGAGAACGACGATCACCTCCAGGGTGATTCCTAAAAATGTATGCATTGCGACGCCGTCAGCGTGCGGGGGATTGCCCGCTCGTCCAGTGCTGAATAAGGAGGCAGACCGCCGAAGTGATGTCAGACCCGCCCTCCACCAATAACGCTGTCCGCTGACATTACCTTGAGTCGCATCCCCGACCTCCGCCGCTCCTTTTAACTTTGTAAGAAAAGTGTCGTAGAGGTGTAGTCTTGTTAATCATTAACTGTCACTTGCCAGCGGTCGCACCTCCATCTTCTCCTCCTTTTGCCATTCAGGCAATAAATCCAAAACTTCTCCTTGTTGCCCTCTTCAAGTCCCCCCACGTTCACCCCTGCTGCTATCGCGCTATGAAATGGGTCGTTCCTGTTGTTATTGTTTTTATTGCAATGCCGTTTGCCGCCTCCGTCGCCAGGTCCCAGACCTCCGGAGACGATTCCGCGTGGCTGCGCCAGTTTGAGCGTTACGCGGGGGGGCGGGTCTCCGAGCCCTCCGAGCCCGGCGGGGTGTCGCCCGAGTTTTCCGTGCTCTTGCAGCGACTGCCCGAACCGACGCGCTGGCCCATCCTCTGGCAGTCCATGGCGGAGACCAGCGCGCGGGCCGAGACGGGTTCGGTCGCGCAACGTCGTTTGCAGGCCGGCGTGTGGCTGTTCGCCTATCTCAATGGTGACCGCGCCTCCATCGCCAACGACATTCAGGATCGCCTTCCCCGCGAACCCCTCGCTTCCGCCCCCGCCCTGCGCACCCTGCAACGCGCCGCCATCCCCGCCGCCGAACTCTCCCCGCGTGACCGCGCCCGGCGCTTCAACCAAGCCCTGTCCGACGCCGAAGGGCGCACCGTGCGCCCGGACACTCCGCCTGTCGTGGACGTGCCCGACCTCGTCAAACTCCTCTCCCCCGGCACCGCCGAAGCCCTGCTCACACGCGGCCTCAAGCTCCCCGTCGTCCTCAACACGCCCCGCGGCGAGGAAACCGCCGCGCTGGCCCGGCGGCTCGCGCTGGAAAACGTCGCCACGCTGCCCGTCCCCCAGTGGAAGCTGGTGGCGGATCGGGATCGTGACCAAAAGGGAGTGGCGCTGTTTGAAGCGCTGAAAAATCGTTTCCCGGACAACAACGAAAACCAGACCGGCTATGCCGCCGCCCGCTCTTATTATCTGGCAGCCTTGGTGCTGGGCAACCGCACCGACGATGCCATCAAGTTTGTCGCCAGCCTGCCGCGCGATGCCGTGATCGAAATTCCCGCGCCCTTGCGCGACGAGATCGTCCGCTCCAACCGCCTGGACGCTTGGTGGCTGACATTGCAAAGCATCGTCCGTCGCACGCCATCGCCTGTGGTTTGGGACTATTTTTACCGCGCCTCCGTGCAGCTTGGCCGCGTGCCCGCCTTTGTGGTGGCGGCCCGCCAGGTGTCCGATGACGAGACACTGCCCGCCATCGCGCGTTTTCTGGCCCGCCGCCAGTTGGCCGCGACGGAGTTGGCCGCCGCCGATCCCGCCCCCGGCATCGCACGCCTTCGTGCCTTGCTCCAGGAAAAACAAGCCCTCTCCGATGTCCGGATCGAGCAAGCCGCCGTGGCCGACCAACTCCTCGCCATCGCCGATCTGCAAGGGGACAACGCGCTCTTTGACGAAGCTCTCGCCGCCGCTCGCCGCCTCACCGACCTGCGCCGCGGTGCCGACCCTTGGGTTTACCCGGTGAATTACGCCGCCGCGTCCAGTGCCCTCGCCCAGCGCTTGCTCGCACTTAAACGCCCCGCCGAGGCGTTTGCCGTGGCCAAGAAGGCACTCGATGACGGTTCCCCCCCCATCACGCTCACCGCCGCCGAACGCCAGCAACTCCTCACCGACCGCCTCGCGGCCCTCGTCGCGCTCGAAAAGTGGAGCGAGGCCGCCGCCCTTCTCACCAACGATCCGGGCTGGGGCGTGGCGGACGTCGCCGGCCTCATCCGCACCGGCGCGACCTCTGCGGGCAAGCCCGCCGCTTGGTATGTGGCCCGCGTGCTCGTTGCCCAAGACGGTCAGAATAACAAAGCCGCCGCGCGCCGTATCCTTGAAGCGCAGTTGCCCGTCACGCCGTCCATCGACGCCGTTTACGAAAGCTGGCTCGCCCTCGCCGGCATTGAAGCCCGGCCCCTGCTCGACCAACTCGCCCGGCAAGACCGCTACGAATCGCGTCCCCTCGTCTGGAAATCGCAGGTCGAGATGATGCTCGGCGACACCGAGGCCGCGCTTGCCACGCTGCGCCAGGCCGTGGGCATTGATCCCGCCGATTGCGGCCAGCCCCCCGGCGACCGCATGAGAGTTTACGGATTCGTGGCCGAGGCCCTGCGGCGCAAGGACGACCTGCCGACCGCCGAGTTGATGGACAAAGTGGTCAAGGCCGCGCGCCTCTCCGAGACTGCCGACCGCTGGCGCGAGGCCGGTCTCGAACGCCGCGCCTTGGATATTTATCAAGAGTCGCTGCAACTCTTCCCCAAGAGCTACCCGACCCTCTGGCGCACCGCGCTGGAACTCGGTTTGCAGGGCCGCAACGACGAGGCGCTTTCGACCTTTCGCCGCGCTTGCGAGTTCATGCCCGACAGCATCAACCGGCTTGGCACCCCGTGCGCGCCCAACGTCCGCCTGTTTGGTGATCCCGCCATGCAACGCATCGCCGAGCAGACCTTTGACCGCATCGCGCTCGTGCAACCCAACCGCCCGCAAATCTCCCTTCTCATGGGCATCCTCCGCGAAGAGCAGGGCCAGCTCGCCGAGGCCGGCCAGCTCTATCAGCACACCGTGCGCATCGACCCCCTGCAACTCGGTGCCTGGCACCGTCTGGCTCCGCTCCTCGACTACCTCGACCTCAGCGCGCGCGAGTGCGACGACGTGGTCATGCAGATCAGCGAACTCGATCCTGCCGGGCTCTACACCCAGCCCGACTTTTCCCGCGTCAACGACCTTGCCCGCCTCTGGCGCCAACTCGACAAAACCAACCGCCGTCTTGCCGCCATCGCCGCTCCCGAAACCGTGTGGCCTCTCAAGGCCGCGCGTGAACACCTTGCCAAGTCACCCGGCGACACGGTTTCCGAGCATTTTTCGAACGCCGCGCGTCTCTCTCCGTCCACCTATCTCGTCCGGCACGAATTTATCCGCGCCCTCGAAGCCTATCTGGCGACCCTGCGGTGAGCGAGTTTGTGGTCGGAATGGCGCACGCCTCCCGCCCGCATTCTGTTCCGAAGCGGGCGTCTCGCCCGCTTCAGGGACTGCGGGCGGGACGCCCGCGCCACTTTCGGAGATGAGCCCTTGGCCTGGAGGTAATCCGACGAGGTGAGCGTCACCGGAGCCCGGCGTGAGGGAGGCGGAGTCGATGTCGAGAACGAGGCCGGAGATGCCTGCTTCAAGATAAAGGTTCGCGTTGATGTCGGCAGATGTGTCCGCGTTTTTAGGAACACTAAAAGTGACTGCGTGGTTTTTCCATTCGGTGGCGAGATTGAGGGTGCGGGCGGGGACAATATCCTTGCTGTCTCCCGGTGCGCGGAGGCGGAGTTTGATTTTTTGCGGGGAATTGGCGCGGAGGCGGAGTGTTGCCGAGTAGGTGGCGCCGGGCGAAAGCGTGACGGGATAGTTGCAGCGGATGTGCCATGCGGTGGCGCCGGGTAGGTCGGTGACAGTGAGGCGGCGGGAGGTTGGGACGGAATCGTCGGTGTCATCGGCAGCCGAGAGCGGGACGAGCGTGGCGCGGGCTTTTTGGGCAGTGAAGAGGGTAGGGGGGATGTTTTCTAAGAGGTTGCTTGCGCTATGGGTGCCGAGCTGGGGCTCGGCGTTCCCAGCGGGCGAGACGCCTGCGCCACTCCCGCCACTCGCCGGATTCCATGCGGCGCGGAGTGCTTCGGTAGTGGAATATTGGTTGCGGAGCCAGGTGTTCCAGCGGGCGGCGAGTTCGCCGATGAAGCGGGAGGGGATGCTATCGAGGATTTTGTAATTCCACGCCCAGAGGATGCCGTTTTCGTTGTTGATTTCGACGATGGCGACGGCGGGGTCCTCGGTGTAGGTCAGGCCGGTATAGGGATTGCGATGAGTGAGAAGGCGGCGAGCGTAGTCTTTTTGCGCGGCGATGGCGGGCGTGTAGAATTGGTCAAAGCCTTTGCTTTTTTTGTGATAGGTTTCGTTTGGGCCGGGTTGAGGGAAGTCGGGGCCGTCGTAATCCGGGGTGATATAGCGCGAGACCTTGAGGTTTAGGTTGGTGTAGATGCCGCGTTTTTTGAGGGAGGCGATGAAGTAGTCGAGGCGGTCAACGGCTTCGGGGTCGAAGGTTTCGTGGGCGATGTTATTTTCGTTCCAAGCGTTGGAGGCGCCGGGGGAGTCGCGGTGCCAGATGCCGCCGGGGAAGCGGCGTTGGTCCATATGGGTAAAGCGAACGATGTTGATGCCGAGGGTGGCCATGCGCGCAGCAATGCGGTCGGCAATTTCGTGTTCGGGAAAACAGCCGGAAAAGTTAAGGTTTGTGCCCCAAAAGCGGAAGGGTTTGCCGGTGTCGGCGCGGATGAATTGGTCGCCGTAAATTTTTATGGGGGTGTCGGCCTGAGCGGGTGGGGCGGGGTGTATGAGGTCGTAGGGCGCGGTGCCGGGTTGAGTGCCGGTGGCGGGGATGTGAAAGGGAAAACCGCCGTGGAAGGGGAACTCGTCTGCCGTCGCGCCGTCGGACGCGGGAGCAGCCACGGAGAGAGTGGCGGCGGAGGCGATGGAAAGGGTGGAAACGAGAAAGGCTAACAGTCTGGGTCCAACGAGGGGGATCATGCCCCGACTATATCAGTTTCGTGGCGGAGTGTCACTAACCAGAGGTTGGAATTACTAACTGTGGTTGATATACCTTGGATGCGCGGCGCGCGGCGCGGGAAGGCAATCACGCAATGTTGCGGCGAGGCAGGGGGGGAGGGGGGGACTCGGCGCGACGGGCAATGGCTTTGGCCCGGTCCAATTCATTTCCGACTTCCTCTTTGTCAGGAGTGGCTTCGGTGATGCGGGCAGGTTGATAGCGCAGGCCGGGCTCAAATTCGGAGTTTTTGAGAATGTTGCGGCGCCAGACCGAGGGAGTGAATCCGGTATGCTTCTTGAACGTGCGGTAAAAGAGGGGCTCGGAACTGAAACCGGAGAGGGTGGCGATTTGGTTGGCGAAGTGGGTGGTGTCGCAAAGGAGGCTTTTGGCGGCCTCAATGCGAATTCGCGTGAGGTAGTCGAACACGGTGTGGCCGGTGGTCTGGTGAAAGAGGCGGGCGAGATGTTCGCGGCTGAGCCGGGTGCTCCGGGCGATGTCGGCAAGGGTCAGCGGTTTTTCATAGTTTTCGAGGATATACTCTTTGGCGCGGCGGATGTGGATGTCGATCGGGAGGTCGGTGGTGCCGGGGTGTTTGTTTGTGATGAATTCATGGATACAGCGGAGGGATTCGACGAGGAGTTCGAGGGCAAGGGCGCCGGTCATGAGGCGGCGGGCGGGGCGTGTATTTTCGATCTCGGAACGGAATTGATGGATGAGTTCGTGGTGGCGCGGGGTCATGCCGTGCGGGAGGTGGCGGATGTCGCGGAAGGCGTCGGCGAGGGTGGAGTCGGTACTCGTCGTGGAGGCGGGAGAGAGAACGAGGCGGAGTGTGCGGGTGGTGGTTTCGACGTTTCGCATGGCACGGTAGGTCTGCATGACGCGCAGGGGCACGAAGAGGATGTCGCCAGTGCGAATATGCAAGGGGGGGCGTCCGACAACGGATGTTTCAAAATCGGCTTGAAGAAAGAAGATAATCTTGGCGCGGCGATCGGGAGCAATGTGGAGATTGGGGATGACGAGGCGTTCGCCGCGAGGGATGGTGGTGAGGCGTTCTTCAGCGAGGAGGAGCGGCGGTGGAAGGCGGTCAATGGTGTAAAGGATGCGACCCATGGGGGGGGGAGTGTAGGGTGATGTGTGTCTGGTCTCGCGACTGCACAGGTGCCGGCCAGGATTTGGCGTGTGTGTCGAACACGGCATGTTGCGGGATTTCCAAAGGGACAATCCAAAAACCGTTCTGGAGCCTTGGGGTAATAAGCTGCATCCCTTCAGGAAAGGGGTGTCATTTCCCGTTGTTTGACAGACGGTTCTTGGGAGCGCCGGCATCCTGCCGCCATTTCAACAGTTACCCATATGCGCCAGATCATCAGTATCGCACTTATGAATACAGGGTCGAGACCGAGTCCGATGTTGAATATGGGAGTGAGGTTGTTTTTAGAAATCCAGACGGCAGTGCCTTCGAGTTGTCCGCCGAGTCCGTAGGCGGGTTTTTGTCTGATGGGTGCGCGGTCTTGTTCGGGGACTTCCGATTTAACTATGGTCGTAATTCGGGAGTGTTTGGCGGCGGTGGTTTCAGCAGGTCAGGTTGCGGCAGATTATTTTTGATTTATGTTCGAGATATCCGACTCGGCGGCATAAGCGGGTAAACCACGCGATGGCGGCACGTCGCTGACGTTGAGGAGAAAAATATGGTTGGTTTTGCTGGCGGGGTCGCCGGCGACCATTTGTATCCAGCGTCCACAGGGAGTGAAGCGTGGATGGCTGTGGGTTTTTTGGCCGGATGTTCCGTAGTTGATCCATGGGCCGCATAGCAGTGACCATTCGGGTTCACCTTTCGGCGACAGATTGGCCAGGCTATACAAGGCCCGCCCGGAATCGCCTTGCAGTCCGTCAACGGTGAAGCGAAGGCCCTGAGGGTCAAAGCCGACGTGCAGGCTTTCCATCGGTGGACAGGAAAATTCGCAACGCCGATGGGTGCTTGGGCATAGCAAACCTGTTTTTGTGGGCGAATGGCCTGTCAGCTCATAGTGAAGGCCTCTTTGGGTGGCAGCATAATGGCATGTAGTGCGGCCTTCACCATCCTGTGTTCTCAATTGGGTGAACCAGCCACCGTCATAATCGGTCATGAGGGGAGCCTTCTCAAGCGCAGGACTGGAAAAGACCAGGTGATGGTCACCGCAGGGATGGACATGGTGAAAGGGGCTGTTCAGGCGAATGACTAGGTGGCTTTCGCCCGAGTCCAGATCATAACGGACGAGTTCAGTGCCCACAGACAAATGACGGGCATGAGGTTTGGTGGCATGAATCAGCGCCTCAAGCCTGGCGTCGTGATGGATGTAAAAGAAGAAGCGTCCGTCGGGGGATACACAGTTCTGGCCAGTGGCAATGCGTCCTGCCGGGAGACGGAAAAGGAAGCGGTCCACCAATGTATCCAGATGCACTGCGTGAGCCTCGCCGTGCGCGAAATAAATCACCTCGTTACGCGCGACATTCAGAACACTGCGGTGATCGAGGATTCCTTTGCCGGGATCGTTGTCCCAAGGCATCCAGCCGGCGTTGGGGTCGTCGGCGGCAGTCAGGGCGAGATTTTCGCCCGTGAGAAGATCGAGCCGGTGCAACTGCACCTGACCGTCGCCTGCCCGGTGGTGAACAAGATAGCGCGAATCACGGCTAAGCGACGGGATAAAATAATAAAGCGGGTAATTCGTCGCGTTGCCTGATGTCAGCTGATAGGCTGCCCGGTTGGTGCTTGGCACCTCAATCCTTGGAAAACGGGCGGCGATGTTTTCAGGAGCGAGCGGATCGTCGTCCATTTGTTTCGAGTCTGATTTTGGTTCTGGTTTCATCCGGTCAGGCGGGGAGAGCGGAGGTGGCGAGTGACTCGATGCGGGAGAGAAGGTGGGCGAGGGCCATTTTGGTGTCGCCACGATACCAGCCGCGCCAGCGTCCGGTTTCGCCAATGGGGAATGCGGTGAGTGCAAAGCGGAGTGAATCGGCAGCGGCGTCGAAATCGGGCGAGTTGGGTTGCAGGAGCGCGGTCAGAGCGCGGTAGAGGCCGAGGAGGATTGTGGTTTGGGCGAGGAGGTTGGTTGCGAAGAAGGATCGGTAGCGTGGAGCAACGTTTGGTGTGTGGGCGTGGAGTTCGTCGAGGAGTGTGGCGAGGTTTTGCGTGGCGTTGTCGAGTCGTTCAAGAATGTCGGGCGAGAAGTATCTGCGAGCACAGGGGGTGTTGGTGGAGAGGGCGTGGACTTCGTCGTAGATGAAGCGTCGAGCGGCGCCGTCGTAGAGGCGGAAGCCGGGGGAGACGTCAGGGATGGCTGCAAGGAGTTTGGCGTGAAAGGGAGCGAGGTCGGGGGGGGACCAACTGGCGAGATAAGCGGCGTCGCTGTGCGACGAACATCCAACGTCCAACATCGAACATCGAACATCCAATTCCGACCCCCGAATCTTCGAAGCTGAATGGGGGGCGTCCGCGCTTTGGTCTTTGTTGTCTGCGGGTTGGTTTTTGTTGTTCGATGTTGGATGTTGGATGTTCGCCGCCGAAGGCGCGCTGATTTGTTCCATGAAGCACTGCGCGGCCATGACGTGTTCGCGGATGTTGGATACGTTGAGGAGGGCGTAGTGGGTGTCGCCTTGGTCGAGGAGTTGACGGATGATGCGGGCGATTTTGGAGGGGGGGGGGCCTTGGACAAGGTGGGGGCCAAAGGGCCAGACGGCGGCGTGATAATAGACTCCCCGGGTTTCGTGGGGGTTGCGCGGGAGGACGTTGAAATCGCGTTGGAGTTCCTGAGTGATGTGGTCGTCGGCAAAGACACAGGTGACGCCGGAGGGGACTTGTAGTTGTCCGTTGGCTACAAGTCTGGCGCCTTCGAGCCAGAGGGTGAGGGTGGCGGGGGGGATGGGACGGGGGTCGATGGAGCGGATGATGTCGAGTTGGTCGGCGAGGGCGGCGGCAATGAATTCGGCGGCGCGGGCTTGGGCGTCGGGGTCGTGGCTCCAGAGGGGGCGGTCGCCGCGTCCGCGGAGGCCGACTTGCCAGATGACGCGGTCGCCCGCGATGTCGCGCCAGTGTTGGGCGTGGGCGCGCCAGCAGGCTCGCATCACGTCGGGGGCTTCGCGGTAGGAGAAGGGGGCGTCGGTGTAGTTGTTTTTTAAACACCAGGTTTCGTAGGCGAAATGGGAGACGCCGAGGGGTTCGACGTGGTGGTGCGAGACGTAGAGCCCGCGGCGGATGGCGGCGCGTATGATGGCGGCTTCGGCGGGGTTGGTGAGGTCGTTGAAGGAGGTGGGGATGATGAGGTTGCCGCGGAGTCGGAGGAGGGTCTC
>NZ_ABEA03000150.1 GCF_000171235.2 Geminisphaera colitermitum TAV2 | reverse complement strand
GGGTAGGGAGGCCTCTCCGAGGCCTCCGTCGGGCGTAGTCGGGGAAATCGTGATTTGCTGGTGATTGAGTGCGTGGTGCGGAGGCCTCGGAGAGGCCTCCCTACCAGGAGATTGAGAGGATGAGCGGGTGGCGGCGTGGTCGGTGCTGAGTTGACCGACTTCGCCGGTTGTCACGAGTTTTCCGATACTGCGGTCGCCTTCGAGGAGGCGGAGGGCGATCCATTCGGGGTGGGCGAGGGTGGGGTAGGTCCGGCCGAGGCGGGCGGTGATGTCGTCGAGGGATTCGCGGAGGCCGGGGACTTCGAGCTGGAGGCGGTAGGGTCTGCAGGTGACGGCGCCGGTGGCGACGGCGTGGACTTCGGCAAGGAGGGCGTCGATGCCTTCGCCGCCGCGCGCGGCGCAGGGGACGACCGGGATGCCGAGGTCGGTGGCGAGGCGGCGGGCGTCGATGACAAGGTTGTGCGCGCGGGCTTCGTCCATGAGGTTGAGGCAGAGGACGGCGCGGTCGGTGATTTGCAGGATTTGAAGAACGAGGTTGAGGTTGCGTTCCAGGCAGGAGGCATCGACGACGATGACGGTGACGTGCGGGCGGCCAAAGAGGATGAATTCGCGCGCCACGGTTTCGTCGGGACTGGCGGAGCGAAGGGAGTAGGTGCCGGGGAGATCGACGATTTTGTAATGGCGTCCTGAATACGAGAAGCCGCCTTCGGCGCGGGCAATGGTTTTGCCGGGCCAGTTGCCGGTGTGCTGGCGCAGGCCGGTGAGACGGTTGAAGACGGTGCTTTTGCCGGTGTTGGGATTGCCGGCGAGGGCGATGATGCTGTCCCAGTTGTCGAGGTTGACGCCGAGTCGTTGGAGTCCTTCGTGTGGAGCGGATGGACAGGTGGCACAAGTGGTTGGCGGACAGGTGGCAGACATGGGTTGTCAGAGATGGGCAGGCTGGGTGTCCGGGTGGGTTGATGATGCGGGTGTTATCAAAACCTGGTCGGCTTGCTCGCGGCGGAGGGCGATGAGAGTGCCGCGGACACGGTAGGCGGCGGGGCCGTGGAAGGGGCTTTGCAGGGCGTATTCGATGCGGCTGCCGGGGACGAAGCCGAGGTCGAGGAGGCGGGAGCGCTCGACGCCGATGCAGCCGGGGAGGAGGAGCAGAACATCGGCGGTGTGCCCGGGGGTGAGGTCGGAGAGGCGGCTGGCAGAGGGGGGGACGGGTTGTTCGGAATCGAGCGGGGGGCGCACGCGAATCATCGCGGCGAGGGCAAGGGGGAGTTCGTAGTCGCGGGCCTCGATGGTGAGGTGACAGGCGGTGGGTTTGAGGGCGTGCAGGGTGAACCGCATGCCGGCGTAGATGCCGTCTTGCGCGAGGCGGGCAAAGAGGGAGGGCGGTTCGTCCTCAATGTGTTCGATGACGCCGGAAACGCCGGGATTCCAAGCGAGGAGGGCGCGGCCTTCGGCGCCGGGCCAGCGGCCTTCGCGGGTGGGGATGGGGTCGCCGTGGGGATCGAAGCGGGGGTTGTCGAGCTGGTCGGCGAGGCGGTTGACTTCGTCGGGCGTAAGGCGGTGCTCGGCGGCGTGGGCGAGGGCGTGCCAGCGTTCGGGCTGGAGGCCGGATTCACGGGCAAGGCGGGTTTCGACCAGGCGGTGGGCGCGCATGATGAGGAGCGCGATTTCGCGTCCGGCGGGCTGGAGGGTCCAGCCGTGTTCGGTGGCGATGGCCGGGGCGGAGCCGGGGAAGGGGACGGGGAAGGGGACGGGGACGGGGAAGGGGACGGACGTGGTGCTGCTGGTGGTGACGAGTCCGGCTTCGCCAGCGCGGGCAAGGGCGAGGAGGACGGTTTCGCGCGAGGTGCCGACGAGGCCGGCGAGGTGTTCGTCGGTGGCGGTGTGGCGCTGGTATTCGCATTCGAGGAGGGCACGCAGGATGTCTTCAACGATTTCGCGCTCGGCGTCTCGCCAGGCGTGCATGGGAGAGGGCGGGGGGGGGGAGGGGCGCGTGGCGTCGGAGGAATCAGAGGCGGGTCGCATGAAATCGTATTACGGATAAAATCAATGTGCGACAGATTCGTTGTGGCAACGAAAAAGTGTAGTGTATGCTAAAATGATGTTGATAGGCGTTAGCAGAGGGCGTGCTGTCGTGCGTCCATCGTTTATTCCACGTAGCGCTGGAGGACGGTGAGGAGGTCGCGTAGTTTTTTGCGGGCGAGCGCGGGGTCGTCGGTTCCTTCGATGCAGTGGTGGACGTGCGACTGGATCAGTTTCTCGGCCAGGGCCTTGAGGGCGCGGCGGGCGGAGACGAGTTGGGTCAGGACTTCGGCGCAGTCGTAGTCATCCTCCATCATGCGCTCCACGGCCTTGAGCTGGCCGGTGATTTTGCGAAGGCGGGTGACAAGCGCCTTCTGTTCTTGTGGCGGGTGGGTTTCGCATGAGTTCGACATGGCCGGATATGATGGATGAAAACACGGGCGGATGCGAGAGGATAAGGGCCGGGTTGACAAAAGGGGGTAGGGGGCATAGGGCATAGGTCATGAAGACTGACTCTGGGCATGATCATGGAAATGAGCACGAGCATGGGTGTGGGTGCGGGCATGAGCATGGACACGGGCACGGACAGAGTGCGGGCGGGACGCCCGCGGCACGGTGTTGTCATGAGCATGGACATCACGATCATGCGGGTTGCGATCATGAGGCGGGCGGGGAATGGCGGACGCCGAGTTTGGTGGTGTCGGGCGTGTGTGTGGCGGCGGCGTTGGTTTTGGAGTGGGGTGGTCTTGGACCGGCTTGGGGCGTGGTCGCGGCGGGGGGGGGGGCATCGTGGCGGGTGGATGGTTTTTGGTTCCGGGGGCTTGGGAGGCGTTGCGGCGGTTGAGGCCCACGATTCCGTTGTTGATGGTGCTGGCAACGGCGGGGGCGGTCATGATTGGGCAGTGGTCGGAGGCGGCCACGGTGGTGTTTTTGTTCGGGGTGGCGGAGTGGCTGGAGGCTTGGGCTGGCCGGCGTTCGGAGCGGGCGGTGAGGGCGTTGCTCGAAATCGTGCCCGACACGGCACGGGTGCGCCGGGGGGGGGGGGGGAGGGAGGCCGTCGAGGTGCCGGTGGCGGAGGTGGCGGTGGGGGAGACGGTGCTGGTGCGCAGTGGCGAGCGCATCCCGCTGGATGGGGTGGTGAGCGGCGGGCGGTCGTCGGTCAATCAGGCTCCGGTCACGGGGGAATCGGTGCCGGTGGACAAGGCGCCGGGCGACGAGGTGTTTGCAGGGACGATCAACAGCGAGGGGGCGCTGGAGGTGCGGGTCTCGAAGGTCGCGGGCGACACGACGCTGGCGAAGATCATCCGGCTCGTATCCGAAGCGCAACGACAGCGCGCGCCGATGCAGCGGTTTGTCGATGTATTCGCAAAATATTACACGCCGTGGGTGACGGTGCTGGCGTTGCTGGTTTTTGTGGTGCCGCCGCTGGCGGCGGGGGCGGAGTGGAGCGTGTGGCTTTACCGGGCGTGCGTGCTGTTGCTCATCGCGTGTCCGTGTGCGCTGGTCATATCGACGCCGGTGGGGATCGTGGCGGGGCTCACGGCACTGGCGCGTCGTGGTGTGCTGGTCAAGGGCGGGGCGCATCTTGAAACGATCGGCCGGTTGCGGGCACTGGCGTTTGACAAGACGGGGACGCTCACCGAGGGCAGGCCGCGGGTGATCGATGTGTTCCCGGAGCCGGGCGTGGAGGCGGCGGAGGTGCTGCGGCTGGCGGCGGCGGTGGACGAGCACTCGACGCATCCGCTGGCTCTGGCGGTGGTGGCGCGGGCGCGCGAGGCGGGCGTGGTGTGGACGCAGGCTGCGGGGTATCGCGCTCATGCGGGGCGGGGGGCGGAAGCGGTGTTGGAGGGGCGCAGGGTGTTTGTCGGCAATCATCGGTTCGCACACGAGTCGGGGGTGTGTTCGCCGGAGTTGGAGGCGCGGCTGGAAGCGATTGAGGCGCGGGGATTGTCGGTCGTTGTTGTCGGAGAGTTCGGCGGAGGGGGGGGGGGGGGGTTGCCGGCGTGCTGGCGCTGGG
>NZ_ABEA03000151.1 GCF_000171235.2 Geminisphaera colitermitum TAV2 | reverse complement strand
CGCCGGCTTTGACGTAGCCGCCGGCATAAGCGGAGGGGGAGCGGGCAATGACGGTGCCGGAGAGGGGGGCGAGGATTTCGGTGTCGCGGGTGACGGTGGCGGATTTGGCGAGGGCGTCGATCTGTGTGTCAAGGAGGCCGAGGCGGCGGAGTTTTTCGCGGGCAATGGCGACGAGGGGCGAGTCGGGCGTGGTGGTGGCGAGGGCGTGGTATTCCTGGCGGGCGGTGAGGAGTTCGGGACTGTAGAGGGTGGCCAGGGGCTGGCCGGCGGTGACAGTAACGCCTGTCGTGGGGATTTGGATACTTTCGATGCGGGCGTCAGTGTAGGCGGCGATTGTCTTCTGGCGGGATTCGTCGGCTTCGATGGTGCCGGTGAGACGGAGGGTGCGGGTGAGTGGGCCGCGAGTGACTTCACTGGTTTGCACTCCAATGACGGCGGTGGAGGAGGCGGCCAGGGTGACGAAATTTTGATCTGATCCCGATCCGGTTGCGATGCCTTGTTCGCCTTCATAAACGGGGGCAAGGGTCATGCCGCAGATGGTGCATTTGCCGGGTTTGTCGGAGGTGATCCAGGGGTGCATCGGCGACTGGTAGAAGCGGATTTTGCGCGTGGCGTTGCCGGAGGGCGCGTCGGGGGGGGGGGCATGGTGCGCGTGTTGGTAACGTTGGCTGGCGACGAACCAGCCGGCGGCGGCGGCAAGGGCGGCGGTGACGAGAATCGTGAGCGTGGTGCGGAGCATGGGAAAAAGTAGCGAGTGGTGAGTAGCGGGTAGCGAGTAGGGGCGAGATACCCGCTATTTGTTGTTTGTTTCGCTCAAATCGGCTCCGGTGAGGAAGGCGAGTTCGGCGGCGGCGAGGGCGTGTTCGGCGCGGATGTCGGCCAGCTTCATGCGCGTGTCGAGGGTCATGCGCTCGGCGTCGAGGACGGCGGGCAGGGAGGCGCGTCCGGTTTCGTAATCACGGCGGGCGGCGGCGGTGGTGGCCGCGGCGAGCGGAATCAATTCGGCTTCGTAACGGCGGACTTGTTCGTGGGTCGCCGTGACGCGGGCGTGGGCGGAGGCCGCCATGCCGGCGACTTCGGCTTCCGTGGCGGCGACTTCGGAGCGGGCGGCGGCAAGCTGGCTCTCGGCGGCCCGGATTTCAGCGCGGTTGCGGCGTCCGTTGAACCAGGGAAGGCTGAAGGCGATGCCGGTGTCGTAGGAGTAGATGGCTTCGCTGGAGGCGTTCATGTGGCGGGCGGCGATCATGAGTTCGGGATCGATGGACTTGTTTTTGCGGGCGATGGCGAGGCGGGCACCGGCGGCAGTGGTCTCGCGCAGGGCGATGGCGATGTCGGGGCTGTATTCGCGGGCTCGTGACACGGCGGCGGCGAGGTCGAGCGCGGGCGGGGAGGGGGGGGGGAGGGTTGCGGGGGCGATGCGGGTAGCGGCCGGGTTGAGGAGGAGGGCGTTGAGCTGCGCGGCGTCCTGGGCGCGGGCGGAGAGGAGGTCGGTGCGTTCGGCGGCGAGGCGGGCAAGGTCGGTGTCGAGAGCGAGGAGGTCGGACTGGGGGCGGAGGCTGGTTTCGTAGGAGAGGCGGAGGAGAGCGCGGGTCTGGGCGAGGAGAGTTTGTAGTTGTTTATTAGTGACAAGGCGTTCGTCGGTGGCGGCGAGGCGGGTGAAGGCGGTGCGGGCTTGGTTGAGGAGGAGCCATTCGCGGCGGGTGGCCTGGGCGTCGGCCACGGTGGCCTCGGCGGCGGCGGCGCGGGCACGGAGGCGGGGGCGTCCGCTGAGAGGGATTTCCTGGGTGATGCCGAATTCCAGGTCGTCGTAGGTGGTGAGGCGGTTGGTGTTGTCGCGCATGAATTCGATGCGCAGGCGCGGGTCCATCCAAGAGCCTTCGGTGTCGATACGCGCGCGGCTGGCTTCGGCGGCGGCGCGGGCGGCGGCGAGGGCAGGGTGGCGGGCGAGGAGTTGGCTGAATACCGCCTGGAGCGTGAGGGTGACGGGGCTTTGCCCCGAACGTCCAACATCCAACGTCGAACGCTCAACGTCGAAGTCCGAACCAGCGGAGAGCGGCAGCGTGAGCGTGAGGGCAAGGGCGAGGGCAAGCGCGGTGAGCGTGGTGAGCGCGGGGCGGGTGGTTGCCGGATGGAGGTGGCTGCGGTGGGTTCGCATGATGGCGAGCAGTGAGGAGGGGGGGGGGGAGCGGTGCGCGTTGGGCAGGGCTTATTTAGCGGCTTCGGTCTTCGCTTTGGCTTCGCGGGCGGCGGTAATCTTGGCGAGGGCGGGAGCGGGGTTTTTCTTGAAGCTGCCGACGCACATCTTGCAGCAGAATTTCACCGTCTGGTCGGGTTTGCCGTCCTGTTTGTGAGTATAAACGAAGGGTTTTCCCATCTGGCCGAGCGGTTCGCCGGAGATGACGCAGGTGGTGAGCGGGTAGTCGTCGGCATTGGTTTTTTTGGAGGCGTTTTGGGCCGGGGGGGTGTGGCAGGAGTGATCTTCGGAGGCGTCTGTGGCGGCGTGGGCGGCGTGGGCGGCGGGAGCGACCGCAAGCATGGCAACGAGGGTGAAGAGCGAGAGCGTTTTCATAGGTCAGGTCATACGCGGGGAAGCGGGGAATCCCTTGAGGTTTTTTCGCGGAGGGCAGGTTGGGTGTTGTCGGAGGGGGGCGAGGGTGCTTTCGATGGCGGGATGATTTTTCCGGGTTTGGTTTCAGTCACGTTTCGCAAGTTGTCTCCCACCGATATTGTGGCGCTGGTGCGTCAGGCGGGGTTGACGGGCATCGAGTGGGGGGGCGACGTGCATGTGCCGGCGGGCGACCTGGCGAGAGCGCGCGAGGTGCGCGAACTCACGGAGCAGGCGGGCCGGCGCGTGGCGGCTTACGGCAGCTATTATCGCGTCGGTCAGAGCGAGAATGACGGGTTGCTCTTCAGCAGCGTGCTGGAGACGGCGATCGAATTGGGCGCGCCGACGATTCGCGTGTGGCCGGGGGCGAAGGGATCGGAGTCGGTTTCGGATCCGGAGCGGGCGCGGGTGGTCGCGGATTTGCTGCGCATCGCAGAGATGGCGGCGGCCAAGGGCGTGACGGTGGCGACGGAGTTTCACGGGGGATCGCTGACGGACACCAACGAGTCGGCCGTGCGGCTGTTGCGGGAGGCGGAGCATCCGGCGTTGCTCACCTATTGGCAGCCGCACAACGGCGAGGCAACGGCGGAGGCGCTGCGGGGCTTGAAGGCGGTGTTGCCGCGCGTGGGCAATCTGCATGTGTTTCACTGGTGGCCGACGTCGTCCGACCGCCATCCGCTGGCGGAAGGCGCGGAGCGTTGGGGGGCGTTTCTGGCCGAGCTGAAGAAGGCGCCTGCGCCGGGCGGACGGGATCGGTTTGCGTTGCTGGAGTTCGTGCCGGGTGACGAACCAGCGGCGTTTTTGCGGGATGCAGCGACGTTGAAGATGTGGCTGGCTTAGAAAAATATGTCGTAATTAGTTGATGGTTAAGATTATTATTTGTTATTTAGTGATTCTGATTGAGTAGATCAGAACTAATTATCTTTCCGATTGGCGAGGCGGGAGCGTTGGTGGCATGGTGCCGGGTTTTATTTCGCGCCAGCACCAACACGACACATGGCCCGCCGTATCTCTTCCGCCACTACACAAACCGTCCGATCCATCATCAAAGCCGCATCCGCCTCCCCGGTTTCGGCTCGCGTCGCCAAAGGAGCCGGTTCATCGGCCATCGGTGAACTCAAACGGCTTCGCGGGGAGATTCATTTTTTAAGCACCTCACTGGGACGGGTCATCCGGGCCGTGGAGGGGGAGACGACGCTGGCGACGGTCGAAAAACTGCGCACGCTGGCCAAGGCGCGTCGCACGGGTGCGGGGAATCCGGCCAGCGCGGCGAACGCGGATGCCCGGTTGAGCGAAACGGTTGCCTCGCTCATGCCCGCCGAGGCGTTTAACCAGGCGATGGCGTTCACGCTGTATTTTGAACTGGTCAACCTGGCGGAGGAAAATTTTCGCGTGCAACTGCTTCGCCGTCGCAGTGCCGCGCGGCTGGCCGCGCCCGGCGGACCGCCGGTGCGCGAATCGCTGGACGCCGCGCTTGCTGAACTGAAGGCGCGCGGTGTGGGGCCGGATGAATTGCAGGAACTGCTCGATCGCGTGGGCATCGAACTCGTTTTCACCGCGCATCCGACCGAGTCGAAGCGCCGCACGTTGCTGACCAAACTTCAACGCCTCGCGTTCATCCTGCGTCAGCGTGATACGACTGGTGGAGTGGCTGGTGGAGTGGCGGGAGCGGCTGTTCCGGCGGAGGCGGAGATCGAGCGCGAGATCGCCTCGCTCTGGCTCACCGACCGCAGCCGGGTGGCGCGCCCGGGCGTCAACGACGAGGCTCGCACCGGACTCTGGTATTTCAGCACTGCGCTCTTCGACGTGCTGCCGCGCCTGCAGGCCGACATGGAGCGGGCGCTGCGCCTGCATTACCCAGGCGTGCGCGCGCCGTCGCGCTGGTTGACGTTTGGCTCGTGGATTGGCGGCGACCGCGACGGCAACCCTAACGTGACGGCATCCGTGACGGCGGGCATTCTCGTGCTGCACCGCCGGCTCGCAGTCGAAAAACTGGCTGCCGCCACCCGCGAGCTTTCGCGCGCGCTGACCATTTCAGACCGGCGCGACAACGTGACGCCCGAACTGCGCCGCCTGCTGCGCGAAAACCGCCACATCTCGGCGCACGTCGAGGAACTGGCCGACCGGTATCCACACGAGCCCTACCGCCTGTTGTTCGCCAGTCTCTGCGCGCGCCTTGCCCGGGCGTCGGAGGAAAACCGCGACGGCTCCACCCTGCTCGGAGGCCCCGTGGTGGATGAAACCTGCCTGCACGCGGATACATTGCGCGAAGTGTTCGCCGCCATCCGCCGCAGCCTGCTGGCTGGGCGCGGCGCGCTGCTTGCCGAGGGCGAATTCAAGGACACGGCGCACGCGCTGGAGGTTTTCGGCCTGCACACCGCAAGCCTCGACATCCGCCAGCACTCGTCGCACCACGAAGCGGCCGTGGCGGAGTTGTTGCGGCAACTGTATCAGATCGACGACTACATGAAGCTCGGCGAACAGGCGCGCCGCGATGCGCTGGCCCGCGCGCTTGACCGCGCAACGTCTCCGCTCGACGCGGAGCAGCGCGCGGCTCTCTCCGCCGCAACGCGCAACGTCATCGATCCGCTCGTCCTCGCCGGGCTCGCCGCCGCGAAGTTCGGACCCGATGCGCTGGGCATCTACATCATCAGCATGACGGACGACGTTTCCGACGTGCTCGAAGTCGCCCTTCTCATGCGGCTGGCGGGCGCGGCCATGCCGATCGCGCCGCTGTTTGAGACGCTCGACGACCTCACCCGCGCGCCCGATGTGCTTTCACAACTTTTTTCTCATCCCGCTTTTCCCGGCCTGCCTGTTGCGCGCGACGGGCGCCAGCATGTGATGCTTGGCTACTCCGACTCCAACAAGGACTGCGGCTACCTCACTGCCAACTGGGCGCTTTACCGGGCGCAGGAAACCATCGTCGTCGCCTGCCGCCGTCATGGCGTGCGTGTCATGCTTTTTCACGGACGCGGCGGCAGTATCGCGCGCGGCGGCGGACCGGCTGCGCGCGCCATCCTCGCGCAGCCGGCGGGACTGGCCGACGGCGGCATTCGCATCACCGAGCAGGGCGAGGTGCTCTCCACGCGCTACCACGACCGCGATCTCGCCCACCGTATTCTGGAACAAATGACATACGGCGTGATCCTCGGCGCCCACGCCGCGCGCCACGTGCAGGCTCCGCCCGCCGCCTGGACCGAGGCGATGGAGACGATGAGCGCCGCCGGATTTGCCGCCTACAAGGCGCTCGTCCACGACGATCCCGAGTTCCTGCAATTTTGGAAACAAGCCACGCCGATCGACGAGATCAGCAACCTGAAACTCGGTTCGCGTCCCACCTACCGGCGTGCGACGCAGAGTGTGGCCGACCTGCGCGCTATTCCCTGGGTATTTTCGTGGATGCAGAGCCGTTTCAATTTTCCCGGCTGGTATGGGCTCGGCTCTGCGCTGGAGGCCGTATTGAAACGCGGGGCTGCGGGCAAGAAACTCCTGCGCACGATGCACGCGGAGTGGCCGTTTTTCCAAACCCTGATCGACAACGCCGAACTCACCATGCGCAAGGCCGACATGGGCATCGCGCGCCTCTACGCCTCGCTTGTAACGGATTCCAGGATACGCGAGCGAATCCTGAGTGCGTTGACCGGCGAATTTGCGCGTGCCGAGCGTGCGATCCTTGCGATCACGGGACGCCGCCGTCTGCTGGCGGGCGAGCCGGTGCTGTTGAAATCGGTCGAGTTGCGCAATCCCTACATCGACCCGCTCAACTACTTGCAAGTTGACATGCTCCGCCGCCTGCGTGCCGGAGGTTTGTCCAAAGCCGACGAAGACGCCGTCCGCGGTGTCGTGGAGCTGACGATCAACGGCATCTCCGGCGGGTTGAAAAATACGGGGTAAACATGGAAGGTGCGGTGCCGGTTGCCGCTGCCACCATGTCTGGCCGACTACGGTTAATCCCGTCCAACCGGGCTCGCTGTTGTTTCGCGCAGAATCAAACGCGGCTGCAACCGCCGCGTTTGCGGCTCGCTCAAGGCATCGCGCAAACGCCACCCAAGCAGGTCCAGCGCCTGTCCAGCCATCGTTTCCGCGTCCATCTCCACGGTGCTGAGACACGGCAACATCGACTCCGCATCGTGGTCGCTGCCCACGGCCAGCACGCTCAAGTCGCGCGGCACATCCAGTCCGGCCCGCGCAGCTTCGTAAGCCACGGTGCAACCCACATCAATGTCGAGCGTGACAATCGCGGTTGGACGCCGCTCAAGTTTGGTCGCCAGCAAACCGCGCAACCACGGCAAAATCTCATGTTGTTTACCCGCCCTGTCTTCGTCCGAAAAAACGCAGGTCCACTCTTTGCGACACTCAATGCCGAATGCCGACACCGCCCGCCTGAATCCCTCCTGCCCCAACCGGTGCAACGTGTAGATTTGCGGCCCCGCGATGAGCGCAATCCGCCGGTGCCCGAGCGCCGAGAGATGTTGCACTCCATTGAACACGCCATCGTCCGTGGCCGAGAGCACGCAGTAGTCGGCAGGCTCCTCAAAACTCACCCACGGATACTGCGACTGCCGCGCCAGCCATTCGCGCAGCCCGCCATCCACGTATCCACAAAGAATGACACCATCCACCAGTCCGCCCGCCAGTTGACGCGGCGGGTGCGGTTGTCCCGCCATCGGGTTGGCGTAAAATTCGATGTGATACCCCAGCTTTCGCTGTTCGCATTGTTTGATGAGATGCCCCAGCGCGATGCTCGCGTAGCCACCACGCAACACCTTTGACGGTTCCTCGCCTGGAAGGAGCAGGCCGATTTGCCCGGTGGATTTTCCGCGCAACAACTGCGCCGCCGCGCGCGGCTGGTAACCGTATTCGGTAGCGAGTTGACGGATACGCTCGCGCTGCGTCTCGCTGACGCGTCCCGTCCCATGCAGCGCTGACGAGACCGTGGACAGGGTGACGCCCGCGATCTTAGCGATATCCTTCATCGTCATGCGCCCGGCGCCTCCCTCAAACAGAGTGGCAGGCGGGTATTTCCCGTTGGCAGACTTGGCAGACATTTTCTTCACACCGGTCTTTTTGCACAAGCTTTCGCTTTAAGAAAGACAATTTGCCGAACATGAAAAACCGATGCTTGACAAAATTGCGTGATCGATTTTTCAAAAGCGCCATCAACCCTTCCATTCCAATGCACACTACCCGCCTGAAAAATCATCCTCGCAGCCTCACAGCCGCTCTTGCCGTTCTTACTGGTCTCCTCGCCGCGACCTTCGCGAGTCCGGCCCACGCAGCATCGATCACCTCTACAAAAGGTGGAGACTACACGGACCCGACTGTGTGGTCAAACAACGCCGTTCCCTCCTCCGACAACGACTACACCATTGGCCACGCCATCCAGTTTCCGGCCAATGCCAGTGCCGGTCATACCTTTGCGGGCAACAGTCTGACACTGGGGGCCAGCAGCACTTTGGTAATCCGGCCCGCCGCAGGACTCGTAACCATCTCCGACCTTCGCATTGGCGGTAACAGTGGACAGATTCAAAACTGGAACAATGGCACTGCCCGGCTTGCCGGCAAAATCACGGTGACCAGCTACGGCATCATCAATCCCACCAGCAATCGCACCATTGAAATCTCCTCCCTGATTCAGGGAACAGGTTATCTCAATATCAGGAATGGCATCGTGCAACTGACCTCTGCCAACAACACCTACTCCGGCGGCACCGACATCGTATTCAATAGCGGCGGCAACGGGCGCCTCGAGGTTCTGGCGGATGGCGCTCTCGGAACCGGCAAGGTGCACCTGATTGATCCCGGCGTTTCACTCAAACTCTCTGGCGGCGCCACCAACAATTACATAAACGACAACGCCGATCTTATACTGAATGCTGGTCTGGCCGCAGGCGCGGTCGATCTGTCCTTTGTCGGCACTGACATCATCGGACGTCTCTCGCTGGATGGCGGTGCCACTTGGATCACCAGTGGTACCTATGGTTCCTTGGCCTCCGATGCACAGAACAAACTGGCGGTGTTCGCTGGTTCCGGCATCCTGCAAATCGGGACATCCAACATCCCTGAAGTTTCCACCTCCGCGCTAGTCGCAGCCCTTGCAGTCATTAGCGTCGCATTCATTTTTCGCCGTCGCCGCGCCTGATTTGAAACCACGCCACCACCAGCCAACTTAAACCCCTCCCCCCCCCCCCCCTATGCACACGAGCAACACCCAAAAGCTACGCGCCTTCACGCTGGTGGAGTTGCTCGTGGTCATTGCCATTATCGGAATCCTCTCCGCCATCATCATCCCCGTTGTGGGCAAAGCCCGCGGTGCCGCCGACAACGCCCGCTGTCTTTCCAACCTCCGGCAAACCGGCGTAGCCCTTGCCATGTTTGTGAGCGACAACAAAGACCGCCTCCCCAAACAGACCATGCTCGCTTACGGACCCAGATACAGCGACTGGAACTGGAAAACCAATTCATGGCCGCAAGATTTGGGGTCCCTCCTCCACTCCTACCTCTCCCTACCTGTCCCCACCGGCACTGCCCGATATGCCGATGTGCTCACCTGCCCTGCCTGGAAAAAGCGAGTGGACCCGAGTTCCAAGACATCCCTCATCGTCAATCAGAGTGCCGACGGCAAAAACCTTGCTCCCTTTGGTAAAAGTGGCACCCCCGGCGTCGAGCCGATAAGCCACGCCCAACTCTCATCCCTCGTCTCCCTCAGCAAAACGTGGGCATTCGCCGAGACCGACCAAAAATCCACCCGTAACGGGGGCACCCCCAGTTGGGTTTCTGAACTCCCCCCCGAACCCGTGCATGGCAACTGGCGCAACGCCATCTTCTTCGACTGGCACGCCGGCAAACTCGACCTCGATTACAACCCCACGAAATGATTTCTCTCTCGTTTTTGAAAAACAGCCGCATCCGCGTCTGGACCCCGCTTTGTGCCCTCATCACACTCTTGGCGCAAATCACGACCGCCGCCGTCGCGGGCAACCCGACACTCGAACTCAACACCGACTGGCGGATACAACCCGCGACCACCCCCAACACCCCGCCTGACCCCACCGCATGGGGACGCTCGCGCATGATCGAACTCAGCGCAGGCTGGAACACCAACCAACCCATCGCGCAGCCCGGCAACGCCCCCTGGAAAAACACCGACCGCGCCAAAATAAACTCCCTCTGGCACGAAACGACCTTCACGCCGCCCGCCGCGTGGAAAAACCAACGCGTCATCCTGAACCTCGCCCGCGTGGACGGCGACGCCATCGTCTTCCTCAACGGAAAACGCATCGCCGAAATGCCCGCACCCGGCGGCGAACTTGAACTGACCGCCGCCCTGACATTCGGACGCGAAAACACGCTGACCATCTTCAACACCCGCGACTACACCGGAACCTCCCGCACCTTTGAACAAGACCTCTTGCGCCACACCGCCCGCACCGGACGCGAAAAACTCCCCCCCGAACGCTGGCCCCTCGGCATCACCGGCCCCGTCACCCTGAGTGCCCGTTCCCCCAATGCCATCGTCGATATTTTCGCCATCCCCTCGTGGAGACAAAAAACGCTCACCCTCGAAATCGAAATCGATGCCACCGCCCCCCTCCGCAACGCCGTCATTGAAGCTTCGATACACGAAAAAAACGGACCCCGCGTTCTCTCTCTCCCCCCCCTCCCCCTGTCCGCCCTCCCAGCCGGACGCAGCACGCACACACTAAAAACCCCCTGGGCCGATCCCATTCTCTGGGAACTCGAAAAACCGCACCTCTACACCATCACCGCCAGACTCTCCAACGGTAACACCATTCTGGATACCAACGAAGGCACCACCTTTGGCTTCCGCGAAGTATGGACGGAAGGCCGCCTGCTCATGCTCAACGGCCACCCCATCCGCCTGCGACTGACGGACCTCTTTGGCGCCGACGCCAACGCCCTCTCCCTTTACCGACTGATCGGCTACAACAGCGGCTCCCTGCAACCACACCCCAAACTCTGGTGGCGGGAGTGGAACGACATCCCGCTGCTCGACGAAGCACTGATCGCGGAAGCCGACCGACTCGGCTTTGCCCTCACCGCGCCCGTCCCCTCGATCTCCTACCTCGGCACCACCTTCATCGACAACATCCCCCTGCAGAACGCCTACACCGCGGAGATGAAACGCCATCTCCGCAAATACCGCAACCACCCCTCCGTCCTCGCCTGGTCGGTGGGCATGAACAGCTACAACCCGCGTGACAACATCCACGCCGGCACGCTCGGACGCCGCGAAACACCCAACCCATTCGGACGCGCCCGCGTGATCGAAATCGCCTCCGAAATCACCAAACGCCACGACCCCACCCGCCTCGCCTTTTCCCATGCCGACGGCAGCCTCGCCGACATTTCCAGCGCCAACGTCTATCTCAATTTCGTTCCCCTGCAGGAACGCGAAGAATGGCCGATGGGCTGGGCCCGCGAAGGCAACATGCCCTACGCCGCCGTCGAATTCGGACAACCCTTTGAAGCCAACTTTTGGAAAGGCCGCCAATTCCTGCTCACCGAATTCGCCTCGATCTACCTCGGCGAACGCGCCTACACGAACGAAACGGAAGCAGGCCTTCGCGACCTCACGCGAACGAGCGCCATCGACTGGAAAAAACTGACCGCGTGGAGCCAGGTCAACGCCGCCAACTATCCCATGTATTGGGAATTTCAGGACTTGTTTGTCAACGCGACCAACCGCGCCTGGCGCACATGGGGAGTCAACGGCGGCTGGAAACACTGGCTCTTGAGCGTGGGCTACGGCAACCCGCCCGGACTGAAACCCGGCCCCAGAGAATACACCTACCGTTACAGAAATCTGCCCGCGCGCGTGGAAACAAAACCAGAGTGGGCCAACCCCAATTTCGACATTCACGCAAAGTCCAACAAAACCTTCCTCGCCTGGATTGCGGGCGGCGAGGTTCACACCGACAAGACGCACGCGTATTACGCCGGAGAAAAATTCCGCAAACAAATCGCTCTCGTATGGGACGGCTCCGAACCCAAAACGGTGACTGTGGACTGGACCTTCAACCGATCCGGCAGCAACGAGTCGCCGGCCAACGGAACCCGTGAAATCACACTCGCGCCCGGCGACATCTCCTTCATCCCGCTCGACCTGAGCGCCCCCCCCCCCCCCCCCCCTGCCACCCTCTCTGCTGACGCCTTGCTCACCATGCGCGTCCGTGAAAACGGACAAGAAATCGCCCGCGATTCCTTTACGATCCAGACCTTCGCAAAAAATGAGAAACTGGATACAAACAACACACGCTTCGCCCTGTTTGATCCCGCCGGACGCAGCGCCGCCTGGCTTCGCTCGCTCGGCCTGAATCCCGCAACGTGGAACCCAAGCGCTCCGTCCCGTCCCGACGTGCTCATCATCGGACGCGAGGCGCTGAAGCCCGGCGACACTCTGCCGTGGACAGCCGCCGACATCGAACGCGGACTCAAGGTTCTCATCCTCGAACAACAGCCTGCCGTCTGGGAAATGCTCGGCTTCGAAACCGTGGAGACGCTGCCTCGCTACACTTTTGCTGCCGACTCCGGCCAAGCCAGTCCCGTGCTGCGCGGCTTGCGCGAAGTCGATCTCATCAACTGGCGCGGTTCCCCCGACCTGCTGCCCGAGGGACGACAGGTGCGCACTTACGACACGCCCCGCGCTCCGCGCTGGACCAATCGCCACGCCGTGGCCTCCGTCGCCATCAAGATTCCCGAAGTCGCCGGATTCACTCCCATCCTGAAAACCGAATTCGATCTCGCTTACACGCCGCTCCTTGAATGGCGGCACGGCAAGGGCGCGGTGTATTTCTCCTCGATTGATTTTACCGGACGCATTGGAAGCGATCCCGCCGCCACCCGGCTTGCCTCCAACCTGCTGCAATCGCTGGCAACTCCACTGGCTCCGACGCGCAAAGTTTATTACCACGGCTCGCCCGAAGGCGCTGCGCTGCTGCGCGCTGCGCACGTCGGATTTACCAGCGACCCACTGCCGGAAAACACCGGCGACGCGGCAAAAACATTGCTGGTGCTGGACCGCGACGCATCCACCGAAACGGCGGACACACGGGCGCGTATCCAGATTTTCATTCAAAATGGAGGCACCGTGTTGCGTCTCCCGCAGACACCGGCATCGCTCGCCGCTGCTGGCTGCGCCTCCGAATCACGCAACCTCGTTCGTGTCTCCCTCCCCCCCCCCCTCTCCCGCAATTCCCGCCGCCGCGTCGCCTGTCGCCGAACCGCTCATGCGCGGGATCGGTGCCGATTTGTTGCGCTGGCGCGATGCGCTCGACGTTCAGGTGCTGACGCAAACACGCCTTCCCGCCGAAGCCAGTTTGCTCGCCGGTGGCCTGATGCTCGAACGCCGAATCGGAGCCGCTTCGGGAAGAGAAATATTTTTGCAAGTAGATCCACGCCACCTCGCCGGTCGTTATCCCAGTGACCCGGCGAAACGTGAAGCGGTGCAACTGAGCGTGTCACGCCTGCATCGCCTGCTTGCCCAAGTGCTCACCAATCTCGGAGCGTCGCCGTCCGCAGAACTCGCCAGCCGCGTGTGCCGGATGGGACAAGCGCAGGCACACCGCGCCATCGTCAACTGGCAAGTGCTCGGTCCGTGGAAACGCGATTCCGGCACTTCTGCCGTCACACTGCTCGACACCGTTTTCTCAGGCGAGGAAGACGCCGTTTCAGGCAACGATAATCCAAACACTGGATACAGCACGGGCAACAGCGCAGCTTCTCTTCACTGGCGAAAAGCCGTGCAGGCCGACGATCGCGGATTTGTCGATTTGGGACAGGAATTGCAGACGGCGGACGGCTCGGTTGCCTACGCCATTCACAAACTCAATTCAGACAAAAATCGCATGGTGCGCATGCGCCTTGGCGTCGATTACTGGATGAAACTCTGGGTCAACGGACGCCTTCAACTTGAGGTCAACAAAGTGCACGCCAGCCCGAAACCCGCCGGATTTTTGGTCGATGTCCCGCTTCAGTCCGGGGAAAATATTCTGACCTTGAAAATTGTGGCCGGGGCAAAGGGTTTCGGTTTCTGGGCCGACATGATGGACCTCGGAAACGCCGCAACCGTCAGCAACGGCAATCCCGCGGGAGCGGCGGACGTGAATTACTACCGTCCCCTCTTCAAGCCCTTTGATCCCTACATGTTCCACTATTGGTAGAACGATGAATCCGTCCAAAACAACGAACCTCCCAACGACGAATTCCGTTTGTAGCACAAGCGTCCTGTTGCTGCTGTCTGCATTCCGACGTAGCGCAGGCATCTTGCCTGCCATCTTGTCGATTGCGCGAAGCGCGGTGTCTTTCCGGTCTGTTCGGGATTTGGGAAGCGGCGCTTCGCGCAACGGTTTGGATTGCAGGCAAGATGCCTGCGCTACGTCGGAAAACAGACGCGTTCGCGTTCTAGGGACCGCCATCCACGGCAGCTCCCGACCAACGCCACTCGCCAGCCACCTTGCACAAACCAGCCGCCACAGGATTTTCCAACGTATAACGAACCAGCCGATCGAACTCATCGGCATCCCTCACCCAGTGGTCGAAAGATTCGCGTTGCCAGAACCGTTGTCCCTCGCGTCCCAGCAACTCATTGGCCCTTTTGCCCGACCACGATTTCCACGAATGCAAAATCGCGGCGAGCGTATGATCTCCCAACGGTTCGATCACGGCATGTACATGATTGGGCATCACACACCACGCGTGCAGCAGATACCGTTGGCGCTCAAAAAATCGCAATGCGCCGGAAACCAAATCAGCGATATCCGACTGCCGCAGCCAGGCATCGCCCAGACACCGGTCCAGGATTGTATCAACCTCAGCCGCATACCACGTCCAAAGCGCTTGTTGTCCGTCCCCTGCATGACGCGCTTTTTCTGGATCGGCATTGATCCGGGCGAGCAGCAAGCGCCGTTGTTCGCGCAAGCGTCCGATCACTTCCGCGGGCAAGGAATTCGCCAGACGAAAGGTCACAAAATAAATCGCGCCTTCGAATTTCTGATGAGGCAAGTAACCGCGCGCGTGATTGCCAGTGAGCATGAACGGTCTCCTACCGAAAACATCCCGTCCGACACCAGTCTCAACTTTTTCGGCAACCCAATGAGCAAGCCTGAGGTATCTGCATTCCGGCGTAGCGCAGGCATCTTGCCTGCCATCTTGTCTGTTGTGCGAAGCACGGTGTCTTCCCCTTTTTCGCTTGGACTGTTTTTCAAGAAGCGGCGCTTCGCGCAACAGATTGGATGGCAGGCAAGATGCCTGCGCTACGTCAGGCCGCGCCACGTCAGACTACCGCGGACGAATGCGTTGCTGTTGTTTTTTTTGTCACTGATGCCCGCAGTCCTCGCGGCTGCACCCGCCGACAAATCCGATAAGTATTTGATCCTTGAATACACTTTTGACGAAGCCAGTGACAACGATGTCGTGGCACGCGACAGCGGGCCGCTGGCCCGGCATTTGTCCATCGGCTCCGCGTTGAGCCGGAGTCTCCCCGGCGCAGGCGCGGAGGGGGGGGGGGGGGGGGGGAGAGCAATCGGACGCACCGGCGACCGCGACGTTTTTATGTCGAGCCCGAACCCGAGTTCCGGCGCAAGGCTCGATGGCTTGGTGTCGTTCACGCTGTGCGGTTGGTATAAACTCAACTTCAACCAGAGAACCCGTGGTACGATTTTCCAACTCGTGCCCGTGGAAGGTAACGGTTTTCAACTTCATTTTGGCTCGAAACAGAGCAAGTCGCCCAATCAGTGGCTGATGGCACTGGTTTCGGTGGTGGGTCCCGGGGGGACGAATTTGCACACGGGCGAGGGCGTCAGTTATTCGGCTTGGGACGACGCGTTCAGTCGCATGGGCGAATGGATTTTTTTCGCGCTGGTTTTTGACGCCGCCAACGATGCCCGGCTGGTGGAGTTTTACGTCGGGTCGGAAACCAGTCCGGTCCGCCTCGTCGGGCGCAGCAAACGTGCCTCACACTGGACGCGAGATTTTACGCTCGGGCGCATCGGAAGTATTCATGCCGCCAATACGATGGACTCCGCGGCACCGATTCCAATGGGAACCTATCTGGACAATCTGCGTCTGTTTGGCGCGCGCAGCGGCGGAGTGGGCGCGCTTTCACGAGAGGAACTTGAACGGCTGCGCCAGCGCGACCTGTCAGGGCAGTCACGATAAAACCACATCCGATGAGTATTCATTTCAAAATTACAAATGATGTTTTCCCGTCTGCTGACGAGTTGCGCCCGATTCCCGCATTTCGCGGTGAGAATCCGAAAAACGGCGACTGCGTGGAGGTGAATGCCTTGCACATCATGCGGAATGGCAGGCCGTGTTTGCCGGTGATGGGAGAGTTTCACTATTCGCGTTACCCGCGTGAAGAATGGGAATTGGAGATTTTGAAGATCAAGGCGGGTGGTATCCGGATTCTGGCGACTTACATTTTTTGGAATCATCACGAGGAAAAACGAGGCGTATTCAATTGGTCAGGACAGCGGGATTTGCGCGCGTTCATCGGCTTGTGCAAAAAGCATGGCCTGGAGGTGGCGTTGCGCATCGGTCCGTTCGCGCATGGCGAGGCGCGCAATGGCGGGTTGCCCGACTGGCTTTACGCGCAGCCGTTCGAGGCGCGGAGCAATGATCCGCGTTATCTGGCGCTGGTGGAGCGGCTGTTTGGTGAGATCGGACGACAGGCGTCCGGGTTCATGTTTGGCGATGGCGGGCCGGTCGTCGCAATCCAGTTGGAGAACGAGTTTATGGACAGCGCCGCGCCGTGGGAAACCACGCATGTCGAGGCGGTGGAGTTCACGCCTCGCGGGAGCGGCGGCGTCGAGCATTTGCGCAAGTTGAGCGAGTTGGCGCGTCAGGCGGGATTGGTTGCGCCGATCCTCACGGCCACTGGCTGGGGCTTGTCGCCGGTGTCGGAGGAGGAATTTATTCCGGTGTTCGGCGGCTACGCGTTTCATCCGTGGATTGACGCGTCGATTCCGCAGCAGCCGTCGGACAATTATGTGTTCCGCGATCTGTTGTCGGCGGACGTGGGAGCGCGGGGTTGGGGAACGAAGTTTGACGCGTCGCGCGTTCCGTATGCGTGCTGCGAATTGGGAAGCGGGGTTCAGGTGTTTTACAAGAATCGTCCCGTGGTGCCTCCTGAAAGCGTGGACAGCATGTTGGTGGTCGCTCTTGGGTCCGGGGCCAATCTGCCGGGGTTTTATGTCTATCACGGCGGCACAAATCCGGAAGGAATGGCGGGAGGCGGGGCGGGAGGAGTGGCGGGAGGTTTTTTGAATGAACATCGCTGCCCGCGTTTTTCGTACGACTTCCAGGCACCGGTCGGAGAGTTTGGGCAAGTGCGCGAATCGTATCACCGGTTGCGTCGTTTGTTTTTATTTTTGAATACATGGGGAGGGGAACTTGCCCCGATGCGGGCAGTGTCGCCGGAGGGTGGACCGGTAACCTCGCCGTCTGATGTCAGTCGTGTGCGTTGCGCGGTGCGCGCGTGTCGTGACGAGCGCGTTGGGGGGGACGGCTGGCGTGGTTTTGTTTTTTTAAACAACTACCAGGATCATTGTTCGATGCCGGATCACGAGTGCGTGCAAATCTCGCTGGCCTTGGATGATGGAGGCAGGCAACGGGAAACGGCGCGTGATGCGCTGAATCTGGCGCTGCGATTGAAGCGTGATGTGTGCATGATCCTTCCCTTCGGGATGGCAGTGGGAGAGGCGAGACTGGCATACGCGACGGTGCAGCCGTTGACAAAACTCACATGGAGAGGCGTCGGATATTATTTCTTTTACGCGCCAAAGGGTGTGGCGGCACGTCTTGCGTTTGAGCGTCGCAGTGTGCGCTCCGTGGATTTCGACAACGACGAGAGCCGGATGCACGAGGAGGGGGATCATTTACTCGTCGATCTGGAGGCGGGTCTGGATTCGGTGCTGCGCATCACCGCTGCTTCGGGACACGAGGCCGTCATGGTTGTGCTGGACGATGTCACGGCCTTGCGTTTCTGGCAGGGACGTTTCGATGGAATGGAACGGGTGGTCGTCAGTTCGTGCAATGTGGTGTTTGCCAACGATCGTCTGGAATTGTTGCCAGAAACTGGAGGAGGTAGCGATAATTCGGATACGGATCAGAAAATGGTTTCCTTGCATGTTTTTCCTCCGCTGCATGAGCAATCGGAGATTGTATCCGAAAACGAAGGACGCGGGTCTTGCGGGATCTTTGAGCGGCATGTGGTCGAGACAGGATTGCGTGAGCCGCGTTTTGAGGTGGAGAGTCTTTCGGCGCAGCGGGCATTGGTTCGGGTGCGTGCCGGGGAGTTTGAGGTTTTTGACGAGATCGTGTTGGGCATCGATTACATCGGCGATGTCGGCAGCGCCTATTTGAATGGGCGTCTGGTTCACGATAATTTCGGCAACGGCCAGACATGGGAACTCGGCTTGCGTCGGTTTTTTGCCCAAAGCCAAAACCGGAACGGCAGCGCTGATGTCGAATTGCTTCTGACGGTTGTTCCGGCGCGTGATGGCAAGGTAAGTTTTTCCGCCGACCAGATGGCGAGTATCAAGGCGGATGATACGCGGGGGAATGATGTCCGCATCCGAGCCGTTCGCGCAACAGGTCGCCGCCGGATGTGTTTTTATCCAGATCAGGAATTTTCAAATCCACACGCAGATCAGGAGTCAGGGGCCATGCCTGAATTGGCGATGGCTCATTAGTTTCGTATTGGGTTCGGCCTCCCCCCCCCCCCCCCCTCCCGCCATTCGCCTCCCGCCTCCTGCCTCCTGCCTCCTGCGTTTTTAGTCTCTCTTTTTTTTATTCGTTTTATGCACACCCTCGACTGGCTAGTCATCACCGTGCCCTTGGTCATCATCCTGACCATCGGCATCATCACGCATCGCTACATGAAAAGTGTGGCCCACTTCGTATCCGGAGGACGTGTTGGCGGGCGTTATCTGCTGGCCGTGGCGAAGGGCGAAATGTCAGCGGGCGCGGTCGTGTTTGTGGCGTCGTGGGAGGTGTTCGGACAGTCCGGGTTCATTCCGACTTGGTGGGGTTGGATCACGGGGCCGGTGGCCATCGTCGTGGCGATTTTCGGGTTCGTTATCTACCGGTTCCGGGAAACGAAGGCCATGACGTTGGCACAGTTTTTCGAGATGCGTTACAGTCGTAATTTCCGCCTGTTCGCCGGTGTGCTCGGGTTTGTGGCGGGTGTGATCAACTTCGGCATCATCCCGGCGATTGGCGCACGGTTCATGGTGTATTTTCTGCAACTGCCGCCGGAGATGACGGTTTTGTCGTATTCATTTCCTACTTACATTCCGTTGATGGGGATATTTCTTGCCGTCAGCCTGACGCTCACGATTTCAGGCGGTTTGATCACGTTGATGGTGACGGACTGCATCGAGGGGATTTTTTCGCAGTTGATGTACATCGTCATCATCGTGGGCGTGCTGTGCATGGTGGACTGGAGCGAGATGTCGGCCTTCATCGGCACGCGTCCTGCGAATCATTCGATGGTCAATCCGTTCGATGCGTGGGCGGTGCAGGATTTCAATTTGTGGTTTGTGTTGATGGGCGTGTTTGTCGGCACGTACGGCACGATGGCGTGGCAAAATTCCAGCGCCTACAACACGGCGGGAGCGACGCCGCACGAGGCGCGCATGGGTGGTCTGCTTGGGCGTTGGCGCGAGCAGGGGAAGAGTGCCGTGGTGGTGTTGCTGGCGCTGGCGGCGCTGACTTACTTGGGGCATCCTGATTTCAGTTCTGCTTCCGAGGGCGCGCGCGAGTCGATTGCGGGGATCGGGCAGGCGCAGATCCAAAAACAAATGACGATTCCGGTAGCATTGTCCCACATGCTTCCGGTTGGCGTAAAGGGCGCGCTTTGCGCGGTGTTGTTGCTGGGGATTTTCGGCGGTGATTCGACGCACTTGCATTCGTGGGGTGGCATTCTGGCGCAGGATGTGATCTTGCCGCGTCTGAAGCGCACGCCTGCACCGGTGGGGCACATTCGTTTGTTGCGGGGGTGCATTATCGGGGTGGCGGTTTTCGCGTTTTTGTTCGGAGCGTTTTTCCGTCAGACGGAATATATCATCATGTGGTGGCAGGTGACGACAGCGGTTTATGTCGGCGGAGCGGGCGCGGCGATTATCGGCGGGCTTTACTGGAAGCGCGGCACGTCAGCAGGGGCGTGGTCGGCAATGGTGACCGGTGCGATTTTGTCGGGCGGGGGCATCTTGATTTACAAGCTGTTTGGCGACGCCTTTCTGTCGCGCGCGTTGCAAGCGGTGGGTATTCCGGTGAGCAATTTTACGGTCAACGGAATGCAGATTTCGTTTTTTTCCACGCTGGTTGCTATCACGCTTTACGTGGTCGTTTCGCTTCTCACCTGCCGCCGGGATTACCCGCTCAACAAGATGCTGCATCGTGACGAATTACCGCTCGACGCCAATGGGCGTCCAATCGTGGCGAAGCGTCCGTGGTCGTTGGCGCGGATTGTTGGTATCGATGAGCGTTTCACGACGGGCGACAAGTGGATCACGGGGAGTTTGTTTTGCTGGGCGTTTTTGTGGTTCGGCGTGATGCTCTGCGGCACGACTTGGAACTTGATTGGCCAGTGGGGTTGGCTGCATTGGGCGGGGATCAAACCGTGGTCGAACGAGGGCTGGCTCGGTTTCTGGCACGTAACGGCGATTGGCCTGCCGTGTATCATAACTGTGGTGACAGGCTTGTGGTTCACTTGGGGCGGCATTCGCGACATCCGGCGTCTGTTCGCTTCGCTGCGCGGTTACAAGATCGACGATTCCGACAACGGCACCGTCGAGCAGCACAAGCCGTGGTGATTTTGTTGTTTTTCAAGAATTTCACCCGGCGAACAGGCGCCAGATGAAGGCAACGGCGGCGCAGAGGGTGAAGCCGATCACAAGGGGCATTACGGTCGAGAGGGCTGTCCATTTGATCGAACGTGTCTCTTTGTAGATCGTGTAAATCGTGGTGCTGCACGGGTTGTGACAGAGACTGAAAAGCATGAGGTTTACGCCGGTCAGGATCGTCCAGCCGGCGTGGGTGAGGAGGGTTTTAACGCTGTCGTTGTCGGTCTCAAACATCACGCCGGCTTCGCCTCCGGGGGCAACATGGCCGGTGATGAGGACGGTCAACATCAGGATCGTGGGGATGACGATTTCGTTGGCGGGAATCGCAATAATGTAGGCGAGAAGTATGATGCCGTTGAGTCCGAAAAACACGGCGAGCGGGTCGAGTCCGTTGGCGATCCAGGCAGCGAGGGTTTGGTCGCCAATGGTGACGTTGGCCACAAGCCAGATGACGGCGCCGGCGGGCATCGCAAAAACGATGGCGCGGCCTAGGACGAAAAGCGTGCGGTCGATGAGCGAGGTGTAGAGGGTGCGCAGTACATTGGGCGGGCGGTAGGGCGGCAGTTCCAGGCTGAAGGTCGAGGCTTCGCCGCGCAACACGGTGCGGCTGAGGAACCATGAGCTGAGCAGCGTGAGCGCGAAGCCAAGCACGGCGACGAGGAACACGGCGCCAGTAGCTGTGGCTCCGGCGAGTCCGGCGGGGGCAAGGGCGCCAAGGAAGATGGTGGCGATGAGGATTTGCGTGGGCCAGCGTCCGTTGCAGATGGCAAAATTGTTGGTGATGATCGCAATCAGGCGTTCGCGGGGAGAGTCGATGACGCGCGCGGCAATGACGCCGGCGGCGTTGCAACCGTAGCCCATGGCCATGGTGAGCGATTGTTTGCCGTGCGCGCCGACGCGGTGAAAGAGGCGGTCGAGGTTGAAGGCGACACGGGGCAGGTATCCAAAATCCTCCAGCATGGTGAAGATGGGGAAAAAGATCGCCATGGGCGGGAGCATCACGCTGACAACCCAGGCGGTGGCGAGGTACATGCCGTCCACAAGCAGGCCGGCCAGCCAGGGCCAGAGGTGCGCGTGCGCGGTGTCGTGGAGAAGGGGATACAGCTTGCCGAGGAGGAGGTCGTTGAGGAGGGCGCTGGGGACGTTGGCTCCGCTGATGGTGAGCCAGAGGACGATGGCGAAGGCGACGCCCATGATGGGGAAACCGGTCCAGGGACCGGTGAGGAGGGCGTCGAGTTTGGTTTGCAGGTCGAGGCGGCGGGAGTCGCCTTTGCGCGCGACGGAGCGGGTGACGATGCGGCTGGATTCGGCGTAGATGGCTTCGGTGAGGCGGTCCTGGTAGTTGGAGGGG
>NZ_ABEA03000152.1 GCF_000171235.2 Geminisphaera colitermitum TAV2 | reverse complement strand
GGGGGGGGGGGGAGGGAGTCAGGCGTCGCCACGGGCACGGGGCGCAATACGGAAACAATGCCGAGATTAGCGGCAGATTCACGGTTGCGAACGGTCAACTCAATCGCGCTGCCAAGTTTTCCCTCGTTCGTCCCGCCGGGACTGTAATCGCGACTCTGGCCGTGCATACGCCCCTCGCCAACCGAGGCATCGAGCGGAGTGTCCGCCGCGACAAATAATTCGAGCGCGGCTTTCGGACGTTTTAATGAATACCTATACGACTTCCCTCCCTCCCCCCCCCCCTCTCTCTCCGTTGTCGAAAGCGCGGCGCGTCCGTCGCGATTGTTGAGGTGCAAGCGCCATGCGTAGGAATGGTTTTCGCCGGTGCTTTCGAGGCGGTCGAAGATCACGAAATAACCCGGTTTCCTCGCATAAACCACGACGCGTCCGATTCGTTTGTGGGGTTGCGCGTAGGCGCCGGTTGCGTCGCTGGCGAGGACGTCGGCGGTTTTGCCCGCGGCAAGCAATGTCGTTTTCGCGACGGGCTGACCTTGCCTCATCGCCTTTGTCTGGAGGTTGCGCGGTAGCAACTGGTTCGTGCCATCAATCTCAATCGTATTTTGAGCACGCGTGCTCATGTCATATTCGAGATGCAAGGGGCTGCGATAGGAGGCAGAGCCGGGCGAGCCGACGAGGTATTCACCAAAGGCGGCGAGCACGAAGGAGTTTCGGCAGGCGTGATGGTGGGTGTAATTTGTTTTGGTCGCGCTCGCGTTGTTGAGCGCGAAAACCACGCCGTTGTCACCCCAGCCGGAACGGATAAAATTGTCGCCACTTGCGAATGAAGCGATCGTCGGCAGGCCGAGTTCGGCGGGGGTTTTGAGCGGCGGCAGTTTTGCCAGCGGTTTTGATCCTGCTCTCTGTTTTTGCAGGAACAGGAAACTTCGCCAGCTTCGCCCCTCCCCCCCCCCCTCTTCCTCGGTTTCGTTTTTGCTGGGATTTCTAAATGTGTCGTCCAGCCAGCGCGCGAGGTCGTCATTGTAAAGGGAGGCGAAGAGAACGGTGATGGAGGCTGGGGGGCGTCCCCAATACGAGTTGTCGTGGAAATGTGCGCGCATCGGTTGATGGCGGGTGGCGTTTTTATCGCGAAAGAGGAAGTAATGATGCGCCAGCCAGCGCGAGGAATTGGCCAGCGGCGCGCCGGAAAACATGGTATCCAATTGCTCCGGTGACATGGCGAGCGCCGCGGAAAAGAGCGTGTCCATCGGATAATAAAAATAGCCGATTCCTTCGCCATAACTGCCGTCGGCCTCGACCGTGGAATCGATATACCAGCGCAGGCGGCGGACGGCAGCATCCTGCGCGGCTGTGTCGTCCAGATAGCGTCCCATGACAAGCGCACCAGTGGCGATGATGGCGGTATGATTGTTGGTTCTGCCGGTTTTGAACCAGTAGCAGTCGAGGCAGGGAGCGAGCGCCTTTGTGCGCAGCGCGGCGTCCATCGAGGCGATTTCGTCCGCGGAGAACAGGTCCGGCGAGGCGGCAAGAGCGGTGGCAAAGGCAAGGCCGGTCTGGGCTGTTTCGATGTCGGCCTTGTTGCCGCGTAGTTCGGAGTGAAGCCAAAAGGCGGGCGGCAGGGTAGCGATGTGCGCGATGTGCTTTTTAAGAAATTGTCCGAGCAAATCGTGTCCAGTGAAGAGGTGCACGAGGGAGAGGCGCGGGAGGTCACGCAGGCTGTAAACGTAGCGGCTGGCGGCGAAGCCGGTTTTTGGGAGATGCCATTGGTTGACGATTTGCGCGGCGAAAGAGGTTTCGGCCTTCCAAGCGGCGCGTCCGTCGGCGGTGTCAGTGAACCATTCGCCTAGTTTGCGGAGTTCGTCAGGTGAGGCGTAGGGATGGCGCTTGGCACCGATTTGCGCGGGTCGCGATGGGTCGGTTTTGTCAAATTCAGCGGCAGTGACTTCGCGCCAGTTCTCGGGTTTTGAAAAGTCGGGGTGTCCAAAAACCGGATACTTGTCAGCGGCAACGGCGATGCTTGCGATGGCACTGGCGAGAGCGAGCGAGAGGGCACAAACAAAGAGAGAGAGGCGGGGGGGGGGGGGGGGACGCATTGGGATTAAGGGAGATTCTGAAAAATCTTTTTTTGAACAGAAGGAAACAAAGGGAACGAAGGTAAAACGAAGAATGGTTTGGGTTCTTCGTTCTCGTTATTGTCTTCTGTTCAATTTTTTGAACGCCCTTACCTGCGTCGCCGGAGCACGAGGGACAGGCCGAGGATCAGCACACCGCAGATTGCGGACCAAGTGGCGGGTTCGGGAATGTTGGAGGCAGTATTCACGACTTTGAAATCGTCAAAGTAAGATTGCCCGGTCGTGGTGCCAGCTCCCGCAACCAAATGAAGTGTGCCGAGTGACCAGTTGGTGTTGGAGTTGCTCACGGAGAGACCGGTGACGCTGGCGGGGACGCCATTGACCGTTAGCGTGGCGGTCTTCGTGGTGTTGTCGAAGTCAAGACGGAGGGTGTTCCATCCAGTCGACGAGTAGCCTGATATGTTCTTATGCTCGACGGAAGCACTGGTGGAAACGGTTCCTTCCACGATCGAATTGAATGTGATGGTGGAGTTATTGATGGATAGGTAAAAATTGCGATTCGGCGCGTCGGTTGTTCCGCCTGCATTATATCCATAGAGATAGAAAGTTCCGGTTAGGCGTTTGAGAGACCACTCAATGTAGCCTTGGGTTACGTTGTTGCCCAAATCATATTTGACGTTGGCGTTTCCGGGGTTCGCTTGGTCCCACAATTGAAGATACTGACCGTGAGCGGCCTCGTTTACGGCGTCAGAAGCGATGCGGGAATAGATGGTGTCGTCGTTGTCGTTGCCGATCCAGCCGTTTGTGGCGGTGGAGGTGAGCTTGGTGCCGTTGGTCCAAGAAGGCGTATTGGTGGTCTCGAAGGACGTGCTGAATACTTCGGTTCCCGCCGCAAGGGCGGATGCAGGGAGGAGGAGCGAGCCGATGAGCGCGGCAAGCGTGACACGGATGCGGGAGGGTGTAGTGGTTTTCATGTTACGTGGCGGATGGGTGTTGGTTGACGGAGACGAGATCGGGGGGGGGGGGGGAGGGAGCTACGGAATGGAGGGTTGGTAATTGAGCGGGATGGCACGGACGCTCCAGTTGTAGAGAAGCATGTTGCGGTGGTTGCCGTGGACGGGGCGGGCGGGGCATTTCCCGGCGTTGGCAGATTCAAACTCGGCATCGATATCGATCATCGCCGGACGGTCGTGATAAGGCGCCAGGTTGAGAACTTCGGAGTAAAGCAGCGGCGTCTGTCCGTCAGTATTCCGCCACGGGAAGCGGTTGGTATCGCCCGGCAGGCGCAGGTAATAAACCATGGCGTCGTCGGCGGTCGCGTTTGGCGTGTCACGCACCCAAGCACTGCAAATGTAGGAGTCGGGCACGAGGGAGGTGGCGCTGTTTTTCAGCATCATGTAGGGAGCGAGGTATCTGAACAGAGAGGCTTTTTTGTCGTCCACGGGGGGAGGGATTTTTCTGGTTTGGCCAACGGTGCAGGGGCCGGGGAGGCGGCCCTTATTGTCGTCGATGTAGAGTTGGATGGCCATGCCCCATTGGCGCAGAGCAGTCTTGCATTGGGCGTCGTTGGCCGTGCGGCGCACTTTGCCAATCGTGGGGATCATGATGCCGGCAAGAATGCCGATGATCGCGATCACCGTGAGCAGTTCGATGAGCGTGAAGGCGGAGGAGCAGGGGCGTGGGGGATTCATGATGGGGAAATGAGAGGTAGGTTTTGGCGGGAATTTATTTTTAGTAAATTTTCCTTTAGTTTTTACTTAATTAAACCATGTTCAAGTAAAAAATCGACCTATCTTAAAATTATTGGTTATTAGCCATGTTCCTGATGACGCCATCCAAGTCCGCCGCTTCTGCCACCGCCGCTTCCGCCGCGGCGTCTGCTCCGACATTTTCCGGCCGTGTAACGCTTTCGGAAATCGCCGCACGCGCGGGCATCTCGACGACGACGGTGTCGTTTGTCCTCAACGAAACCGGCGCCGTGGGCGCGGAGACTCGCGCCCGCGTGCTGGCCGCGGCAAAGGAACTGGGCTACAAAACAGGAGCCCGCTCCGGTCGCGGACGCAGACGGGGGACATCAAGCGGCGATGGCAGAACAGCGGGCGCGGGCGGCCTGGGGACGGTGGCGCTCGTCTGGATAAACACCACCGAGAGCTGGAGGCAGACGCATCTCGCCCACCTTTTGATTCACACCATCGGCACCGGCATCGAGGCGCTCGGGGGGCGGTTGCGCACGGTGTTTTACAATGAGAACGAAAACGGATCGCGTCCTGATTTTTCGAATGACGACGCGCTGCTCGTGGCCGGCACACCAGGGCCGGGTTTTCTAAAACAACTCCCGGGCCGCCTGCCGCGCCTCAACATTATTTGCAAACCGTATGTCGGAAACACTTCGTTTCTCGATCTCGACTCCACTCACACCGGGCACGAACTTACGCATTATCTGCTCGCGCACGGGCACCGACGGATCGGTTTTGTGAGCAACAGCCGCACGCATCGCAGTTTTGGACTGCGTTATATGGGTTACCTCAGCGCGCTTGATGAGGCCGAGGTGCCCGTCAATCCCGCGTGGGTGCTGCGCTTGTGCCAGCCCGCCGGCAGCGCTCCGGTCGAGACGGCGCAACCGGCGAGTGACATCGAGCCGGGCCTGGCCGCCATGCTCGCGCTGCCAAAGAAAGAGCGCCCGACGGCAATCTTCGCCGCCAACGACTGGCTGGCCGCCGCTGTTTACCAATACGCGCAACGCCAGGGACTGCGCATCCCCGACGATATCAGTGTGGTCAGTTGCGACAACGATCCCGGCATCTGCGACCTGCTCAAACCGGGGCTGACCACGCACACGCTGCCCTACGCCGAACTGGCACGCGAGGCGGTGCAATGGCTCGCGGCGATTGTATCCGGAAAACCACCACACAAGCAGCCGGGCATCATGCTGTTTCGCGGCAGGCTCGTGGAGCGGGAGTCGGTGGCGACGGTGTGATGTGGAGTGGGGGACGTCTGCGCTACGGGTGAGGGGCGGGACGCCTGCGCCAAGCCAACACGCCGGAGGCGTGACAGCCGTTAGCAAATCCCGCTGCGACCCCTCCGGGGGCGATTATTAGAAGAACGGGTTCCGGGGGTGTCGGTCGCTGTGCTCCCTCGACCCCCGGCTAATGGCTGTCACGCCTCCGGCGTGAAAATTGCAGGCGGGACGCCTGCGCTACGATGGGTTTTGCATCCTTCTCTCTCTCATAATCTTTTTTTTGTCCGTCTGGATTGAAGACAACGGGAGCGAGGAGGATTCGGAGGAGAAGGATTTGTTGTGGGTGGAGACGCCCGCGTACAGCTTAGGGGAGTTGCGTGGCACCCATGAGGGCGCGGTCGCATTCGCGGGCGGCGGCGCGGCCTTCGTTGATCGCCCAGACGACCAGGCTCTGGCCGCGGCGGCAGTCGCCGGCGGCGAAAACCTTCGGGTTGCTCGTGGTGTGGCGTTCGTGCTCGGCCTTGATGTTGCTGCGGGTGTCGGTCTCCAGTCCGAGTTTTTTCAGAAGCGGCTGCTCAGGGCCAAGGAAGCCCATCGCCAGCAGGACGAGTTGCGCCGGGAGCGTCTTTTCGGTGCCGGGTTGCTCGACGGGGACGAACTGGCCTTTGTCGTTTTTCTCCCACTTGATCTGCACGGTAACGAGTTTTTCGATACGGCCCTCGGCGTCGCCGATGAACTTCTTGACGGTGGTGAGATAAATGCGCGGGTCCGAGCCCTGGCGGGCGGCGGCTTCCTCCTGGCCGTAGTCCATCTTGTAGATTTTAGGCCATTCGGGCCAGGGGTTGGAGGGCTGGCGTTCGAGCGGGGGCTTGGGCATGATCTCGATTTGCGTGACGGAGCGGCAGCCTTGGCGAAGCGAGGTGCCAACGCAATCGGTGCCGGTGTCGCCGCCGCCGATGACGATGACGTGCTTGTCGCGCGCGGTGATGGCGGACGCCGCGGGCGGCGAGCCGGCGGGCGTGGCGAGAAGGGCCTTGGTGCCGGCAGTGAGAAAATCCATGGCGAAGTGGACGCCTTTGAGCTGGCGGCCTTCGATGGGGAGGTCGCGGGGTTGCGTGGCACCGGTGCACACAACGACGGCGTCGTGCGAGGAGAGGAGTTCGTGGGCGTCGATTTTGGTACCGACCTCGGCATTACAGATGAAGGTGATGCCTTCCTGCTTCATGAGTTCCACGCGGCGGAGAACGACGTCGCGCTTGTCGAGTTTCATGTTGGGGATGCCATACATGAGAAGGCCGCCGGGGCGGTCGGCGCGTTCGTAAACGGTGACGGTATGGCCGGCGGTGTTGAGCTGGGCGGCGGCGGCGAGTCCGGAGGGGCCGGAGCCGATGACAACGACTTTCTTGCCGGTGCGCATCCTGGGTTCGCGGGGGAGCACCCAGCCCTCCTCCCAGGCGCGTTCGATGATGGAGTACTCGTTGTTCTTGATCGCAACGGGCGGGTTGTGGATGCCGAGCACGCAGGAGCCTTCGCAGGGCGCGGGGCAGACGCGCCCGGTGAACTCGGGGAAGTTGTTGGTTTTGCTCAGGCGTTCGTAGGCTTGCTGCCAGAGTCCGCGGAAAACGAGGTCGTTGAACTCGGGGATGAGGTTGTGGATGGGACAGCCCGCCGCCATGCCGCTGATGAGGCGTCCGGTGTGGCAGAAGGGGACGCCGCAATCCATGCAGCGCGCGCCTTGGTTGCGAAGTTTCTTCTCGTCCATGTGGAGATGAAACTCGGACCAGTCGTTGAGGCGGTCGAGGGGGGAGCGATCGACGGGGATTTCCCGCATGTATTCGAGGAAGCCAGTTGGTTTTCCCATAAAATTAAGAATTAATAATTAATAATTAAGAATTGAGGAGGAGAAGGGGGGAGGCTAATCGCCTTTGGTGGATTTCAGGATTGCGGTGAGGAGGCGGTGGATTTCTCCCATATCTTCGTGGATACTTTGGAACTGGCGCGAGGTCAGGTAATCGGTGTCCTTGAGGAGGCGCAGCCAGTAAGAGGTTTCACGCGCTTCTTTGTAGGCAATGGTCATTTTGGCTACGAAGTCCGCTCGGGATTGGCCACCCAGTGCTTCTTCCACGTTCGCGCCGATGCCAGTGCCGCTTCGCACCAATTGCTTGGAGAGAACGAATTCCTTTTTTTTCTCCATGAGATGCCGGCACAGCTTCACTACACGGATCGCAAAGGCATAGCTTTTTGTTTGTATGGCATTGTCGCCTTTCATTGTTTGTATCCAATTTTTAATTCTTAATTTTTAATTCTTAATTGCCGCCTACGCGGCTCAGGTCGCGGGCGTTGGCTTCGAAGGCGGCCATGATGGCGTCGTCGCCGGTGAGTCCCTCGGACCTGGCGTCCTCGATGCGTTCGAGCATGCGCTTGTAGTCCTTGGGCATGACTTTGACGAACTTGGGAAGCATGGCGTCCCAGGCGTCGAGAACGCGGCGGGCGAGGACGCTGCCGGTGTAGCCGGCGTGGTTTTCGATGAGGGAGCGGAGTTCGGCGGCCTCGGCGGGTGTATCCACTTTTTCAAGATGCACCATGCCGGCGTTGATGCTGGCGGCGAAGCCGCCGTGTTCGTCAAGGACGTAGGCGACGCCGCCCGACATGCCGGCGGCGAGGTTGCGGCCGGTGGGGCCGAGGATGACGACGCGCCCGCCGGTCATGTATTCGAGGCCGTGGTCGCCGACGGCTTCGACAACGGCGGTGGCTCCGGAGTTGCGCACGCAGAAGCGTTCGCCGGCCATGCCGCCGACGTAGAGTTCGCCGGAGGTGGCGCCGTAGAGGGCGACGTTGCCGGCAATGATGTTTTTCGAGGGGTCGAAGGTGGCGTCGGTCGGGGGGCGGATGATGATGCGTCCGCCGGACAGGCCTTTGCCTACGTAGTCGTTGGCGTCGCCGTGGAGGCGGAAGGTCATGCCGGGGGGGAGGAAGGCGCCGAAGGACTGGCCGGCGGAGCCGTTGAAACGGATGTCGATGGTGTCGTCGGGCAGGCCGGCGGCGCCCCACTTGCGCGTGACTTCGCTGCCGGTGATGGTGCCGACGACGCGGTTGATGTTGCGCACGGGCAGCTCGGCAACGACTTTCTCGCGGCGCTCAATGGCAGGGCGGCTGATGTCGAGAAGGGTCATTACGTCGAGCGATTTTTCGAGTCCGTGGTCCTGTGGAATCTGGCAATGGCGGCCGACTTCGGGGCCGGAGTCGGGGACGTAAAGGATGTTGGAAAAATCGAGTCCCTTCGCCTTCCAGTGGTCAACGGCCTGGCGGGCTTCGAGGCGGTCAACGCGGCCCACCATTTCCGCGATGGTGCGGAAGCCGAGCTTCGCCATGAGTTCACGCACTTCGGTGGCGATGAAGGTCATGAAGTTGACGACGTGCTCGGGTTTGCCGGTGAAGTTTTTGCGCAGGCGCGGGTCCTGCGTGGCGACACCGGCGGGGCAGGTGTTGAGCTGGCAGGCGCGCATCATGATGCAGCCGGTGGAGACGAGGGCGGTGGTGGCGAATCCGAACTCTTCCGCGCCGAGGAGGGCGGCGATGACAACGTCGCGGCCGGTCTTGAGCTGTCCGTCGGTCTCGACGGCGATGCGGCTGCGGAGGTTGTTGAGGACGAGGGTCTGGTGCGTCTCGGCGAGGCCGAGTTCCCAGGGGAGGCCGGCGTGCCAGATGGAGTTGAGGGGGGAGGCGCCGGTGCCGCCGTCGTGTCCTGAAATAAGCACTACGTCGGCGTGGGCTTTCGATACGCCGGCGGCGATGGTGCCGACGCCGACTTCGGCCACGAGCTTGACGCTGATGCGGGCGTCGCGGTTGGCGTTCTTGAGGTCGTGAATGAGTTCGGCGAGATCCTCGATGGAATAGATGTCGTGGTGGGGGGGGGGGGAGATGAGGCCGACGCCGGCGGTGGTGTGGCGGGTGCGCGCGACCCAGGGATACACCTTGGCGCCGGGGAGCTGGCCGCCTTCGCCGGGCTTGGCGCCCTGGGCCATTTTGATTTGGATTTCGCGGGCGCTGACGAGGTATTCGCTGGTGACGCCGAAGCGGCCGGAGGCGACTTGCTTGATGGCGGAGTTTTTTGAGTCGCCGTTGGGCAGGGGCGTGAAGCGGGCGGGGTCTTCGCCGCCTTCGCCAGTGTTGGATTTGCCGCCGAGCCGGTTCATGGCGATGGCAAGGGTCTCGTGCGCTTCCTGCGAGATGGAGCCGTAGGACATGGCGCCGGTCTTGAAGCGGCGGACGATGGATTCGATGGACTCGACTTCGTCGATGGGGATGGCGTCGGAGGGTTTGAAGTCGAGCAGACCGCGCAGGGTGCAGAGGTTTCTGGCCTGGTCGTCGATGAGGCGTGTGTAGTTTTTGAATACACCGTAGTCGCCGGTGCGGACGGATTTTTGCAGGGAGTGGATGGACTCGGGGTTGAAGAGGTGATACTCGCCGGAGTCGCGCCACTTGAACTGTCCGCCGGGGGGGAGGGCGGGGTCCTGGGTGGCGACTGCGCCGCGCGGGTCGAAGGCGGCGCGGTGGCGGTGGAGGATTTCCTCGGCGACGGTGTCGAGGCCGATGCCGCCGATGCGCGACGGGGTCCAGGTGAAGTAGAGGTCGATGACTTCCTGGCTGAGCCCGACGGCTTCGAAGACTTGCGCGCCGCGGTAACTCTGGATGGCGGAGATGCCCATCTTGGACATGACTTTGACGACGCCTTTGGCGGCGGCTTTCACGAAGTTTTTGCAGGCGGTCTTGTGATCGAGGCCGGGGAGCAGGTCCTGGTGGATGAGGTCGTCGATGGTCTCGAAGGCGAGGTAGGGGTTCACGGCGCTGACGCCGTAGCCGATGAGCAGGGCGAAGTGGTGCACCTGACGGGCTTCGCCGGTTTCAATGACGAGGCTGACCTGGGTGCGGAGTCCTTCGCGGATGAGGTAATGGTGGAGGCCGGCGACGGCGAGAAGGGCGGGAATGGGGGCGTTGTCCTTGTTGACGCCGCGGTCGCTGAGGATGAGGACGCTGACTTCGTCCTCGGTGATGAGGCGGCGGGCCTGCTGGAAGAGGTCGTCCATGGCGCGGGTGAGCGCCTTCTCACCGCGGACGACGCGGAAGTGAATGGGGAGCGTGGCAACCTTGAGGCCGGGGAGTTGCATGCGGCGGATTTTGGCAAGTTCGTCGTTGGTAAGGACGGGCCAGTCGAGTTCGACGCGGCGGCAGGCGGAGGGGAGCGGGTTGAGGAGGTCGCCTTCGGTGCCGAGACGGGTTTCGGCGGAGGTGATAATTTCTTCGCGGATACAGTCGATGGGGGGGTTGGTGACCTGGGCGAAGAGTTGCTTGAAGTAGTCGTAGAGGAGGCGGGGCTGGTTGGAGAGGACGGCGAGGGGCGTGTCGTTGCCCATGGAGCCGACGCCTTCGACGCCGTCGCGCGCCATGGGCGAGAGGACGATGCGTTCGTCTTCGTAGGTGTAGCCGAAGGCGAGCTGGCGCTGCTTGAGGGTGTCGGGATCGGGCGTGGGGAGGTCGGGCGCGTCGGGGAGGTCCTTGAGGTGGACGAGGTGGTCTTTCAACCATTGCTGGTAGGGATACTCGGCGGCGAGTTGGTCCTTCACCTGTTCGTCGTCGAGGATGCAGCCTTTGAGCGTATCCACCAAAAACATACGGCCTGGCTGGAGGCGGCCTTTGGTGGCGATTTCGGAGGCGGGGATGCCGTCGAGGACGCCGGCCTCGGAGGCGAGGACGACGAGGTCGTCCTTGGTGATATAGTAGCGGGCGGGGCGGAGTCCGTTGCGGTCAAGGATGGTGCCGATGAGCTTGCCGTCGGTGAAGACGATGGCGGCGGGACCGTCCCAGGGTTCCATGAGGCAGGCGTGGTATTGGTAAAAGGCGCGCCGGGCGGGGTCCATGGTCTTGTGGTTGGACCAGGGTTCGGGGATCATCATCATGGCGGCGTGAGGGAGGGAGCGTCCGGCGAGGTGGAGGAGTTCGAGGGTGTTGTCGAACATGGCCGAGTCGCTGCCGTTGGGGTTGATGACGGGGAGGATTTTTTTGATGTCGTCGCCGAAGAGTTCGGAGGAGAAGAGGGCCTGGCGGGCGTGCATCCAGTTGACGTTGCCGCGCAGGGTGTTGATTTCGCCGTTGTGGGCGATGTAGCGATAGGGGTGGGCGCGGTCCCAACTGGGGAAGGTGTTGGTGGAAAAACGGGAGTGGACGAGCGCGATGGCGGTCTTGAAGTCGGGTTCGCGCAGGTCGAGGAAGTATTCGTTGAGCTGGGTGGTGAGCAGCATGCCCTTGTACACGATGGTGCGCGAGGAGAGGCTGGGTTGATACCACATGTCGGCGCCGCCGAGTCCTTCGCTGACGACTTCGTGCGAGGCACGCTTGCGGATGACGTAGAGCTTGCGCTCGAAGGCGAGTTCGTCGGTGACCTTGGGGGAGCGTCCGATGAAGATCTGGCGAATGAAGGGTTCGCAGGACTTGGCGGTGTCGCCGAGCATGGAGTTGTTGGTGGGAACGGTGCGCCAGCCGAGGAAGATCTGGCCTTCGCTGCGGATGATCTGGGCGAGGTGGTCTTCGAGTTTGCGGCGCTTGGTGGGATTGCGCGGGAGGAAGACGAGGCCGGTGCCGTAGTGGCCGCGCCCGGGAAGGGTGATGCTGACGGACTTGCAGACGCGGACGAGAAATTCGTGCGGGATTTGCAGGAGCATGCCGGCGCCGTCGCCGGTGTTGGTTTCGCTGCCGGTGGCGCCGCGGTGGTCGAGTTTTTCGAGGACTTCGAGGCCTTGCTCAACGATGCGGTGGGTGGCGCGGCCCTTGATGTCCACGACGAAGCCGACGCCGCACGCGTCGTGCTCAAACCAAGGGTCGTAGAGGCCTTGTTTGCCGGGACGCAGGGAGGTCGTCGAACACGCGGCGGAGGACGCAGCGTGGCGGGCGGCGGGAGCGTGCGGGCTCGTGAGGGCGGCAGGCGTCGCGGGAGCGCCGGAGGGCGCGCACGCAGCAGCGGAGGCGGTGTGGTCGGTCAACTGAGTCTTCACGGGAAAGTGTGGCAGGTCGTGGTGGTGGTCGGTGTGGTCGGCGCCTTGGTCGGTTGGGCGCATGGGACCCGGGCGGCAGGCGCGGGTTTGAGTTGGGAAGAGTTTTTAATGGAGGTTGTTAATCATGCTTTGCTCGGGTCCAAAAAAGCCGACCTCGGAAAAAGAGGCCGGCCATGAGCTGAAAGAAATTCAACGCAGTGAAAGATGGGGGGGTGCCAGTGACAGTAAGAAGTATCCACGTGTGGTAGTGAGGAATGAGCCGGAGAGGAGGGCGGTGGTTAAGGCGAACTTGCCAAAGGCGAGCGAGACATGGCGAAGAATTGGAGAGCGGCTTGCGACTTAGAAGAAGCGGATGGTTTTGGCGGCCATTTGGGTGTGCTCTTCGTCGGAGCAGCCGGCGTTGGTTGGAGCGTCGGTCGGTTCGGCGCTGGGTCTTACGAGACCATTGGAGAGCAGATAGTTTTCGACTTCCTCACCGGAGACATCAGCGAGCATGACACCATCCACCTCGACGCAGGGGGAGAGGGGCTGGCCGGATTTTTGCACCATCTCCGCGTAGTTGTCGCGGTTGTTGATGATGTCGATGTCCTCATATTCAAGACCGTACTTGCGCATGATGGAACGGACTCCGTTGGACCACCCGCAATACGGTTTGAGATAGGCTTTGATCTTCATGCTTGGACTATAGTCGTGAGGACAAGGGTGCCAACTTGTAGGAGAGGAAATCCGGCATTCAAGCGAAAGTTCCTGTATGTCGATATTGCATGATTGCGGCAAAATGGTCGCGGAATCCGACCGTTGGGCCGAACGTCAAAATCGCAGGCGCTGGTTTTCGTGTCCGCAATGAGGGCAGCGGCCTTGCTCGTTTTCACCTTGGATGGCGTAGAGGTGACCGCACTTTACGCAGTGGAATGACACCTGCCGCCGTTCGGCCTCAAAGCGTGCGTGGTCGCGGCGGTCATAATAAATCCACAGGCCGAGAAACACCATCGCGACGAGCAGGCAATAAATGGCGGTGGCAACATTGAGATCCATAATTGGCGGAAATGAGAATGGCGAAAGATGGCTGACGGCTGAAGGTGGACGATGCAACCCAAAGTAATGTCAAACACCGGAGGGCGGGTCTCCTGACCCGCCGACGAGGCTCGCGTCAGCGAGCCTCGCTCATCCGGAAGGCGCGGCTGCGCCGCGTCTGGCGGGCCGGGTGACGCGGATGGATAGCGCGGCCATCGCCGGTATGCAAACTTCGCGCTTTCCACACGGTCCGCTCCTCCGTGTGCTTGAGAGCATGAAGTTGCACGTCATCCCGGCGGGGCCCATCCGCACCAACGCTTACCTGCTCACCCAAGCCTCGTCCGGCGAGGCCATCCTTATCGACGCGCCGGAAGGCGTCTGGGCCGACGTCGCGCCCATTCTGCAGAAGGAGAACTGCAAGCTGCGCGAACTCTGGCTCACTCATGGACACTGGGACCACATGCAGGGCGGCGCCGAAGTCGTGGAAAAAAGCGGCGCCCTCGTCCGCGCCCACGAAGACGACCGCGTGCTGATCGAGACGCCCGAGGTGATGGACGGCTTTCTCGGCCCCGGCGTGCCAGTGCGCGCGATGAAGATCGACGCCGTGGTGACGCAAGGCGACCGCCTGCGCGCCTTTGGCATCGAGGCCGAGGTGCGTCACGTGCCGGGACATTGTCCGGGCAACGTGTTGTTTTATTTCGCGCCGATGGGCGCGGCGTTTGTCGGCGACGCGCTTTTTGCCGGCAGTGTGGGCCGCACCGATTTGCCGGGCGGCAGCAGCGAGCAACTTGCCCGCTCGGTCCGTACACAAATCTACACCCTGCCCAACGAAACGCAGGTCTTCCCCGGTCACGGCGGACCGACCACCGTGGGCAAGGAGCGTGAAAGCAACCCATTCGTGCGCGGGTGATTTTTCCTCCTGACCACTCATGGGAGGTTCTGAAAATTCCTTTCCCAATCCAAAAAACCAACCGCGAATGGCCGCGAATGAACACGAATAAAACCAACTGTCTCCGCTGCCTCTGTCTTTATTCGCGTTCATTCGCGGCCATTCGCGGTTGTCTCGTCTGCTTCGGTTTTGGCTCAGCCAACCTATGCGTATTCGTGATTTAAAAAATGCCCTCCTCCAGCCACTCCTCCTCCGTCCCTGATCCAGACCACCCGCACTCGGGGGGGGGGGGGGAGGGGGCCACGCGTCGCGCGCGCCGCTTGTGGCGCAGTCGCTGGCTGGCGGTTGCGCTGTTGCCGCTAGCCATGACGTGGGCGCTGCTCGACCACACCGGCGTGCTGCAACCGCTCAAGGATGCCACGCTCGACTGGCGGTTTCGCTGGCGCGGTCCGATCCACGCCGCCGTCAATGTCGTGTACGTGGACATTGATTCGCCGTCGATCAACGCGCTGGGTAACTTCCCCTGGGACCACAAACTCTTTGCCAGTGTGTGCGAACCGCTCGTCAAGGAAGCTGGCGTCAAAGCCATCGGCATCGACGTTGTGATGTCGGAGGCGGGCATGCCGCAGATTGCCAACCGCAAGACGTGGGCCGCCGGACACGAGGCGTTTGGAAAATTCCTATTCGGCGACCCGTTCGCCAATCCCCCCCTCCCCCCCCCCCCCGTGGCGCTCGGCGCATCCTACCTGAGCGCGGTGCGGCGCGACGCCGAGATGGACCCGCTGCCCGGCGAAATCCCGCCGCCCGACGGTGTGGCGACAGTGCCGCCCGAACGCCCCATGTGGCGCGATGCGGAGGGCAACCAACGCCCCGCCCCCTACTACGGGCTCATCGACACGCTCAACAACAACACCCGCACCGTCCCCCTGTTTGCTCCGCTGCCCGAAGGCGGACGCGTCCTGCATCTGTCGCTGGAACTGGCGCGGCTCTACTGGGGCGTGTCCAGGGACGATGTCACCATCACGCCTGACTACGTCGAACTGCGCCGCCCGGTCGGGACGGGAGCCAGAACTGGAATCGCATCCAAAATCCGGATACCGATGGTCGGGGGCCAGTATTTCCACATCAACTGGTTTTCACCCTGGGAGTCGGCGGGGCAGAATGCGCGCGTAAGTTTTTCGGATGTTTTTCTGTATTCACAGATGCTGCATTCGGAGGACGAGGACGAGCGGCTGGCGGCGCGGGAGTTTTTTGCGCAGGATGGATTTCATGACGCGGTGATCCTGATCGGCGCGACTGATCCGTTGATGCACGATCTGGAAACGACGCCCTTTGACCTGTTTCCCGTTCCCAAGGTCGGCGTCTATGGCAACGCCCTCAAAACCCTCGTTTCCGGACGCTTTCTTCGCTTTGCCCCGCCGTGGTCCATGTGGGCGATCACGGGTGTGCTCGCCTATCTGCTCACGCGCGGGCTTGCCGGTGCGCAGCGACTGCCGGTGCGGATTACCTCGCTGCTGCTGGTCGCGGGTTATGTGGCGGCGGCGTTCGTGGTGTTTGCAGAGTTCGACCTCGTGCTGCCGCTGGCCGGGCCCGTGGGCGGGGCCTTGACGGCGGGCTTCGTCGGCCTCGGCGTGCAGGTCGTCATCGAGCAACGCCAGCGCAGCCGTTTGCAAAACATGTTTGGCACCTACGTGTCGCCGAGCGTCGTGAAACAGATTTTGGAGAGTGGCAAGGAGCCGCGCCTTGGCGGCGTGGAGGAGGAAATCACCGCCTATTTCAGCGACGTGCAACTCTTCGCCTCCGCGTCGGAAAAACTGGCGCCCACGCAACTCGTGGAGTTGATGAACGAATACCTGAGCGCGTGTACCGACGTGGTGCAGGCCGAGTCCGGCACGCTCGACAAGTTTGTGGGCGACGCCGTTGTCGCCATGTTTGGCGCCCCCGTGCCGTTGCCCGACCATGCGCACCGCGCCTGCCTCGCCGCCGTGCGCGCGCAGCAACGCACCGCGGAGTTGCGCGAACGCTGGTCGCGCCAGACGGCCTCGAAGTGGCCGGTCGAGGTGCTTGGCATGAGAACGCGCATCGGCCTCAACAGCGGCCCCGCCGTGGTGGGCAACATGGGCAGCCGTTCGCGTTTCAACTACACCATGATGGGCGACACCGTGAACCTTGCCGCGCGTCTCGAATCCGCCGCCCGTCACTGGGGCGTGTTTACGTTGTGCACCGAGGCCACGCGCGCCGGTTGCGAAGCCGTGGAGCCGGGCCGCGTGGTGTTTCGCGCGCTCAACAAGATCGTGGTCAAGGGCCGCACGCAGCCGGTGGACGTTTACGAAGTTGTGGGCCTGCGCGAACAACTCTCCGCCGACACGCTGGAGTGCGTGCAGATTTTTGGAGAGGGCCTGCGCCGCTACCATGCGCGCGACTGGGAGGGGGCCAAAAAACTCTTTTCCCAAAGCGTTCGCCTGGAACCCAACAAACCCGGTGAGAATCCCGGCGTGATTCTGAACCCGTCGCTCGCCTTGCTGGAGATGGTCCGCGAATTGGAGGACCACCTCCCCCTCGGCGATTGGGACGGCAGCCTCACCCTGCGGCAGAAGTAGGAAGCAGGGCAGGGGGGGGGGGGGGGATCTAACTCCACTGTTTCAACGTTTTCTCCGCCCGTAAATCTTCACCAACCGAGCCGCCACGTCGCGCATCTCTGCAACCAATTCCGGCGGTTCGATCACCCGCGCGCGCTCGCCCCAGCCGAGCACCCAACGACGAACTTCATCGGTGTTGCGCACACGCAATTCCAACTCGATCCCCTTGCTTGAGCCGTCCGCGTTGGTCCTCTCCGTGATGACCTGCGAGGTGTGCCAAAACCGTTCGCGCACAAGGTCGCTCGCGTAGCTGTCAAACGCAATGCGCACCCGCACCGTGCCGCCGTCGCCTTCGCCGCGCAACATGCCGAAGCTGTCGCCAAAATACTTTTCGGGCGAGAAATCCGGATCGCGCACGAACTGGTGTTTTGTTGTCTTGAAATCGTGGATACGCGGCAGTGCGAACGTCCGCATTGCCTGCCGGTCCAGGTCGTGCCCCACCAGATACCACATGCCGCCGATGCAGGCCAGATGGTAGGGCTGCACCCGGCGGAGTTCCGGCCCGTAGTCGTCGGGCTTCTGATACAAAAATGTGGATTCCTCGCATTTCAGCACCGCCCGGCTCGCCGCCGTGAAAACTGCCGTGTTCACCGCCGCCATCCCGACGTTCCGAAACGAAATTGCTCCGGGCAAACCAGCCCCCGATGCCGAAAAACTCACCACATCGCCCAGCCCCGCCGTGAGCTTGGCGAACGCCCGCTCCAGCGTGTGCGCGTAAGGAGTTCCCCGATACGCCTCCACCGCCTGCCGCGCCACCATCAGCGCCAGCAATTCTCCCTCGGTGATCTGCATGAGGGGAAGATTCGCCACGGCTTCCGTGTAGAAAAAACCGCCGCGCACCGGATCATACTCCGACACCGGCAACTCCAGCCGGTCGCGCATGAACGCGAGGTCGCGCCGGATCGTCTTGTCGTTCACTTCGAGCGCATTTGCCAGTTTCAACGCATTGACCGCCTTCCCTCCGGCGAGCGCGGCATGGATTGCCTGGATACGCTCCAACTGCGCCCCGGTGTGCAGCATCTCGCGTCTGCCCGGTGAGGAGGGAGTTTTGGTCATCCGGGCCTTGGTTTGGACGGGGCGTGTTCTTTTTTTCATTTTTTCAAAATATTCCAAGCACCTGGACACGCGATGTCCACCCTGACCGTTAAAGTGACCTCCGTGAAAACGTCATGGTTACTCCAACAATATTTCCCAACCCGCCAAACCAACCGCGAATGGACACGAATGGACGCGAATAAAAATACAATGACCTAACCCGGCAGAGCCGGAACCAAAAAAACAACCAAGGATAATTGTAACTAAGCATAAATAAGCATCTTATGTCTTATTTCATTCGCGACCATTCGCGTTCATTCGCGGTTTAAAACTCTGCAAAAATGAACCTCGTCATCTTCGATCTTGAAACCACCGGATTTTCTCCACGTTGGAACGACATCATCCAGATCGCCGCCGTGCGACTGGTGGATGGGCGCATTTCGGACGAGACGTTTTCCACCTACGTCAGCCCTCGCCGTCCGGTGCCTGATCACATCACCGAACTGACCGGCATCACCGACGCCGACGTCGCCGATGCGCCCGAAACCTCCGACGCCCTGCGGGCCTTTGCCCGTTTTGTTGGCGACGTTGGGCCGACCACGCTCGTTGCGCACAACGGACACCGCTTCGATATGCGCTTCATCGCGGAAAGCTGCACACTGCACGGACTCCCCATGCGCCCGATACGCTTCATTGACAGCATCTGGCTGTCGAAAAAACTCTGGCCCGCCGAGTCCCTGCACAACCTCGACGTGATCGTCGAACGCCTCGGCATCGAGACGGGGATAACCGGCCATCGCCGCCACGACGCCCGCGCCGACGTCCACCTGCTGGCGAACGCGGTAAGGCGCATGATTCAAAACCTTTTCCCGATCCCCCCTGCAAAGTGGCTCAAGGCCGAAACCTGCGAACATGATTTCGTCGCAGCCGCATAAGCTCCCCCTCTACGTCGCGGGGAAATTGGTGCGAAAAGGGAGAGGATGGACGCCGTTTGTCCACCCTGCCGGGTAAAATCATGCGCATCCTGAAATTTTCCACCGAGCATTTTCTTCCCTTCAGCCAATCAACCCTTCATTCGCACATGCATCTTTATACAGGCAAATTTGATCTCACGTTTACGGCCTTGCAGATTCCGTTTTTGGGAATCTGCTCTGGATTATTCGCAACAGGCGCATGGAAGGATGTGCCATGGACAGAGAACAGCGTAATCCTCGTTTTGAGTATCATTGGCGTTGTCTCGCTGGGGCTTTCTCTGATCCTTGCTTGCCGGGCCAATCGCAGCGCGTGGATGGCGTTACTCGTGTTTCCGCTAAAATACATTTACGCAACGGTTCTGATCGGACTGGGAATCATCGCCATCTGTGTTGGTGTGATTTTGTTTCCACAAGAGGTGAGGAATGAGAAGCATATATGGGAACACATGACAAAAACAGGAGGCGGCGCGGTGCTTCTAAGGTGTCTGGCTCGATGGAACCGAAGGCTTATCCGTCCTGTGGATATTCTTGAGGAGTCCGAACAGACATCGGATATGAACCCTGGCGGCGGCGAGGGTACGGGCGCGTTGCGCGATTGAGAAGAGAGAGCGAGAAGAGGCTAAAACAGAATCTGTGCAATTGGAACAGGGAGAAACGAATCAGGCCGAGCAGTTCCCACCTGGAGTCGCCCCTGAGCTATGCCCCTCCGCCTCCTGCCAAGAGCACCTACCAACTCATTTCGGGATAGATAGATGAATAAACAAACCTGATAACAAAAAATGAGCCAAATAATACAACGAGGCAGGGAACTGATCCGCATCAGCCCTGGTAACAGACAAAAACTGGAATCTTCCACCAACGATGGACGCTCTTGGATGACATGCTACCACGCTGGGCCATCCTATGGAGAATTCGAAGACCTGATGAACAACGGAAAGGAAATTCTGGCGACAACCTCCAAAGGCCTGCTTGTTTCCACCAGTGGTGGCAGGAGTTGGTCGAGAAGGCGCTAATCTGCCATCATATTCCGTCCCCGCTCTTCAGGGAGCGGGGAAACATACTTGAAAATAGTATCCAAACAATCAATGAGATATTGCCGTCCGTAGCAAGGTTGAAATCCAAAAACAATATCGAACGCCGCCACCATCGAAGTGAAATTTACCAAAAACGAAACCTGAAGAGAAATCGCAACCATGAATAAATAGATTAAGAAACCATTGAATGAATCAGAGAACATTTACATGAGCCCATCATATTCGATACAGGAGGACGCGGATACCCCGAAAATCCGACTTCGGCTTTACTGGCTATCCCCGCAGTTCCGGCTTGCCAGTTCCGAATCTGTCGGTATCCATGCGTCATAACTGCCTCTCTTCCACATTAAAACCAAGCTCCTTTTCATGACCTGTAAAACCGGAACCCGCAACTCCTCCCAACAACACTATTCGGAAGAAAACATGCTCAGAATCCAAAAGATATATCGCAATTTATTCAACAACTTGGAGCGCGATACCCAAGGAGATTTGAGAAAAAAAGAGCTAACGGCTTTTTACTACTATAAAGGGCGTAATTACAATGGCGAGCTACTTGTTGTTGGGCGCGCCGTAAATGGATGGACAGAGAAGTCTTATCGAATCAATCAATTAAAGCAGCAGGGAGTAATTAGAGAAATATTTGAAGAAATAATACCCCCCAAAGACGATTGCCTTTCAGACTGGGTGCAAGAATGCTGGGAAAATCGCGACCGCAAAGGATACAATACCCAAAGGTCAGCATTTTGGAGGACAATCAAGGGCATCGTAAACAAATCAAATATCTCAAACGAGGAAGATTGGGCATCTTCAATTGTCTGGAGCAATTTATACAAAATTTCTCCATTTGAAGGAGGAAATCCATCAGACTCCCTGTGCGAAAGAACAAGAAAAGATTGCATCAATATACTAAAGGCGGAAATCGAGATACTGAATCCTCGGCGGATTGTATTTCTAACAGGATCAGACTGGTTCGGTGATTTCGAAGAGGAATTGGAATTTAAAGACGACCGGGCTAAAAGGCATCCAATTGAAAAGTCCGGCAAGATTTTCAATGGTGCTCAAATCGTCGTGTTGCCTCATCCACAGGGTAAAAAAGAGAAACCACTTATTGACTCAGTCGCTAAGCATTTCCAAAAGAAAGCAGCTCGACAAGGCGATTGAATCTATGCCTATCATGGATTGTGCTAACGCGCATTCCGTGCCAGCCATACATAGTTTAGGGAGCTTCTAAGAATTACACAGAGGACACAGAGCAGGCACAGAGCTTGGGGAGGACTGTCCGATTATCGGATGTTTTTCCTGCAAGGTGATTTTTCTGTAAGTCATTTATTTTAAATAGAAAATCTTTGTTAACAGGAAAAAGTGAGGAGTCGTTTTGTCCTCCCATATCTCTGTGTTTGCTCTGTGTTCTCTGTGTAAATTTTCAATTTTCAGAACCTCCCGTAAGTAAATTACTCGTTAACTAAAGACAGATTCCTCCGTTTTTCTCGTAAGCCTTCTACTATAGTTCAGGGCGCCTTCATGTATCTTTCCGTAAGAGCCCAAAGATTTGCTCAAAATAGTGCGGAAAGTTATTAATACTTCCAAGTAGTAAGCGATTGTTCTTTAATCATCGTTCTCCCCCTCACACACACTATTGATAAGAGGGGGGAGACGTCTTTTAAGGGTAGCGAATACAATTTTCGTATGCAGAAAAAGGAAACAATCCCCAAAAGGATCATGGTTTCGTTGAACGTATTGAATGGCGAGTAATCATATTTACCCCAAATATTGGACTACTCAGTTTGCCCTGCTGGTCACTCCTCTTTCGGAGAGAACGTCAACTCGCATGTAAAGCCAGTGATCAGCTTTTCAAGTTCGCGGTGAAGTTCCTTCAGCCTGGTCGCGGTTTCAACGTATTCGGTTGACACCACTTGGGCTGCAGCAGGGTCTCCTGAAAGCAGCCAGTTCATGCTGGTAGTGAAGCGGAGCAATTCCCGGTTATCCGATGGACTCATGGCATCAAGGCAGGCCAGCGCCATGCGCTTATCCGTCTCCAGGCTGCAGGTCCCCGCAAGAGACCGCCACGCCCCGTCGTAATCGGGATGGTTACCGAGCGACTGCAACCAAGAAAAGGTGTCGGACACACCTTGCATGTAGGCCAAGTTGGACACCGTCTCCTTCACAAAAGCGGCGCGGACCTCCCCCACCGGCAGAGTCATGGCCAACGCTTGGGCTTGCTGCGGCTCCCATCGTGTCAGTTCCCGCGCCAGCACCTTCGCGGTATCCGCATCACGAGCCGCGCCCAATCGTTGAAATACGGACATGGCTCCCCCAAAAACGTGATTTCCGGCGAGGGCGGAAACCGCCTGTTTCAAAAACACTTGTTTCTGGGCGTCATCCCGGCCCACCGAATCAATCCAAGCCAGAACACCCCCGCTCCCTCCCATCTCCGCAAGGCTATAGATGATTTCCGCCCCGCTGGCATCCCCAAGCTTCCTGCTGTCGAGGTCACAGGATTCTGACAACTGCATCACGACATCCGTGGCGGCTACGTTATCGGTTCCGAACAACTCTCTCACATAATTGGCAAATTCCCAATCTTGCGGCCTCCAATCCCCTTTCGCAACCAAGCCTAGCAATGCATCGCCGACTGCGGTGGCGTCCGTGCGTATCCATACTTCGAGAACGGCATCTGGCATCGGGGAGAACACTTTCATGGATGCGTCCATGGCGTTCGCCGGATTGAGCCGTGCCCATCTGGTCAGGACGTATTGCCGGATCTCGGAGATTTCCCACCGCCTCTCCGCTTTCATATCCCCGTCTTCTTTCGGAAGCACCTGCTCAAACAGCGCCGCAAGATCTTTTTCATCGAGCTGATTCACCCAAACGCACAAGTCCATTTTTCGGGAAAGCTGGCCGGGCGCTTGCATGATCTGCTCCATCTGGAGACGGAGAATCGCGGTTCGCTCTTCACGGGAAAGCCCCTCCATTTCGTGTTGCCCGATCATGACGATAGCGCGGTCAGCGACTCCGGGCTGACCTTTTTGGTGAATGCTTCGCGAGAGCGGACGGGGGATGCGCCCGCCTTGCGGTTCGCAAGTCAAACGCCCGAGGGAAAAACCGAGGGCCAGCAGAAAGCACGAACCCGCTGCGAGGAAACTGGGAAATCGGGACATCTTTTTCATGATCGGGAAAGGCAGTTGTTATGTGTATTTATTTTTCAATATACCCACTTTACCTGGACAACTGGTGTCCACCGCGCGCTTCCCGGACGGGTTCCGTGTGATTTCCCGCCTACCGCAGCTTTCGTTCGCGGAGCATGGCGAAGATCACGGGGGTGACGACGAGGATGTGGACGAGCGAGGACAACATGCCGCCTACCACGGGCGCGGCAATGGGGCGCATGATTTCCACACCCGTCCGCGCACTCCAGAATATCGGGAGGAGCGAGGCAACCGTCGTCGCAACCGTCATGACTTTGGGGCGCAAGCGGAGGCGCGCACCGGCCTTGATGGCTTCGATGAGTTCGGCAGGCGTGAGAACAACAGGGGCACCGGGGGGGGGGGGGGGGAGGCGGGGCTTCGCCCCGAACGTCCAACATCCAACGTCGAACGCTCAACATCGAAGTCCGAACCAACAGAACCAGCGGAGACGGAGGCGGGCGTTTGGCGAAAAAAGCCCGCGCCACTTTCAGATGTTGGTGTGTTTTTGATGGTCTTTTGTTTGGCGGCGAGTTTGGCCTCCACGGCTTCTTCGAGGTAAACGACCATCACCACGCCGGTCTGGATCGCGGTGCCAAAAAGGGCGATGTAACCGACCCATACGGCCACGCTGAAATTGTATCCAAGAATCGATTGCAGGATCACGCCGCCAGTCAGCGCAAAGGGGACGGCCAGGATGACGTGCGCGGCTTCACTCACGCTGCGAAAGGTCATCACTAGCAGGATAAAAATAATGCCGATCACGGCGGGGAAAACATAGGCAAGCGTTTGCCGGGCGCGGATCTGGTTTTCGTATTGGCCGGAGTATTCGATCGTCATGCCGGGATCGAGACGGACGTCGCGTTCGACGCGTTCCTTGATTTCGTTGACGAAACCGCCGAGGTCGCGGTCTTGCACGTTGGCTTGCACGAAGACGCGGAGACGGCCGTTCTCGGAGGAGATTTCACTGGGGCCGATCACGCGGCGGAGATCGGCGACCTGGCGGAGTTGCACGAAGGGGCCGGAGGGCGTGGGGATGAGGAGGTCGCCGAGTTTTTCGATGTCGTCGCGGTCAGCGCGGTCGAGGCGCACTTGCACGGGCCAGCGTTCGCGTCCCTTGATCGTGGTCGTTACGGTGGAGCCGCCGATGCCGGTTTCGACGTAGCGAAAAACGTCTTCGACGCTCAGGCCGTAGCGTCCGAGTGCGGCGCGGTTGGCATGGATTTCCAAATACGGTTTGCCTTGCGAACGCGAGGGGGCGACGCCGGTGGCACCGGATATCGAGGTGATGACGCGTTCCACTTCAAAGGCTTTTTTCTGAATGGCATCGAGGTCGTCGCCAAAGATTTTCACGCCGACTTGCGCGCGAATGCCGGTGCTCGTCATGAGGATTCGGTTTTCGATGGGTTGCAGAAATCCGGGGACGTAGCCGGGGACTTGGGTGAGGCGCTGGCTGAGGTCGTCGATGATTTGTTGCTTGGTCATGCCGGCGGGCCACTGCGCGGGTGGTTTGAGCATGATGGTGGTTTCGATCATCTCGACGGGCGCGGGGTCGGTGGCGGTTTCGGCGCGTCCGAGTTTGCCGGCAACGGAGGCGACGGCGGGGTGTTCGCGCATGACTCGGTCTTGCCACGACATGATGCGTTTGACTTCGGTGAGCGAGGTGGCGGGGAGGAGCACGGGCATGAAGAGGAGAGAGCCTTCTTCGAGCGTGGGCATGAACTCGGTGCCGAAACCGGTGAGGTGCGCGGCGAGGCGGGGGGAGCGGGCGGCGATGGGGTCGCGCAGGGCGCGGGGAAGGCCGAAGGCGAGGACGCAGGCGGCGGCGAGCAGGACGAAGGCGAAGGTGAGGACTGTTTTGCGCCAGCGTAGTGCCCAATTCAATACGGGGTCGTAAATTTTGAGGAGGCCGCGCATGAGCCAGTTTTCGCTTTCGGGCTTGAAGGGGCCGCGCACGAGCCAGGTGCAGAATACGGGGACGGCCGTGATGGCGAGGAGGACGGCGGCGAGGAGTGCGAAGGATTTGGTGTAGGCGAGCGGGTGGAAGAGTTTGCCTTCCTGTCCGGTGAGCAGGAACACGGGGACGAAGGCGAGGATGATGATCATCATCGAAAAAAACATGGGGCGTCCGACTTGCGTGGCGGCGGTGAGGGTTTCGTGGAAAACTTCGGGCGGAGTGAGGCGGCGGCGCAGGTGTTCCTCGGCGCGTTCGCAGTGGCGGATGACGTTTTCCGTCATGACAATGCCGGCGTCCACGAGCACGCCAATGGAGATGGCAATGCCGGTGAGCGACATGATGTGCGAGGGGATGCCAAACTCTTTCATCAGGATAAACGAGATGAGGATCGAGGCGGGCAGGGGGAGGGTGACGATGAGGATGGAGCGGAAGTGAAAGAGGAACAATATGTGCGCGAGCGTCACGAGGATGATCTCTTCGATGAGCGCGCCTTTGAGGGTGTCGATGGCGCGCTGGATGAGGTCGCTGCGGTCGTAAAAGGGTTCGACGGTGACGCCTGCGGGGAGGCCGGAGCCGAGGGCGGCAATGCGGGTTTTGATGTCATGGATAACTTGATACGCGTTTTCGCCGTAACGCATGACGACGATGCCGCCGGCGACTTCTTGGCCGTCGATGTCGAGCGCGCCGCGGCGGAAGTCGCCGCCGATCTGCACGTGCGCGATGTCGCGCAGGTAGAGCGGGGTGCCGTCGCGCGCCTTGAGCGGGATGGTTTCGAGGTCGGTGAGCGTGGTCACGAGGCCGACGCCGCGCACGATGAACTCGGCGCCGTTTTCCTCAAGGGTCTTGCCACCGACGTTCATGTTGGAGGCGGCAACGGCGTCCATGATTTCGCCGAGTGTGAGGTCGTATTGTTTGAGTTTGAGGGAGGAGACATCGATTTGATACTGGCGCACGAAGCCGCCGATGCTGGCGACTTCGGCGACGCCGGGGACGGCGGCGAGTTGGTAGCGGACAAAGGTGTCTTGCAGGTTGCGGAGCGAACCGAGGTCGTGCGTGCCGGAGGCGTCCTTGAGGTAGTATTGGTAAACCCAGCCGAGGCCGGTGGCGTCGGGGCCGAGTCGTGCGGCGACGCCGCCGGGGAGGAGTTCGCCGAGGGAGTTGAGGCGTTCGAGGACGCGGGTGCGGGCAAAGTAGTTTTCGATGTTGTCGTTAAAAATGACGGTGAGAAAGGAGAAGCCGAACATGGAGGTGGCGCGCACGGTGCGCACGCCGGCGAGGCCTTGGAGCGAGACGGAGAGGGGGTAGGTGATCTGGTCTTCGACTTCCTGCGGGGAGCGTCCGGGCCAGTCGGCATAGACGATGACTTGGTTTTCCGAGAGGTCTGGTATCGCGTCCACGGGTACCGTGCGCAGGGCGACAAAGCCCCAGGCGCAGAGGGCGAGCAAGGCGGCCGCGACAATGAAGCGGTTGTGGAGCGACCAGTGGATGATGCGGGAGATCATGCGGAGAAAGTAGTTAGTAGTCAGTAGTCGGTAGTCAGTAGTCGGTAGTCGGTAGTCGGTAGGTGAGATTTGGTTTGGTGCATTTCTACTGGCTACTGACTACTGAATTCTGACTACTCGACAGTAGTTAGTAGTCAGTAGTCGGGAGTTTCACTTCTTCTCCGCATTCGAGCATGTCAGCGCCGAAGAAGGGATTTCGGATGTCGGGGCGGGATGTGCGTTGGAGCCAGCGGCCGGTGCCGAGTTCGGGAGTCATGGGGCATTGGTAGATGCGGATGCCGAGTCGCTGGAGTTCGGAGGCGGGGAGCGCGCGGACTTGGTCGGCAAGGGAGGTGCTGAAGCGTGCGAAGGCGGTGCGGGCGGTTTTGAGGTCAGTGGCGGCGTCGGCGGATGGTGCGAGCGCGGGGAGGTTGGCGGCGATTTTTTGGTAGGCAGGGAGATTGTCGTTGGCGAGGGCTTCGGCGGCGTCGGCGGCGGCATGGATGTGGGCGGGGGGGGGGGGAGGGTGGTTATGGGACGTGCCGAGTTGGGGCTCGGCGTTCCCAGCGGAGGGTATGTTCGCGCCGCTGATTTGTGCTTGTCCGTCGATGAGGAGTGCGCCTTCGGTGACGACGCGGTCGCCGGAGGCGAGTCCGGAGAGGACTTCATAAGCGGTGTCTCCGACGCGGCCGAGTTGGAGGGAGCGGGGTTCGTAGGTGGTGTTGTTGGAACCGGGTTTGGCGACCCAGGCGATGGGGTGGTCGCGGGTGTGAAGAACGGCGGTGCGCGGGACGAGAAGGGCATCGGGCGCGAGCGTGGCGGAGAGGCCGGCGTAGGCAGTCTGGCCGCGGCGAAGGGCGGCGTCGGTATTGTCGAGTTCGATACGGGCGCGGGCGGTGCGCGTGGCGGGATTGAGATTGGTGTCGATGTAGGCGATGGGAGCGGTCCAGGTGCGGCCGGGAGCAGAGGGGGTGGTTAGCGTTACGCGAGTCGGGGGGGGGGGGGGAGCGGGGCTTTGCCCCGAACGTCCAATATCCAACGCCGAACGTCCAACATCGAAGTTCGAACCAGTGGAGACGGTGGCGGTGGCGGGCGAGACGCCCGCGTCACGCTGAGGGGCAACGATTGCGGGCGGGACGCCCGCATCACTTCGTTGTAGGGGCTTCGCTTGCGAAGCCCGCGACTGCGTTTCGGCCTGCGAAGGCTCTTCTGGCATTCGTCTTCGATAAATCTGTCCGGCTGGCGCGGGCGTCGCAAGCGACGCCCCTACGGCGGGCGGGACGCCCGCGTCACTTGAGGCCGGCAGGATGCCGGCGGTCCCAGGCGCTGCCGCGCCAAGGGTGGCGGCGATGGTTTGTAAGGCGGTTTCGGATACGGCGGTGGCTTCGGCGAGGGATTCGGAATAAAGTTCGCGGGCTTCTTTCGCGGCGCGTTCAATGCAGGAGCCGGGCAGGATGTCGTGAAATTGATTGAAGAGTGTTTTTTTCCAGGCGCTTTCGAGCTCGGCGTGGGGATAGGCAGGGGGGGGGGCGTGGCGGGTGAGGAGGTGCGCGATGGCGGACCAGAGTTCGGCTTCGCGGAGTTGGACTTCGCAGAGGCGGTTGCCGCGTTTGAGGGCGGCTTGCGTGGTGTAGCAGCCACGGTGCGCGGGGAGATAGAGTTCGCCGGTGTAGGTGGGGAGGGGGGCGGG
>NZ_ABEA03000153.1 GCF_000171235.2 Geminisphaera colitermitum TAV2 | reverse complement strand
AAATGAGGTGAAGGCGGTGGTGTGTGTGGGGGGGGAGGGGAGCGACGCTTCGCGTCGTCCGGCGGCGGGGACGCCGCCGCTCCTTGGGTTCACTTTTTCACCTCGGCTTCGCGGTATTGCAGGTAGGCGTTGCGAACGGAGAGGTAAGGGTCGATGGCGTTTTGCCGGGGAGCGTCGTAGGTGCGCAGGAGGTTGGGCGTCTCGTTGACGACGTTGAGGGTGTCGATGGCAAGGCTGGTCTCCCAGTTGTTGAGGAGGTCTTTGGTGTCGTTCCAGACGAGGGGGTTCAGGTAATAGTCACCAACGAGGCCGACGGTGTCGCGCAGGGAGCCGGGTCCGAGGATCGGGAGCACAAGATAGGGGCCGGCTCCGATGCCCCAGCGGCCAATGGTCTGCCCGGTGTCCTCACGCGGGATGTCGGCCAGCGAGGGGACTTCGTCGGAGAGTTTGATGAAGCCGCCAAGTCCTCCGATGGTGTTGACGAAAAATTTGCCGGTCTCCTGGCCCGCACGCTTGAACTTGAACTGGAGGACGGAGTTCACGAAGCGGATGGGGAATTTGATGTTTTCAAAAAAATTGGAGAGGCCGCCGCGCACGGGCTCGGGGACGACTTTGGTGTAGCCTTTGGAGATGGGGCGCAGGACGTAGTCGTAGAGGCCGTCGTTGAATTTGAAGGTGAGCCGGTTGAGCGGCTCCAGCGGATCGAAGACGGTGAGGGTGGCGTATTCGTCCATCTCCTCGACGATCTCGGGGTCGGGTCGGGCGGGGGTTTTCTGCGCGTGCGAGGCCGTTGGTGCCAGGGCGAGGGTCGTAAAGAGGAGCGCGAGTGCGAGGGCGGGGCGGACGGAGAGGGGATGTGCGCGGTGTGATTTCATGTTGATTCGGCGATTACGGGCTGCTGCAGGCTTTTCTCAAGGGAGCGGATGACTTCGTCGGCACCGCCTTTTTTGTAGAGGGGATCGAGTTGGGCGCGGTAGTTGCCAACCATGCTGACGCCTTCGATGATGAGGTCGTAAACGCGCCAGTTGTCCTCGGAGAGTAGTTCGACGCGGTAGGTGACGGAGTAGCGTTTGCCGGCGTAGGTGACGGAGCTGAGGAGTTCGCGGCGTTTTTTGTCGAGGGTAATGGTGGAGGCGTAGGTGATGGTGGGACGGGCGCCGGGTTCGAATTTGTCGGAGTAGCTGCGGATGATGAGGGTGGTGAGGAGTTCGGTGGCGCGTTGTTGTTGTTCGGGGGTGAAGTTGCGCCAGCCGGGACCGATGGCGCGGCGGGTGGCGCCAGTGAAGTCGAAGTAGCGTTCGAGGATGGGGCGGAGGCGTTCGTGAAGGGGCTGCGTGCTGACGGTGTCGTAGGCGGTGGCGAGAACTTGATCCACGGCGGTGCGGATCATCTGCTGGGGATCGGATGCGCCGGCGGCACGGGCGGCAGGAAGGAGGGCGGCGACAAAGGAGGTGACACCAAAGGCAGCGAGGGAGAGAAAGCGGACGAGGGCGGAGCGGCGGTGGTTCATGGCAGGTGGTGATTCTGGTTTAATGGTTAAGGAACTTCTGAAAAATCTTACAGGTTTGAACAGCCAGGAAACGAAGATAACGAAGAAGATCCAATACGCGAAGCTCTGATCCGCCGCCCCCTCCCCCCCCCCCCCCCGTCTTCGCCCGTTTTCTTTTTCGTTATCTTCGTTTTCTTTGGTTCAATGGATAATGGGTTTGTTGGTTTTGGCGGGGGCGGGTTCATCCGTTTTTTTGTCCACGGAGCCAAAGGCAAAGCGGCTGATGAGTCCTTCGATATCGACGGCGGATTCGGTGTCGGTGATGCGCTCGCCGGGAGCGAGGTGGGTGTCGTCGGCTCCGGGCGCGAGGGCGATGTAGCGGTCGCCAATGAGGCCGCTGGTCTTGATGGCGGCCATGGTGTCGGTGGGGAGCTTGAGGGTTTTTTGCAGGCGGAGGGTGACGATGGCGTTGTAGTCGGAGTCGAGTCGCACGGATTCAACGCGGCCGACTGAGACGCCGGCGACGATGATGTTGCTGCCGGCGTTGATGCCGCCGGAGTTGGCGAAGCGGGCTTCGAGAAGGTAGGTGCCGCCGCCAAGGAGGGTGCCGGAGCCGATTTTGATGGCGAGCCAGGCGATGGCCACGATGCCGACAAGGACGAAGGCGCCGACGATGAGTTCGAGTTTGGTTTGTTTCATGGCGTGTGGTGAGCGGTGCTGGCCGGGACGGGGGGGGGGGGAGGCAGGGCGGCGAGGGTCTGGCGGAGGGCGTCGGCGCTGTCGCGGAAGGCGTGGACGGCGTCGTCAGTCGAGGCGAGAAATTCGGCGGGTGTGCCTTGGAAGCGCATGGTGCCGTCGTCAAGGAGGGCCACGCGGTCGCTGGCAACGAGAGCTTCGGGGATGTCGTGCGTGACGATGACGGCGGTGAAGCCAAATTGGCGTCGGTACTTGGCGATCATCTCGAAAACGGAGTTGCGGCGCAGGGGATCGAGGCCGGCAGTGGGTTCGTCGAAGAGGACGATTTCGGGGCGGGTAACGATGGCGCGGGCGAGGGCGAGGCGTTTTTGCATGCCGCCGGAGAGTTGGCTGGGGAAGTGGTGGGCGGAGGTTTCGAGTTCGAGTTGGCGGAGGGCGTGCAGGCAGCGGTCGCGGATTTCGCGGTTGGGGAGGCGGGTGGTTTGTTCGAGGGGGAGGGCGACGTTTTCGTAGGCGGTGAGGGAGTCGAAGAGGGCGTTGCTCTGAAATTGATAACTGCAACGGCGGCGAAATTCGGCACGGGCTTCGGGGTTGTCTGCGTTGAGGGGACGGCCTTCAAAGCAGATTTCGCCTTGGTCGGGGCGGACGATGCCGGCAAGGCATTTGAGAAAGACGGATTTGCCTGTGCCGCTTTTGCCTAGGATGGTCACGAGGCTGCCGCGGGGGACGGTGAGGCTGGCTCCGGAGAGGACGACGTTTTTGCCAGCATCGAAGCTTTTGTGTAGTTGGCGGACGTCAAGAAAGGCGGCGGGGGGGGGGGGGGGGGGAGGAGGAGCGGCGGGAGTGGCGGTCATGGTGCTCATGGGGCGTGGTTGATTGGTTCCGTGCGGGTTGGGTGGCGACGGAGAACGTTTAACATTAAACGCTTAACATTTAACATTAAACGTTGGAGGGAATTCTGCTGATGGGATTTGTTGGGGAAAACAGACTGCTTTCGATGCTTTCATTGAGTGTTAAGTGTTAAGCGTTGAGTGTTAAATGTTGATTGTTAGTCAGTTATTCGGCCTTGTGCAAAGGGATGGGTCGTTTGACGTCAGACGAGGAAGGAGGTGATCACGTAGTCGGCGGCGAGAACGGTGATGCACGAGATGACAACGGCGCGGGTGGTGGAGGCTCCAACGGCGCGCGCTCCGGTGACGCTGCGACGGCGGTGGGCATTGAAGCCGTTGTGCGCGCAGATGGCGATGGTGAGGAGTCCGAAGATGGCGGCTTTGAGAAAGCATTCGCGGACGTCGCCCCCTTGCACGGCGGCGTCAATCGAGGACCAATAAACTCCGGGTTCGAGCGGCAGGACGACGGAGCCGGAGAGGTAGCCGCCAAACATGCCGATGAGACAGAAGAAGGCGGTGTGTATGGGGTAAACAATGAGGGCGGCGATGAGGCGTGGGGAGATGAGGTAGGCGTGGGCGTCGGCCCCCATGGTTTCGAGGGCGTCAATTTGTTCGCTGTTGCGTTGGATGCCGAGTTCGGCGGCGAGGGCGGAGCCAGCCTGGCCGACGAGCATGAGGGCAGTGAGGACGGGGCCGAGTTCGCGCACGAGGGTGAGCGAGACAAGGGTGCCGAGCATTCCGGAGGCGCCGAAGCGGTTGAGGACGTGGTAGCCTTGGAGTCCGAGGACGAGGCCGGTGAAGAGGCCGACAATGAGGATGACGGGGACGCAGCGAATGCCTTGTTCGTAGATGGCGCGGAAGATGCGTCGGCTGAGTTTGCGCGAGCCGATGGCCGAGGTGAACGCCTTGCCTGTGAACTGGGCGAGGTCGCCGAGTTCTTGAATGGTCAAGAGTGTGTGATTGCCAAGGGTGCGCAGCATGTGGATGGCCGGTAGTCGAAAGTCGAAAAGGGATGGAGTGTGGAGTGGTGTTCGTCTGGGAGCAAGGCGGGAGGGGGGGGGAGTAATTGAAAGTGGTATGATTATCTGGGAGCGCCGGGCCCCAGTCCGGCATCGTGTTGAAGGCATCCGAGTGAGAGGGCGACGCTGCGCGTCGTCTGCCGGGTTGGGGCCTAGCGTTCCCAGAGGCGCATTCGCTGATTTTACACAACTTTCAATTACACACGGGGGGGGGAACCGTAGCACGGCCAACTTGGCCGTGAGTTTTTGGAGTTGGCCGTTTGTTGATCAGCTGGAGATTCTACAAATCCATTTTTTAACCGCGAATATTCGCAAATGGATGCGAATAAAGATACAGACAGCGGATTCATTGGTTTTATTCGCGTCTATTCGCGTTCATTCGCGGTTGGTCTGTTGGATTGGGAAAAGAATTTTTAGGACCTCCTCGGTAAGTTTCGGGCTCGCCGCTGATGCTCTGGCTTGTTGCAGTTTCCGAAAAATAATGAGCAACCAATGGACGACCAATGAGCAAACTAGTTTTCAAGTATGCCTAAGATGAGAGCAGCATTAGTGACATTGGCCGTGGGGGAGGTGCCGGAGGTGCGATGGTCGCATCCGATTTTTCGGGCGTATGCGAGAAGGCATGGGCTGGATTTTGTCGTGATCGACGAATGGCGGGTGCGGAAGGGCGGATGGTTCACCCCGAAACGCAAGCGGGCCCAGTTCGAAAAACTGCAACTGCACCGGTTGCTCGGGGAGTACGACCGGGTGATTTTTTTCGATGCGGACATCCTGATTCATCCGGAGTGCCCGAACCTGCTGGACCTGGTGCCGGACGATTGCCTGGGAGCCGTGAGCGACGAGCAGGCGGACGGGGGAGGGGAGACATGGAAGCGGCGCGACGATCTGGATCGGGCGCAATGGGCTCTGGGTATGTTGCCTGCGGAACGGGTGGCGGAGCCGTATTTTAATACCGGAGTGATGGTCGCGTCGCGGACCTGCCGGGCGGTGTTCGATCCGGAGCGGCGCTGGCCGCCAAAGGGTCGCTGGAGGGAACAGACGGGGATCAATTACAATGCCCGAAAAGATGGGGTGCAGGTGAGGTATTTAGGGAGAGAATATAACTTTGCCCCGATCGAGCCGGACAGCTGGCGCAATCACGGAATCAGACTAGGCGGAAGGGTGAGCGGAGCATTGGTGGTGCACTACGCAGGGCTGGCAGACCGGCCGCGTATGGCGGAAGATGCAGAGTGGTTTCGAAACCAATGGGGAATGAATGAGAATATCAATCCCTAGTGACCGATTTGGACGGAATATTTGGTGACATTACTCTACTTGGGAGATTTTGGAGAATGAACACTGAACCTGTTAAGAGAGTATTGTGTCACATTCGGCTCATCGTTCACGTCGATATAATCAGATTCTTCCGGAGATATAAGCAAGGGATCAGGGAAAGCGCATATCTGTGAGGCCAGCCAGCAAAAGTAACCAACAGACCTGACAAATGCTTTACATGCGCTCATCCGATGTAAATCGTTAAACATGTTGTTCAAATCAACTGACTCGTTGTAGTGTGTCGTGATTGCGTCGTCATTGAATTGCAATGATTTTATATACGGGAGATCGTCGCTAAATAAAAATACGTCGCACTTGTTCCATTCGTTTTGCGTACAGATTTTGCGGATTGCTCGTAAATAATAATCACGCCTTACCGTTTTGTTTCGTCCGCCGCCGAGGTGATACGCTATGTAATCTCCATGTCGGATATGCACGCAAATCGTATGCGGTAGTGCGCGAATTTTATCCGCCTCTTGGCTTGCTTTTCTCCCGATTAACGAACTTGGTTGCAAGAGAGACTTTATATCATTGGCAATTGGGAGGAGCGGCCTTGGCGGGATCCCCATTAACAGTCCGCAGTGTTCATTGATTGGAAAGGACGATTCTTTACAATTACAGGATATGTATTTCTTGTTTGACTTGTATGTTTCATAAATATTGTTTGGCAGCAGCGTGAATCTTGTTATTGGAAACTTTTTTCCGTCGTCGAAGGGAATATTTGTGAATGGCAACCAGCAGATGCGCGAGGGCGTTTCTGGTGTCGTGTCGGCGCGTTTTGCTATTATATCTATTAATTCCCTCATTTCCGCTGCCGTGTGTATTTTCCCGGAATGGAAATCGGGTGGGAAATAATCTCTCAAATCAATTAGGACTAAATATTTGAATGGATTTCTGCGGAATCTAGCAAGCAAAAAATTGTAGATGCGAACTTGATCACAATAACCACCTGTTATTTCATATATCAGATAATTGTCCTTGTTGGCCATGTCCTTGTCATTTTTATACATTGTGCGGACGCGCCTGTTGTGAATAAATATTTGCCAGTGTTTTTTTAAATTCATTTTTAGTAATTGATTGTTGATTATTTAGTGTTAGTCGACAATCTTCAGAAATTTCAATAAATTATTCAACGCTGTGATTGGTTTAATGTATTTCCTATAGATGAATTTGTTCAACGAAGGTAATTTTTGAGAAGTAGAAGAAAAATTTGTTGATGATGGTTTAATCACTCGGCTCAGTAATTCTTCGTAAAATGGTAACTGCCGCGCATATTCCCACCAGTTATAATGCTCGGGCATATGTATTTTTTGTAGTGGTTTTGGCTCAGCAGCGAAGTGTAATATCTTGGATTCCGTCGTGGTGTCCCTGTTTGCCATCGCAAGAGAGACTCGTTTGTTCCATTCAAAGCCCAGCAGCAAAACCTTGCCGTACAAAGCTGAATTTAACACGTTTTGGTCCATGAAAAATTTTGTATTTTTCGCTGCCGCCGCAATGAATGTTTGCTGTAGATTATCTGTTCTGATTTTTTCCAAGTCAAACACCATCACTCCAGAGTTGAAATACTGGCTGATGTCCGTCACGCCTAAAACATCACGCAGATAAACATCAATGTCTCTATAAGCCGCAACATTTTTAATGGTTTCCGTTGATATTGCCAAATCCGGAACTGCGGCGCACACATTGCCATCCAGATTCATGTTGAATAACTCGGCGACATCCGATTGTGCGATCAAATCACAATCTAAATATAATACTTTTGCATACTTTTCCAGTAATTCCCCTAAATACAATCGGACATATGCTATTCGTGAGACCATACTCCGCATGAAAAAACTAGAAATATCTTTGTCTTGCAAATAATCTCTCACATTCACAACGCGTAAGGACACATTTTTTGCATGTTTGATTCCATCAATCCATTTCAGATTGGCTGGTGACAGTCCCTCGGTCAGAATCAAAATATCGTAGTTATTCTCAGTGCTAGCAGTTGCTACTATAGACTTTATTGCAACACAAAGGTATGGCACAAATTTGTCATCGCAGTTGAATGCAATATTAATACAATTTCCTGCGAATGCAGGATGAATGTCGATTTTGTTTTTCTTATAAAAACCGTGCGCATTATATTCCAATGGAGAGGTTCTGTCTTGAAAATTAATGGTTTTGAGTGTTATTCCAAGAAAAGAATATTTTAGTCCGGAGGCGCTATATGTTTTCATGATTAGGGGGATACCCATGAGGCCAATATGATTACAAGTTCCTCCGAATAACCAGGTCCCCCATAATATTGAAAAGCGCTCAATGCGTTTTGCTTGCAGCATTGCGTTATTATAATCCCTGTGTGAAACAGCCCTCAATAATGGTGATTGTTCAAAGTAATCTCTTCCAACTTTATTAAGTAATGTGGAAAATAGATCAAACGCCCTGATTATTTCATCATCGCTGTAGGATTGTGATATGACAAATGCCAAGGCAACACACATTTTCCTTATTATTATATCCCTGTGTTCATAGTCGAAAAGATCATTTCTGATCACAAAATCCATGACACACTCCATCGCATAAAAACAGTCGTATTTTTTATTGTTTTTTCGCTGTTTATACATTTTATCCATGATGGAGTTCTCTGTGAATACATAATTATATAGTATTCTATCCAATCCGTAGTAGGTTCCGGCGCTAATCAGGTACTGAGTCATAAACGCGGTGTCGTCATGCTCATATCCGGTTGGGAAAGTGATGCCGAATCTGTCTATAATATTTTTTCTGAGAATCTTGTTCCAGAGAAGAATATTTATTTCATCCCGAAGCTTCGCATCCAGAAAGAAACGGCCAATCCATCTCAAACGATGATATTTTAACGTTGAGTGTTTCCATCTTCTTTTGTCAATGCCGCCGCTCATTATATGTTTGCAATCACACATCACCAAATCAACCATTCGGCTTGTGATTGCCTTGTGCATTTCCGCACACATGTCTGGCTCATACCAGTCGTCGGAGTCGCAGAACATGATGAATTCGCCTTGTGCGTTGTCCAGACCCATGTTGCGGGCAGCGGCGGGGCCTTTTATTGGTTGTAAAAAGTATTTTATGCGCGGGTCTTTTTGGGCGTAATTTTTGATGATTCCGGCGGTGGTGTCGGCAGAGTTGTTGTCAACGACCATTGCCTCCCAGTTCCCATAAGTTTGCGCAAGGAGTGCGTCGAGGCAGCGTGCGATGTATTTGTCCGCGTTGTAGGCGGGGATGATTATCGAAATCAGGTCTGTTTCCATTTTGTTCTCTTCTGTTTTGTTGTTTTAAAAAAGCGTGCGGATATGTGTGCGTGGAGGAGGGGCGTAATTTTTCTATTTTTTCAATCTTTGGGAAGATTGTCTGACGACGGGTAGAAAACAAAACAATAAATAGTAAACTCCATCGTCTCTTCTTTTGATTTTCAAAAGCGGGATGAAACCAAACAAATACATAAAAACAGAGTTTCGCCATTTATTCACTTTGAAGAGTGGAATGAAATTGAACATCTTAAAATGATAGCAGATATGATTGCGCTGATTAAACCGCATAAATAGCCCAACCTCGTTTTCATCTGACAGCAGTTGCACCAATCCGTCGTCAAATTGTTTGTTGAATTTTTCTTTAAATTTGCATCTGTTATAAAGTTTGATTGCCTCATGCGTTAATAGTATTTTCCCTTCAAAAGAATTGCTACGGTTAAACAGGGAGAACAAAGGGTGACGAAATTGCACTGCGAATAATAGCAGATATTCGTCCGGGTTTGTTATGTGTTCGTCTATAAAGTCTATAATCAGATTTATGCCGTGGATAAAGTTGGCCAGTTTCTCTTTTCCATATATTTCTGAATCGAGCGAGCCCTCTCGCCGAATGTAATGGTATTTTGTTTCAGAGACAAGATCTATTCTGTTTGCCAATGCGGAGCATTTAACTAAAAAGACGATGTCTTGGTTGACAATGATTCCGATAGGAAAATCAATTTTATTTTTTTTCAAAAACTCCCACCTATAAATCGCGCTCCAAAAAGCGGAGTGGAAAATTAGTTTATTTTTCGCTATTTCGTTGTGTTTGGGGCCAAACGCGCGTGTGCGTCCATCATAATCTTCTACGACCGCTTCACCTTTCACAATGTCAGATTTTGTTTCAGCGGCACAAGAATAGAGTTTTTCGTAGAAGTCGGGGTCAACAAAATCATCGGGATCAACAAATCCGATGTATTCGCCGGAGGCAATCGCCAGTCCTTGATTGCGGGCGACAGAGACACCGCAATTCTTTTCAAGCGCAATAATCTTTATGCGAGAATCTTTCTTTTCGTAGTCGCGAAGAATTTCCAAGGAGTTGTCTGTCGATTTATCATCAATGCAAAGGATTTCGATTTCTCGTAATGTTTGCCCGAGCAAAGAATCCAGACAACGCTTTATTTCGCCTGCCACATTGTAAACAGGGACAATCACGGAACATAAAATGGAATCTTCTGGTTTCAAAATCAAGGGAATGGTTTTGTTAGAACGTATATTTATGGACATTCTTTTTGTAAAAATCCATCACTTCATCTGGTTTTCCTTCGGCGAGAATAGTGCCTTTTTCGAGCCAGACGACTCTCGAACAAAGTTGTTGGGTGGTGATGGCAGAATGCGTGATAAGAACAACCGTCCTGTCTCCTTTGAATTTTTCTTTCAGAGCGGTGGAGGATTTTTCAGCGAAGACTTGGTCTCCTACGCCCAATACTTCGTCTATGAGAAAGATGTCGGGGTCTGTCTCCATCGCGACCGAAAATCCGAGTCGGACGTTCATGCCCGAGGAATAAGTATAGACTGGGTAATCAAAAAACTCACCGAGGCCGGAGAACTCGTGAATGGCGTCGAGGCGCTGGTTCATGTATTTACGAGTTTTCCCCATGAGAAGGCCGTTCAGGATGGCATTTTCACGTCCAGTCAGGATGCCCTCGAAGCCTACGCCGAGTGAGAGCAGTTGGATTTGGGTATCGGGTTTGCGCAGGGTCATCTCGCCTTCGTCCAGATTGTAGATACCGGTGAGGACGCGCAGGAGGGTGCTTTTACCGCTGCCGTTGCGTCCGATGATGCCGAGTTTTTCGCCCTCTCGGATGTCGAGGTTGAGGTTACGCAATGCCCATATTTCCCGCTTTGTTTTGGAGAAGAGGGTTCTCAGCGGGCGGTAGCAGACGCCAGCATTGCGCAGGGTGATAATAGGTTCGTCAGACATTGGTGAGTTTCAGGATGCGTTTGTCATAACGGCGATGCAGGGACCAGGCGATTGCCAGCAGAACAAGCGTCGCAATGGCGGGCGGGATGAGTAGTGAGAGGGGGGGGGGGGTATTGCGCAGGATGACCGCACGTCCTGACTCGATAAAAACCGCCATCGGATTCATATAAAACCATTTCTGCAAATCGGCTGGGATTTTGTTGGGGTCGTAAAATATGCCTGAGAGAAAAAATAACATGCGGAAGACAGAGCTTAATATGGTTTGGAAATCATTCCAGAGCGTGACGGCGATGGAGATGGGAAATGTGAGAGCAATAATGAAGGATAATTGTGTAAAAAAAAGGAGCGGAAGATATGTCCAATTGAGATTGGGTGGATGTCCGAAGGCTGTCGCCAGTATCCAGATAATCACGGAAACGCATAAAAATTTCCATGTGCTGACCAATGTGGAGACAAGCGGGAATAGATATTTGGGCAGGTTAAATTGGTTGAGGACGTGGAATTTGGCTTTGATTGCTCCGGAGCCGATCATGACGGAACTTTCAAACCATTGCCAGAGGATCATTCCGATGAGTATGCTAATAATAGTGTCAGAACCTCTTTTCCCGGTGATTTGAGAATAGGCTATATAGAAAACAGCGGTGCTTAACAAGGGCTCCAATAGGAACCATAGATAGCTTAAATAGCGCTGGCGGGCTTCGGATTTGATACCCGCGATGGTGCGATATAGAACGATGTCCCTAAAGCGTTCCAAAGTGTGCCAGCGATGTTGAATGTCACTTTGCTTCATTATATTGTTTTTCGAGGAAAAGTTTTGGCGAGTTTGCCCAGATACCAGCTAGCTGTTTGTTCAAGTGTAGTGGTGAAGTTTTTTTTGGGTATCCATCTAAGTCCACTTCGGATTTTCTCGCAATTGATGGCGTAGCGGCGGTCATGTCCGGGACGGTCAGTTACGTGAGTGATTTGTTGTGCGTAAGATGCCCTGTCGGCTCTTGGAGCCATGCGATCCAGAATTGAACAGATGCTCTTTGCCATATCAATATTGGTTTGTTCATTCGAACCTCCAATATTATAGGTCTCTCCAATGTGGCCTTTTTGTAAAACGAGCCAGATTGCGGTCGTGTTGTCTTCGACATGTATCCAGTCACGTATTTGCAGTCCATCACCATAAAGTGTGATCGGTTTTCCTTGGAGTGCGTTGATAATGGTTCGGGGTATGAGTTTTTCCGAGTGTTGGTAGGGGCCGTAATTGTTGGAACAATTGACTGTAAGGACTGGTAGGTCGTAGGTGCGGTGATAAGCCCTTACCAAGTGATCACTGGCGGCTTTGCTGGCGGAGTAGGGTGAGTTGGGTGCGTAGGGAGTTTGTTCGGCAAAGGGAGGGTCTTGGGGGCCTAAGCTTCCGTAAACTTCATCGGTCGAGACATGCAGGAAGCGGAAGGTGGAGCGTCGGTCGGCAGGTAATGCGTCATAGTGCTTAAGCGTGGCATTGAGGAGGTGCAAGGTGCCGACAACATTCGTTTCGATAAAGGGTTGGGGTGCGGCGATGGAGCGGTCCACATGGCTTTCGGCCGCAAAATTGATGATGGCATCAATAGCGTGCTCAGCGAGCAGTCGCGCCACGAGCGTGTCATCGCCGATGTTGCCATGCACGAAAACGTACCGCGGATCGCTGGCTAGATCAGCCAGGTTGGCCGGGTTTCCTGCATAGGTAAGGGCATCGAAGTTGACGAGCTTGCGCAGCGGTGAACCGTCCTCGGTGAGCCGTTGCCGGATAAAATTGCTGCCGATAAAACCGCAGCCGCCAGTGACGAGTAATTTCATGGGGTGGTCTGATGTTCTGCGAGGCCTTTGACTAGGGAGAGGATGGGGGAGGCTTTTTTACGCCAGCGGTCGATGGTTTCGAAGCGATGGGCGAGGTGGGGGGGGCCGGACTCGGCAACGGTGGCGGCGAGGGTGGCGCGGCGGCGACCAAGGTCTTCGAGTTGGGGGAGGACGCGGGCGTTGAGCAGGAGTTTTACCAGAATGCCAAGATCGGTCTGGAGTTGGTAGTGGTCCTTGCGACTGGCGATTTGATGGGCGGGTTTGATCGCCCCGATGTCTTGCAAAACCTTGAGTCCTTGGCCGGCTCCGCTGCGGCTGAGGCCGAGTTTTTCCACGATGTCGTCAGCGCTGAGCGGTTGTTCGGAGAGAAATACGAGGCCGTAAATTTCACCGACCGAACGGGGGAAACCGAGTTGCAGGGCCACTTGCACCCAGAAGGAGATGACCTCGCGGTCAAATTCCTTACGGGCAACGTCGGCAGATGCGTCGGTGATTGGCTGGCTTTGCGGCATTTGCAGTTGTTACAATTTTTTTTGTAAAAAATGCAAGCACGCGTTTTGACGAGATTATGGTGTGGGAACTGGAGCGGCTCAAAGCGGATCGGCAAGGAGCACTACGCGCCGGGTAAAAACCTGCGAGTGTTGCTCAACAATGCTCCACCATGTCTGACCGGGGAATCGGCCGGCATCTTCTTCCTCGTAGGTCTGGATCATGGTGAAACCTTGCGGGGTGAGGATGCGGATGAAAATTTCCGCCACGGCAAGGATAACCACAATCGATGTTTCCAAGGAGCAGGGCGAGGCCGCCATGCGGATGGGCTCCGGGAGCGCGGGTGCTGGCGGCGTAGCTGAAAGGGGGCGTTTTGGTTGATTGTCCGGCTTCGGGCGTGCCGTTGACATCGCGTCGGCAGGGGAAAACTTCACGCAGGGTGCCTCCAGGGGCGCGTTCGTAGAGGCGGACGCCGAAGTCAACGACTTCGGTGGCGATGAGTTGCGCGGCATTGGGGCGGGTGATGTTGCCAGTGTTTTGTTCGATACCGGAGCCGCTATTGTAGCCGGGCGTGGTGGCGGGAGACATCAGGAGATCGTAACCGACTTCAAAGGTGGAGTTACCAATCGTGGAGGTGTTGCCGTTGTTGAAAGGGCGGACTTCGGAACGGAACAGGTAATTGGCTACGGGTAGGATTTACTTAAGTGTATGATGCGTGAATGGATTCAATGGTGCAATATGACGGCGTCAACCATATCATTCATGGGACGTGGCGTTAGGATATTTGAGACTGCGGAGGAGAAATGTTTGCCGAGGCCGTGCGCGTGCGTGAGGTTCGGCCTTCGTTGCTGCAACAACCACTGCACACATGAAAACCAAAGTCTTCGTTGATGGACAGGAGGGGACCACAGGTCTCCAAATCTTCGAGCGCCTTGCGGCTCGCGCCGATGTCGAGGTCATTGCGATTGATCCCGACAAACGCAAAGACTCGGCCGCCCGCGCCGCCTGCCTCAATGCGGCGGATGTGGCGTTCCTGTGCCTGCCTGACGCAGCTGCGAAAGAGTCGGCGGCGCTTGTCACCAATCCGCGCACCTGCGTGATCGACGCCTCAACGGCGCATCGCGTGAACCCTGCCTGGGCGTATGGTTTGCCCGAACTTGGCCCGGCCTACCGCGACGCGATCAGCACCCCGCGTCCCTCCAAGCGCATTGCCAACCCCGGATGCCACGCGACGGCGTTCCTGCTGGCCGTCCGTCCCCTGGTGGCGCGCGGTTTGGTGCCGGCGGACTTCGCGCTGTCGGCATTTTCAATCACGGGCTACAGCGGCGGCGGGAAAAAAATGATCGCCGACTACGAGCAACAACCCGCGCCCGCCAAGTTCGCCAGTCCGCGGCCCTATGCGCTCGGGCTTGCGCACAAACATTTGCCCGAAATGCGGGTTCATGCGGGCCTCGTTTCGGCGCCGATTTTCAACCCGGTGGTCGCGGCGTTTTACAAAGGCCTGGCCGTGACGGTGCCGCTCCCGCTCGCCAGCCTGCCGGGCAGACCGACCGCCGCCGCGCTGCACGCCGCGCTGACGGAGGCTTACGCGGGTGAACGCTTCATTCGCGTGCTGCCCTTGGGCGACGCCAGCGGAGCGGTTGCGGCTGCAGGGGGGGGGGGGGGGAGGACCGCTGCGCTCGATGAAGGTTTTTTTGACGTGCAGGCATGCAATGACACCAACCGCTGCGACCTCGCCGTCTTCGGCAACGCGGACGGAAGTCAGGCGGTGATTATCGCTCGGCTCGACAATCTAGGCAAAGGTGCCTCGGGCGCGGCCGTGCAGTGCATGAACCTGCACCTTGGCCTCGACGAAGGCGCGGGACTGGATTCGCAGCCAGAATCATAACCCCCTCCCCCCCCCTCCCCCCCCCCGGAAAAAATTCCCTCGCCTGTCTGCCGGAAGCCCATCCCTTATTCCCGCCATGAAGGTTTCGTTCTCGACCAAGGAATATTCGCGTTTGCTGGAGCTTGTCTGGCTGGGCATGCAAACCACGGTGGCGCGTGACGGCCAGGAGACGGCTGCGTTGCGACGTTACGCGGAGATCGAACAAAAACTGCTCGATCTGGCGGCGACATTTGGCTGTTCGGACTTGGTGACCGTGGGCAGCGACGGACGTCTGGCCCCCTCGGAAAAACTGCACAACGACGAACGCCTGCGAAAAATCCTGGGCGACTACGACAACGACACCTTCTGGCACGAACTCGTGACGCGCCTTTCGGACCGCGATCTTTCCGCCGAGCAGGCCCGGCATCACGCCTCGGGCAAGGGCGGACCTCCCATCAATGCCGATGATCGCCTCAAACAACTGGAGGACAGTTACTGGGAGGAATTCGAGAAAAACGACCTGGCGAACATGGTCTTGATTCGCGGCGCGAAGGGGTAGGCGAGCCGCGAGCGCAAGGCGGAAGACAGCAAGACTGTTGGCACACAGTCTGCGCTGGCGTCGGGGACCATGGACGCACACCTTGCGCGTCCGTTTACGATTCTCTACCACAACCTGCCACTCACACATTATGTTCAGCCAGCAGACAGACGCATCCATCCGACGCACCAAAATCGTTTTCACGCTCGGCCCCGCCACCGAGTCCGAGGAAATGCTCGAAAAGCTCATCCGCGCCGGTGCCGACGTTGCCCGCCTCAACATGGCCCACGCCAACCACGAATGGACCCGCATGATCATCCGCCGCATCCGCGAGGTTTCCAAGCGGGTTGGCCGCGAGATCGCCATCATGATGGACATCAAAGGACCGGAAATCCGCACCGGCGACGTCTCCTCTCCCATCGAACTCAAAGCCGGTGAAATCTTCGACTTCACCATCCGCCCGGGGGCCGCGCAGGACAGCTCCGAGGAAGTCCGTTCCGTGGACGTCAATTACAAGGACCTCGTCAACGACATCCGCGTCGGCGACACCGTGCTCGTGGACAACGGCCTCATTCGCCTCGAAGTCCTCGAAAAACAAAACACCCGCATTCGCTGTCGCGTGCTCATCCCTGGCGAACTCAAATCGCGCCGCCACATCAACCTCCCCGGCGTGAAGGTCAACCTGCCCTCGCTTACCGAAAAGGACAAAACCGACCTCGCCGTCGGCCTCATCGAAGGCATCGACTTCGTGGCGCTCTCCTTCGTGCGCGAGGCGGCGGACATCCAGTTGTTGCGCGACGTGCTCCACCGCTACAAGTCGCGCGCCGGCATCATCGCCAAGATCGAAGACCAGTCCGCCATCGCCAACCTCGACGAAATCGTGCGCACGACCGATGCGCTCATGGTCGCGCGCGGCGACCTCGGCATCGAATGCCCGTTTGAGGAGTTGCCGATCATCCAGCGCCGCGCCGTGCGCATGTGTTTCGACTACGGCAAACCCGTCATCATCGCCACGCACATGCTCGAATCCATGATCGCCTCGCCCATGCCCACGCGCGCCGAGATCACCGACGTGGCCAATGCGGTTTACGAAAAGGCGGACTGCGTGATGCTTTCCGGCGAGACGACCATCGGACGCTATCCGTTGGAATGCGTGCAAATCCTCGACAAAATCGCGCGCCGCATCGAAAGCGAAGGACCGTTCGAGTTGCTCGATCCCGAAACGCTGGAAGGCGACAAGATGCGCCTGCTCCAGTCCGCCGTGCACCTTGCGCACGACCTTGAGGGTGCGGCGTTGCTCACGTTTACGCGGCGCGGTTACATGGCCGCCGGCCTTGCCGCGATGCGTCCGGCGTGGGCGCCGATTTATGCCATGACCAATTCGCCCGAGACCCTGCGCAACCTGCGCCTGGTGCGCGGCGTGGAGCCGTTCATGCTGGAACTCGCCGCCGACCCCAACGAGACCATCGACCAAGCCATCACATTGCTCACAACCAAGGGGCGCGTGAAGCCCGGCGACAAGTTGATCGTCGTGACGGACATCCTCTCGCACGAGCGCCTGGTGGACAGCATCCAACTCCGCACCATCCGATAAAACCGCGCAACCGCGAACGGATGCGTACCGAGCGCAGCGACAGTCTGACATGTTCGCGAATAAAGACAGGATTTCCCGCAACGGCGCGACGGTCGCAACGGCCCAATCTGAACCGTTGCGGGCGTTGCGAGCGTGGCGGGAAATCCCGCCTCCTGCCTGACAGCCGAACCATTGGTTCTTATGGCAGACTGTCGCTGATAGAGCATTTAAAGTTGAGATGTAGCCGTTGTCTTAACGGTAGGGAGGCCTTTGTGCCCTCGGCCGAGGGCACAAAGGCCTCCCTACCAGGTATCAAATGGCTACAGTTTAAATGAAACTGCTCTATTTTACGTCACCGTAATTTTTCTCAGCGCACGATTGTGTATCCGTGAAAGTAACAGCAGCGCGATGATCGCGCCGAACAGGGCAAAGGCCATGTCGCTTTGCGTGTCCCACGGGTCGCCTTGGGTGCCGAGGAAATCCTCGGCCGCCGTGCCGGTGAGCACCGCCGCCGCCCACTCCACAAGTTCGTAAAGAGCACTGAACGCCAGACACACGCTGGTGACCAGAGGCGCAAGCCAGCGGCTCGCACGGCCGTCACCGCGATCGGCGAGAGGCGAGGTGCGCAATAAAATTTCCCTCGTCAGAATGGCAGGCACAAAACCCTGCACGAAATGGCCGAGTTTGTCGTAGTTGTTGCGCGTTCCGTCGGTCAGATCGCGCAAGCAGTCGAAGAGCGGCACGCGAGCGTAGGTGTAGTGCGCGCCGACGAGCAGAATCACGCAATGCAGCCAGATCAACACGAGCAACAGCGTGGTGAGCGGGAATTTTTTGTGGAAGGCGGCCACGAGCACGCCGCCAATCACGACAGGCGCGGCTTCCAGCCACCAGGTGAAGCGATCATGGGGCGCGATCCATGACCAGATCATGACCGGAGCGAGCAGGACAAAAAATACGAGGAGGCGGCGATCCATGTCGCCAAGGACTAAAGGGAGCCCGTCCGGTTAAGCGAGGCCGTTGTCACGCATCACGCCGGCATACCAGCGCGCACTGAGCTTGGGGGTGCGGCGCTGGGTGGCGTAGTCAACATGCACGAGACCGAAACGGATCGCGTTGCCCGCGGTCCACTCGAAGTTATCCATAAACGACCAGTGAAAATAACCGCGCACCGGCACGCCGTCGGCGATGGCACGGTGGAGTTCGAGGAGATTTTCGCGGAGCAAAACCTGGCGGTGAACATCAAGGACTTCGCGTCGTGAGTTTGGTGAATCGTCGCCAGTTTCGATGACGTGCTCGTTGATGTAACCGCAGCCGTTCTCGGCGATATAGATGGGATGCGGGCCGTAAACCTCGTGGTAAAAACGCGGTCCCCAATAGAGCGATTGCGGCGTGATGTGATGCCAGTCGCAGTCGGTCTTGGCGAACGGTGCGGAGAAGGGAACACGTTCGGGGTGCCCATCATGACCGGCGCGGACGAAGTAACCGCTGTAGGCGTTGAAGCCGAAAAAATCGGTGGGCGACGAAATTAGTTCAAAGTCGCCGGGTGCGATGTGCGGATGATCGGCGGGGTCGATGATGCGCCGGTAAGTATCGGTGTAGGCACTACGATGAAGCGGTTCGAGCACGCGGATGTTGTCCACGACAAATACCTCGCGCGCGGCGGCGATGTCGGCGGCGCTGGAGGGATCGAGCGGGATGGGGATGCGGGGGTTATCGGCCATGCCGACGAGGGCGCCGGGCGCGCCGTGTTCGCGGACGGCGCGAACGGCGTGGCCGTGCGCGAGGAGCGCGTGGTGGTAGGTTTGATTGACGATTTGCTCGGGTTCGCGGAGGCCGGGCGCGTTGCGTCCGGTGCCGTATCCGTTGCGCGTGAAGGAGAAGATTTCGTTAATTGTGAACCAGTGCCGCACGCGATCGCCGAGGGCGCGCACGAGCGTGTCGGCGTAGTGGGCGAAGGCGTCCACGGTCTTGCGCGAACGCCAGCCGCCATGACGGTCTTCGAGAGCCTGCGGCAGATCCCAGTGGTAAAACGTGACCCACGGAGTGATGTCGTTGGCGTGGAGTTGGTCGATGAGGCGTTTGTAGAAATCGAGTCCGGGCTGGTTGGGGGAGGGGGGGGGGAGGGTAGTTGAGATCTCACTACCGTTTGGGAAAATGCGGGGCCAGCAAACGGAGAGCCGGTAATGGCGGATGCCGAGTTCGCGCATGAGGGCGATGTCTTCCGGGTAACGGTGATAGTGGTCGCAGGTGCGGGCGGGGGAGTCGCCGTTGCGGATTTTTCCGGGGATGGCAGCGAAGTGGTCCCAGATTGACGGGCCTTTGCCGTCGGCATCGGCCGCGCCTTCGATCTGCGTGGCGGCGGTGGCGGTGGCCCAGATGAAATCGGGAGGAAACGTGACGGGCGTGCGTGACATGGGTATTTGGATACGTAATCGGGTGAAAAATCGGTCGAAATTGGCGCGGCGGTCCCAGGCGCTGCCGCGCCGGTGTGGTGATTGGCGTGTCAGTTAGTGGCGAGACGGGCGATGGTTGACATGGTTTCGCGCTGGATGTCGCGGACTTGTTGCATCACACGGGCTGTCCGGGCGCGGGCGCTTGTCGGGTCTTTTTGGATACGGATGAGTTCGGCGGCGAGGGTTTCGCCGGTGATGGCGGGATTGTCGAGGTTGAGCATCCAGTCGCCTAGTCCGATGTCGGGCCACATCTGGCCTTTGTTGGTTTCGGTCGCGGTGGGGAGGTAGAGCGAGGGGACGCCGGCGGCGGCGGCGATGATCGGCGAATGGCATTCCATGCTGAGCAGGGCAATGGCGTCGCGGTAAACGGCGGCGGCTTCGTCGGGCATCCAATAGCTGTCTTTCCAGACTACGTTGCGGCGGATGGTTTCGGGGAGTTTGTCGTAAACTTCGGTTTTTTCGACTTCGACCTCGAAGGTCATTTCGGGGCAGAGGATGACTTTCAGGCCGGTTTCCTGAACAAAGCGGGTGATGGCGTCGCGGATTTTGCCGAGGTCGTTTTCGACGTGTTGCGCGTTGTAGGCTTCGCGGGCGAGGTCGTTGGCGGTGGGGGTTGTCTTGCGAATTTTATAGTAGGGGGCGAAGCGGGTGCGGGCGATGACGCAGATGTAGCGGTCTTTTTCGAGGGCGTTGGCGCGGAGCCAGGCGGCGGCGCGGGTGGTGTCGTATTGGTTGACGCCGAAGACGGCGTCGGGAGCAAAGCCGAGGATGGGTGTAGTTATTTTTTCACGACGGAGGTAATCGAGGCTGGCGGTTTCGCGGGTGTAAACGAAGGCGGCTTCGTTGAGGATGTCGCGTTCGAGGGGGGAGAGGGGTTTCTTGCCGACGAATTTGGCGAAGGCGGTTTCACGGTCCACGGTGACGCCGTAGAAGCCGTAGGGGTGGTTTTTCAGGTCGGCGGCGTGGTGTGTTCTCCAGGCGGCAAAGGCTTTGGTGGCAACGGCGCTGTCAGGGGCGGAACTGCAAAGGAAGAGGTTGGCGCGGTCGAAGGCGGAGCGAACTTCGGACGTGGACGGGCGTCCGTCGGCATCGAAGTCGCTCTGGACGATTTCGACGTTGGGAAACTGGCGGCGGAGGAGGGGTTCGACTTCGCCGCGGATGTCGGCGGGCCAGAGGATGAGGCGGGCGTCGGGGATGTGGGTTTGCAGGAGCGTGAGAATGCCGGGCGTGTGGGCGATATCTCCGATATTGACGGTCTGCCAGCCGGAACGAATGAGGATGACGGGGGCGTTCGCGGTGGTCGTGGTTGCGGGGGATGCGGGATTGAGTTTTTCCAGAAAGGCCACGGTCTTCGTCAGGCCGGGTGTCTGGTAGATTTCGGCGGCCTGGCGGAAGAGGGAAAGCATGGAGCGTGCGGTCTTGCGGTCGGGAGTGGTGTGACCGGGCCAGTTTTTCTCCTCCCGGAAAAATGGGGAAAGATAATCGAACAAGTTTTCGAGCCGACGACCGTTGGCGGCTTGGTAACGCCAGAGGTCTTCACCGAGGTAATCGCCGCAGCGGGCAACCGTGACGAAGGCTCGCAGGGCATAGGTGGTGTACATGAGGGAACGAACGCGCTTCATTTCGCGCGGGAGACCTCCGTCAGGCGCGATCTGGTTGGCGATTGCGCGGCGGGCGAGGGTGAACGCGAGTTTCGCGCGGTCGCGGTCACCGGTATAAATGGAGAATCTCGCCACCTGCGCGGCATACCAGACGCCGTGGTTGGAGGCTTCAGCCGACTCTCGTTTGCCGAAATCGCTTTCCAGCAACCAAGTGGTGTAATCACGAAACCAAGCGCGCAGGGCGTCGTTGTCCGCCGGGGTCCAGCTTGGGGAGAGGGCGAGGAGGTTGACGTAATCGACCATGCGCACGAGCACCACGCCTTCGATGATGCCGATGGGCATGCCGTCGTGGACGCCGGGAAGCGCGGACGCGTATTTGAAATTTGGATTCATCCGCGTGGCCGGGGCGATGAACCATGCTCGAAGCAGGTCGGCGGCTTTGGTGGCGTATTTTTCCTCGCGCGTGAGGTGCCAGGCGTCGGCGAGGGTGTTGATGCGCTCCACGGTGAGGTTGTAACGCACTTTGTCGTAATCGTCGCCTTTGGCTGCGGGGTTTTCTGGGCCGTCGCGGCGGAACCAGGGCATGCCGTCGGGTGTTTTCGGGTTGGGCCAGGCGTATTTGCCGATGGCGTAGAAATCGTGTTTGTCGCCGGAGGCGGGCACCGCGTGCTTGTCCATGACGGAGAGCGCGGGCTGCGTCAGTGCTTCGTCGGCCTTGCGGAGGAGGCTGGCGTGGGACGCGCGAGCGGAGGTGTCACCGGCCCGGAACGCTTCGCTGTCGCGGAGAAGCGTGGCATGATCAAGCGTGGCTAGGAAGGGCGCGTCACCGGCAAGAGCACTGGCGAGGGCGAGCGGGAAGGCGCAGGTTAGGAGGGTGAGAACGGGTCTGATCATGTTGGAATCAAGAATCGTAAATTAAGAATGAGGGAGCCGGGGGGGGGGGGGGGG
>NZ_ABEA03000154.1 GCF_000171235.2 Geminisphaera colitermitum TAV2 | reverse complement strand
GCCGGGCGATCCGCATCCGCCGTTGGACTTGGCAGAGGCGGGCGTGGCAACGGTGCGCGGCGGGATGTCGCCGCAGGACAAGGTGGCGCGGGTGGCGGCGTTGCGGGCAGAGGGGGGCATAGTGCTTTTTGCGGGTGACGGGGTGAATGACGCGGCGGCAATGAGCGCGGCGCAGGCGTCGATCGCGATGGGGGGGGGGAGTGAATTGGCGCGGGCGTCGGCGATGGCGGTGTTTGCGGGTGATGAGTTGCGGTGGCTGCCGGAGGCGGTGCGGGTGGCGCGGCGGGTGGCCGGCGGCGTGCGGGGGAATTTGTTGTTCGCCTCCGCCTACAACATGGCGGGCATGGCGCTGGCGGCGTGCGGGGTGTTGCATCCGGTGGTGGCGGCGTTGCTGATGGTGGTGTCGAGTGTGTGGGTGGGGGGGCGGGCGCTGCGGAGCGCGGGTCGGGAGACCCTCCCTCCACTTTGATGCTGGAAAAACGACGGTTGATCCGCGGGCTCCGCGTTCCTCAAATGCGGGGATGCAATTGTTCATCGACTGGCTTATCGGCTGGCTTACGGGCCAGGGTCTTTCCGAAGTAACGGCAACGGTGGTGGCGCGGGGGAGCATGTTCCTCGTGGTGGTGATCCTGGCGGTGCTTGTTCACATGCTGGTGCGAGCCACGTTGGTGGGGTTGATCAAGGGCCTCATCCATCGATCCCAGGTGAAATGGGACGACAGGTTGATCGAGTCGGGCGTGCTGGCCAAACTCTCGCACTTGGCGCCGCTGCTGGTGATGGGCACGCTGGGCCGGGTGTCGCTCACGGGGCTGCCGCAGGCGGGCCAGTGGCTGGAGATTTTTATGAAAATCTACCTGCTGTTCATCGTGTTGACGGTGATCAAGGCGTTCCTGCGCACGGTGGAATTGATTGTGGCGGGCACAAAACGCGGCGCCGGTCTGCCGATGAAGGGGTTTTCGCAGGCGGTCATGCTGATCGCCTACCTGATCGGCGGCATCATCCTGCTGTCGATCCTGCTCAACAAGGAGCCGGGTTTGCTGCTTGGCGGGCTCACGGCGCTGACGGCGGTGCTGATGCTGGTATTCAAGGATGCGATACTCGGATTCGTTGCCGGTATCCAGATTTCCGTTAACCAGATGGTGCGCATCGGCGACTGGATCGAGATGCCCAAGCAGGGCGCGGACGGTGACGTGATCGACGTGTCGCTGACCACGGTGAAGGTGCAGAATTGGGACAAAACGATATCAACGATCCCGACCTACGCGCTGATTTCCGAGTCGTTCAAAAACTGGCGAGGCATGTCGGAGTCGGGCGGACGCCGCATCAAACGGTCGATCTACGTGGATATGCAGACGGTGCGTTTTGCCGATGAGGAGATGCTGGTAAACTGGAGAAAATTGCGCGTGCTCAAGCCTTATCTTGATGCGCGGCTGGCCGAGATCGCCGGGGAGAACAGGGAGTTGGGCGAGGATTTGGGGGTGCTCGGCAATGGTCGCCGTCTGACCAACGTGGGCACGTTTCGCGCGTATTGCGCGGCGTATTTGCGGGCGAGTCCGCAGATCAACCAGAACATGACGTTCTTAATCCGCCATTTGCAGCCGACTGCGCAGGGGTTGCCGATCGAGTTGTATGTGTTCACGAGCGACATCAGCTGGGTGGGGCACGAGAATGCGCAGGCCGATGTGTTTGACCACCTGCTGGCGATCATGCCGCAGTTTGGCCTGCGCGTGTTCCAGTCGCCCAGCGGTTGCGATCTGCGCGACGCGGTGGGCGCGTTGACCGGAAATCCTAGACCCTGACCGTCCAAATTCCAAAAATATGCAGCCCATGTCTTTTTCTTCCATTGCTTCTCATCCGATCCTCACGTGCGCGGAGGCGGTGGCGTTTGAGGCGGCGTTTTTTGCCGGTGACGAGGAGCGCGAATGGGGCGCGATGCAGCGAGCGGGCGTGGCAGTGGCGGAGGGGATTCGGCTGGATTTTGAGGAGATCGGTGGGGTCCCCTCCGGTGCCCGTGTGCTCGTGCTCGCGGGCAAGGGGCACAATGCGGGGGATGCCATGCTCGCCGCCGCATGGTTCGCTGAGCGGTATTCGGAGGTGAGGGTGGAGGTGGTGTTCGCGTTGGGTGGTGCGAATGGCAGGGGGGGGGAGGGGGCTTTGCCGAACATCGAACATCCAACGTCGAACATCCAACATCCAATGTCGGCGTCGAGGGGG
>NZ_ABEA03000155.1 GCF_000171235.2 Geminisphaera colitermitum TAV2 | reverse complement strand
GGGGGGGGGGTAATGCAATAAACTTGCAACAAATTAACCATCCGATAGTTACGGAGGGCGGCAATTGCCTTATTGTTGCGCATTGTTGTGTTCATGATTATCTCGAATCGCGACTGCTGGAGCGCGATACGTGGTCCAGAATACTCGTTTCCTCCGAAGCGCGGTAGTCAGGCGAAACCCTGATTTTTCGGCATTCTTAATGATTAGTTTTCATTAAAAATGGCCAACTATGAACTCTTTTACCCGTGAGAGGATGTTCGGACAGGGCAGATAAGAGACGAGAATGCAGAGGAGGGAGCGGGCTGGACGCAAACGCGGAAATCGCATGTAGCTAAAAAACGGATACGCACTCGATGATTCCGGATTTTTCGTGAATAATTGATGTTACGCGGAGCATGGTGGCGCGGGCTTTTTCTGCCAAACGCCCGCAGACGGCGCGGAGCGCCGCCCTGAGACAAGTCTGAGAGGCTCCTCCCTGCCGAAGTGGGCGAGTCGCGTAGGGGCTTCGCTTGCGAAGCCCGTGTATGCAGGAGACGGCATCAAATGGCGGGCGCGGGCGTCGCAAGCGACGCCCCTACCTGCGGGCGAGACGCCCGCGCCACTTTTTCTATAATCCTCCGCTCCGTCGCGTAACTTCAGTGAATAAAAAGCTTGTTACGGAGTGGGCACAGGCGAAGAACAGGATTTCCTGTCACTCCGTCACCACCTGATTGATGCAATGAGTTGCCACCTGCCCGATATTTTGGCTGCACCTGCCGACGAATCTTTTTTCCCGGAGATTTCCGTCGTGCTGCCCTGTCTGAACGAAGTGCGCACGCTTGCCGCCTGTATCGACGTTGCCAAGCAGGCATTCGTGGATCTGGGGGTGCGGGGCGAGGTGGTCGTGGCGGACAACGGCAGCACCGATGGCTCCTGTGATCTCGCCCGCGCACACGGTGCACGACTGGTGCCCGTAACGCCACATGGCTACGGTCACGCCTTGCGCGCCGGCATCGAAGCCGCACGCGCCCCGCTGGTCATCATGGGTGACGCGGACGGAAGCTACGATTTCTCGGGGCCCGCTCTGAAACCGTTTTTGGAGGCGCTGCGGGCCGGTAACGATCTGGTCGTTGGCAACCGGTTTGCCGGCGGCATCCGCTCCGGTGCCATGCCTTGGAAAAACCGATACATCGGCAATCCGTTGCTCTCGGCGTGCGGGCGGTTGTTCTTCCAAAGTCCCTGCCGGGATTTTCACTGTGGCTTGCGCGCGCTCCGCAAGAGCGTCTGGCCGCGTCTGGCGCTGCGGACGGGCGGCATGGAGTTTGCCTCCGAAATGATCGTGCGCGCCTCGCTGCTCGGACTGCGCATGGCGGAGGTGCCGGCTACGTTGTCGCCCGACGGGCGCGACCGGCCTCCGCACTTGCGGCCTTGGCGCGATGGTTGGCGGCACCTGCGCTTCATGCTGCTCTTCAGCCCGCGGTGGTTGTTTCTGTATCCGGGGTTTTTTCTGTGCGGATGTGGCGTGGTGCTCGGCGGGCGTCTGCTCGCCGGTCCGCTGCGTCTCGGAGGAGTGACTCTGGATGTGCATACGCTGCTGTTTTGCGCAATCGCCGTGCTGACGGGGTTTCAGTCGATCCAGTTTTCTGTGTTCGCCAAGGCGTTCGCCATCCGGTGTGGGCTGTGGCCCCGCGACCGCAGCTTCGAAAACCTCATGAGCCGGCTCTCGCTCGAGTCGGGGCTGGTGGTCGGCGTGTGTTTCATTCTCGCGGGCCTTGCCCTCGGCGTGGCAGCGGTGGCCCAGTGGGGCAGCCGGCATTTCGGCGACCTGTCCCCCCAGGAAACGCTGCGCCAAGTGATCCCTTCCGGCATGTTGCTCACACTTGGCGTCCAAATCGTGCTCGGCAGTTTTTTTCTGGGCATCCTCGGCCTCAACGTGCTGCCGGTGCCGACAGAGGATGAAGAGAATGGAAATGCGGCAGGGTCTGCTGACTCAACCTTCAGTCTTTAGACCTTCAGACATTCGACTTTTTAGACTCTCCCCCGCCAGACTCGACTTTCGCCCTTCCACCGCGCACGATCATCCCCTCGGATCAGCGCACGCCTGCGGTTCATTCGCAGACACTTGATCCATTGATCCACTGATCCACTGAACGACATCCTTCGATCCACGTCCCGGCATGATTCACAACTACATCTTTTCCGACGGCAAACTCGTGGGCCATGACCTCGATCTCGACGCCCTCCGCCTCGTCCGCGCCGACAAAGGACTCGTCCTCTGGGTCGATCTCGACCAGCCCACCGACGCCGAAATCAAAGCCGTGCTCGAAGGCGTCTTCTCCTTTCACCCCCTCGCCATCGAAGACTGCGTCGCCCCCAGTTCACTCCCCAAAGTCGAAGACTACGAAGACTACCTCTTCCTCGTCGCCCACCCAGTTGACTTCTCCCAGCCCGAAAAATTCGCCACCACCGAACTCAATTTCTTTATCGGCAAGGAATTCATCGTCACCTTTCACCGCTCCGCCCTCCGCTCCATCATGACCGTCATGGACCGCTGCACCAAAGGCACCGGCCCCATCGCCCGCGGCACCGACCGCCTCGCCCACCTCATCCTCGACGCCATGGTGGACAACTACGCCCCCATCACCGACCGCCTCCGCGTCAAAGTGGAAGAAATCGAGGAAACCGTGCTCAGCCCCGACATGACCGACCTTACCCCCCTCCTCCTCGACGCCCGCTCCGAAATCGCCCGCCTGCGTGAGGTTATCCGACCCCAGCGCGAAGTCATCACCCGCCTCGCCCACGGCGAATCCAAGGTCATCCGCAACGTCATGCTCCCCTACTTCCGCGATCTGCGCGACAACCTCGTGCGCATCGAGGAAACCGCCGCCAGCTTTGCCGACCAACTCCTCATCTCCTTCGACCTCTATCTCAGCAAATCCGGTTACCAAGCCAACGAAGGCATCAAAGTCCTTACCTCCCTCACCGCCATCACTCTCCCCGCCATCATCATCGGCTCCTGGTACGGCATGAACTTCGAAAACATGCCCGAACTCCACATGCCCTACGGTTATGCCTGCGCCGCCGCCATCACCCTCATCTTCACCGGCCTCATGATCTGGTGGTGCCGCCGCCGCCACTGGATTTGAATGAAAAAGCTAAAACGCTAAAAATCTAAAAACTAAAAAATGAAGCACCCAATATCTCCTCTCCGTCCTCTCCACATCTCCGACCGCGTGGCGGGCCTCCCCCCCCTTTCAGCTTTTTAGCGTTTTAGCGTTTTTCAGCATGATCACCACGCTCGTTTTCCGAGACAGCCGCTTCGCCGGACGCAACCCGTCCCTTGAGACCCTCCCCGCTCTGCGCCAGGACCCGTCCGTGATCCTCTGGATCGACCTCTCCGCCCCGACCGACGCCGAAATCAAAACCATCTTTGAAGACCTCTTCAACTTCCACCCCCTCGTCATCGAAGACTGCACCATCGACAGCCCCCTGCCCAAACTCGAAGACTACGAAGACTACCTCTACCTCGTCATGCACGCGGTGGACTACTCCAAGACGGACAAATTCTCCACCACCGAACTCGACCTCCTCTTCGGCAAAAACTTTCTCGTCACCCTCCATCGCCAGCCCCTCCGTCCCGTGGATCTCGCCTTGGAGCGCGCCCTCAAGATGCCCGGCCAGACCGTGCGCGGCCCCGACCGCTTCGCGCACACCCTGCTCGACTTCATGGTCGAGGCCTACAAACCCGCCCTCGACGAACTCACCCGCGACCTCCAACGCATCGAAGTTGACGTCCTGGGCAACGCCCCTGCCGACGAACTCTTCCCCCGCGTCGTCGCTCTTCGCAAAGAACTCTCGCAATTACGCCAGATCGTGAAACCTCAGCGCGAAGTCGCCTCCCAACTCGCCGGCGGCAAATGGCGGCTCATCCGCACCGTGATGATCCCCTACCTGCGCGACCTGGCCGAAGAACTTGCCCGCATCGAGCAACACGCCACCGCCTGGGGCGACCAGCTCATTCTCTCCTTCCGCATCTACCTCAACAAATCCAGCCATCAGGCCAACGAAGGCATTCGTGTCCTCACCGCGCTGACCGCCCTCACCATCCCCCCCCTCCTGATCGGAGGCTGGTATGGCATGAACTTCACCGAAATGCAGACGCTGGAACTTCATTCACGCTACGCCTACCCCATATTCGCCGGTCTCACCCTTCTCAGCGTGCTCGGCATGGCATACTACATGCGCCGCAAAAAGTGGCTGTAGCCGCGCTGACATCCCTGATGCCACCGTGGACGTTTCCGCCGGAGCGGCGGCCTCCAGACCGGTAACCGTTTAGCGAGGGGGGGGAGATGAGACGCGTCAGCGCGTAGCGACCATAAGGAGGGCGGGTCTCCTGACCCGCCAGACGCGGCGCAGCCGCGCCCATCCGGAATCGGAAGGGCGGCGCTTCGCGCCGTCGGCGGGTCGGGAGACCTATACGCGCTAACATGTTGTCTTTACATGGGAGGAGGAAACGGGTAGATAGGTGGGATGAAAAAGACATGGATGACGGAAGAGTGGGGGCTGGTGAAGGGGCTGCTGCCGGAAGGGTGGGAGGTGGCGGCCAGGGAGCAAGGAGCGTTCAAGCAGGCCAAGGGGATAAGAACGGCGGAGGAGTTGCTCAGGCTGATATTGATGCACGCTGGGAGCGGGCTGTCGTTGAGGCATGCGGTGGCGAGGGGGGCGGCGGCAGGGTTGCCGGAGGTCTCGGATGTGGCGTTGCTCAAGAGGCTGAGGAACGCGGAGGGTTGGCTGAGGTGGATGAGCGTAAGGTTGCTTGAGCAGCAGGCCGGACAGCCGAGGTGGTCGAGATTGCCGGAAGGGTGGACGGCGGTGGCGGTGGACAGCACGACCATAGAGGAATCCGGAGCAAGCGGAACGGACTGGAGACTGCATTATGCGATCGGACTGCCCAGCCTGTTTTGCGAACAGGCCGAACTGACCGACAACAAGGGGGGCGAAAGTCTGTGCCGTTACAAGGTGCGCAAGGGGGATTTGTTTTTGGGCGACCGGAATTTTTGCCGAGCCCCGCAGATCAGGCATGTGATGGATCATCAGGGGGCGGTCCTGTTACGCTGGCACAGCACCAGTCTGCCCTTGTTTGACCAGCAGGGGCATGCGCTGGACGTTCCCGCATGGCTGGCCCAGTTGCGTTCCCGTCAGTGCTCCGGACTGCCCGTCTTCCTCAAGGACGGCACCGCCTTGCGCCTGTGCGCCCTTCGCGTCAGCCCACAGGCCGCCCAACGCGAACGAGCCAAAATCAGGCTCAGCGCCAAAAAAAACGGCCGCAAACCCTCCTGCCAGTGCCTGTGCATGGCTGATTACATTGTCGTTGTCACTTCCCTGCCCTCCTCTTGCCTGGCACGAACCGGGGAAAGGGTTGAAAAGGGTTGAAGCGGGGCGAATGCGTCTGAAACAGGGCGAATCGTCACGCGGGCGGAGGAGAACGCAGGAAAGGGTCAGACATGGCAGCGGAGCAAGGGTCGCGGGCATCTCGCGGCCGATCCGCGAGACGCTTGCGAGGGAGCCGCGATGCCGGCCTATTTGGGCAAGATCACGAGTTCACGATAGCGGGCGTTGCGCTTTTTTTCGGCACGGCCTTCGATGCCGTTTTGCCGCGACACCGGAATGATCCGGCAACCGCTGAACAGGTCACGGGCTTGCGGGCAATCCTGATAGGTCAGGAGCCACGATCCGCGCAGTGTCTGCACGTGATGGGCAAAGGTGGCGAACTGTTCCTCACTCCATCCCGCATAGGCGGAGCCTCCAGCATCAAAATAAGGAGGGTCAAAAAAGTGGAAGGCTTCGGGGTAGTCGTAGAGAGCAAGGAAGCGTTGCCAATCCAGGTTTTCGATGGTGACGGTGGCAAGGCGGCGGGAGAGAGATTGAAGGGCCGTCAGGCGATTTTCCGGAAGAGATGCCCCGCGTGTGCGGGTGGGGGCAAAGGTGCGGCCAAGCCCGCCGAAAGAGAGCCGCTGGCAGACATACCAGCGGGCGACTCGCTGGATTTCGGTTAGGCCAGGCTGGGTAAGGTAATCATGGAAATCACGACGAGAATTGGGGACGGTTTCGATCTCCGTGATCAGGGTGTGGAGGTGGTATTTTACGACCCGATAAAAGGCAATGAGTGTGCCGTTGATATCGTTGATGACTTCCACCTCGGAGCGGGCTTTGGCACAGAAAACTGCGAGTCCGCCGCCGAAGACCTCGCAGTAAGTGCGATGCTCTGGAATGAGTGGCAAGAGGTGCTTGAGCAGCCTCGTTTTTCCGCCCGGCTAGGCGATGACCGGGCGCGGTTTGGCTGGCGCCGGCGTGGTGTCGTTTGGTACGTGTTTGGTGTTCACGCGCCGACTCTAACGGAGCGAGGTGGGGCGCGCATTGGCGCTCCGCTTTTGTATCAGGAATTTCTTTACTTATCGCCAGTGTCGCGGAGGCGTTCGGCCTCGGTAGCCTGAATGTAAAGAACCTTTGGACCTCGCCGCTCCCACTTGTCTCGCCGAATCACACCGCCGCGCATCCATCTGTAAACGGTGCTTATGTCCACGCCGAGGGCGGCGGCGAATTGCTTGGGGCGCAACCAGACGACGAGTTCGCCGTCGGGAACGACGCGGATTACGGTGTTGCCCTTTGCGTCCTCACCCACGCGCTCCACGCGAGCCCGCGGGAACAGGTGTAGTTGCGAGAGGTTGTCCTTGTGGTGACGCTTGCGCATGGAGCGACTACCGGTCCAGTCGCTCGATCACATGCGCGATGGCTCGCAGCATGATAAACCACACCCACGAGCCGAAGGCGATGGCAAGGGCGTAGCCCAAGTGATTGACCGCCGCCTCCATCTCTTTTAGGAGAATCCCGTTGATGCAGATGAACACGCCGATCATGCCGGCGACGAGGATTAGCACAGAAGTCACCCGCAATGCGCCAATGTGCCAGGAGGCCTTGGGTGATTCCGGGAGCGTCGGATAGGGGGTGTCGTTCATTTTGTAGTTTATTTTTGGTTACAGATGGGAGATGCTGGCTAGCGGGGATGTATGAATGAAATTTAGGAACCATTGGTTCCCGTTAGGGGTCAATGATCCACCTTGACTCGATCAGAGTGGCACGTGGCAACGACACTGGACTTGCTCCTTCTTCTACGGCGTGGGTGGAGTGCCTCGCTCACGTCCAGAGCAGTTTCGAGAGCCTCACAGAGATCAAAGTAGTTTTCTTTGGCCATCCTTCCGATGGCTCCCAGAAGGGCTCCGAAGGCAGCGGTAGCCTGGGTATCAGTGGTGCAAGAACCGCGCTCGATCAGCGCGGCCAAGCGTTGGCGATCAATACAGTCAACGTCGATGATGTCCGGGCGGGAAGAATTGCCGTCCTTGGGCTTGTTGTTCTTGATGGCGCGTTTCATGGTCAGGCGTGGTTCGTATTCTGATTTTGGTTACAATCGGAGAGGCGCGGGCACTCGATCACGACCTTTTCGACCCAGACTTCGAGGCGGGGGTTTTTATGGTGTTGCCGTGTCCTTGGATGAACGGCGCGGTGTTGTTCGTCACCGTGAAGGTTCCACCTGCGCCGGTCGAAGCGTGTCGCGGCTTTGGTCCAGGTTTCTTGCCCCCTCTTGTTGTGCGCGGAACGTAGGAAAAACCTGCTAGTTCAGGTGGAACGCTTAGTCCTTCCTGTTGGATGTGGCGGCTCAACAGGTCATTACATGGCATACCAAATTTGGCACAGAGGAGGGCTCCGACGTAGGCAGATTTACTAACATTCAGCGATGTCGCTACGTGCTCCAATGCAGCGTTGGCTGCGGCATCTAACAGCAGATTGGCTTTTTCGAGAGAAGAGGGCGCGTCGGGCATGTGGGTTTTAATTGCGCAATTTTATTAGGGGGCAATTTTTTTGTTTGCATTGCGCAGTAATTGCGCAATTAAGGCGCAATGAAAACGACGCGCAAACGAGGACGCCCTCGCGGCAAGAGCAAAATCCCCGTCAACATCTGCCTGACTCCGTCTGCCAGGGGCACCGCAATGCAGGCGGCACACCGTCTCAACCTCTCGCTAAGTCAGTTCATCGAAAGTCTGATCATATCCCGGAAGGAGGTGGCATGAACGCCCGGCTTCCCCTCCCCGACGACCCGCCGACGGTGACGCTGCCCCGGCGGACGCTCGCCTTGATATGCCTCAACGCCTTCGCCGCCGGCTTCCTCACCGCGATCATCGTTACCCTCCTCATCACCCTCTGACTCCCCACTCTGACCATGCCCGAAAAACCACTCAAGTCATCCACCACGCTCACCCGCGACGAGCGTGACCAACTCACCCGCTGCGAAGCCAACATCGAGCGCGGCCTTACCGCCGTCGGCCAAGCGCTCAAGACCATCCGGGATAATCGCCTGTATCGGGAAACCCACGACAGTTTTGACATCTATTGCTACGAGCGCTGGCAAAAAAGCGTCCGCTGGGCGAACTACCAGATCGCCGCCGCGATCTTCGCCGGAGAGCACCCGGAGGCCGAGATTACCAGCGAGCGCCAAGCCCGCGCCCTGCGATCTGGCGGGAGCACCCCGGAGGCGACCTCCCCCGCCGCCACGCCGTCGAAGCCGACGAAAAACGATCGTTACCGCGAACAGATCAGGGCGCTGGCGGAGATGGACCGCGAGGCGCTGGACCGGGCGACACAACAGTCGATTGCGAAGCTGGCGGAGACGATGGCCAAATGGGAGAAGGTCAACCTCTACAGCCGGGAGAACAAGGGCAACAAGGCCCTGCGTGACGAGTATGAGCAGCGCGTGCTGGCGAAGCTGGCGCCCAACGCCCGGATCGCGCTGGATCAACTGGAGGACAACCCGGCGCTGGCCGTCTCCCGCGCCTACGTCGGCGTTTTCGGCTCCGTCAAGAAGGGCGACATCCGCGGCGACACGGACCACCTCGGCAACTTCCACGCTGGCCTCCGGAAGCTGGCGACCTCGTTCCCCCATTGGGAAAAATTCTCCCGCGAGGACAGGGCGCATTTCGTGCAACTGTGGGTGGCGTTGCGCTCCACGATGCCGAAGGCGTTCCTCGACGATCTTGAGGCGTTTGCGCCCGCCCGGAAGGGAGGCCGCTCATGAGCCCCGCCCTGCGCGAGAAGCTCGATAAACTGCTGGCGCTGGCCGATCGCGGCACGCCTGGCGAGGCCGCTGTTGCCTTGGAAAAAGCATGGCGCCTGTGCCGGGCGGAGGGCGAGGATCTCGACGCGATCCGCGGGCAGGCCGCCGCCGGCTCGCTGATCGAGCGCAAGGTATGGGAGGGCGCGGCATGGCGCGACGAGCACCGGCAGGCCGCCGCCATCGTCACCGAGTTTTACGGCGTCTCCGTGCGCCTGGATGCGCGCAGCGATCCGTTCGCTCGGCGGGAGCGCACCCTCTGGTCGTGCCACCTCACCGGCGCGCCGGCCGACGTGGATTTTTCTGAATACGTGTTCGGCTTCCTGCACCCGCATTTTGCGTGGTTGTGGACCTATTTTCGGGGCCGCAACCGGGACCGCTCCGCCTACATCGACGGCCTCGGCGCCGGGCTCTGGTCGGCGCTCACCTACGAGCGCGCCTGCCACGCGCCGGCCCCGGAAGTGCCGGAGGCGTTGGCGACGGCCGACGACGAGCCGGAGGATTGCCCCGCGCCCCGGATGCCCGCCG
>NZ_ABEA03000156.1 GCF_000171235.2 Geminisphaera colitermitum TAV2 | reverse complement strand
AAACACCTGGCAACTCCCTCCCCTCCCCCTCCCCCCCCCTGCTCCCGACCCCTCCACCATAGCCCCCTACCGACTCGCCACCGGCTCCCCTTGGAACGGCATCATTTACTACTCCCGCCGCGTCCGCGACCTCCCCGACACCATCCGCGCCGACGCCCGCCTCCTTCAAGACCTCGGCTACACCGCCACCTTCCAAGACCTCGACTCCTCCATCAACCTCAACTCCCTCCGCCTCGGCCTCCGCGACAACGCCCAATTCAACACCGCCCAATCCTACCAACTCGACCTCTTCCGCAACCACGGACTCCAAGTTGTTTTTAACGTTTACCGCCTCCAACTCTTCACCGGCGAAGATTTTTACAGCGACCTTCCCCTCATGGAAGACGCCTCCGGCCAACTCATCGGCGCCCCCCGCTACCCCAAATGGATGTCCAGCCCCGTCCTCTTTGCGCCCCAAACCCAAGACCGCTTCCGCGAAATCTGGCGTGACCTCGCCCGCCACTTTGTCGAGACGCCCGCCTACCTCCGCGTCCGCGGCGAAGACGGCAAACTCCACCCCGTATTCCTCCTCTGGTCCCCCTTTTTCTTCGACCTCTTTGAAGGCCACGTAGCCAGTTACGACACCTGGGCCCGCGCCGCCTGGACCGACTGGCAGCAACGCAACCTCGGCACTATCCGCTGGCCCGAACCCCCACGCAAAAACCGCACCAACGCCGACCCCGACTGGGTCGCATGGCAGGACTTCCGCGGCGAATACGTTGCCAACGGCACGCAAGAAGTCGCCCGCATCATCCGCGAAACCGTCCCCGACGCCTGGATCGCCATCCTCCTCAAACAACACAACTTCGTCCAAGCCGTCGGCAAATCCTACGTCAGCGTAGGCCGCCGCGGCCTCGATCCCCGCGACTACGCTTGGGCCGACTTCGTCGCCACCGAAACCCACCGCTTCGGCATTTACAGTGTCCTTGCCGACCTCGACCTCGCCCGCGACATGCCCAGCACCACCCGCCGCCCCATTTTTCTCCACTACCTCGTAGGCCGCCAAAACAACCTTCCCTCCCGCTATCCTTGGACCAAACGCGAACTCGTCGGCAGCATGCTCCTCCGCCGCGCCCTGTCCGTGCAATATGGATACAACGAACGCGACGACTTCGCCGGCTTCGCCTACTTCGAACGCCCCGACAACCAAACCACTGGACGCATGATGTGGCCCGAAGTCCTCCCCGACATCCGCAACGCCAACGCCGCCTACAACGCCCTCTTTGACCGCGCCCAAGCCACGCCACCCACCACCTCAAGCCTCGCCATCCACCTCCCCCGCGCCCTCTACACCATTGGCGACGACCGCGAAGACTGGAACGCCGCCATCGTCACCCCTCACCGCGAACTCCTCCGCCGCAACCTCTCTCCCCGCTGGCTCCTCCGCATCGAAGAACTGGATACACACCCCGAAATCACCGCCCTTGTTCTCCCCGATCCCCTCTCCATCAAGGACAACGAAACCGCTGCCTTGGCTCGCTTCGTAAAACGCGGCGGCCACCTCACCCTCATCGAAATCCCCGACGCCCCCAATCCCGGAGCCGTTCGCCAGCAACTCACCCGCCTCAACATCCCGCACAACCTTTACACACTCACACAACTCGCCGATGCGGACTTCGGCCAACAACTCGCCGAACAACTTGGAACCAAACCCATGCTCAACGCCGCTGCGCTCGACGTTGAAACCGGCCTCATTGGACCCGCCAACGATCAAGTCCTCATCGCTGTCAATCACGCTGCCGAACCCCGCTCCGTTGCAGTCACCCTGCCCGGTGACATCCGTCGCCTCGTAACCATTCCCGCGCACGACACCGCCTTTTACGCCGTTGGTCCCGACGCAACTCTCACCGCCATTCATCCCCCCCCCCCCCCCGCTGCTGACGCGCCTCCCGAACCTACGCTTCGTGATCCCGACGTATGGCGCCGCTACCGCGAATACGTTTTCCTCTCCGCTGGCGAAGCGGAGTAGTATTTAAAAATCCACGACGCCCGATTTTTTATGACAACAAATCCCCGCCAAACCACACCCACATTTCACCGCGCTTTCACGCTGATCGAACTCCTCACCGTCATAGCGATCATCGGCATTCTTGCCGCTATCATTATCCCCACCGTCGGCAAAGTCCGCACCACTGCGAAAGCCTCCCAATGCGCCTCCAACATGCGACAAATCGCCACAGCCATCCTCCTAGCCGCCGCCGAAAACAAAGATCGCTTTCCAAACCAGCAAGGCGTTGACCCCGCCAATGCCAATCCACCTCCCAGCGTCATTCCAAATCCCCTGGCACAGGATGGATCCGGCAACTACACTGCCGACGACAATTGGATCAAAGCCATCGCCCCCTACGTAAACGCCATCCACAGACAACCCCGCGACATCCTGAGTTGTCCCCTCGCCAACCCGCCAGCGGACGCCGACGGCACCATTACCTTTGCGATCAACATCTTCCTCATCGGCAGACCGGTTTCCGCCATCACCAAACCCACGCAAATTGTCATGCTGCGGCATCGAGGCAAAAAAAACGAGGCCGCCGCCATCACCGGCGTGCAAGGCGATCTGATATGGGACGACAAAGGTGCCAAATACCCCACGACCGACCAAACAACCGCTCGCGACCTCAATTACGCTTTCGCCGACGGTCACGTCGCCCGTCACAAATTTGTTACTGCCGACAATCAAGACCGCTTCGTGAAATTCGACAAATAGTGGCGCGGGCGTCCCGCCCACAACCGTTGCCCCTCAGCTTCCTTCTCCGTGTGACGCGGGCGTCCCGCCCGCCCGACCTCACCCCACCCGCACCCGCCGCGCTCCAAACACCGGCAACGCGCAATCCCGCCCATCGGTGATATTGCAATCCGGCACGTTACCATAGCCATAACCCAGCAAATACACTGCGCCCTTACTCGCAGCCCTCACGTATTCGGGTAACAAATACACACGCGCCACATTCCCTGCCAACGTCACCCTGTAAATCGCAGGCAACACCCGTTCCGTCCCCCCCTCCGCTCCCCCGGCACCCCGCGCATCCACGCCAAGCAACACAAAACCCCGCGCCTCGCCCGCCGCGCGCAGACCGCCCGGCACGTTGTCAAACACCACGTCAATCCGCCCCGCCCCCATCGCCTCGTCCATACGCAACGCCGACACCGACCGCAACAACGGCGGCGGTTGTTCCTTGCGATTTTGATAAACCAGCCAGTCAGCCGCCCGCGCCAGCCGCGCCCCGAAACGCGGATGTGCCTCCGCCGACAAATGAATAAAATCGTCCAACGACAAATCCACCGTCGCCACCAACGCCACGTCGTGTATCCGATCCGCCAGCGCACGCTGTTGTTCCTGCACGGAATTCCACGCGCAATCAGGCCGTTCCCCGTAAACCCGAGCCAATTGCGCAAAAATCCACGGCAAACGCGGCAAACCCAGATCACGCCGCACCGCCGCGATCAACTTGCGCATCCGCTGCGAATAAAGCGCAGCCCGCTCCCGTGGCGAATCACCCTCGCCCTGATGCCACAACACACCCGCCACCGGCTGACCCGTTGCCCGCACTGACCGCAACATCGCCCCATACAGCCCTGCGCCTCCGTCACGTCCCCGTGCCGGCAGCCACTGTTCCATCCGCGTCGCCCCCCGTGCTGCGCAAATCAACCCCTGCGGCACACCTGAACGCAGCAGCATCTCCCGCCCAAAATGCAACCCCACCCCCGCGCCTACCCGCGATGTGCGCCGGTAATCCTCCGCCTGCTCCCGCGTGAACGGTTTCCCGTCATTGAGCGCCGCCTCCTGAGACTCCCACGGTACATGCAGAGGGTCCGCCGCCTGCCGCCACACTCGCGCCAGCGAAAACGCCCGGATGAACGGATGCGGCCTCGCCACACTCGCCGCCAGCAACCCGCCCCCCTCCATATTGCTCTGCCCCGCCAACAACCACACATCGCCAACAAAAAACTCCCTCACCATCCCTCGGGCAATCGTCTTTTTATTCTGGATACATTCTAAAATCAGCGACCACGGACCGCCTGCTGGAATCCCTTGCAAGCGTGCTGTGAATTCGCTGCCCGTCGCGCATCCGACACGCCGACGTTCCCACCCGCGCACCACGCCCGACACGTTTCGCAACGTCACGCAAACCTCCCGCCGTTCCCGCCTCTCCTGTCCCTCTCCCCTCCCCCCCCCCTCAATTGTTCCCACGATTTGTGCGCACGCCCCGCGTCGTTTCCCCAGACGCTGGAGCACCTGACCCTCGGCGAGACCGGCGCGAACATTCATTGGTAAAACACGAGAGAATGAAACAAGGCGTGGCACAGCGCACGAACGCAACAGAACGCACGCACGCTGGCGACTCATTCGCTAACCAGGCGACTGATTCTGTTCACCCCGTTGAATCCACTCCGTCAATACCCCTCGCTCCCACTTGCCGCCTCGCTTCCCCCGCAACTGGACTCACGCCACATGACCTCCCCGCGCACCCGCACCCTTGCCAAAATCACCCTCACCCTGCTCCTGCTCGTCCTCGCCGCCATCACCACAACGGCATCGGCGATCAACATCGTCTTCATCGGTGACTCCATCACCCACGGCGGCAAAGGCAATTCAGGCAACGTCGCCTATGCCACCTACCGTTATCCACTCTATTTCCAACTCAAAGACGCGGGGCACGACGTAAATTTTGTCGGTCCCCAAAACAACTACAACTACCCTGAAACCTACGATCTGAAACCCGGTGTGTATCCAAATTATTATACAACCTTTGACCGCGACCACGCCGGTTTTTGGGGAAAGACCTCCGGACAACTGCTCAATTCCGCGAACAACGGCGGCGGAAAAATCTTCTATCCCTGGGTGACCAACATCCCAGCTGCCGACACGCCCGACATTGCCCTCATCAACATCGGCACCAACGACGCATCGGGCGGCGTCGCCATCGCCACCTTCACGGCCAACCTCAGCTCCATCATCGGTTACCTCCGCGCCGCCAACCCCAACGTCACCATCATCCTCTCCAATCTGATGGGCACAAACGCCGCGTGGGACACCAGCATCGTCACCTACAACACTGCCATCGCCAACTTTGTTACCGACCCGACCAACCGCACCCTCACCTCCAGCATCGTGCTGGCCGACATTCGCACAGGCTCCAACCGGACCACCATGCTTTACGACAACCTTCATCCCAATGAACTCGGCGAAGCGTTCATGGCCGGTGTGTATTTCAACGCCATCACGCGCTCTCTCATTCCCGAGCCTGCGACGCTCGTGTTGATTGTCGGAGTCACCGTGCTTGCAGGTACATTCATCCTTCGCCGCCGCCACGACCGCCCCTGTTCATCCGGTTGAATCGAACATCCCTCTTTTGCCAACTCCCCCGTTGGCGAAACCACCTGCAATCTCAATTTCAATACGTCAGCCAAACCACATCCAAAAAACTCTCCGCTATAGAACAAATCCCATGAAAAAACCCAGCCTCCTCACAATTCTCGCCGCCAGCCTCGCGCTTGCTGCCTCTGCCCACGCCACAGACATTTTTAACGCCAACGGATTCGACACCGACACCACCGTCAATTTCACCATTAAAAACGGCACCTCGGCTGACCTCGCTTGGGAATCCGGCAATGGTGGCCGTTACAAACAAATATCCGGCACCAACGTCATCTCCATCTACAACGCCGCCGAATCCGAAAACTTCACCGATTACACCGTTAGCGCCTCCTTCGTGGACAACTCTCGCGGAGGCGTTTCCCCTGTCGGCGTCGTTGCCCGTTACAGAGACAATACCAATTTTTATTCAGGACGACTCATTGCAGGTACCAGCGACAGCCTCTGGACGGTTGAAATCTATCGTTTTGGTGGCGCGGGCAATCTACAACTCGCCAAAAGCGCCACATTCACCTTCGAAAAGGGAGCTGATACGCTCTATCATGGACGCCTCGAATTTTCTGTAGTCGGCACCAATTTGAACCTCAAATTTTACAACGCCGAGGTGGGCGGCACTATGCTGGCCGACATTGATGCAACCGACACCGCGTTCACCAAAGGCTCCGCTGGTTTTCGCTCCACGGTAACGGGTGGCGTGCTTGCCTACACCGAATTTTCCATCGCCGCGACCGCCGTCCCTGAACCAGCCACCACCGCGGCCCTGATGGGTGCCGTGCTGCTGGGAGCAATCGTGATCTTCCGTCGTATTCGTGCCCGCGCTTAAGTCCCCCCCCTCCCCCGCTTCTCACGCAACGCCACTCCTCGCGAGTGGCGTTTTTCATTGCCTAATCACCTCACTCGAAACGTTCGTTCTCACTACGCCCCCGGCCTGAACCCCTTGCTCAACTCCACGGCCAATTCCCGCACGTGCACCTCAAGACTCACGCGATCGTGCACCGCCACCTCCTCGTAATTGACCAGCAAGGCCACCGCCATGCGCGGCGGATGCAAAGGCTCGCGAACCAGCGCCGCCACTGACGCCACGCCCAAAGTCGTCTCGCGCAAATTCCACGCAACGCCCGACTCCCGCGCCGCCAGCAACTCCTTGCGAAACCGCGCCGGGTCCAGATTCGTGTAAGGAGTCAACTTCTCATCCTGCGCTGTTGGCTGGTAAAAAAACCATTCCTCCTCCGGCAGATTAGCCACGATAATTTTGCCCGCCGAACTCGCATGGACCGGCCCCGCCGACCCCAGCGCGAACGTCCCGCCAAGCGGTCCCTCTGCCGAAACCACATACGTGCAACGCTCGCTCAACATGCTCAGATAAACCGCGCACTCCAACTTCTGCGCCCACCGAATCATCACATCCTCCAACTTCCGCGTGGGCGCGAACTCGTGCGCCACCTCATGCACAAAACGAAAAATCTCAGGACTGATCGTGTAGCGTTGTGACACCGGATTTTTTTGCACGAACCGCAACTCCATCAACACCCCCAGCAACCGGAAAGCGGACGACTTGGGCAGCTCCATCTTCTCTGCGATTTCAGTCACCCCGAGCGAATTTCGGCTGTGCGCGAGGAAACGCACCAAGTCGATTCCTTGGGAGAGCAGTGTTTTGCGGGTATCGGCTTCAGGGCGAGGCATGATGCCGTCCCTATTGCCCATTCCATGACATGCCGACAAGAGGCAAAACGCTCTCCCCTCCCTCCCCCTTCCCCATGACCGTGTGCAATTTTCCCCGCGTTCATTCCGTTGAATCGAAACGGCCCTGCTTCCCCTTCCGCAATGGCTCCGCTCCCGCACCCCGTTCCACATTTCCCATTATGAGCACCACCTACTGCGACTACACCACCGAATGCCTGATCGTCGGCGGAGGCCCGGCCGGTTACGGCGCGGCCATGGCGGCGCTTGACGGCGGCTGCCCCGTGATCGTCGCCGAACGCCACGGCTTCCTCGGCGGCATGGGCAGCGCCGCCGGCCTCGGTTGCTTCATCAACTACCACTTTCGCGGCGAAGACCTCGCCGACTCCGTTTACCACGCCCTCATCCGCCAGATGATGGCCGACGGCACCTGCTATCACGGCGACGGCGACCACGTGGACATGTTTGATCCCGAGGCTCTCAAGCATGTAATGGAAAAAAACATACTTCGCCGTGGCGGACGCCTCCTCTACCACTCGCTCCTGCGTGCGCTGCGCCGCGACACCGACGGCCACTGGCGCGCCGAGTTCGCCGCCAAAGGCGCAACCATCACCATTCGCGCCCGGCAGATCATCGACGCCACCGGCGACGCTGACGCCTGCGCCCTCGCCGGAGCCGAATTGACTCACGGCCGCCGCACCGACGGCAAAACCCAGCCCATGACGATGGTCGTGCAAATCGGCGGCTTCGACCCCGCCGCCTGGCACCGCGCCGGACACCAACTCGTCCACGGAATTTATGCCGGCAAAGGCGACTGCTTCGCCGATGAAATCAACATCGCCCGCGCCGCCGGAGAGTGGGACATCCCGCGTATCCACATTTCCATTGTATGGGCCATGCCTGGAGACCCCACACGCATCCTCGTCAACGGTACCCGCATCCAAGGATTCAATTCCTGCAACCCCGAAGACCTCACTCGCGCCGAAATCGAAGGCCGCCGCCAAGCCGTGCAAATGACTGCGTTTTTCAAGAAATACATCGCTGGTTTTTCCAACGCCTTCCTCATTTCCACCGGTCCCCAAATCGGCGTGCGCGAAAGCCGCCGCATCGTTGGCCGCGCCACGCTCACCGAACACGACGTGTGGGCCAGCAACATGCCCCCCGACACCATCACCCGCTGCGCCTACCCCATTGACCTGCACCAACCCACAGGCAATGGCACGCACCTGGAAACCCCCACTGCGGATTACCTTTATGGCATCCCCTATGCCAGCCTGCTGCCGCGTGACCTTTCCGGAATTGCGGCAGCGGGCCGCTGCATCAGCGCCACGCACGAAGCCGCGGGCAGTTTCCGCGTCATGCCCACCTGCATGTCGCTCGGCCAGGCCGCTGGCACCGCCGCCGCCATGTCGCATGAAAACGGCTGCCTTTTTGAAGACATCAACGGTGCCGACATCCGCCAACGCATGCTCGCCAATACCCCTGTCTGCGCATAGCCGATCGCCTCACACGCTCCCTCCCGTCTTCTGCCTCCCCATCCATTCGATGTTGGATGTTCGACGTTGAACGTTCGATGTTCGGCGGCAACGCCGCCGCTCCCCCCTCCCCCGCCACACACACGTTTACGCCGTCCGTTCACGGTGTGCGCGTATTGCACAAATCACTACACCGATACCCGGCCCCCACACCACCCCAATATAAAACCCCAGCGTTCGTGCCCCGGTCAGCGCCATCTGTCCGTATGTGACGCCCGACATTCCCAACGCCCAGCCGCACAAAGGAAACACCACCGCACCCAACGCCGCCCCAAGCACGATCAACCCGCCCACCACGCGGACAAACAACCAGAGCAACGACCACCACTGAGACTTCTTCATTGGCAATAACAGGCTCTCAGTTTTTCAGGATTCAACCAGAATACACCTTCTTTCCGACCGGACCCCCATGCCCCTGTCCCTCTGTAGTTAATTCCGGCAAACCCGATACCGGATTTCCAACGCCCCCCCCCTCCCCAACGGCACCGCCCGCACCAACTCCAGTCGCACGTCCAACGGCAAAACCGCGCCCTCCAACCCTGCTGCCAGCGGCGTGCCGCAACCAAAAATCCTCGGTTCAATCGTCACCGACACCTCATCCACCAACCCCGCCGCCAGAAACGCCCCATAAACCTGCGCTCCCCCCAGCAACGCGCAGCGCCGAAACCCCTCAGCCTGCAAGCGAGCCACAAGCTCCGCAGGTGATTCATTAGAAAACTCCAGAGGCCGCCACCCGCCACCCGCCATTCCCTCCATTCGATGTTGGATGTTCGACGTTGGACGTTCGACGTTCGGCGGCAACGCCGCCCCCTCCCCCCCCCCCCCCCTGCTCTGCAGCCCGCCCCGCAGTCCGCGTCAACACCACCCGCCGCAATTCCGGCCTCGCCTCGATCCGCAATCGATCCTTCGAAACCTCATACGTTACCCGTCCCATCACACAGCAATCCGACTCACGCAAAACTTGGCGAAAATGGATTTTATCATCCTCCGATGCAAAACCATCCCCCCCCACCCCATGCCTGGTTATCCATCCATCCAACGACTGCGCAGCTAGAAGCGTTACGATCATGCGGCATACTACCACGCTCCACCCACATCGCAAGCCCGCCCTTGTTAAGCCTAAAATATCCATCAATAAAAACTTCCTCCATCCTGCACGCATCACCAACCTCACCCACTTTCACAACGACACAGCACACACGCACACATGAAAAAAGCACTCATCACCGGCATCACCGGCCAGGACGGCTCCTATCTCGCAGAACTCCTCCTCGCCAAAGGTTATGAAGTTCACGGCATCATCCGCCGCGCCTCCACCTTCAACACCTCGCGCATTGACCACCTCTACAAAGACCCGCACGTCAACGGGGTGCGCATGTTCCTCCACTACGGCGACCTCACCGACTCCGTGCAAATGGTCAAACTCCTCTACGACCTAAAACCCGACGAAATCTACAACCTCGCCGCTCAATCCCACGTCCGCGTCTCCTTTGACGTCCCCGAATACACTGGCGACGTGGACGGCCTCGGCGCCCAACGCATCCTCGAAGCCATTCGCGAAACCGGCCTCGTCAAAAAAGTCCGCTACTACCAAGCCTCCTCCTCCGAAATGTTTGGCAAAGTGCAACAAGTCCCGCAGACCGAAACCACCCCCTTCTGGCCCCGCTCCCCCTACGGCTGCGCCAAAGTTTATGCCTACTGGCTTACCGTCAACTACCGCGAATCCTACAACCTCCACGCCTCCAACGGCATCCTCTTCAACCACGAATCCCCCCGCCGCGGCGAAACCTTCGTCACCCGCAAAATCACCCGCGCCGCCACCCGCATCAAGATGGGCCTGCAGGACGCCCTCTACATGGGCAACCTCGACGCCCAACGCGACTGGGGTTACGCCAAGGAATACGTCGAGATGATGTGGCTCATGCTCCAGCAAGACAAACCCGACGACTACGTCGTTGCCACCAACGAAACCCACTCCGTCAAAGAGTTCATTCAGGAAACCTTCGATCACCTCGGGCTCGATTGGAAAAAATACGTCAAATACGACGCCCGCTACGAACGCCCAGCCGAAGTCGAACTCCTCATTGGCGACCCTGCCAAAGCCCGCAAACAACTCGGCTGGGAACCCAAAGTCCGCTTCAAGGAACTCGTCAAAATCATGGTTGATGCCGACCTCGACCTCGCCAAACGCGAAGCCCAAATCGCCCGCCTCCCGAAACCGTAGTCACCAAGCACAGATTTTAACCACTAATGCACACTAATGAGCACTAATAAGGCAACGGACGGAGGAAGTGCTGCCGATCAGAAAAAAATGAGCACGGCTGAATCTTCTCCATCATTAGTGTCCATTAGTGGTTAAAAAAGAGAACACCCACCACCAATGAAACTCTACATTTCCGGACACCACGGCATGGTTGGCGGCGCGCTCGTCCGCCGCTTCCAACGCGACGCCAACGTTGAACTCCTCCTGCGCACCCGCCGCGAACTCGACCTCACCCGACAAGACGCCGTTGAAAAATTCCTCGCCACCGAAAAACCCGACGCCGTCATCGTCGCCGCCGCCAAAGTCGGCGGTATCCACGCCAACAATACCTACCCCGCCGAATTCCTCTTTCAAAACCTCGCCATCGCCGCCAACGCCATTCACGGCGCGTATCAAGCCGGCGTGAAACGCCTCCTCTTCCTCGGCAGCTCCTGCATCTACCCCAAGCACGCCCCCCAACCCATGCCCGAGGACTGCCTCCTCACCAGCGCCCTCGAACCCACCAACGAAGCCTACGCCATCGCCAAAATCGCCGGGCTCAAACTCTGCCAATACTACCGCAAACAATACGGCGTGACGTTCCACTCCGCCATGCCCACCAACCTCTACGGCCCCGGCGACAACTACCACCCGCAAAACTCCCACGTATTGCCCGCGCTGATACGCCGCTTTCACGAAGCCAAAACCACCGCTGCCCCCGAAGTCACCGCCTGGGGCACCGGCTCCCCCATGCGCGAATTTCTGCACGTGGACGACCTTGCCGACGCCTGCGCCTACCTCCTCGCCCTCCAAAACCCGCCCGACTGGATCAATGTCGGCACCGGCACTGACGTCACAATCCGCGAACTCACCGAGACCGTTGCAACGGTCGTCGGCTACACCGGCAAAATCACCTGGGACCCCACCAAACCCGACGGCACCCCGCGCAAGCTCATGGACGTTTCCCGCCTCGCCGCCCTCGGCTGGCGCGCCGCCACCGATCTGCGCACCGGCATCGAAAAAACCTACGCCAGTTTCCTCACCGAACTCGCCGCCGGCCGCCTCCGCGCCCAGTGATTGCCCGGAGCACCACTCCCACCTTGCCATTGCGCCGACTCCGCGCACGTTGACCCAACGACCATGAAACGCAGCGGCATCATCATTACCATCATCATCCTTCTCCTCATTGGGACCATCGGGGTCATAGGCTATAAAAACCATCAAAAGCGCACCGCCGAAGCCGCCGAAAGCGACCGCATCGCCGCCGAACGCCAGACCATCCTCGACCGCGAAGCCGAAGCCCGCCGCCAGGCCGAGGCCCAGGCGGAAGCCGCCCGACTCGCCGCCCTTCAGGCGAAAAAAGCCGCCGACGCCGAAGAAGCCCGTCGCAAGGCCGCCGCCGAGGCCGAAGCCGCCCGCCTCGCCGCCCAGGAAAGCACCCGCCGGCAAGAAGCCGCCCGCCTCGCCGCCGAGCAACAACGCCTCGCCGCCGAAAAAGCCCGTCTGGACGCCGAAACCCGCGCCCTCGCCGAACAACGTGAACGCGAAGCCGCCGCCGCCGAAAAAGCCCGCGCCGACGCCCTTGCCAAAATTCAAGCCGCCAGCCAGCTCAAGCAAGAGGAGACTGACCGCGAAGCCGCCCGCCTCGCCGCGCTCAAGGCGCAGGAGGAACAGGACCGCCAGCTCGCCGCCGCCGCCACTCAAGTCCAATTCGTCAAACGCATCGTTTATCCGCCCGAATACAAAGGCCGTCTCCACTACAATCTGGAAGTGATCATGGAGAACGCCCGCCGCGAAGCCGCCGTCTTGCAGATCGAGGCCGCCCTCAAAGAAGGCGAAGCCCGCGAACGCGCCCTCAAAGCCGAAATCAAGGCCGCCAAGTAACCTAAATCACGGTTTGTTTTCGTTTCTTTCGCTGGCGGTCTGCCCGGCAAGTTCGAGGAGCCGCTCAGCCTGACGGATGGCGCCGCGGGCGCGGAAAAAATGCGAAGCATCGCTGTAGAGCTGCCTGTGGCGTTCGGCAGGGGCCCGCCTGATGCCTTCATTCACAGCTGCAAAAGCCTCGACAGGGTCGCCGGCGCTCAGACGCAATTCGGCCAGCCGCATCCACGGTTGCGGCGCATCGGGGGCGACATCGCAGGCTTGTGTGTAACGGAACTCAGCCTCGCGCAAACGCCCGCCGGCAACGGCGGCCTGGCCCGCGCGATAACGCGCCTCGTATTCGGTCTGCGAAAAATCCACGGCATAAAGCCGCACGAGTTCCTTTTCGCGCCGATAGTAGCCCGATGGCATGGCGTAAGGAATGGGGCGCAACCATGCGGGCGTATTGCCATCGCCAAGTGCGTCGCGTTTCGGCAGCGGCCTGTCGGGATAAAGCGCATGCCAGTAACCCGCCATGTAGTCACTGATCGAAATCCAGGCCACATGCGTGACGCCACGTTCACGCGCGAGACGCTCAGCGCGAGCCCACTCGTCCGGACCTGCCACGCACAGGTCGGTCATCAATTGCGCCGCAGCGCGCAGCCCATCGCCATTTTCCCAATGAAAAGTGCCCAGCGTGGAAAATCCGCCAAAATACCCGATTGGCGTCGAGGCGGTGGGATCGGTGAGCAGGACGATTTTTTCCGTTGGCCCCTTCGGACGATCCCTGCGCAACGCGGCGGCGATGTCGCGATGGAGCAAAAAAGGACCATCGCTCTGCAAGACCACCTCATTGGCCACGATGCGAATCGCGCCTGACACGAGCCACACGGGGGTAATTAAGAAAAGCGCAGTTGCAGTGACCGCCAGCATCACGAACCGCCGACGCCGCGTTGCCGCACTCCCCTCAAGCCACACACAAAGCATGACCACGGCGGCGAGGGATTGCGGTACACTCGCCGGTTGAAGCCAGCGCGTCTGCCACCAGCCCTGGACAGTCATCGGCAGCGCGACAGCCAGACTGAACACCAACGCCAGCCGCGCCGCCGGCCGCCGCCAGGCGATCCACAACGTGAGAAGCGCCAGCAGCAACTGCACCGGACGCAGCACAATCTGGTCGAAATAATTGGAAACATCCGGCTGCCCGAACACACTGGCCAGCGAACGCAATTCGATGACGTAGTCGTGTATCCTCGCCATGAAAGGATCGAACATCATGAAAACCCGCTCGCCACACACGACAATGAGCGCGGGCGCAAGCGCCACCGCGACGAACGCCAGCCAAGCGCGCTTGCGCCGCCACGGTTTGGCGACTGCCGATGCCGAGCCCCCCACCGGATCACGCGAAGAACCCAACCATTCGAGCAACAACGCCACCCCCTCGGCGCCGCCGAGCCATGCGAGCGCATAAACGGGATGATTGACCTCCAGCCGCAACCCGAAAAGCCGGTCGGGAAACTGTTCGAGCAGGAAAAAGAAAACCCCTGCCGCCGCCCCCGCCCGTCCCCACAGCCGCCACAAGTCGGGACGACACACCGCGCCCTGAAGCCGGAGTTCGCGCCCGGCGGCCAGAGCAGCGAGCAAGCCCGCCGCCCCGATCAACCCGATCGCCGGCGCGGCAGCCACGGCATTAACCCACAAAGCCACGCCCCCGCCGAGACCCGAAACGATAAAAGCGCGGCGCGCGACGCGCTCATCGGGCAGACGCAAGAAACCGGGAAGCGCATCGATATTCTTTCTGCGCACGAAACCGACGCCGCCGAGCAACACACCGCAGATGAGCGCAAGCAGCCCAATGTTGGCAATGCCGTGGTGATCGTTGTTGGACGGAAAAAACGACTCGTAAAACGTGTGCGCCCCGACCAACGCCAGCGCGAACAATCCGCCGGCCACGGCCCCCTGCCGTCGCGCCATCCAGAGGGAAAACCCGGCGAGCGTCAGCAGCAGCAGCGGCAAGTTGATCCAGGCCGCCGCCCTTTCCACGGCCAGAGGCCACGCCGCCCCCGTCATGCTTTGGTGGATACGAGCCCAGACGATGTGCAACCATGCCCAGCCCGAACTCCAGTAAACAGGACGGCCTTCGGGAGCGTTTTCCCTGTAATCGGTGCGCAGGCGGAAATCACCATGGCTCACCATGCCGATGATCTCACTGGTCCACGTCATGCCATCGGCCGCCTGCGGAGGCACGATGCCGCGCAATTGCAACCCCTCCAACGATTGCTCCGACAACTTCAGTGTCGTGACACGGTCAAGGTAATGGCGCACCAGCAGCCAGTGCGTGGAGACGAGCATCACCGCCAGCAACAGTCCGGCCAACCAAGGCCAGCCGCGACGAACCAGCCGGCCGATACCAGAAACGTCGTCGCCCCGACATGGCGGGGGGGGGGGGGGAGGCCGGTGAAGAATCGCGCATGGGCAATAGGCAGTAATGTATATATTGGCACGAATACTCTCTGCCCGGTAAAATGCAAAGGCGAACTACCCCTCCCAGAACGCCAGCGGAGCCTTCCCGCCATTGCGGTACCCGTGCAACGGATACTCCCGGTTGTAGTGCTCCAGCCACTGCGCCAGATGCTCGCGCAACTGCTCCAGCATCCGCGCCTTCCCCCCCGCCGTCTCCCGCATGCGCCCCTGCCGGGACCGGCCCGGCGGCACGCCATGATTCACTCGCAGCGGCAACAGCCACTCGCTCGTGAACACCTGCTTGAATCTCGCCATGCACCCATTCATCGACGGACGACTCGCAGGGATCACCTGCTGCTCTATCCCGTGCAGATCCAAATACACCCCATACATATGCTCTCCCTCCCAGCCCCGGAAGATTTGCTGCCGGCTCGTCTGCATCCTCCTCACCCTCACGCCCCGCTCCTCATACCACGGCAACACTCGCCGATCCAAAAAACTCACCGCCGCCTCCGTCGTCGAATCCTCATTCAACTCCGCGAAACCCACCACACCATACGTATCCACCACCGCATGCATATACCACTTCCCCTCTCCCGCCACCGGCTCCACCGGGAAAATCGTCTGCGCCAGCACCTCCCCCGGCTCCCTTCCCTCTCCCGGCCCCCCCCGCTCCCACAAAGCAGGATTGAGCTTCAACGCCCTGGCCAACATGCGCGGCCCCACCACACCAGCCTCCAGAATTTTCGACTCCACCGCCAGCACCTGCTCCACGTCACGACGACGCCTCACCCCATGTTTCGTCAGAATGTTCATCACCGTCGTCGGTGAATACTTCCTCCCAAACCTCCTCATCAACTCGTCACGGATTTCCGTAAACTTTAATTTTCTCTGCGACTTCTTCGCCAGTTCCACCGCCATTACCACCACCTCCGGCTCCACTGGTGCCGCTCCCCCTCCTCGACGCCAATACCTCTCCCTCAACTCCACCTTCTTATGCAACTGCATCCGCGCCCGCACCGCCTCCTGCCACGCTTGTTCCAGCCCGGCGGTGGCCTCTCCTTTGTCTATCAAGTTCGTCGCTTTCATTGGTTTATATTAAAAAAAACACGAGAGGCACAGGGGATATGGAATCCTTCTTCGATTGTTATTCCTACTGCGTCCATGCCCTCCGCCGCCTCTGTGGTTAAGGGTTTTGAGTTAAGGAATCTTTGGAAATTAGTTTTGAAGTTATACAGCGTCCAGATGGGGCGCGGCGACATCCTGCCGCCGCTCCGTCAAGGCAATCCGCTTAATATCAATTAGTTTAAAAGGACAGGGAGCGATTTTCCGGTTTTTCAGAACTCAAGGATTCCCATGAAAAGATGCGGTCTGTTTTGAGTCGGGCGAAGCATGTTGCATCCCCGAAAAGTTCGAAAGTTCGATGGAGGGCGGGTCTCCTGACCCGCCGACGGCGTGCAACGCCGCCCTTCCGTTTTTCCCGGATGGGCGCGGCGAAGCCGCGTCTGGGCGGGTCCGGAGACCCGCCCTCCAACGGGTAATTCGTCAGCAGCGACGACGCACAGCGACGTAGGCCAGCATCGCCAGACCGGCCAACGCGGCATATGTGCTCGGCTCGGGCACAGCAGGGGCGGGCGTATCAGGAATTCCGGCCAATACCATGTTCGCGGCATAATTGATACTGGGGGTGGCGTTTGTTCCATCCGAAGGCGTAACAAAATAGCCAGTCACCTCACCCTGCATCACATCCGTTCCCTGAATCAGGGTCCAGAAGCTGCTCAGAGTCTCCAAACTGAGACTTTCGATCCGGATACCATCACCAGCGGCGGGCCACTCAGAATCATAGTCACCAATCAGTGTTCCCGGGCTATATTGGAAGACGCGGGTAGCGGCATAATAGGTGGTCGAGGTATTGGCCGTGACTACGGCAACACTATCAATCCAGCCCAACCCATCAAACGTATCGCTATACAAGTCATTATAAGCATCAACCATGGCCGAGGCGCTAACCATCCTCAGGTCACTTGCATCTGTTCCGAACCAGTGTGTAGCTATATATCCATTGTGTGCCAAGGCTCCTGGCACCTCGGTCAGCATCCCTTGGTAAACGAGGGAGATCGGTTGTGTGGCAGCCTGGGTCATTCCTGCCAGCCCAAGCGCAATACTCATTATTATTATCTTTTTCATCAATATATTTCCTTTGTGGTTTATCTCCCGCCCCCCATGATAAAGAGAGCGGGAAAATTTTGTTTAATATCTATTACTGTATCTCGATGCTATCTTCGCTGATATTCAACGCAGGCTGCACCCACGTCTTGTTGGTATCTCCGGTGAAATAGAATCCTTCACCGATGCTGAACGCCGGCTTGCTGCCACTAGCCCAGCTTCCCATCGCATTCACTGGATAGACAGTGTAGGTATCTGCCGCTCCAACTTGTTTATTAAAAACATCTCGGGCCGCTCGGGTATAGCCGACTTCCTCAGGCGTTGTGACGCCCACAGGATAATGCACGCCCATGAGCAACTTCTGCCCCTGTTTGATCGTATAGGTCTGGGCGGTGTTGGGAACAATACCACCGAAACTGATTACTACAGAGGCTGTCGTATTGCCATTGGTTGCCGCCACAGCATACCCGGGCTGAACCACCCGATTTCCATTAGTCCATGCACCAAGGGCACTCTTGCTCGATACCGTATAAAACTGTCCATAGGAAGCTCCCTCCTCAATGTTTTGAACATTGACAGAAGAGCGATTTGGCAGTGCGGCAAAGAGCTCAGACACAGTCGTCTTGCTACTGATCAACTGGTGTCCCACCAGCTTCTTGCCACCAGCCGGAATGACCACATCATAGCGTCCGGCCACGTTGCTCGAATACTTGGCGTCAGCGTTGATCGTTGTGCCATCAAGCGCGGTGGCGCTGGTGACGAGACGGTAGAACTCAGCCGTCGCCGCGCTTTTGGTGAACGTTACCGTGGCTGTGCCATCCGTGGCAATCTGACCAGCGGTGCCACTCACGAAACTCCATGAAGCAGCGTTGCTCAACAGGTCTTGCGAAGCATACAGAGCGTAATAATTGCCCACAGTGCCAAGCACATCCATCGTAACTGTATTGCCGCTAATGCCCGGCTCACCGAGTGTCGCAGCAGTAGCAACCACAGCAGCAGCCTTGGGGCGAATAACAATGTAACCATTCTCAGCATCAATTGTGATCAAATCGTTATAATTATACTCAAGGACAGGCTCATAATTTCCGAAAATTGGATGGCGCACCATCATTTTGCCATAGTTAATAAAATTCGAAACACCAATATTCCAGCCAATCTTTAGATGCAGTTCGCCACCATCATACAGGTAAATCAATGTGGGTGTAATTGTAGCTGATTCATCGAATATCAGACGATTGCCTACACTACCCGAAGGAGCCCCCACATAAATCGTTGGAAGTGGATCGATTATATCACCAGAAATCACAAGGGCATTGTTATTGGAACCTTCACCATGCCCAATTGTAATGGAACCATTTATCTTAGCAGAATCGCCAGCTGACAAGGTCACTGTGTTATTGCTGGTCGTGCCACCAACAGCCCACACGTCATTCGACACAAAGCTCAACCCATCGGTTGCCAAACTGGTATCACCAGCATCCAGCGTCGTAAACGCACGGATATCTCCACTATAAACTTTGCCAGTCGTAACTCCGCCCACCTTCGCTTGGTAAGCACCGATAACAAACCGATTGCCATCCATGCTTACCGAAACGCTGAAGTTGTCATTTGCCGCGCCATCGGAAGCCAGAAGTTTAACATCTTCGTTAACGGTGCCTGATTTGGCATTGAGTCCTTTGAAGTAGTAGGCCGAACCAGAATTGCTCCCCTTGCCGCTATTGTGAGAAGATCCGACCAGAGCATTGTCTGCCGACAAGCTTAGCGAATAGCCGAAGCAGTCCATTGTCGCGCCATCGGAAGCCAGAAGTTTAACATCTTGGTTAACGGTGCCTGATTTGGCATTGAGTCCTTTGAAGTAGTAGACCGAACCAGACTGGCTCCCCTTGTCGCCATCGAACACAGCCCCGACCAGAGCATTGTCTGCCGACAAGCTTACCGAATGGCCGAAGTAGTCTTCCTTTGCGCCGTCGGAAGCCAGAAGTTTAACATCTTCGTTAACGGTGCCTGATTTGGCATTGAGTCCTTTGAAGTAGTAGGCCGAACCAGAATCGAACCCCTTGTCGTCATCTAACACAGCCCCGACCAGAGCATTGTCTGCCGACAAGCTTACCGAAGAGCCGAACCAGTCCATTGTCGCGCCATCGGAAGCCAGAAGTTTAACATCTTGGTTAACGGTGCCTGATTTGGCATTGAGTCCTTTGAAGTAGTAGGCCGAACCAGAATCGGTCCCCTTGTCGTCATCCCAGTGAGCCCCGATCAGAGCATTGTCTGCCGACAAGCTTACCGAAAAGCCGAACCAGTCCATTGTCGCGCCATCGGAAGCCAGAAGTTTAACATCTTGGTTAACGGTGCCTGATTTGGCATTGAGTCCTTTGAAGTAGTAGGCCGAACCAGACTGGCTCCCCATGTCGCCATCGCAGTGAGCACCGACCAGAGCATTGTCTGCCGACAAGCTTACCGAAGAGCCGAACCAGTCCATTGTCGCGCCATCGGAAGCCAGAAGTTTAACATCTTGGTTAACGGTGCCTGATTTGGCATTGAGTCCTTTGAAGTAGTAGACCGAACCAGACTGGCTCCCCATGTCGCCATCGCAGTGAGCCCCGACCAGAGCATTGTCTGCCGACGAGCTTACCGAAAAGCCGAAGTCGTCACCCATTGCGCCATCGGAGGCGGTGAGAGTGGATGCGATTGTTTTGTGAGGCGAGGCAGCGAGGGCTGCAGCAATGAGAGCCGCGAGGAAGGCGCATGAAATGACGCCTGTATTAGTGTTTGTTTTTGGTATTTTCATACGAAGAGAAATTATGTTATCCGGCCACTGAAGGCGTATATTATGTCTGTAGTCAGGCACACAGCAGCGCACGCACCTGCGATATGACATTCAGGTTTATAAAAAAAGGAGAAGAGATGGGCTTAGAACAGTTGTAACCTGGCAGGGAGGCCCCTACCGGGTTATTCAGGCGGGAGCCCTATTGTTATATTATGGCATTTTTGCTATTTATCATTTGAGATTTGAAATCATATTTTCCGGTTATTACGGAAACCGGAAGGGGACGTTGAAACCGGCAAATGTTTCCGATCAGGCATATGTCACGCGGAGACGCGGAGGCGCGGAGAAAAGCTGGTTTATTGTTTGTTGTTTGTTGTTTTCTCTGCGGCTCCGCGTGAGATTTTTGGGATGAGCCAAACATGGAGTGCGGCGATTCATCGCCGCTTTGACAGGCCGTTTTAACGGCCTTCCCAACACATTGCCAGGCGACGCGATAAATCGCGTCGTCCAAAGCGGTGATGAATCACCGCACTCCATGGTGGCGCGGGCGTCTCGCCTGCGATGTCTGCGCGCAGGGACTTCGCTTGCGAAGCCCGCAAACTGCGCTACGAGCAGCCGGGAATGCCCGCGCCACTTTCTTTCAAAGAACCAAATCAAAAAAGCGAAAGACGGGACCTCTCCGGCGTTACGATCTCGCCCGAAGAAAACAGGATAACTTCGCAATAAAATCGTAACCAAAGTCATCCCATCCCTCGCTTTGAATTAACTCACAATCTTACTTCCGACGACGCACAGCGGCGTAGGCGAGGATCGCCAGACCGGCCAACGCGGCATATGTGCTCGGCTCGGGCACAGCAGGGGCGGGCGTATCAGGAATTCCGGCCAATACCATGTTCGCGGCATAATTGATACTGGGGGTGGCGTTTGTTCCATCCGAAGGCGTAACAAAATAGCCAGTCACCTCACCCTGCATCACATCCGTTCCCTGAATCAGGGTCCAGAAGCTGCTCAGAGTCTCCAAACTGAGACTTTCGATCCGGATACCATCACCAGCGGCGGGCCACTCAGAATCATAGTCACCAATCAGTGTTCCCGGGCTATATTGGAAGACGCGGGTAGCGGCATAATAGGTGGTCGAGGTATTGGCCGTGACTACGGCAACACTATCAATCCAGCCCAACCCATCAAACGTATCGCTATACAAGTCATTATAAGCATCAACCATGGCCGAGGCGCTAACCATCCTCAGGTCACTTGCATCTGTTCCGAACCAGTGTGTAGCTATATATCCATTGTGTGCCAAGGCTCCTGGCACCTCGGTCAGCATCCCTTGGTAAACGAGGGAGATCGGTTGTGTGGCAGCCTGGGTCATTCCTGCCAGCCCAAGCGCAATACTCATTATTATTATCTTTTTCATCAATATATTTCCTTTGTGGTTTATCTCCCGCCCCCCATGATAAAGAGAGCGGGAAAATTTTGTTTAATATCTATTACTGTATCTCGATGCTATCTTCGCTGATATTCAACGCAGGCTGCACCCACGTCTTGTTGGTATCTCCGGTGAAATAGAATCCTTCACCGATGCTGAACGCCGGCTTGCTGCCACTAGCCCAGCTTCCCATCGCATTCACTGGATAGACAGTGTAGGTATCTGCCGCTCCAACTTGTTTATTAAAAACATCTCGGGCCGCTCGGGTATAGCCGACTTCCTCAGGCGTTGTGACGCCCACAGGATAATGCACGCCCATGAGCAACTTCTGCCCCTGTTTGATCGTATAGGTCTGGGCGGTGTTGGGAACAATACCACCGAAACTGATTACTACAGAGGCTGTCGTATTGCCATTGGTTGCCGCCACAGCATACCCGGGCTGAACCACCCGATTTCCATTAGTCCATGCACCAAGGGCACTCTTGCTCGATACCGTATAAAACTGTCCATAGGAAGCCCCCTCCTCAATGTTTTGAACATTGACAGAAGAGCGATTTGGCAATGCGGCAAAGAGCTCAGACACAGTCGTCTTGCTGCTGATCAATTGGTGTCCCACCAGCTTCTTGCCACCAGCTGGAATGACCACATCATAGCGTCCGGCCACGTTGCTCGAATACTTGGCGTCAGCGTTGATCGTTGTGCCATCAAGCGCGCTGGCGCTGGTGACGAGACGGTAGAACTCAGCCGTCGCCGCGCTTTTGGTGAACGTTACCGTGGCTGTGCCATCCGTGGCAATCTGACCAGCGCTGCCACTCACAAAACTCCATGAAGCAGCATTGCCCAACAGGTTTTGCGAAGCATACAGGGCGTAATAATTGCCCACAGTGCCAAGCACATTCATCGTAACCGTATTACCGCTGACTACGGGTTCAGACAATGTCGCCGCATCAACCGATGGATTCTCTGACGGAGTCCACAGGAGAGCAAAAACCGCGTACACGGTCTCGGTGCCATTCCAATATTGGCCGCTACCCAGAATCTCACCCTTCTCGTTGATATCTACCGCAGATTCCAAACTGACCCAACCAGTGGTGCCCGACACCTGTTGTGCAGGCGTAAGCAATTGGCTGGCAAAAATAACATTCAAATCCTGCACCCCGGTTGCAGGTGAATACAAAAAGGCATGAGTCACGTAACTTGGCAACAATGCAGTGCTACCTCCGGCAAGATCAACATTGGTAGATCCCACGGCTTGCCCATAGTCGTTGACGGCGACTGCATAACTGTAGCTATGAGGTATCATGGCATTGATGATGAAATTCACTCCACCGTTCTCAAACAGCACGGCAGCGGTGGATTCCACAAAGCCAAATGTTCCGGCAATCTGTCCTTTGTTATTGATGTCAGCTTTATCACCAGTAAACGTGGTGTATCCCCATCCAGAAGTGAGATATTCGAACGATCCTGTTGTCGCCGACCATAAAACAAACTGGTCTTCGTTACGGCCGACAATCTGCCCGTTATCGTTGATGCCATATACGCTAATGTAATTAGAACCAGACAGTAGGCGTTGAATCCCCCCCGTCTGAGTCCACGTGATTGGCTGATCATATCCATATTCCCTAATTACCGTGGCAATTTGCCCGTGGTTGTTAAGCAGACTGTCGTAACCAAGATAGTTATCGTTGTAAAAATTATGAGTCGTGGTGAACACATTTCCGTTCGATACGCTTGGTGTGAGCAATTGACCGCCAGCGAAAATCTGGCCTCTATCGTTAATGCTTTTCTTGCTAGACGTGCAACCTCCAGAGATGTTGAGATTTATGGACCCACCTCTCAATGACCACACAATGACATAATTATCACTATTTGTGACAATAGCCTGACCTTTATTATTGAGACCCCATGGAACAACATCTTCGCCAACAAGCTGCAATTGCAGGGAATCACCGCTATGGGGGACGCAGACAGTATTGGTAGAAACCACCGCGTCAGCGTTGATAGTCGAACCATCAAACGGAGTATTACTGGTAAGCAAACGATAGAACGGCCCGGTGGCGGCGCTGGTGAAATTAATCGAAGCCGCACCATCCTGATCTAGTTGTCCCGTGGTCCCGGCCACATAGTTCCAAGAGGAATCAGGACCAGACGGAATATCTGAAGAATACAGGGCATAGTAGTTGCCGCTGGCACCCTGCGCATTAATCGTGATGCTCGTTCCGATAACAATCGGTTCAGCCAGTGTCGCTGGCTGAGGAGCGAGGCCGCTGATTACAAAACCTACATCAGGTATGGCATACCAGCCATTCCAGTAGGTTCCTGCGCCAACAATATAGTCTCCATTTGGACTGATGGCATAAGCACGATCCAGTGAAATAAAACCGGTGTCAGGCATGCTTGACCGCCCTTGACCTCCTTGATTCATCAGCAGGCTGGCATAGAGATCATTGAGCTTTTGCACGCCACCGTTCGCCGTCCACAAAACGGCTGATTCAGTTTCGCTACTAATTAACTCTCCCGTAACATCATTATAGATAGCATTCGTACCGCCGGAGCCAACGACAACTCCGCCATCGCTGATACTATATAAATACAGGTAATCCAAGCCCGTAAAGTCAATGGGCTGTTCCGAACCCGTTATTCCATTCGGAGAATCCGGCGTCCACACCTTGGCGGAGTATCTGTTCTCATTCCAATTTTGTATAAGAACCTGCCCGCGACTGTTGATTCCAACGGGGTCTCCACTGGCGATGATCGTAAAGCTCCCTCCATTTGCCGACGAGTAAAGCCAAGTATTTCCGAAACTTTCCCCAGTATCATCGTTATGCATAGATGACGAACCAGTGATCTGTCCGCTGTCGTTGATGCCAATAGCCCGCACCCAATCCTTCGGAGAACCAGAAGGATATCCAACACTCTGCTGTCCTCCTGTCACACTCCACGTAACAACCTCGTAGTTATGATAATAATTATCATAAGTAGTTGCAGCAACCACTCCATTATTATTTATAACAGCATCGTAATAGTTAGCGCTGATGTATAGGGAATTATAGCCCGATCCGGTCCGCGTATAAAGGGCAACGCCTCCCTGAGAGCTATCCCAGGCGACCATCTGGTCGCTATTGTTGACGCCCCTTCGGGATCCAGAGCAGACGCCGGAGGATATCTGGGTGCTGCCGTAATCCTTGGTCCAGAAATAAAGGGGTGCGTTACCACCATCCGTATAGAGGACCGTGCCCTTGTCGTTAACGTAGGCGGAGGAAAAATACGCGTTGACCTGAATATCTTGCAGTTGCAAGGAGCTGTCCGCCAAGGCGGTGGAAGCACCGGTAATGGCCACGGCACCGAGTGCAGCGGCAGAAAGGCTGCGCAGTCGAGTGCAGAAGCCTCCCGTTATTGGTATTTGTTTTTTATTCATATGGTGGAAAAAAATATTTGTTTGGCGATTTTGATGTTATATGTTGCCTCCGACTCAGGAGGGGCGCGGGTGTCCCGGCAGATTTCGACTCAGTGGAGCCCAATGGGGCCTGATCCAGGGGTTGACCATTGCGCGCAGTAAGGTTCGGATCGTTCGTATTTGGATTTCGGATACGACAGGCATCCTGCCGGTAATCGAAAACGTTCTCCCTCCGGTCCGAAAAAGGCGACGGAGCACCGGAGCGCCTTGCCGAGACGTAGGGGAGGCATAGGCCAATATTTCCGACTCCACCCAAGCCGGGGCCATGGGGGCACAAACAAACCAGCACGGCGTTATGGATGAAATAAAACCATAAACACCATATATTAAAAATACTAATATACTGACAACCGGGGGGGGGGGGGGGGGGGGGGGGGGG
>NZ_ABEA03000157.1 GCF_000171235.2 Geminisphaera colitermitum TAV2 | reverse complement strand
CGAAGCGCCGCTTGCCTTGACGTAGTTCGGAGCTTTAGCCCGAACCGTTACCTCTGCGTATTCGTGAGTCGCACGGTTCGGATTGGCAATAAAGCACCGAACTACGTGACAAACCGATGTCACCGCGCTTCGCGCAATCAATTTAGATGGCAGGCAAGATGCCTGCGCTACGGGCGCTACCGCGCCACCTCCCGCTATATCAACTTATCGAGTCTCCACTGAAAACGTCGAAGAACCTGCGCGTTTTAGGTAAATGCCAAAAAATACAGCGTTTACCCGACTATCGGATAGGCGCGGCGGGGTGTAAGGTTTCTTAACTAAAAATTATGAAATTCATCGCACGCGATCAACCGACTCCAGTCACTCTGTTTCCGAAGAACCAGCGCTCCGGCCATGCCATCGGCAAAAAACTGCTGCTTTCTGTCGCAGCCTTCATTTGCTGCGGACTGAGTGTGTCTCAGGCTCAGGATGTGGCGTTTGCCCTACATTACATGAATGGCTGGCACAATACATCGCAGGACTACACCTCCTTCAACACCATGGATGAGGTAACGCTTCAGCTCGCTGACGGCGGTGGGTTTGTTCTGACGGTTGATAGTCGGACCGGACTCAGCGCGACGGGAATGTATCCGTGGGGCAGCGGTTTTTATGATCTAGCTTCCTCGTGGAGCATGACCGTTGGGGGCCAGAATGTTACCTTTGACTATGTGTACGCGGAGGGAGACGCCAACCCGGAGATGTATCTCAGTGCGGGATGGACGGAGAGCGAACCCATTGCGCTCACCACGACTTCGCTTTCGTTGTCCTTCGATTATGCTTATGGCGACGTGCGCGACATTTCCGTGCGTATTTACGATGAGAACTACAATGAGTATTATTTAGGGAGGGTGGGTAACCTCATGAATCCGGTGATCGATCTGAGCGGCATATCCCTCATTGCCGACCATAATTACCAAGTGGAAGTTTCTTACCTGATTTCGGGCACTTTGAATATGTTCGCCCAAGGAACGTCTCCAGACGAGACGGATTACTTCGTGGCGGGCACGATTGATGCTGAATATTCTGAGACACAATATTTCAGTTTTAGCACGCTTCCGACCGCAGCGGTTCCCGAGCCTGCGACTTGGGGTGTGGTGATTGGCCTGCTCGTGTTCGGTCTGGTCTTGGCCCGTCGGCGTTTCAAGTAAGGTCGTGAAAGCCGCGTCGCCGTGGAAGGATTGAGCCGGAAGCCGCGAGAAAAGCCCAAAAAAAGGCAGGGGCAACACGGGTGCGCGGAGCGGAAAGGAACGGCGGATTATCCGCCGCCCGCCAATTCCGCCGCGCGACGATACTGGGAACGAAAATGCGCGCTTAGTTGGGCGGCCAGACGGATTTCCTCGGCTTTGTCCTTCGCGCCGAGCGCGGTCTTGATCCGGCCCAACGACGCGGCGTAGTCCACCGCGCTCACGTCCTGCATGACCGCCAGCGCCGCATCCGCACGGGCCACGGCAGCAGGGTCGCCGGACGCACGCGCCGCATGGATCGCGCGCCAGGCGGACACCAGTTCGGCGTGCGAATCGATGCACAGGGCACGGATGATGAACCGCAGTTCGTTGAACAACATGCCCGTCCACTCAGGATGATAAATCAGCGGCTCGGCCACCTCATAGGGACGTTCCTCCGGGTCGCTGCGCAGGGCATCGATGCCCGGCAGCGCATAAAAATCCCGGCGCACGGGGAGGCGGCGCAACGCGAAGCGTTCCGGGCCTCCCGGCGTGCCGGGGCGCTGGTCCCAGAGGCGCTGCCCGTCCATGCTCAAGACATACTCGATGAACGCGCGCGCCACCTCGGGATTGGGCGCGCCGCGCAGCAGTCCGATGGGATCGACGGAGTAGGAAGTGCCGCCCTCGGGTGACACATAGGCGAGCCGGTCGCTGCCGCCGCGCCGCAACAGAGCCTCGGCCTGCTGGCGTCCGTAAAAATCAATGCACATGCCCGCCGCGCAATTGCCCGCCGCGACGTCGATGGGAACCTTTTGCGCGCTGTCGGTGAAGTAGCGGGAATTGGCCGCGATGCGCTGGATGAGGCGCAGTCCGTCCGCCCAGCCTTCGGCAACCTTTGGAGGGCGGGTCTCCCGACCCGCCAGACGCGGCGCAGCCGCGCCATCCGGAATTGCGGCGCTTCGCGCCGTCGGCGGGTCGGGAGACCCGCCCTCCGTAATTACCCCGCCTCCGACAGCGGCGACGCGACGCTGCATTTGTTGCTGGATCACATTTTCGAACGCCTTGTTGATCGAACCGCTTTTGGTGGGATCGGCCAGCGCCACTTCGCCCATGTAGCGCGGGTCGGCGAGGTCTGTCCATTGGCGCGGTTCGGGCAGTCCGATGCGGGCGAGCGAGACGCGATTGTAAACAATGCCAAACGCACTCAGGACCGTGCCATACCAACGCCCGCCATCGCCCCGGTAATCGTCGCCCGCGTGACGCCTCGGAATCACCGCCGCCTCCCCATCCCCAAACCAGTCGGGATGGAGCGTCATCACGCCATTGTCCACCAGCCGTCCGGCGCGGTCCTGCACGACGAAGTCATACGCGCCGCCGCCAAAAAACAGATCGATGCCGCACCCGGCGTTCGAGGCAAGGAAGGCCGCGCGCGCCTCCTTCGCCTCCGGCGACGCGTCGGCGGGCAGGCGTCCATTGGCGAAAGCCGACTGCACCGTAAAACTCCAGGGACGCCCAAGGGTATTGACCCAGTGGTTGCGGAAGGCGGCGGTGTATTCGCCCTCCAGATACCGGGCAATCTCGCTCGCCCCGCCGATGTTGCGCCAGTCGAGGTACACCGTGCGCCCGGTGCGCTCGCGCCACCAGCGCACGAACCCGGCCTGAAATTCCTGCCGGATGACTTCGTTGTGCGGCGTGATGATGACGAGCGTGTCATCCACACGCGCCGCCCTCTTCCCGCCATCCGCCGCCCCCCCCGCGTTACGCGCCGGGCGCAACACGAAAGGCAGCGCCACAATCGCGGCGATGATGGCGAGGATGATGCCGTTGCGAAGGGTGAACATACGATCAACGGGTCAACACCACCACGTCCTCCGGCGCGACGTGCGCGTGGAGCTGACCGCCTGCATGCGACGCGCCGCCGACGAAGTGACGGGGGTTGAGTTCGTAGATTTTGAGCACGTTGCCCGCCGCTCCGTCGCGTTGCGTGACGAAGTTGTATTGCGCCACTTCGCCGAGATAAACGCAGCCGCCGATCCGGCCCGCCACGGAGTTCACTCCCGAAGCCGCCGCCGTGTCGCGCAGCACCCACGCCTCCGGACGAATGGACAGCGTCACCGCCGCCCCTTCACGGATCGCCCCTCCCCCCCCCCCCCCCGCCGACGGATCGCCCGCCACGCCCTCGAAACGTCCGAGCGGCGTGTCCACCAAAACCGTGCCGTCCGCGCCACCGCCGATGCCCGCCACGCGCCCGTCAATAAAATCCGTTTCGCCAATAAAATGCGCCGCCGCCTTGCACACGGGACGCCGGTAAACCTCGGCCGGCGTGCCCACCTGCAACACCCGCCCCGCCTCCAGAATCGCCATGCGGTCGGCCACCGACAGCGCTTCCTTCTGGTCGTGCGTCACATAGACCGTGGTGAGTTTGAATTCCTTGCACACGCGCCGGATCTCCGCGCGCATCTCCAGGCGCAGCTTGGCGTCGAGATTGGAGAGCGGTTCGTCGAGCAGGAGGCAACTCGGATGCACCACGAGCGCGCGCGCCAGCGCCACCCGCTGTTGTTGCCCGCCGGAGAGCTGGTTGGGCTTGCGGTCCGCATAGGCCGACATGCGCACGGAGGCCAGCGCTTCGTCCACGCGCCGCCTGATCTCAGGGCGCGGCACTTTGCGCTCCTCCAGACCAAAGGCGACGTTGCCCGCCACGGTCAGATGCGGCCACAAGGCGTAACTCTGAAAAACCATGCCGGTGTTGCGCCGGTGCGGAGGGAGCTTGGTCACCTCGTCCGCGCCGAAAAGGATGCGCCCCGCCTCCGGCGTCACGAATCCCGCCAGACTGCGCAACAACGTCGTCTTGCCGCACCCGCTCGCGCCCAGCAGGAAAAACAATTCCCCCGGCTCGATTGTGAGCGAGAGATCGTCGAGAGCCACGGTGGAGCCGAAGCGTTTGGTGAGATTCTGGATGCGGATCGAGATCATGCGAAGCTGGACGGACGGACGGGCCGGTGGCCCGAAACGCTCAACCTTCAACGCCCAACGCTCAACGCTCAAGTTTCCCGAAACTCTCCCTCCCCCCTTCTAACATTTCATCCACCGCATTGGATGTTGGATGTTCGACGTTGGATGTTGGACGTTCGGCGCAAAGCGCCCCGCCCCTCCCCCCCCCCCCCCCGACGAATTCCCTCGATCAACACTTGCCCGCCGTCCCCCGCCCTCTAGCGTCACCCCCTTTCCACTCATGCCAGCCCGCACCACTGCTGTTCACGCCGACCTCGAATCCGTGCTCGTCGCCGAGACCAACATCAAAAAACGACTCCGCAAACTCGGTTCCGAGATTTGCTCCCTCTACGGCGACGAAGAAATCACGGTCGTCGCCCTCATCAACGGGGCCATCTTCTTCACCGCCGACCTCCTCCGCCACATCCCCAACCCCATCCGCCTCGACTGCGTGCGCATCTCCAGCTACCGCAACGAAACCAAGTCCACCGGCAAACCCCGCATCCTCGGCAACCTCAGCCTCGACATCGCCAACCGCCACGTCCTCATCATCGACGACATCCTCGACACCGGCAAAACCCTCTCCGTCGTCGTCAACATGATCCGCAAGCTCGACCCCGCCAGCGTGCGCACCTGCGTGCTCCTCGACAAACGCGGCCGCCGCGAAGTCGAGTTCGAGGCCGACTTCGTGGGCTTCCAGATCCCCGACAAATTTGTTGTCGGCTACGGCCTCGATTTCGCCGAGCGCTACCGCAATCTTCCCTGCATCGGCGTCCTCAAACCCCACCTCCAGAACCCGCCCGAATGGGCCTGATTTTAGTTAATTAAGAATTAAGGGAACTTCTAAAAATTACACAGAGGACACAGAGGAGGCACAGAGTTTTGGGAGGCCTGTCCGGTGGAAGGATATTTTCCTCGCGAATGAATGTCTCTGTAATTCATTTATTATAAATAAATAAAATAATATTTTTTACGGAAAAAGGAGCAAAGTCGTTTTGTCCTCCCTAAACTCTGTGCCTTCTCTGTGATCTCTGTGTAATTTCTGATTTTTAGAACCACACTTTAGAATTAAAAATGGCCGGCGGCACCGGCAACCGCGTTCGCCGACTGCGAAAATGCTGTCCCAATTCTTAATTCTTAATTCTTAATTCTTAATTTTCCATGAAACGCTGGTCCCAATACTTCATCCCGACACTCAAGGAAAGTCCCGCCGACGCCGAGATCGCCTCGCACAAGCTCCTCGTGCGCGCCGGCCTCGTCCGCAAACTCAGCGGCGGCCTCTACACCTTCATGCCGCTCGGCCTGCGCGCCCTGCACAAAATCTCGCAAATCTGCCGCGAAGAAATCGACGCCGGCGGCGGCATCGAACTCTGGATGCCCCACCTCCACCCCGCCGAACTCTGGGAACAAGGCCCCCGCTGGGCCGCCGCCCGTGAAATCATGTTCCGCGCCGACAGCGCCGGCGACGGCAAGCGCGCCCCCCGCGACCCCGAATTTGTCCTCGGCCCCACGCACGAGGAAATCATCACCCCGCTCGTCAAATCCGAGATCAGCAGCTACCGCGACCTCCCGAAAAACTTTTATCAAATCGCCACCAAATTCCGTAACGAAATCCGCCCCCGTTACGGCCTCATGCGCGCCCGCGAATTCGTCATGATGGACGCCTACTCCTTCGACGTGGACGACGACTCCGCCGTCAAAGCCTACTTCGCCATGAAGACGGCCTACGAAAAATTCTTCGCCCGCCTCGGCGTCCAGGCCATCGCCGTCGAAGCCGACACCGGCGTCATGGGCGGCAGCTACTCGCACGAATTCATGGTCCCCGCCGAAGTCGGCGACGACGACGTCATCTACTCCGACGCCGGCTACGCCGCCAACCGCGAGAAAGCCACCAGCGCCCTCGTCCCCGCCGAATTTGCCCCCCCCCCCCCCGAAGCCCCCGCGCCCGTCGAATTCGCCACGCCCGGCGTCACCACCATCGCCCACCTCGAAGCCGAGCCGTATTCAGTTCCCGGTGACAAACAATTCAAGACCCTCGTCTTCATCGGCGACGGGAAACCCTTCATCGTGATCCTGCGCGGTTGCGACGACCTCGAAGAAGCCAAGCTCGGCTCCCTCGGCTTCACGCTCACCCGTCCCGCCACGCCCGAGGAAATCGAACCCGTCCTCGGTGCCCGCCCCGGCAGCCTCGGTGCCGTCAAAGGCACCATCAAAAACCCCGCCGCGCTCGCCGGCATCTTTGCCGACCACGCCATCCGCCTCATCGGCAACGGCACCACCGGTGCGAACAAGGACGGCTTCCACCTGCGCCACGTCAACGTCACCCGCGACCTCGCCATCACGCGCTTCGGCGACTTCCGCACCGTGCGCCCCGGCGAACCCTGCCCCGTATCCGGCCAGCCCCTGCAAGTGCGCCGCGGCATCGAAGTCGGCCACATCTTCAAACTCGGCACCAAATACTCGGAAAAATTCAACGCCCTCTACACCGACGACCAAAAACAACAGCACCCCATGGTCATGGGCTGCTACGGCATCGGCATCAGCCGCACCCTCCAGGCCATCATCGAGCAATGCCACGACGCCGACGGCATCATCTGGCCCTGGGCCTGCGCGCCCTTCCAAGTGCTCGTCACCGTGCTCGACCCGCAGGACGCCACCGTTGCCGCCCTCGCGGAAAAACTCGCCGCCGCCGCCGAACGCGCCGGAGCCGATGTTTTACTTGACGACAGGACCGAAAGACCAGGGGTGAAATTTAAGGACGCTGACTTGATTGGTATTCCATTGCGCATTACCGTCGGAGGCAAAGGCATCAAAGACGGCATCATCGAACTCAAATGGCGCACGAAAAAAGAGGTTTCCAGGATCCCCGTAGGCGAGGCGGAGACGCACCTCGCCGAAGCGGTCCGTCAGGCGGCGGCGGCAGCGACAGCGGCCACCCCCACCACGGCCACGGCGTAACCGGCATGGCGGACGACACCCACAATCATCCATTCCACCCGCCCGCCTCGCCGCAGGAAAACCCGGCGGCGGGCACGCACCTCCATCCCAGCCCGGATGGTCCCTGGCACGTCGTCATCATCAACGATCCGGTCAACCTCATGTCCTACCTCGTCCTTGTCCTTCGCAAAGTGCTCGGCATCGACGAAGACACCGCGCGCAAGCACATGATGACCGTCCACGAGGAAGGCCGCTCCATTGTCTGGACCGGCCTGCGCGAGAAGGCCGAGCACTACGCCTTCTCTCTCCAGCAGTGGCACCTCAACGCCCGCATCGAACCGGACGAACCCACGTCATGAAACGCATCGAGGTCAAACTCAGCCTCACCGTCGTCGCCCCCCTGCTCGACGTCATCAAGGCCGCCTCCGACACTCTGCAACAGGAACTCGCCGCCGGCCTCACGCTCGACGATGTGGACCCGCTTTTCCGCGACGACTGGCGCGAGGAATTGCAGGGCGAGCAACGCGAGGAACTGCGCACCCTGCTTGCCCTGTTCAACAGCGAATTTTTCTCCACCGGCATCGTTGCCTTCGACAGCGACAACGCCGAGGTCATTGCCAAGGCTTGCTCGGCGGTCCGGCTCCGGCTCCGCGAACGTTTTCTTGACGGTCTCACCGACGAGGATCTTGAGGGCGGCAGCATTGACCCCGACACGCTCGACGAGCCCGTGCGCAAGGCGTTTATGTGCTACCTCTTTCTCGCCACCATCCAGGAACTCATCATCCAGCACCTCGACACCGCGATCCTCGACTGACCTTCCTTTGTGTCCCCCCCCCTCCCCTCCCCCCCAGTCCCGCCCCCTGCCGTCGCTGCAAAACTCAAATTTGATCATACGCTCCCGCCACCCGCCGACGCTGGTTCGGACTTCGATGTTGGGCGTTCGACGTTGAGCGTTGAACGTTCGCGCAAAGCGCGTCCCCCCCCCCCCCCCCCCCTCCCCCGCCTCTCCTCTCGTCAAAATGAAACCACAATCCCTCACCTGTTCACACTGCGGACTGCCCATGCGCGTGCGCCGCGTGGAGCCGGGGCGACCTTGCTATTGTTGCTCCGGCTGCGCCTTCCTTGCGCGCCTGCCGGCGGCGGGCTCCGATCAATTTCCCGTCACCCCCGCGCTGCTCGCCGGGCTGGGCGCCGGATTTGTAGTGTTTAATCAACTACTCTTTTGGCTTGGCGCGTTTTTGTTGCGCCGCGAAGCCGGGCGCGAACTTCTCGCCTCCAACCTCGCGCTCACATCCATCGTCTGCGGCGGCGTGCTCGCCGTCCTTCTGGCCGTCACGCAATGGAAGTCCGGCGCCAGCCGTCTGGCCGACTTTTTTGTGCTGGCCGGGGCCGGGGCGCTTCTCGGTTTCGCGCTCGCCCACCGCGCGCCCGTCTGGGCCGTGACGGCCAGCATCCTGCTTCTGGCGTGGAGCGGACGCGGTATGCTGCGCAAAAAACGGCGGGCCGCATAATAACTACGGAGGGCGGGTCTCCCGACCCGCCGACGGCGCGAAGCGCCGCCCATCCGTTTTTCCGGATGAGCGCAGCGGTGCCGCCCCCATCCGATCCCCGGAAGAAAAATCCACCCTCCGCTCAACTCCGCTTCTTCGCGTAAGCCATCGCGTCGGCGATTTGTTCCAGTTGCTTTTCCGTGTGCCGGGCCGAAATCGCGGTGCGAATCAGATCCTTGCCCGGCGGCACGGCCGGCACGAGCGACATCACGCTAAACACGCCGCGCTCCCGCAACGCCCTCCAAAACGCGTAAGCGCGTTCCTTGCTCCCGAGCACAATCGGCACTGCCGGCGTCTCGCTGTCCCATGTGTCGAGCGCGAGGTCGGCGAGGATTTGTTTGTAGCGACGCGTATTTGTCCAAAGCCGCTCCATGTGCTCGGGTTCGGTTTGCAGGACGTCGAGCGCCGCCGAGGCTGCCGCCGCCTGCGCCGGGCTGATGGCGGCGCTGAACAGTGTATGTTTTCCGTGGGTACGCAGGTATTCGATCAGGTCGCGCGACCCGGCCACAAAACCGCCCGTGCTCGCCAGCGCCTTGGACAAACTGCCGCAGAGAATGTCGATTTGGTCGTTAACGCCAAAATGGTCCGCCGTCCCGCGTCCCTCGCGCCCGAGGACGCCGAACCCGTGCGCGTCGTCGAGCACGGTGAAGCAGTCATAGGGTTGCACCGCTTCGAGAAACTCGGGCACGCGTGCAATGTGTCCCTCCATCGAATACACGCCCTCGATGACCAGCATCTTGGGCGACCCGTCCGGGACGCTCGCGGCGACTTCGCTCAGGTCGTTGGGGTTGTTGTGCGCGAAACGTTCGACCGCCGCCGTGGACAGGCGGATGCCATCCCAAAGGCAGGAGTGGATGTTTTTGTCCGCGAGGATGGTGTCGCCCTTTTGCGCGAAGGCCGCGACTGCCGACATGCATGACAGATAACCCGCCGCGTGGATGTGACACGCCTCGCGTCCGAGGAAGGCGGCGAGTTTTTCCTCCAGCGCGAGGTGATACGCGCGCGACCCGTTGGCGACGCGCGCGCCCGTGGTGCTGGTTCCCCATTTGAGCAGGGCGTCGCGGGCGGCCTCGATGACTTTGGGGTGCCAGGAAAGTCCCAGGTAATCGTTGCTCGCCAGCATGATCATTTCACGGCCATCGAGCCGGATGCGCGTGCCCTCCTGCCACTCCGGCGCGTGATAGTAGGGCGCGTATTTGAGTCGCAGCTTGGTCATGCTGTCCTCGTGGCAACGTTGCCGAATGCCAGCGGGACTTTTGGTGAAAAAGGGAAATGCCATGCTCCTTCCAGAAACCTTCAAAGTTACAAAAAAACAAATCCCAAAAATTCACCACGGTGCCCCGCGCCGTCTTAAATCGAGTTAAGTCGAATTACGTCGGGCCAAGTGTCTCCCCCCCCCCCCCCCTCCGGATTAAAATTTTGTCCCGCTCGCCAGCAGCGTCTCGAAAAACGGCTCCTGTTCCTCGCGCGACACCAGTGAAACATCCACCTGCTGAAACCCCGCCTTGCGCAGATAATCATGCAACGCGGTCTCCTTAAAACCGAGCCACACATCGGCGTAGAGTTCGCGCGCCTTTTCGAATGAATGCTCCTTGAGGTCGAGCACATGCAGTTGCCCGCCCGGCTTGAGAATGCGCCATGCCTCCGCCACCGCCCGCTGCGGATGCTGCGCGTGATGCAACGCCTGGCTCAAAATCGCCAGATCAACCGACGCGTCGGGCAACGGCACACGCTCGATGTCGCCGAGTTTGTAGGTGAGGTTGGCGAGACCGTTTTTCGCCGCCAGTTCGGTGCCCACCTCCACCATGCGCGGCGAATTGTCGATGCACCACACCTGGCGGGCGCGACGCGCAAGGAGTTGCGAGATGAGACCTTCGCCCGCGCCGAGATCGGCGATCGTGATGGCAGGAATAAGCCGCAACGCCAGATGTCCAATCGCCTCCCACGAGCGTCCCGGACAGTAATTTTTGCCGAGGCGTCCGGCGATGCGGTTGAAATACTGCTCCTGCTGGTCGCGCCGTTTTTGCAAAACCCGCTCCAGATTGGCGCGATCCTCTCGCATCTCCGGCAGCCCCTCCACCGTGTCGCACGCGGAAACGAGCAAGGTTCGCGCTCCCGGATCAAGGTCCGCCTGCAACGAGTAATAGGCGCGTTTTCCATCGCGCCGGTCGGTGACGACCTCCGCCTGACGCAACAGCGCCAGTTGCGACGAAATGCGCGACTGCGCCATGCCGAGGATTTCCTGCAACTCGGCCACGGAAAGCTCTTCACGCAAGAGCAGCGCGAGCACGCGCAGCCGCGTGGGGTCGGAAAGGAGTTTGAGAGTATCCCAGGAAACGTTCACACCCCGCACGCTGGGCGCGGGCAACGCATTTGGCAACACGCCTCGCCTGCCAAAGTCGCCTGCCAAAGTCCGCCGGCGTGCGTGGTAGGTGTGTGTATGTGTGTGTGGGGGGGGGGGAAGGGGCGGCGGCGGGTAACTTAAACTGGTTCTTTCGATTCTTCCTTGGTCCGACACAGCTTCCTGCACTGCCAACAAGTAAAGCCTAAGACGCACAACGCCACTGCACTCATATTCAGGTAATTCTTTATATAGCCCATATGTTTTATAAATTCAGAAAGCCCATCCACTTTCTCTTTATCAATCTCGCGCGTGATTTGCCATACGATCACTTGGGCGTTGTTGATTCTTATCATCAACCAGATGGAAATCCCAAATGAGATGGCGGCGATGAACCATAACATTATTGCGAGAATCCTGAACTGTTTCGAGGGCGAGGGCGCGGGCGTGGAGGACATTTTCGACGGGATGGGTGACATAACGATTTTGTTTTCTACGCAGGAGAGCCACCTTGGTCAAGGCGTGGCGCGGGCGTCTCGCCCGCTGTAGGGGCGTCGCTTGCGACGCCCGCGCACGCCATTCGATGCCACGTCCTGCATACGCGGGCTTCGCAAGCGAAGCCCCTACGCGTGGCGCGGGCGTCTCGCCCGCTTTGCAACAGTTAGCAATTCTAACGCTGCGTTCTGTTTGCTGTTAGCGATACCGCTATGTCGGCTTTGGACTTTCGCTCCGCGGCATTTGGATATCAGCTTTTGCCCTGCATACGCGGCCGCACCGCGCCTCTCATGGGAAAACTCGATCACCTCTTCGCCCTCAACCAAGCTTGGTCCCAAAAAATCAGGACCGCCGACCCGGACTTTTTTCTTCGTCTGTCGCGCCAGCAGAACCCCCAATACCTGTGGATCGGCTGCTCCGACAGCCGCGTGCCGGCCAACGAAATCGTGGGCCTGTTGCCCGGCGAACTCTTTGTTCACCGCAACATCGCCAACGTCGTTGTGCCGACCGACCTGAACTGCCTCAGCGTGCTCCAGTTCGCCGTGGATCTGTTAAAAGTGCGACACATCCTCGTCGTTGGTCACTACGGATGCAGCGGTGTGCGCGTGGCACTGCGCGGCGACCGCGTGGGCCTGGCCGACAACTGGCTGCGCCACGTCAAAGACGTGCGCGACAAACACGCCGCCCAACTCAACCAGATCCCCACCGAAAGCGCCCGCGTTGACCGTCTCTGCGAACTCAACGCCATTGAGCAAGCCCTCAACGTCACGCAAACCACCATCATCCATGACGCGTGGGACCGCGGCCAGCCGCTGACCGTGCATGCCTGGGTTTACGGTCTCAAGGACGGCCTCGCCCGCGACCTGCGCCTCTCCATCAGCAGCCAGGCCGACGCCGAACGCCGCTACGAAACCGCCATCGGCGACGGCACGGTGTGAAAGGCAAACAAAGGGAGGGCGGGTCTCCCGACCTATACGCGCTAACATGTTTCGTTTTTTTCTTCATTTTTTGATTCAAACCAGCCTTTTAAATCTAAAAATCGCTGTTTTCTGCTGAAATAATCTCAAGAAATGCGTGGCGATTGAAAAGATGTTAGCGCGTATAGGTCTCCCGACCCGCCAGACGCGGCTTTGCCGCGCCCATCCGGAAAAACGGATTTTTAGAACCTCCCTGCTGTTTTCTTCTCTGCGTCTCTGCCTGAGATATTCCAGATGGACCGACGCTGCGCGCCCTCGGCGGCCCCTCCCCCCCTCCCCCCCCTCCCTCAATCTGGCAACGCTCACCGCTTGGATTGACACCGCACACCGTGATCCGCTTAAGTGACCAATTCATCCAAGAAAACCCGACTTTACATGACTACGGAAGATGTTGCTGCGCTGATCGCCAAAAACCCGTCCCTTAAAACGGCCAAGACCAAGCTGGAGGCCATGAAATCCGGCTCCTATTGCATTCATTCGAGCTGGGGCTTTGGGCAGATCAAATCCTATAACTCCGCGACCCAGCGCCTGATTATCGATTTCACCGGCAAGCCCGGCCACCCGATGGACCCGGTGTTTTGCGTCAAAACCCTCGAAGTTCTCCCGGCCAATCACCTGCTCGTCCGCAAGCAGACCGAGACCGAAAAAATCAACAAACTCATCGCCGAGGACCCCGCCCAACTCTTCGTCGAAGGCCTCGAAGCCTACCCCAACCAGGCCGCCACCGGCATCGAAATCGAATCCGTCCTCGCCCAGGTCGTCGGCCCCGACAAGTTTAAACGCTGGTGGAGCGCCGCCAAGAAAATCGTCCTCAAAGACCCCCGCGTCGGCCTCCCCCTCAAGAAGACCGAATGCTACTACATCCGCGAGACGCCCATCTCCAACGAAGACGAAATCCTTGAATTCTTCAACGGCACCCGTTCCGCCCGCCGCCGCATCAAGCTCGCCGACGAACTCGTTGCCGCCGCCGACAAAAAGGACACCAACCCCGAGACCATCAAGACCGTGCTCACCGGCATTGCCGACGCCGTGAAGGACTCCAACCAGCTCACCCCCGCCGAACGCCTCTACGGCGCCTACGTGCGCGACGAACTCGCCAAACTCGCCCCCGACGTGGACGCCAACGCCTTCGTCCCCACGCAATCCTCCCTCATTGCCAACCAGCGCGACATCCCCGACATCGTCGAAAAAATCCCCGTCCAGTTCCAAGCCCACCTCCTCGACCTCATCAAAGAGACCTTCCCCATCGAGCACCGCGACATCATCTTCAACCTCCTCAAAATCTCGCAAGGCAAGTTCACCACCGAGTGCATCAACTTCCTCGTTGAGAACGGTCACACCGAAGAGCTGGCCGACTCGCTCAAACGCTGGCAGATCGAGCAAAACCTCCGCGCCCCCGTTCTCCTGTGGATCGTCAAGAACCGCCACTCGAAGAAATTCGCCAAAATCCTCGGCGACCTCGTGACCCCCCGCCTCCTCAGCTCCGTCTTCTACGCCATCGACTACGAAGCCCTGCAAGCCGCCAGCGCGCGCCGCATCCCGCTGGCCGAAATCCTCAGCGACGACACCGAACTCATCCCCGACCTCCTTGCCGCCGCCGACACCGAGACCGCGCGCGACCTCGCCAACACCCTCCTGCTCAACCAAGGCTTCGAAGACCTTACCAAAAAATCCCTCCTCGCCCGCTTCATCAAACTGTTCCCCTCCATCCAGTCGCTCCTCACCGGCGACTCCGAAGGCAAGGAAGAACAACTCCTCGTCTCCCGCGAGAGCTACGAACGCAAGCGCGAGGAATACGAAACCATCGTTTCCAAAAAAATCCCTGAGAACAGCAAAGCCATCGCCACCGCCCGCGAGCACGGCGATCTCAAGGAAAACTCCGAGTACAAGATGGCCAAGCAGGACCAGCAGGTTCTCATGGCGCAAAAGGCCCTCATCGAAAAAGAACTCAGCCGCGCCCGCATCACTGATTTCAAGGACGCCCCGACGGACAGCATCGGCGTGGGCAATATCGTCGGACTCAAGATCGGCTCCACCGGCAAGACCGCCACCTACACCCTTCTTGGCGCCTGGGACAGCATCCCGGAGAAGAACATCATCGCCTACAAGACCCCGCTCGGCCAGGGCCTCCTCACCAAGCGCGTGGGCGACACCGTGCAAGTCAAGATCGGCAGTGCCGAGGAAACTTACACTGTGACCTCCATCGCCCGCTACGCCGACGCCCGGTAAGCGAACCCGACACCAGCACTAGCTTTGACCGAAGGGCGGACACCATTGTCCGCCCTTCGCCGTTCCAAGCAGCTTGCATTTCATCCACCGGACAGGCGTGTTTAGAACATTCTCAAAAAAATTGTAGCCACAACCTATCCAGGTAGTGAGGCCTCTCCGAGGACTCCGCGTCACCTTCGCGATAACCTCACCACGCCGCCGCCCACCCATGAGTTTTGCCATCCTCACACCACGCACAGCGGAGGTCTCGGAGAGACCTCACTACCGTTAAAACAACCGATACCATCCCACGACAAATGCGCTAACGGCCCATGGAATTTGACCTCGAACACCGCACCGCCTCGCTGAGCATCGGTGAATTCGCCACCTTTGCGATCGGGCCGCGCGCGCCGGGGAACGGACAGCAAGGCACGAAGAGAGGGATATGGCGGGCGCAACTGGGCACGCAATGGCATCAGGAAATGCGCGCGCAACTGGCGTCCGAACGGGCCGATGCCGAGTTCGAAGTGCCGGTGTCGGGCAGCGTGGCGCATGGCGGCTGGGTCATCACGCTGACAGGCCGCATTGACCAGGTGCTGCCGGTTAAGACACGCACCGGCCCCGTCGTGCTGCGCGAAATCAAGACCACCCTGCGCGCCATCCCGGCGGCGGAGGAGGAACTTCGTGCAGAGCACCCGGACTATTTTGCCCAACTGGCGGCCTACGTCATGCTGCGCCGTATCGGCGACCCGGATACCCCCGTGCGCGGGGAACTGGTGTTCGTCGAGGCGGGCAGCGGCCTGAGCCAGACGCTCACATGCACGGACACCGACGAGTCGCTGTTTCGCGCCCGGCTGGAGGCCGTGCGCGGTTTTCTCGACCTGCGGGCGGAGTCACGCGAACGCCTGCGCGGACTGGTGTTTCATCCCCCGTTCTCCGAGTTGCGTATCGGGCAGGAGACTACGGCGGCGGAACTGGAGGCGGCGATGGTGTTGCACCCGTCGGTGCTGTTCACCGCCCCGACCGGGTTTGGCAAGACGGGCGTGCTGCTGGAGTGCGCGCTGGGGCAGATGCGGGCGGGACGATTTTCACGATTAATCTACCTGACGAGCAAGGCGACGGGGCAACTCCAAGTGATGCAAACGCTCAGGCGAATGCGGAGTGCGGAGGTTTGCCATTCCGCAATCCGCAATCCGCATTCCGCATTCGTCCGCGCCTGGCAGGTGCGGCCCAAACGCGAGCATTGCGTCAACAGCACGTTTCACTGCGTGCGGGAGGCGTGCGGGTATCTCGACGGCATGGAACGGCGCTGGGAGGCGGCGGGACTTTCGCGGTTTTACCGTTTTGAAAACGAGGCGTGCGAGATCGACGCCCTGCGCGCGGCGGGGCGGACGGCGCGCGTCTGCCCCTACGAGATCACGCGCGTGGCGCTGGCGTTTCAGGACGTGTGGGTGGGCGATTACAACTACGTTTTTGCGCCCAACAACCGGGGCCTGTTTTTCGAGCAGCCGGGGTTTGAACCCGCGGAGACGCTGCTGGTGATCGACGAGGCGCACAACCTGCCCTCGCGCGTGGCGGATGCGTGGTCGCACGCGGCGCAGGCGGGAACGGCGCACGCGGTGCTGGCGGAGTTGGATCATCACCATGTGCCCGCGCCCTTGGTGCGCGCGTGGGAAGAGTGGGCTTTGTTGCTGGCAAGGTTGCGCCCGTGCGAGGCGCTGGGACTCGACCAGGAGGACGACGTGGCCGACGCGCTGCGCACGCTCGCCAGCCGCATCCAGCAAACGCCGCTCGATTACGCGGACTTGGGGCCGGTGGCGAGCGAGGCGTTGTGGATGATCCCGGCGCTGGCGGACTGGCTGGAACGGACGAGCTTGGAAAAATTGCTGTGGTGCCCGGCGGAGGGCGAGTTGCGCTTCACATGCCTGGACGCGGCGGCGGAAATCGGGGCGGCGGTCGCGGAGTTTGGCGGCGTGGTGTTCACCACGGCGACACCGGGACCGGCGGGAATTTTTGCGGAGTCGTGCGGGTTGGTGGGTTTAAATCTTTCAGCCTTTCAGCCTTTCTCCGTGGTTGCCCGCACGCCGTGGCGCGACGCGGCTTATGACATCGCTTACGATGTGCGCGCCGACACGACTTACCTGCAGCGCGGACGCCACGCGCGAACAACCGCCGCGACCGTGGCCGCGTTGCACGAGGCGGCTTCACGCGGAGGGGGGGGGGCGGAGCGGTTGCGATGCGTTGCAGTGTTTTTTCCAAGCTATGCGTATGCGGAGATGATCGAACGCGAATTGAACACGGCGTTTCCGGCGGTGCGAGTGGCGATCCAGCCGCGCCTCAACGACCTTGCGGCGCAGACGGCGTGGGTGGAGGAGTCGCTGGTGATGGCCGATGCGGTGTTTTTGGTGCTGGGCAGCAGTTTTGCCGAGGGCATTGACGCACTGGGCGGGCGCGTGAGTCATGCGATGGTCGTAGGCCCGGCGCTACCGGAGGTCAACGCGGTGCAGAAGGCGCGCATGGCGACACTGCGGGCGTTGTCGCGCGAGGAGGCGTTCCGGAGGGTTTATCAGGCGCCGGGCATGCAAAAGGTGAACCAGGCACTGGGCCGTCTGGTGCGCGCGCCGGGACAGCGGGCGCGGGTGCTGTTGCATTGCCGCCGCTTCGTGGAACTGAGCTACGCGCAACTACTCGACCGCGACTACCAATTTGGCGAAACGATCACCGACGACGCCGGCCTGGCCGCGTGGCTGGGGCAGCAAAAATACAGAGATGATTTTATCATTAACTGATCCATGCGGTTTCTGATCTTCTCCGTGGATTGATTCTCTGTGCCTCGGTGTCTCTGTGGTTAATTCCCCTTCCCCCACTCTTCATGCAGACCGCACTCGCGCTTGAGACCGCCGAAGCGCGTCTGTTCCTCGGTCATGCCGGGTTCGAGTTTCGAGGTGCTGTGCCAGTCGCCGACCGAGACGTAGCCTTGTTCCCAGAGCGGGTGATACGGCAGGTCGTTTTCCGTGAGGTAGCGGTGCACCGTGCGGTTGTCCCAGTCGATGATCGGGTGGATTTTGGTGATATTGTTTTGTTCCTGCACGACGCCGAGCGCCCCGCGCGTGCCGGACTGCGAACGACGCAGGCCCGCCAGCCAGGCGCGCGCGCCGAGGTCGCGCACGGCGCGATCCATGGGCTCCACCTTGTTGTCGAAATTGTAGGCTTTGAGCCCGTCGATCCCTTGCTCCCAGCGTTTGCCGTAACGGGCTTCTTGATACGCGGCGGTGAGGCGCGGCTGGTAAACCTTGAGATTGAGCCTGAGCCGCTCCGTCAACTGGTCGGCGAAGCGGTAGGTCTCGGCAAACAGGTAGCCGGTGTCGATGAACACCACGGGGAGCTCCGGGACGATGCGTGTGACGAGATGCAGCATGACCGCCGCCTGGATGCCGAAGCTCGTCGTCAGCACCAGCCCATCGCCAAACGTGTCCACCGCCCAACGCACACGCTCCTGCGGCGTGGCCTTTTCGAGATCGGATGGCGGGGGGGGGGGGGGGACGGTGGCGGATGCGGCGGCGGACGGTGTGCTCATGTTGCGAATGAGCACAAACCGTAGTTAACGCCTGTTTGAAGTAAAGGGTCGGAAGCCCGGTTATTATTTTCCGGCTCCGGATGACTGCCGAAAAATTTCTTTCACCACGCGCGCCGCGGCCTTGGGACGGCGGTATTCGTCGAAGGTGCCTTTATTGTTGAACGCCCGCGGACGTTTCAGAGACCAGCCGCCGCCGTAGGTGCGCACGTCGCTGAAATGCCATAGCGCGATGCCGCTGCTGCGCGGATTGGACAACGCCTCCTCGCAGGCCCGGCGGATATACTCGGCCTGATGCTCTTCGGTGAAAAAGTCGTTGTGCGCATCGCGCCATCCGTAAAGCCCCTCGGCCCCGATCTCCGAAATCATGATGGGCTTGTCCGCGAAACCGCGCGCGTCGATCGATGCGAAAAATTCGCGCATCGCCGGCGCAATCAAGTCGAGCGGATGCTCCACGCCTTCGCATCCGTACCAGCCAGGGTAGATGTTGAGCGCAATCAGGTCGGCCAGATCGAAGTGTTTGTCCACCTTGCCATACATCGAAGCGTAGCTCACCAGCCGCGAGGGATCGAGAGCGCGCAGCGTCTTCGTGGTTTCTTCAAGGACGGGGCGCACGTAATCGGCGTTTGTCCCGGCCTCGTTGAGGAAACCCCAGATTATGACGCACGGGTGGTTGCAACTCGCGCGCACCATCGCGCGCAAGGCCCGTGCGTGATCGGCGCGCCACTTCGTGCTGGCAAATGTCTTCTCGCGCTGTCCCCACCCGAGATTTTCCTCCCAGACGAGCAACCCGAACTCGTCGCACAAGTCGAGGAACCGCTGGTCCTGCGGGTAGTGCGAACCGCGCACGAAATTGCAACCCAGGTCCTTCATGAGCTGGATGTCGGCGACCATCTGGAGCGTTGGCGTGCAGGGGCCGGTATTCGGATGCCACTCATGCCGGTTGTAGCCGCGCAACACGAGCGGTTGTCCGTTGAGCCAGAGTTTGCCGGAGCGCGCCTCGATGCGGCGCAGTCCGAAACGGATTTCCAAGGCGTCGCCGTTGTCCGGCAGCCGCACCGTCAGGCGGTGCAGATGCGGCGTATCCGGCGACCAGATACGAGGCGCGCCCGCCTGAAGTTGCAGCGTCGCCACGCCATCCGCGTCCACCGGGATATTTTCCGCGACACGCGGCTCGTTGTCGTCGATCTGCGTGACGAGCGCAACACTTGCCGGAATGCTTTTTCCGGACAGGTGCACGCGCAACTGGAACCGTCCCTCCGCATAACCTTCGCCGACGAGAGTCTGCACGTGGTCGATAAACACGCCGCCTTCGACCGACGCGACGGGCAACAGGTGCAGCGTCACGTCGCGCAGGAGTCCCCCGTATTGGTAAAAATCAAAATACTCCTCATGCATCGGCACGCGGGCGAAGTCGTAGCGGTTGTCCACCAGCACGACGAGTTCGCGTTCGCCGGACGAGTCCGTGCGCACCGGCACATCGACAGTGAAGGGCGCGTAGCCACACGCGTGTTCCGCGACCGCCACGCCGTCGATCCACACGCGGCACCACATCGACACCGCGCCAAACTCCAGCCGCGCACGCCTTCCGGCAGGCACCGTGAAGCGCCGCCGGTAAACCGCCGCGCCCCGCCTGCCCGCGTGTGCCGGGAGCGCGTCGAAGGCCGAGGGGACAGGCGTTTTTTCCGTTTCGGAGGGGAAGGATGCGGGCGAAAACGCATCGAGGTCGATGCGACCCGGGAACGCGAAGTCCCAGAGACCGTTGAGAGACGTGACCGTGCGCAAGGGAAAGGATGGCATGACGAAGGACAAGCGGGAAGCCAGACAGGTCAGGCCAAGGAGTGTCCAGACTTCGTTCGCTGATACTGATAAACCGATGTTACACAGACGGCCTTGAAGTGGCGCGGGCGTTCCACCCGCGCCACGGCTCTTTGCGCCATTTAGATTTTACTTCCATGAAGCCGAGCATGGGTCAACGGCCCTGGGCGGAGGACGTGTCCGCCGCGCGCCACGCGACCGCTCGTTTCAAAAAATCCGGCACGATGATCCAGGAACCGCTCACCACGCTGCCGTGAGTGAGTCCTCCCATTTCGTAAAACTCGACCATCGGATGGCCGAGATTGCGCAGGCTGGCAGCCAGCAGATTGTTTTCCTCGACGCGGTTTTTGTATTCGATTTTCCGATCACCCAGAATGAGACAAACGGGGGGCAAGTCCTTCGACGCGTGGTAAAGCGGGGCGAATTCATCAATGATGGGACGATATTCCGGACGGGTGTCGCCACGCAATTTTTTGACAAGGAAGTGAGTTGTCACCTGCGCGCTGACGAGGACGAGGCCGACGAGGTCGCGGTTGGAAACGCCTTGAGCGGCCAGCCATTGCGGGTCCATGCCGACCATGGCGGCGAGGTAGCCGCCTGCCGAATGTCCGGCGAGAAAGATTTTTTTCGGATCGCCGCCGCGCTCCGCGATGTGCCGGAGCGTCCAAGCCGTGATGGCAGCCGCATCCTCAAGATAGCCGGGATGCTCCACTTTCGGCGAAAGGCGATAGCTGGCCGCGATCAGACCGATGCCTTTGTCGCGGAGCACCGGCATGAAACGTTTCCCGCTGGTGAGTCCTCCGCCGTGCAACCAGATGAGGGTGGGGAAACCGGGTTTCCCGGTCGGCAGCCACAAGTCCATGCGGCATTGCTCCTGCCGGTAGGCATCCGCTTTGGCAAAGGCCGCTTCCTCCAGATAGGAGACGTTTTTCTCTTCCACATGGGAGGCAAGGGCGGCGGATGCCACGGAGAAGAGCAGGACGATTGGGAGGAGGCGTTTCATGGTTGCGGAAAACATACGATTTCGAACACGAGAGAAAACGGGAGCGATGCCATCGCGGCAAGCAAGCTGGTTAATACGCAACATGCAAATGACGATATTTGAGCTGGCCCACGGCAAATGCCCTGAGCGCCCTCCTTTGTCGCAGTCAATATATGGATGGCCGGAAGACGGTGAGGAGACGGTCACGATATGACTCTATGATTAGAGTAACCGACCTATCGACTTCTATCCGATCAGCCGGATGCTGTGTCACCGGTTGCTGCTCCCAAGGAGCTGCTAACAGTCAATCCATCCAAAACCACCATGAAATCTCAAACATCCTACACCCACAAAATCGCAGGAGCGCTTGCGCTCGCACTGGTCGCCGTCAGTGGAATCCAAGCTCAGTCAACCGCTGCATTCTGGAGTTTCCAAACCACTCAAAACGGAACCGGGGGGACATTTACCAGCATCGTGACAGCCTCGACGTTTCAAACCATCCCAACGCTTTCCTATACGGGTTCAAACATTACTTCGGGCGGAAACAACGGCGGTGCCGCTTCGTTTCAGGCATTCGATGGCACAACATGGTCGGGCAGCGGAACGGGAAGCACGCCAGGACATTCATTGGCGTGGAACAGCGGCTCCACGGGAAATTCCTTCAGTGTCACACTGGATACAACAGGACTGTCTTCCTTGCAGGTTCGCATGGATCTCCGCTCCTACACCGGCGGACTGACGTCGTTCTCTAATTTGCAATATGACACGGGTTCGGGCTGGGGTTCATCGGGACTCTCGCTTGCGTCTTTCTCAACCGGAACGGGCTACTCGGTCTGGTCACTGGATCTTTCAAGTCTCGTTGCCATCAATAATCAGTCGTCGGTGACGTTGCGCTGGTCGTTTGCCGATATTCCTTCCGGCTCATCGCTGCGTGTCGATAATCTTCAAATCACCGCAATCGCCGTGCCCGAGCCGGCCAGCATCGGGTTGGCGTTCGGTGTGGTGACGATAGGAGCCATTGCCCTTTATCGTCGTCGTATTCGCAAACAAATGTGACTGCGTGGTGAGATCACGGATCGTCGTCAGACGTTTTCAAAAAGAAGAGAGGGGGACGAAAATTTCGTCCCCCTCTCTTTCTTTTTAACTGATGTTACGCGGCAGGAGGGGCGGCGTCCCCGCCGCCCGACGCGCGACAGCGCGCCCGAATAACACAAGTGCTTTATTTTGGCGGACCTGCCGGTCCGTCCGGCGGCGGGGACGCCGCCGCTCCTGCCGCGTAACTTCAGTTATATAATCACAATTCTGTTTTCAGAAATTGAAAAACTCATTTGCACTCCGTGCCCAAAATATAAGGGGTGACGTGCGTGCGTCCGGAATCATCCTGCCACGTCAATTTGTATCCGCCTCGAAACCCACGAAAATGCACCGTCCCATCCGCTCCGGCACGGACGGTGAGCCGTGTTTTCCACTCGTCATGAATGAGGTGTTTGAGGACATCATGCGCCGGCTTGGGCTTCATGTCGCGTGTGAACAGACCGGATACGGACGGCTCGCCGGGCGCGCCGCAATCATCAACGACGTTCCACCAAGTGATGCCCATCACCGGCTTCAGGCTGAACCATAGGCGATACAAGTTTCTCGCGATAATCGCCTGAATCAACCGGCCCTGTTCCTCACCTGCGGTGGTGGTCGGTGCGGAAATGGTGATTTCACTCATGTGAATGGGGACTCCCGCCGTGGCCAGGCGTTCAATGGTGGCGCGAATCTTGTCAGGACGAACTTTGGCATCGGTCTTCTCATCACTATTGCCATCGGCGATGTCCTTGCACTGTTGCGGATTGAAGATGTGCATCTGCGCTCCCATGACATCAATCTTGCAGCCGCGTGTCTGCAAATCCTGCACCTGCCGCAAATAATCCTCCCCAAGGTTGTAATCGTTGATGTTGAGGAAAACTTTTTTTGGGAAAGCGCTCTCGGCGATTTTGAACGAGCGGCAGGCATAGTCGCCGGGCATAAGTCCATTGCCACTTTTACAAAGACCATCGCCTGCGATGTGCAAGCCGAGTCCGAAGTCGGTTGCGCTTTCATTGACGATGTCCCAACTGTGCAGGCGGCCTTTGTAGCGCAGGGCGATTTCAATGATCCGTCGCGTCATGAGTGTGTTCACCTCGTTGGTGAAGCCGGGCAGCAATTTTTCAATCTGGGCAGGTGTCATCGAATCGAATAATTCGATGCGCGGAGTGACGCTGGGGTTTTCCGGCGGACGGGCGTTTTTTCGATACGACTCGGGAATTTTCTCAAACACCCAGTCTGGCATGTGCCATTGGGCATTGCCCCATACGAGAGTGTGCCCATGCATGCGGATGCCCTTGCTCTCGCAAAACTCCACCACGGGATCGGTTGCCGGACGCCGCCAGTGTGGTTGCCGTTTCGGTTCTTTGATCGAATTCCAAAACTCCGCCGTATCCTCATACTTCGCCTTGAAGCGCGGCGTCCCCTCTTCCGGTTCAAAACACTTCCAATAAAAAGCAATTGTCGCCGAGTTGAAGAGTGTGCCGTAAAGTTCCTTGTAACGAGCATTGCACTCATCGCTTCCCAACTGGTCGAAGTTGAAAATATGCGCGCCGAAAACGAATTCATGCGACACCTGTTCGACGCGAACTTCTGTGCCGGGAGCGATTTTATCACCCAAGCAAACAAGAGCGTCTGCCTTGCGATTTGCCTCAATGTCGGCGTCGATCTTTTCATACTCCGCCTTCCATAGTTTCAGGTAAGCATCGCTCATTACGAGGCCAGGATTTTTGATGACGGTCTCAATGACTTTTTCAGCGGTAGCCATATCTTTCAGATTGTTGAAAATTGCCGTGATTGGTCGGTGCGGGATAAAGCAACTTATGAGGTTTTGGTGTTCTGTTTTTCAACATGTATCATCGTGCGAGTTCGTAGGCGGCGATGACATGTCCGTCTGATGTGTTTTTGGCGGTAAATCGTGAGCGCCCATTCTGTGTTTCCATGGCAACACGGAAGAGCCGTTCGCCCGAAAAACTGAGAGCGTAGAGAACAAAACCTTCTTCAGGAAAATTACGGTTGAATGTGAATTCAACTTCGCCGCGGTGGGCCAAAAGCGGTGCATTTCCCCATTCGTCGAGAATCGCCAACTCGTCGTTTCTGAAGCGCATTCCCTCCCCCTTGCTACCGGTCAGGTGGAGGATCAAATAAGATTCGCTCGTACTCAGCGGTTTTTCATCCATTGCGGAGACGAATACCGTGGCAAAAGATTTTTTGCTTTTGGCCGTGGCAAACGCGCCTTTTACCTCCTGCCCTTCCGGCACGGCAAATCCTTCGCTGCGTGGAGTGACAACAGAAAAGACGCCCAAGTCGCGATCAAGCGTAAGTTCCCCCGTGTCGTTTACGGCAGGATTGCGCGGAAGATTCAGTCCCAGCCTGACTGTGGTATCGGTATAGACAGGCACGCCGTTCGTGACGACCGGAGTGGAGCCTATCTGGAAAACGCCTTTCGTGTTCGGAGGGAGCATAGACGCGACAGCCTCCGGTTTTTTCGGATCGAAAAACAGGATACCGGTGCGGCCCAACAAACCGATGCGACGGAGATTTTCTGGCCAGACTTTCTCTGCTTTTAGCTCCTCCGCATAATCAAGCGGCATCAGAATCGGATAATTATCCACGGAGGGGAGAACGTCGCCGCGCAGGAAGAGCAGAGACGTCATTCTTTCGGCGAGTGCTGTCTGCGGATTGGCGATTGCAAGGATCGCTCGTGGCTTGACGGTTTCGAAATTACCGCGCGAAAAACCGTGACCGAGGCCAAAACGCACCAATCCGTTCCAATTTTGCGCGGCGGCATATGACGCCATGAGCAATGTGCCTTCCTGGGCGGATTCGGCAGGCATGCAGTATTCCCATTCGCTAACAACAAACGGCTTCCCATAGTGACGTCCCGAAGCGAGTATCGACATCGGCCCTCCACTGTAATACGCCTTGATGGTGCTGACCGCGCCTACTTTCAAAGCGGCCTTGTTTTCATGCCATCTGAAATTTTTATCGAGCGATGTAGGGTGCCATCCGTAGGCATGGAGATCAATGTAATCAAACTGGCGACGTTGCAAAATCGTCTCATACCGCAAGGTGTCGAGATTCTGGTCTGTGAGCGGAACCCGGATACCAATGTCACGGGCGCTCCGGACAAAACGCGCGTAGGTCTCATTGTAAAACTCCGTGATGAACTGCCGATGTCGTTCCTTGCGTAATTCGGGAGTGTTTTCATAGCCACGCTTGGCAGCCCATTCGTCAAATTTCCGGTCGAACATCGCCTGCACCGTTGGTGTGACGCCGGGCAACTTCGTCATGGGGCCCTCGTTGATCAGACTGATAAAGACGATGGCCGGATCGTCTTTCCACGCGAGACCGGTATAAGGATTGACGTGGTTCATGAGATTCTCGGCAAATGCCCAAAAATCGTCGGCTGTGCGTTCGTCAACCCAGACCAGCGCCTTGTATTCCAGACGGTTGAACTTCTCGTCGGTTGTTCCTGGATAATCGGGGAAATGAGCCCTTCGGATACGGCGGATCGTATAAAAATCGAGCGTTGTATAGATGCCTCGTTTTTTGCAGGCAGCCACAATACGATCAAGGCGATCGAGATTCACGGGATCGAGTTCTCCGGAATGATAGCGTTTGGGGTCGGACGCCTTGTAGTCGGCAATCCAGTCGTCGAAATGATGAAGTCGAAGCAAGTTGTAGCCGGCTTCAGCCATCGCGTCGGCATCGGATTCTACCAAAGCACTGTCGGCGGACGGCACATCCATCAGGTTGAGACCGTTAAAACGGACTGGCTTTCCGGGGCGATTCTCAAACTCAAAATGCTCGCCAACAGCGCGAATGAATCCGTGTTTGCCGGCGGGCGCATCGAAGATCCACGGTTTGGTGGAAAAATCGAAAATGCCTCCCTTTTTGACGCGCCTCGGTCCCTTGACGGGAATGTAATCCTCGCTCGTGGTAAAAACAATCTGCTCTGACTTCGCGGTGGCGGCAGATTCAGTTGCAGTCGCAGCGCCATCGGCATCGTTGAGCGCATCGTCAAGCGCAGTGGCTGCAATCCCGGAGCATGTCGTGGCAGCAAACGACAAAATCACACTAGAGAAAAATAGTTTGGGAATGCGAACGGTCATGATGAAATAAACGGCAATTTGTAATAGAAAAATGATACGTGCGAGAGTGGAGTAATCGTCCCCCCCTCACTCAGGGGGAGGGGGGGAGGGGGGGATGCGTTTTGTGAAGTAGTGGGAAACTGCCGCCAGATCTATTGAGGAACCTTGTAGGTTTGTTTGAAATTTTCGACCGACGTCGTTGTCACATGGCCGTCGCACCAAGCGATGTTGGTTTTCTCCCCATGCAGAGCGCCCATGCGTTCCACAATACGAGTTCCCCAGTAGGGATCGTCAAAGCCGGATGCTGTGAACTTGAAACCGTAGGTCCATGTTCCTCCCCCCGTGACCGGAGTCGAATTATCAGTCATGAGAACCGTCTGGCTGGGCACCGTAATGCTATTTGCCGCAACTTGTGTGGATGTGTCGGATATTACAGACATGTTCACGGCATAGGGATAACCGTAGGCGTTGCCGTTGGGAAATATCCAGTGAGAGGGATACGGCTGGCCAACTTCATTGGACGGACAAACAACAAGGCGCATGGTGGCGCGCCCCACTTTCCCATCCGCTGTCTCGCCTCCACTGATGTAAGGAGCGATCGGACAGTTCTTCTTGTTGTTGTCGCCGCAAAACCAGTTGATATTGCCGTCCGTGGCACCCGGAGGCGGCGGATACGCCGTCGGATAAAGTCCCTTGTGCTCGTCGGCATACATGGAAATCGCTGTGGCGAGTTGCCTCAGATTGGATTTGCACTGCGCACCTCTTGCCGTCCCCCGGACTTTGCCGACGACGGGAATCATGATACCCGCGAGGATACCGATGATGGCAATGACAGTGAGCAATTCGATCAGAGTGAAGGCGGAGGTCTTTTTCATGGAAGGGGGGGGAAGGCAAAACGGATGAACTTTTGTCAAATGCAGCTGAATACAATAACGGTCATTACAAAACTGCTGGCACACAACATGGCTGTTGCTGGTTCTGGAACAGGCTATGGAATGATTTGCAGCGAGGTGAGGGATCCCTTGTTCACACCACCTGCGGAAGAAGTCATGATATTCAGGAACTCTCCTGCCTCAAGGGTAACGCTAAACTTGAAGTAGTTTGTGCCCTGAACCCAACTGTCTGTGGCTGTCACTCCGGCTGGATAGGAAATCGATTGGGCAACAAAACCGTTTTGGGTGACTGTCCCGGTGCCCAATCTGTAGGCTATGGTATCCACCGCCGTCGATGTTTTGCCGACATAGACGTTTTGGCTATGCGCGGAATTGGAATTAGTGTTGCGCGTGGTGACGTAAACATCGTAGGTGCCGGACTGAAGTCCGCCAATTTGCAACGCAATAACGCTGCCATCAGAATTAACCGAGATGCCGTCCCTACCCACGGAATTGCCACTATAGATGCCTGTGCGTATGGCACCTCCACGATAATCTGAAAGGTTTGGATTGTTGGCGAGAGTATTGAATTTGACATGATTGGCGTAATTCAAGCCTCCGCCCAAACGCAGGCTGACACCTTGCGCGGTGGTGTTGTCTGACCATTTTAGCCCGCCCGCAGCAACGTCTTCCAGTTCGACCTTGTTCCAAGTTTTATCGGTGAACTGAGCATTGGCGGCATGCAAGGGGCTGTTGGTTAGATTGCTTCCGGCGACGGTTATGGGACCGAAATCAATCATGAGAGCTTGCGCGAATGCGACAGGGGCGGGCAGCGATGCGAGAAGCAACGATGCGAGTGGGGCGAGGAATAACTTTGGGGAGTTGAATTTCATTGTTTGGAGGATGTTGGTTTATTCAGAGGAAGGGCGGTAGCGTGGCAGCGTAATAACAGAGGCAAATCTTGAGTAAAAAAAAACTGAAGATGTTTAGCTTTTCCCTTCAGGGGATGATGGCGGAGCCAATGTCGCCCCAAGGACCTTTGTCGCCACGGGTGTTCTCCCAGCGGAGGGCAAAATAGACGGTTTTGCCGCGCTGGCCTTCCTTAAAGGGGAGGATGAGGGGAGAGTGGGTGTCGAAACGAGAATAGGGCAGGTCGGTTTCGATGTCGTCGGTGGGAGGTGTATCGCGGATGGCCCAGCAGCACTCCGCGCCGTGCACGCCGTAGGGTTTGGCTCCGGCGGGCTTGGCTCCGGTGGGGTGATAGTAGATATGGATTTCACGGAGGTGTGAGATGCCCACTTCGAAGGCGGGCGAGTCCGCAGGCACGGGGACGGGGGTGCGCGTGGTCTTGGGGATGGGCAGGCCGAGGCTCACGCGGTCATCATCGGTGGTGGCGTCGTTGTGGGTGATGTATTGGCGGACGAGGGCGCGGATGTGGGCTTCGTAATCGTCGCGGGCGTGTTTTTTTTGTTCGATGGCCAGCGGGGTGCGGGTGCTCGGCTGGCTGGCGAGTTGGAAGGCGTCGATCCACAGTCCTTGGAGGCTCTCGAACGTGGTCATTTTGGCCGCAGGGATGCCGATGCGCGTGACCATGGGGCCGAGTTTCAGCGCGAAGTTGGCCTGCCAAGCGTGGAAACTCTCGTCGGCGGAGGGGATATATCCGGTATTGCTCATGATGTTTTGGCTTTCAGTTCTGGTGTGGGTTCGTTGGCTGTCTGGTTTTTATCGGTGGGCAGGCAAAGGGAGGGAGGAGGCGGGATCCGGGTTCGCTTGGGATATGTCCTGAGCATTTTAGGACACGTCCGGAGCTCTTTAGGACTTGTCCTGAATGCCTTGGGACTTGTCCTAAGCAGTCCAGGACTTGTCCGGAGGGAGGTTGGACTCGTCCCGAATACTTTGGGATTCGTCCGGAGTGATTTTGGACAGGTCCCGAATGCTTTTGGACGTGTCCCGGGAGATTTGGGACACCCGGCAAATAACTCGGCGGGCAAGGGCAGCGAATGAACACTGGCTCTAATGGTGGGTGATGACATGGCGGCGGAGGTAATCGGTTCGGAAAAGTTGCCGGGATTGGTTTGGAGAGTCGACACAGGCGTTACTCTAATCATAGAGTTACGGGCATGAGTTCGAAGGTCGCAGCGAAGAGTGGCGGACGCGGGGTGGCGATGCGCGATGTGGCGGAGGCCGCGGGCGTGCATGTGACGACAGTTTCGCTGGCCTTGCGCAACAGTCCGCAGTTGCCGGTGGCGACGCGGGAACGCATCCGAGCGCTGGCGGAAAAGATGGGGTATCGGGTCAATCCGTTGCTGACAGCGCTGGTGCAGCAGCGGCGGACGGCGCGGTCGGGGAAGTTTCAGGGGGCGCTGGCCTTCATCACGCGCTCGCAAGCGGGACGGCAGGTGCTGGCGGAAAATGCGTATGTGGCGCGGATGTTCGAGGCGGCGCGGACACATGCAGAGGAGTTGGGGTTTAAACTTGAGGCGTTCGAAGCGGCGGAGTTCGGGTCGCACGCGCGGCTGGAAAAGGCGTTGCACACGCGGGGAATTCGCGGGGTGTTTCTGCCGCCGTCGGACGAGCCGGAAGGCGGTCCGGTGGCGCTCAACTGGGAGCATTTCGCCGTGGTGACGTTCAGCACCAACCTGCGCACGCCGCCGATGGACCGGGTGGACACGGATCATTTCGGGGCGACGTATCAGGCAGTGCATACGGCGTGGCAGCGGGGCTACCGGAAGCCGGGATTTTTTGTGCTGTCGCATTCGGATGTCGCGTCGCAGGGGCGGTGGCGCGGCGGGTTTCTTGCCAGCGGGCTGGAACGCGAAAGCGGGAAGAAACGGTTGTCGTTGATCCCGCCGCTGGTGGTGGACGAGGCGGAGTTTGACGCGGAGTTCGAACGATGGCTGGCGCGATGGAAGCCGGACGTGCTGGTTTCAAACAGTCTGTCGTTGCAGCGTTGCGAGCCGGTCTTGCAGCGACTGCGGTTGGCGGTGCCGGACGATCTGGCCGTAGTTGAAATTAACATACACGCGCAGGAAAACCGACACAGCGGTCTCTACACGTGCGTGGAGGAAAGCAGTCGGCGGGCGATCGACCAGATCGTGGGGAAGTTATACCGAAACCGGCTGGGGTTGCCGGGAACCCCGGCGATCCTCTTGACGACCCCGGTGTGGCACGAGGGGACCACGCTGCCGGTGCGGAGCAGGTAGTTGACTTGCGGGCTACACCACGGACGCGGGTTCGGGTTCGCGGGTGGGCGCGGGTGCGTTTGCGGGGACGGCGGCGAGCGTGGCGGTGTGGCAGAGGTCGATGTAGAGCGAGGCGCTCCAGCCGAAATCGTGAATAACCTGGTGGTAAGGCGACACGTCGGGGGCGTTGCGACCCTTGCGCGGGAGATCAGGCGGCGGGATACTGCCGGAGTCGTCGTAAAACTCGAAAAAGGTGCCGAGCTTGGCGTGCCAGCGTTCGAGTTCAGCGATGGTTTTGTGGCGGAGATGCGTGGCGAGTTGCCGGAGAGCATCGGCAGTCCGGGGATCGGCGTGGGCGATGTCGTTGCCGGTGCGGGCGAGTCCCCGGATCACGAGCCAGTTGAGGTTGACCCACATGGGGCCGCGCCACATGTCGCGGGTGTATCCGGGAGAACCGGACGGGATGCTGGAAACGGGGACCGGCGTGTCGAAACGTCCGCCGCCGCCGGGACGCAGGTGCTCAAGGAGGCGGCGCGCGCGGGCGGGGTCAATGGCGCCGCACAGGAGAGGGAGAAATCCGGGTCCGGACCAGACGCCGGTGCGGTGGCCGGTGGCGATGTCGCGGTCGAAATAAAATCCGGCATCGTCGTCCCAGAGATGTTCGTTGATGAGTGTAATGAAACGAGCATGACGGTGTTGCCAGAGTGCGATTTCCGCAGTGGGGCGGGCGAGGCGGAGCGCGAAGCGGGCCATCCATTCGCATTCGTGGGCGAGGTAGCTGTTGAAATCAACGGCGTCGAGGAGCACGGCGGCGTCGAAACGGGTACTGTTGTCCATGCCGCTTTCGTCGCTGCGGTTGTTGGGGTTGGAGGGGTCCACGGCCCATTCGCAAAGGCCGTTGGCGTCGCGGTCGCGGCGGGCGATGTCCCATTCGAGGTAGCGGGCGAGGGAGGGATAAAGGGCGGCGAGCCATGCGTCATCGGGTGCGGCTTCATCGACGAGGCCGACGGCAAGGGCGAGAATCGGCGGCTGGGTGACGGTGGAGGTTTCCGTCGGCGTGGCCATGTGTGGAATGAAGCCGTCAGGGTGTTGCGTGTCGAAGACGGCTTGCAGGATTTCGCGGGCAAGGGCCGGATCGAGATGCCGCCAGCCGATGGCATGGAAGGCGGAATCCCAAAGCCAAAGGTCACGGTGGGGCCAGCGGTCGGGCGTCGTCCAACGATGGCGGAAGCGGCCTTCGGGAGAATAGATCTGGCTTTTGAACATGCACAGAGCCTTGCACCAGGCGGCGGCGGAGGCGGGGTGTCGCGCGATATGGGCGGGCAGGGTCTGCGCAGCGAGCCAGCGCAGGCGATCAGCCCTAGCGATGTCGATGTCGGCGTCGATGAGTGCGGGATTCCAGTGGGCCGCGACGCCGATGAGGGTGCGGGGGGAGGGGGGGATGGAGGAGGGAACACTGTTGTTGGCACGGTTATCCAACACGCGCAGCGAAGAGGGAATGTCCGGGATGGGTGTGGCAATCTGGCAGGGACCGACGATGAGGAGATGGTGCGCGTCAAGCAACACGGCCTGCGTTCGCTCCGTGATGATGACATCATTGCTCAGGTTCGCGCCGGATCGGGCTCCGGGAAACCGCACCTCAAGCGTCGCCGGTAGTTCGATTCTCAATACAAGACCGGGGCGGGTGCGCGCGACAATGCCATCGTCATGGCAGGTCCGCCCATCGAGGCCGGAGAAGCAAACGAGCTGGCCGGGAGTCCATGCGGGAAGCGGCTGGTGGGTCTTTTGAAACATATGTTTCCACAAACTTCCTTCCGACGTTCACCTGAAGCGATTCGCAAAAAACTCTAATCGTAGAGTGCCCGCGTCAGAAAATCACGGTCATGGCCACAACCACGAGCGCGGCGCAGTTGTTCACCGTCCAACGATCTCGCTGACGTCGATCCGATACATCTGCCGGGGGCCTTCGTGGATCGAGTCAATGCACACGCTGCGCCCGTCGCGCGCCCAGCGCGGGTGCAGGTCGCAGCGGATCTGCCACTCCATCGGCGGCGAGAGGAAACGTCCGATGTCCACGCGCCGGCGCGATTCCATGTGCCAGAGAAACAGGGTGCGGTGGTGGTCACGCTTGTCTGGATACGTGTCGGAGAGCACCCATTCGCCGTTCGGCGAAAACGAGCAATGGCCGTCGCACGTAAGCACGCCGTCGCCGATCATCTCGATGCGCCGGGCCGGGGGGGCGTCGTTGTCGTCGAACAGATAATAATGCGGGCCGCTCTCGTTGCGATTGGCCCAGGCCAGAATCGCGTCGCCGCCGCGCCAGTCGTAGTGCGACACGAGTTCGTGATCGGTGAGGCAGCGCAGTCCGCCGCCGTCGATGTCGAGCGTGAGCAGGCGCGTGGAGCCGACTTCCTGATTGGGCGACTTGCGCCGGTGCAGGACGGCAAACCGCCGGTCGTCCGCGCCAAACTGGGCGTGATTGAACCGGTGCGTGAGTCCGCCGAAATCGGCCCCGCGCTGAAACCGCGCCGCCTCCGCCACGCTGAGAATCAGGCGGCTGCGTCCGCTGGCCAGATCGATGGCGTAAACCCCGTCGTCCTCCGGTTCGAGCACCTCGCGCCATGCGTCCGGCACGCCCGCGTAGCCGTAGCCGGGACGCTGGTGCTGGAGACGCGCGAAGTTGAGCGACACGGCGGTCGTGCCACTGCGGTTGACCGCATACACGGGGCGGTCGAGCACGCGTTCGCGTCCTGTATTGAGATTAAAAATACGCGACACCAGCCGTCCGTCGATGCGGTCGTTGAAAATGACGTCGCCGCTCGATCCGTCGCCGAGCCACTGGAGCATGCAGCCTTGCTGCCAGTTCCATGCGCGCGTCTCGGCAAAGGGCGTGAACGCCCCCCCCCCCCCTGCCCTGTCCGTTTCGACGAAGCCCAGTGTGAGCACGTCATCCGCGGTCGGAGGGCGGTGCATGAAAGCGGACTCCATGGCGAGCAGGCGACGCCCGGAGGCATCCCAGGGACATTTTTCGTAGTAGCCAAAAAAATGATGCTTCGGTCCGCGCGTGAGCGCGACGGCGGCGGGAAACGCGGCGGTGGCGACGGAGGCATCGTCGTTTGTCGGGGAAACATCGGCAACGGCGGAGGAAAATGAATTCATGCGCGCATCTGAATCCGCCACCCCGCAGAGAACGAGCGCGCCGTCATTGATACAGATAAGCTGGGGCTCCTCCCCCCCCCCCCCCCCCTGCCCTTTCACGCAGATGGCAGCCAAGGGTGGAGGGCGGGTCTCCCGACCCGCCAGACGCGGCGTAGCCGCGCCCATCCGGGAAAACGGAAGGGCCGGTGCTTCGCACCGTCGGCGGGTCGGGAGACCCGCCCTCCGTAGTCTCTTCAGTTACGAATACTCGCGGCGCAGGTTGCTGGGGAGCAGGCCCAGTTCTTCGCGGTATTTGGCAACGGTGCGGCGGGCGATTTTGATGCCTTTGCCCGAGAGTTTTTTGACAATCTCCTCGTCGCTCAGGGGATGGCTGCGATCCTCGCCGGCAATGAGGTCGCTGATCATCTCCTTCACACTGGTGTTGGACACGGATTCGCCACCGCTGGAGGCATAGCCGGGTGTAAAGAAATACTTCATTTCAAACACACCATGCGGGGTCTGGATGAACTTGTTGGCAATGGCCCGGCTCACCGTCGTCTCGTGCACGCCCACGGCGGAGGCAATCTGGGTCATGGTGAGCGGACGCAGCTTGGAAACGCCTTCCTCGAAAAACTCGCGCTGCACCTTGAGTATCTCGCGCGTGATGCGCTCGATGGTCTGCTGGCGCTGCTCGATGGAGTTGATCAAAAACTTGCCCGAGCGAATGCGTTCGCGCAGGTAGTCGCGCTCCTGCTTGTTGAGCGTGCCTCTGGCAATGAGGTCGCGGTAGGTATTGGAAATTCGGAGACGCGGGATGTAGTCGCTGTTGAGCGTGATGCGCCAGCCTCCGTCGGCGCTCTCGCCGCCGTCACTGTCGTCTTTTTCCACGGTGACGTCGGGGGTGACGACGCGGTTGGTGTCCTCCGCGAAACGGCGTCCGGGCGCAGGGTCGAGCGCGCCGATCTCCAGAATCGCCTCCTGCACGTCGTCCACGTGCGCTCCGGATTTGCGGGCGATCTCGGGAATGCGGCGGCGGGTGAGGAGCGCCATGTGGTCGCGCACGATGCGGGCGGCGAGGCTGTCGCCACGGCCTTTGGCGCGGAGTTGGAGGAGGAGGCATTCGCCGAGGTCGGCGGCTCCAATGCCGGCGGGTTCAAAGGTCTTGAGCAGGCGCGCGGCCTCCTGCACGGCGTCGAGCGGGAGGCCGGTTTGCAGGGCAACTTCGGAGGGGGTCTGCGTGGCAAAGCCGCGTTCGTCGAGGCCGCCGATGAGGTGTTCGAGCGCGGCGCGGACGTGGGGCGCGTGGTCGGAAAGCTCGGCCTGGCGCATGAGGTGCTCTTGCAGGGAGGTCTCGCTGACCAGGGAATCAAAAAAGTGCTGGCGCCGCTCGGCGTCCTCCGAGGTGTAGGGCTGGTTGCCGCCAGCCTGCGACATGTAGTCGCGCCAGTCTTCGTCGAGCTTGCTGAGGACTTCGAACTCCTTGGAAAAATCGAGCGATTCGCGGTCACCGGCGGCGTCGGAATCGGAATCGCGTTCGGCGGGAGCGTTGCCTGCGCCGCGGTCGTAATCGCCGCCAGCGCCGTCGTCCCCGGCGAGGTTGCCGCCGTCGTCATCGTTGCCGCCGCCGGAGTCGTCGGCACGGTCGCCGGCGTCGAGTTTTTCGCGTTCGTGTTCGAGGCTGACGGTGTCGCCGGAGAGTTCTTCGAGGGTGGGGTTGGACTCAAGTTCCTCCTGAATGACGGAGCGCAGGTCGAGGGCCGCAACTTGCAGGATTTTGAGGGACTGGCGCAGTTGCGGCGCAAGGACCAGGGACTGCGTCTGTTTCTGCCGGAGTTCGTGACTAAAGGATGGGCCGCTCATTTATTGGCGCTGGCGTGTGGTAGGATGGTGAGTGGTCGGAGACGTGAGCCGGGGCCGGGGCTGCGCGTTTATTCCATGAGCTCGCGCAGGTAGGCGCCGAGCTTTTCGTTGGTCGGGCCGTAGCCGTCGCTGTAAAGATAGAGTTCGAGATCGTTGAGCACTTCGTTGGCGGTCTGGTAGCGTTGTTCGCGGTCGCGGGTGAGAAGTTTCTGGATGATGGGTTCGAGCTTGGGATCGATCTCCGGGCGCAGGGTGGCGAAGAGGGGGATGGGCATCTCCAGGATGTTGCGTCGGGATTCGAGGCGGTCGGCCGCGCGAAAGATGTTTTTCCCCAGCAGCAGTTCGGTGAGCACGATGCCGAGGCCAAAGAGATCGGCGCGCGCATCGGTGACTGAGTAGGTGGCCTGCTCGGGCGAGAGATACTCGTCCTTGCCCGCAATGACCTGGCCTTCCTCGTTGTACATGAGGTCGAGGGCCTTCGCGATGCCGAAGTCGGTGAGCTTCACGTCGCCCTCGTAGGCAATCATGATGTTTTTGGGGCCGATGTCCCGATGGACGATGTTGAGCGGGCGTCCATCCCGCCCGCGCTTCGAATGCGCGTAGGCGAGCCCGCGCGCCACACGCGAGATGATGAAGACCGCAATGTCCACCGGCACGAGGCGGCCGAGCGTGCGGTGGCGGTCAAGAAATTGTTCGAGATTCACTCCATTAACAAATTCCATGACCATGAAATACTGCCCGCCAATCTGGCCGAGGTGATAGGTCTGGACGATGTTGGTGTGGATGAGGTCGGACACCAGCCGGGCTTCGCCAATGAAGTTTTTCTGGAATTCGACGATGGTGGAGTATTCCTCACGGATGAGTTTGACTGCCACCACCTTGCTGAAATTTCCAACGCCCCGCTGCACGGCCTCATAGACAAGGCCCATCCCCCCCTCGGCAATCTTCCGGGTCATCTCGTAATGCAGTTCATTAAAGATGTGTTTGATAGCTGGCACAGCGCAGGAGAGAAACCCGCCTCCGTCATCTGGCAAGCGGTATTAACATTCTAGCACGGATTCTGCTGTACCGTGGAGACGCGGGAAGGCGGCGACGTCACAACGAAGATTGGTGATTGTCGGGACGCGGGCAATTTCGCTATCCAAGGCGTCGATGATCTCAACCAACCCTGTCACGCGCATTGCGCTTGTTTTCACCCTCCTTCTCACCGGCTCCGTCGCGGCCTTCGCCCAGCAGCCCGAAACCAGCGGCTCCACCAAGCCCAATCCGGCCACCGTCCCCCTGACGCGCAACACGTGGCTCGAACAACACAACCGCCAGATCGCCACCGCCAAGAAGGACGGTTGCGAAGTCATGTTTCTCGGTGACTCGATCACCGCCGGCTGGAGCAACAACGGCAAACAAGTGTGGGCCGAACGCTACACCTCGCTCAAGGCCGCCAACTTCGGCATCGGTGGCGACCGCACCGAACACGTCCTCTGGCGTTTGCAAAACGGCGCGCTCGGCAGCGGCATCGCGCCCAAGGCCGTGGTCCTCATGATTGGCACCAACAACACCGGACGCGACAGCGCCGCGCAAATTTCCGAAGGCATCACCGCCATCGTGAAGGAACTCGGCAAGCGCGCCCCGCAAGCCAAGGTGCTGCTCCTCGGCGTGTTCCCGCGCAACGAAAAGCCCGGCACGCCTGCCCGCGTCAAAATCGCCGGGATCAACAAAATCATCGCCAACCTCGACGACGGTCAGCGCGTGTTTTTCCTCGATATCGGAGAAAAATTCCTGCAACCCGACGGCTCGCTCTCCAAGTCGATCATGCCCGACTTCCTCCACCTCAGTCCCGCCGGCTACAAGATATGGGCCGACGCCATCGACGCCAAACTCGACGAATTGCTGAAATAAATGCCCGGCGAAGCCGGGAAATCCCAAGTCACAAATCCCAAAGGTCCAAATCACAAAGTCGGCAGATCCCAAACAAGCGAAGCACTCCAAGGCATGGATCCCTTTTGGGATTTGCCCCTTTGTATCTTTGGGATTTTCCGATCTTTGGGATTTGCCCCTTTGTGTCTTTGGGATTTTCCCCTTTTGGGATTTTTTCTTTCAGAATGAAACACCACGCCTCCCTCCTTGCACCGTCGCTCCTCGCCGGCAACCACGCCCGGCTCGCCGACAGCGCGCAAATCGTCGCCAGCCATGCGATCCCCTGGCTCCACCTCGACATCATGGACGGACACTTCGTGCCCAATCTCTCCTTCGGCCCGCAAACCGTGGCCGACCTCCGCCCCACCCTGCCCGGCCTGTTTTTCGACACCCACCTCATGCTCGACGAACCGCACCGCTACATCGAGCCCTTTGCCAAGGCCGGTGCCAACCTCATCAGCATCCACATCGAACCCGCTTACGACCACGCCGCGACCCTGCGCCGCATCCGCGAACTCGGCTGCCAGAACGGCATCGTCCTCAACCCCGGCACTCCCGCCGACGCCATCGAACCCCACCTCGCCCACGTTGACCTCGTGCTCGTCATGACCGTGCAACCCGGCTTCGGCGGTCAATCCTTCCGCCGCGACATGCTCCCCAAAATCGCCCAAATCGACCGCTGGCGCGCCGAACGCGGATTGCGTTTCCGCCTCGAAGTCGATGGCGGCATCGACCTTGCCACCGGCGCCGAGTGCGCTGCCGTCGGCACCGACACCTTTGTTGCCGGCACCGCCTTTTTCAAAGCCCCCGACCGCGCCGCCTTCGCCGCCACCGTGGCGGGCTGGTAATCCCAACATCCCCCCCTCCGTAGTTCGGAGCTTTAGCCCGAACCCTGCGACTCAAGAATGCCAAACACTTAACATTGAACACTAACCGTTTAACGTTTAATATTTAACATTAAAAACTGAACACTGAATGGATGCTCCGCTTACATTGCCACCGCCGCCATTCAACGTTCATTACTAAATGTTAAATGTTCAATGTTCAGCGTTAAATGTTTCCGTTCCCAGCACCATACATGTCAGCCATAAGCACGCATCCGCCTACCACGCATCCCCCCCCCCCCCCCCCGGGCCCGGCAACGCGCTCCGCACGCCGGCGGCGGCAAGCGCAGCGTGGACATGCAGATCATCGCCGGCTGGGTGGAGCCGCGCTCGCGCGTGCTCGACCTCGGCTGCGGACGCGGCGTGCTGCTCGACTACCTGCGCCACACGAAGGACGTGTTTGCCGTGGGAGTGGACATGGATTTCGACAAAATCTCCGCCTGTATCCGACGCGGCCTTACCGCGCATCAGGCCGACATGCTCGCCTTCATGCAGCGCTTCCCCGACGGTTATTTCGACCGCGTGATCTTTTCCCGCACGCTTGAAGAACTGCCCGTCCCCGGCCAGGCCATCGCTGAAGGACTCCGCGTGGCGCGCAACGTCACCGTCGGTTTCGTCAACCACGCCTACTGGAAAAACCGAATCGACGGCGCCCTTCGCGGACGCAAACCGTGTAATGCCGTTTACACGACAACGTGGTACGAGAGCCGCCCCACGAATCCGGTGACGATCTACGATTTCGAACAATTTTGCGCCAGAAAACGCATCCACATCGTTCGTCACGCCCACCTGCGCGGCGACTGGAAAACCACTTGCAACTTCGCCCCGAACCTCCTCGCCGGCTACGCCCTTTACGACCTGGAAAAAGCTGAAAGCTGATTTTTAAACCACTAATGGACACTAATAGGCACTAATGAATACCAACGAAATCCCCCCCCCTCTGCCTCTCAGATTAGTGCCTATTAGTGTCCATTAGTGGTTAAACAACCAGTCTCTCCCACCATGCCTGATCCCGCCGCTGTTAAGACCATGTTTGGGCGCATTGCCCGCCGCTACGACCTCGCCAACCGGCTGCTCAGCGGCGGCAGTGACGTCTGGTGGCGCTGGCGACTCGTCCGCCGCGTGCGCCGCGCCGCGCCCGCCGACGTGCTCGACCTCGCCACTGGCAGCGGCGACGTGGCCTTTGCCCTAGCCCAAGCCCTCCCGCCCGCGACGCGCATCACCGGCATGGATTTTTGCCTGCCGATGCTCGACGAAGCCACCGCGAAGCAACGCGCCTTCACCGCCCGCGCGCCGGTTTCATCGACAACGCCGGACTCCCCTGTTGCCCGCATCGAATTCCGTCAAGGCGACGGCATGGACCTCCCTCTCGATGACGAATGCATGGATGCCGTCACAATTTCCTTTGGCCTGCGCAACATGGCCAGCCGCCTGCAAGCGCTGCGCGAGATGCACCGCGTGCTTCGTCCCGGCGGACGCGTGCATGTGTTGGAATTTTCCCAACCCTGGCGCTGGTTCCGCCCCGTTTATTTTTTCTACCTGAAACATCTGCTCCCGCGTATTGCCCGCATCGTTACAGGAGACAAAAGCGCCTACGATTATCTCTGCGGTTCCATCGAAACCTACCCGACGCACACCGCCATGAGCAACGAACTGCGCATGGCTGGCTTCAAGGACATCGAAGTCCTGCGCATGACCTTCGGCATCGTCGCCCTCCACACTGGACGCCGCGGAGAGTAGTTCCTTATCATCGGCTCCATGAAACTCACCGACTATCGCCTCTTTGGCCGCACCGGAATCAAAGTGTCACCCCTCACCCTCGGCTGCATGATGTTTGGTGGCCGCACCGAACTCGACGACTCCTGCCGGATCATCGACCGCGCCATCGACGCCGGTATCAACATCCTCGATACAGCCAACGTTTACTCGCGCGGACGCAGCGAGGAATTCACCGGCGAAGCCCTCAAACGCAACGGAAAGCGCGACCGCATTTTTCTCGCCACCAAGGTCCACGGTTCGATGGACGACACCGATCCCAACTGTCAGGGCAACTCGCGCCGTCACATCATCCAGCAATGCGAAGCCAGCCTCCGCCGCCTGCAAACCGACTACATCGACCTGTATCAAATCCACCGTCCGCGTCCTGAGATCGCCATCGACGAAACCCTCCGCGCTCTCGACGACCTGATCCGCTCCGGCAAAATCCGCTACGCCGGCACCACCACATTTGCCGCGTGGCAGGTGGTCGAGGCGCTCTGGGCCAGCAAGGAACTCGGTCTCAACCGTTTCGTTTCCGAGCAACCGCCCTACAACCTTCTCGACCGCCGCATCGAACGCGAACTCATCCCCGCCGCCCGCACCTTCGGCCTCGCGCTGATCCCTTGGAGCCCCATCGGTGGCGGCCTTCTCTCCGGCAAATATCAACGCGGCCAGCCCGTGCCCGTGGATTCACGTTACGCCAACCCGAACCCGATTCAGGCGAAGCGTTTCACCGAACGCGTGTATGACGTCATCGAACCGCTCTCCGTGCTGGCCGCCGCCAAAGGCGTGACACTTGCCCAACTCGCGTTGGCGTGGACGATTCACCAGCCCGGCATTACGAGCCCGATCATTGGCCCGCGCACGCTTGAGCAACTTGAGGACAACCTTGGCGCGCTCGACGTCACGTTCACCGAAGCCGACTTGAGCAAGATCGACGAAATCGTCCCGCCCGGCACGCACGTCGCGCCCTTTTACGAAGCCAACTTCGGCCCCCATCCGCACCGCTGGTGAGCGATTCGACGGCGCACGGGCGGACTCGCGGGAAACAACGACCCGTTGCCATTCCGCAGTCAGCCGCTCTGCGCGTCGTTGTTCCGACTGTCATTCCAGCACCAGCCAGCCGTAACGCTCCGGACGGTGCGGATGAGGAAACGGAAAACGTGGATCTGCCCAAATCGTAAAACGGTCACCGCCCGCCTTGGCTCCGTTCCGATCCCAACGCGCAAAATTGGCCCGGAGTTTTGCGGGAGGATGCCCCGGCGCCCCGGCTGAGCCTTCTTCGGGGAAAAGGTTCATCACAGGCTGCAAGACCGCGAACGGGATCGCCACTTCCACCCGGTAGCCTTGGCCACCCATCCCCTTCCACTCGGTCAAAGGCACGCGCGAGACCGCGATCTCCGCCTGCGAAACGAAGCGATAGTTGATCCAGTCGGCGTGCCGATAGTAGTAGTCCGCCAACGTGCCGAGCGCATTGATTTCCAAACACGCGGCATCGGCCAGCCGTTCGATGGGAGCTCCGAGCATTATCTCGATGCAATCGTCGCGGAATGTCTGGTCCTCCTTCGCTGTCCGGACCGCCAAAATGTCGCGGTCCTCACAATCAAATGCGAGGTAAAGCTTTGTCCCATCGTGCAACAACGACACGCGTGTGCGTTGCGCCATTGCGTCCCCTGGCTTTTCCCAAAAATCGCGCAGTTCTACAAACGCCGCCGATTTCCAAGCTGGATCACTGGCCCGTCCATCCAGCTTTACGGGAGCATCCACCCGGGGCACTCGTGTCTCAGGTAACTTGTTTTCGGATACCACAGACGCGATAGCCCCGGACGATGCCACTAGCGCACTTTCAACAGCAATGAGTAGTGCGCCGGCGATGATGTGGAAAAAACGCGGACAAGGCGGCTTCATTTGGCAGGTTCGGCAGGGGGAGGGAGGGAACTATAACGCAGCGCCACGGGCAACTCGTAGGTTTTTTCTCCTTTTTCGAAAATCGTCGGGGCCGCCAGACCGCGCCAGCCAGTGGCACGGGGATTTATAAACAGGAGTTCACGATGATCGTCGCGTGTGTAGTCGATACGATGGTTTTGTTCTTTGTGCGTTTCGTTGCCTGTCGCGGCAAAATCGCCGGAGGCGACCGGAATACCGGAAAAACCCTCCACTGCGCCGTCCGCCGTCCAGACAGCCCAGGCATGTTTTGGTAGTATCACGTTACCGAATACAGGGAGTCTCAATGCCAGCGAATCGTCCTGACGGTTCACGATGACCGTGAGGCCGTTTTCGTAAACGACCTTGATACGCGAAAAATAGGGAAGCGGATTTTTACCGGCAAGAAGCAGCTCCTCCAGCGTTTGCCAGCCCGTTGATGAATCGGGTGCGGCATAGGTGATTTCGCGCACGGGTTGAAGCAGGTAATGACGCTGCAAAACGCCCACCGTCATCGCTTCGGTCAGCGCTTTGTCATGGACGGAGGGGCCGGGCGCGTAGTCGAGATAGGCGGCGTTGCCCCAGGCAATCGTCATGGCGCGGTAGTCGTCGGAACCTGCGCCGTAGATGTCCCGATACATGCGACTTCCTTTGCTCTGCCTGCCCGTGCCGCCATACGGAGGACCGAAAAAGTAACGGTAGCCAAGTCCCATGCCGTGGGTGACGGTGAGCGGGTGCAAGCGGCGCAGTTTGTAGTCGGGCGTCACCATGCGATTGAATCCCTCAAAAATCCCGTAATCGCCGGAGTCCACGAATTCGCCGATGAGAAATTCGCTATTGAGAGTTTCAGAGAGGAGCGGGCCACCGACGATGCTCTTGATGAGCCGGGCCTCGCCGCGGAGGGCGTTGCGCGCGCCGCGGATTGTGCCGGCGTCGGGGTTGTCAGGGCTGAACTCGACATAAGGCGCGGCCGGGCCTCCCGATGTAAGCTGGTCGGAAAACGAGGCCGTGGTGCCGAGAAGATTCTGGATGTAACGTTCCTGTTTTTCGATGACCGGGAGGACATCTTGCGGCTGCGTGTGCCATTTGGGTTTCCCGTCCGCGGCGCGTGCGCGGCGCACTGTTTGCGGCAGCGGTTTTTCCTTGCTGCGGTAGAGTTGATAGTTGGTGCGCAGTCCGGCCAGTCCCCAGCTTTTCATCTGCTCCATCCACGACTTCAGTTGGTCAGGCGTTCCGACCATGCGCGGGCTGGGTGGGAGTTCGTCGGCAATGGCGTGCGGCAGGTTGGAATCGAAACCGCCGCCTTGCCAGTTTTGCACGATGCAAAGTCCGCCGATATAACGGCCAACCGTTTCCTGCATCCATGCGGTGAAGGCCGAACGGTCGGCATAAAAACCGGCCCAAATGTCGAGATACATGAGATTTTTCAGGGCCTCACGGTATTGGCTTGGCTGGTTGGACGGAACGGCAACGGCATCCCAGAGTCGGGGGGAGAAGGTGAACACGAGGCGTTCGCACAGAGGGCGACGAGCGCCATCCACGAGCGGTTGGTAAACCATGCGGCTATCGAGAAAATACGAGGTTAGCATTCCAGATGCGGAGGCGGAGTTTGTTCCGGGCGTTGCCAGTGATTCTTCGGTGAGCCCAGGGAAAAACACAGCATCTTCACCTTGCAGCGTTTTGGCGGTGCTTGCCGGGTAAGGACTTTCTGTACGCGAGGCGTTCCCATAGTCGAGATCCCAGCGGGCGCGCATCCAAAGGGCGGCCTTGCGATGATAGAACAAATCGGGAAAACGTCCATGCCGTGCGTAATCCTCATTGTAGCGCGTAGGGACGCTGAACCCGATGAGATCATTCGAGGCAGCAAGGCGTCCGGGATATGCGCCAACCAACGCGGGATGTGCGCTTTCGAGTGTCAGAATAATTTTCCCTAGCGCGGGACGCTCAACTGCGAGGGTAAACGTTGGCGCGCTTCCTGCCGCGGTGTTTTGAGGCGATGCGATTTGATAAGTCAGCCGCGTGGCGATTCCGTCATTTTTTTCCGATACAAGCCGGGTTTCGTATTCACCGGGAAGCAGCATTTTCCCTTCCCTCATCAAAACGGGACCGAAGTTTTCAAGCGGCAAGCATACCGTCGCGCCAGCGCCGGGTGTTTTGACTTCGACCAGTGCGCGAGGGAACTTGGCGGCATTGATGACAACGATGCCGGGATTATGGAGAGCAGCGCTGGAGGTGCCTGTCGCAACGCCGGCGATTGCGAGGGAGGCGAAAAGTCGCAGTGGTATCAGTGTCATGTAAATTGGATACAGGTGTGTGTGTGTGGGGGGGGGGGGGGGGGAGGAAACTCAGTTGTTCCTGATGTAGGTGGTCTGGTAAACGCTGCGCGCGTTGTCTTTCGGGTCCGGCGCGGTCAGTTCGGCGGTTTTCCTGATCCGGCTGGCGTGGCCGTCGCAGAAGACAACGTTCATGCCGCCGTTGTGCGTATCGCTTATTCCCGCGTAACTACGATTGCTGCCGTTCCTGTAGGTGTTCGTCACGACGTGCCATTCGGAGAGCAAAACCATGCGGGAAGGATTCCCCACAAGCTGGGCAGGCAAGCCTGTGGCCTTGCTACCTCGAGTGCCGGGATTAGCCGGGTTCCAGCCGCCCCCGTCGTAGCCGCCGTCCAGGTTGGTGATCACAGGATTGATGGCATAGGAACGAGGCTCGGTCGCGTTGGTTGCGGTGCGCTCGACGAAATCGGCAGGGCAATGGAGCATGGCATTCCAAGGCACGGGACTGGCTGAGGAAAGAATCGTAAGAGCCTCTTTGTCCCAGACTGACTTGCCGCTATCAACATCGTTGGGGAATCGCCCGCGATTGGATTCGGCGAAAAGAATCACCGCGGTTCCGAGTTGTCGCACGTTGGAGAGGCATTGCGCGGCCCGCGCGGTGGCCCTGACCTTGCCGACAACCGGGATGAGAATGCCCGCCAGAATGCCGATGATGGCAATGACGGTCAGAAGCTCGACCAGAGTAAAGGCATTCGTAGTTGATATTTCATTACGGGATATGCTCATGGGGATTCGAGGAAGGTTGAATTCGGGCAGGCTTCGAGTATGCGCGCACGCGTCATCGTTCGCAACGCGCAACCTTGCGGACAAACAGACGAACGAGAATCAGGCTTTTATGTGCCGACGACGCAGCCAGAACGCTGCCGCGAACACGCCGCCCGCTGCGATGAGGGTGAAGGTTGAGGGTTCAGGAACGCCGGGGGTGTAAGGGGTGGTGTTAATGGTGACGTCCGTGATTTGAGAATACCAACTGGTGGCATTGGAAATGCCGGGAGTTTTTCCGTCGCTCGCCGTGCTGAGTTCCCAGTTGCGAAACTGTAGTTGGGTAACAACTACGCCCTGGTTGACCGTCCATGTCACGGTGCCAGTCTGCGAGGCCGCCGGGGCGCTTTTGGTAACCTCTCCGAGCTTGGTGCTGTAGTTGCCTTCTCCTCCATAAAGAGACAGCGAAAGCCCTTCCGTCAAAATCGCCTTGTAAGTAAAGGTGATGCTGGTGATGCGTTCTCCATTGGGAACGGCCCATGTGGCTCCGGCATAAGTGCCGGCAGGCAAAATGCCTTTGGATGCGTTACCTTGGTTGCTAGCCACCTTGAGGATATTTGTGGCGACTGTTGAAACATAAAAAGTATCCGAAGGTGTCGGCCCGCCTTTGACGACGTAGCCAGTGAAAGAGGGAAGGTTTTCCGAGGCAGTAAACCAGTCGGAGATGGTTGAATTATAGGTATAAGTGCCCGCGATGCCAAGTGGCAGAATAGTGCCGAGACCAATGGCAACAGCGAATAGACGGGAGGTGATTTTCATAGGATTTCCGGAATTTTTCGGGTGTTTGGATATACGCCGCGCCTTGCGGCACGCCGATAGCCCTGCCAGCGCAAAAAACGAAATCAAATGCCACGTCACTTTCCGTGGTGAGTATTCATGGGTGGGGGGGGGGGGGAGGGGCCGTTTACCAGCGTTTGTCTGTGGCAGATGGCAAGCTCTTGAACAGAAGAACCGGGCATCCGGCACCGAGGCACCGATGTTGACACCTAACTCATGTCAAACACCGTGTCTGACATGAAGGTTAGCACCCGGTCACTCGTCCGTGAATTTCCCAAAATCAAAGCGGCTGCCCGCAAAGGACAAACCGTGGAAATCCATGACGGGAAAACCGGCGAAACTTTTTTGCTGAACGCTAAACCGACACGGACATTTGGGGAACTGGCCGCCTCGGCCAAAGGCATCTACTCTGGACCGCGCAATCTCTCCACTCGCGAAGGTTTCAGTCGTTAAACGAACTCAACGGCTCCCCCCCCCCCCCTCGCAGGCACACGCACTTTCCCAAGCATCCCCATGTCCGACTATATTACCGACACCGGCCCGCTCGTTGGGTGGATAAACCGAAGGGACCAATGGCACGCATGGAGCGTGAGCGTCTTGGAATTGTTGGAGCCACCATTGATCACATGCGAAGCCGTCATTGCTGAAACTATCTGGCAACTAGGTTCCTCCCAAGAGGCAGTCGATCAGCTCTACGGTATGGTGGAGTCTGGCGCGCTTAGAATCATTCCTCTCCTTCCTGAGCACATTTCCCATCTCCGGGCCTTGTCTGCAAAATATCCGCAGATGGATTTTTGTGACGCAGCCGTTGTCCGCCTCTCGGAAATGTTTCCCCACGCCAAAGTCATCACCACTGACACCGCGCACTTTTCCGTTTACCGACGCTTGCGTAACAACCCTATCCCAATCCTGCATCCACGCGCTTCGTGATACATTTCATATCACTGCGCCTTTCCACCCCCGGCGCAGACGCCCCTTCGCGCCACTCTCCCTCGACCAAAATGCGCAACGGCAAATCAGAACGCCCCCGCTCGTTGCGCTGGATCATGTGAATAAGATGGTCCACCGCCGCCGCGCCCATGCGCCCCGGATTCTGGTTAATGCCGGCAAACCACGGATGCTGCGCGTAGTGCGCCAGCACGGCCATCGCCGGACGTTTGCCCGCCGGACGTCCTTTGCCCCCGAAACCCAGACGCTCGGCCACAATCGGGTCGGGCAACAACAAGGCATCCGGTTGCTCGCGCATAATCCACGCGTTCGTCTGGCGTTTCCATGTTTCGTAAAACACCGCGTCGCGCTCACGCCGGTCGAGCTGGCTGTCCACCGAGCACAACATCGAAGGCACACCCAACCTCGAACACTCGCAGATGTAACCCGAAAGAAAATTGCAGTCCGAACGGTCCTCATACTCCGTCCACGTAAACAGCCCGATGCGCCGGTAACCGAGTCGGTGAAGATTGCGCACCGCCAGCCGCGTGGCGCGATACTGGGCGTTCGCCACCGTATGGAAAACCGGCTGGTGCGAATATCCCAAAGCCACCACCGAAAAACGCTCCCACGGCATCCCCAGCGAAGTGTCCGCAACCGGCATCGGCGGCAGCAACACCCCCTGAATCTGCCGGCTCGTAAGAATCTGCGCCAAGCGCGCAGGCGTCATGCCCGGCTCGCGCAACCAAAATTCCTCCAGCACAAAACCCGCCTCGCGCGCCCGCGCCTCCGCCCCTTTGCGGTAAAGCACGCAGTCGGGATTGTCCTGCAACATGTCGCGCTCGACGAAGGCATTCAACCACGCCAGCACGGACTGAAACGCCGCCCCGCGCCGCGACTGCCGATAAACATTGAGCGCCGTCAGCATTGGGTCGGGCCGGTAGCCCATCTCCTCAACCAGTGCCAGCAGCCGTTCGCGCGTTGCCGCCGGGATGCTCGGATGCGCACGCAACGCAAGCGACACCGTCGAGTGCGAAACTCCCGCCCTCGCCGCCACCTGGCGCAATGACACACGCGTTTTCGTATTCATATTTCAATTACCTCCAAAGCCTCCCCTCCCCCCCCCGCACCGTCGCCACGTTGTCCGTCGCCACCGACGCAGGCAACGGGAAGCACAAATGCCTACGAAACAATTTGAGTAAGGCCCCCAATCGGGCAGAGCGAGATCGTGATCCTTGGGAGAAAACATGGGCGGAGGCTTTGTTTCTTCACCCATTCTCAAATTTGTCAGGCGAATAAGTGCGCGCTCGCCATTGCACGAATTTTGCCTCAAGCCTCTCCCTTTCCTTCCGGCTCGCCCCGGACGAACTATTCCATTTATCTCTTCCGTTTTTCTCGTCAATCGATGCCCAAGCGCCTGTTTTCACGCATCCTTCCACGTCGTCTTCGCTGTCTCCTCGGCGTCAAAGTGCCGGCCCGCCCCCCCACCTACCAACTGATCGACCAGCCCGCCCAACTCGCCCCCTTCCTCGCCGCGCTCGACCGGGTCAAGGAAGTCGCCCTCGATACCGAGGCGGACAACATGTACCACTATCAGACCCGCGTCTGCCTGCTTCAGTTCTTGATCGACGGCGAAGTCTGGCTCGTGGACCTGATGACTCCCCTGCCCCTCAAGCCGCTCTGGGAAAAGCTCGCGACCAAGCACCTCGTCATGCACGGCAGTGACTTCGACCTGCGCCTCCTGCATGACCTCTGCGGATTTCGCCCCAAGAGCCTCTTCGACACCATGCTCGCGGCCCAACTCCTCAACCGCCAGCGCATCGGCCTCGCCGCCCTCCTCTCCGAACACTTTGGCGTCACCCTCGACAAAGGCGGCCAGAAAGCCAACTGGTCCAAGCGCCCCCTCACCCCCAAGCTCCTCGACTACGCCTCGCTCGACGTCTGGCACCTCCCCGCCCTGCGCGACATCCTCACCCGCGAACTCTCCCGCCTCGGGCGCATGGAATGGATGGAACAGCAATGCCGGCGCCAGATCGAATCCGGCTCCATCGGTTTCCCTGACGACGACGAGCACGCCTGGCGCATCGGCCCCGCCGACCGCCTCCGCGGCCACGGAATCGGCGCCCTGCACGCCATCTGGCACTGGCGCGAAGAATGGGCGCAAAAAATCGACGTCCCCCCGTTCAAAGTCTGCAACAACGACTTTCTTGCCCGCATCGCCCTCGCCGCCGAACGCGGAGATTCCCCCGAGCTCATCATGAGCACGATCAACCTTGGCAAACGCCACTCGCGCCTCGCCCCCTCGCTTCACGCCGCGCTCACCGCCGGCATCGCCCGCGACCCGCAGAGCCTCCCCCGCCGCCCGCGCACTGAACGCACATCACTCTCCCTTGAGGAAGCCGCCCGCCAGGATCGCATCAAAGCCACCCGCGACAAAGTGGCCACCAAGCTCAAACTCGAACCCACCTTGATCGCCAACCGTTCCCAACTCGTGCAAATCGCCCGCGAACCGGCCAAGATCAACGAAATCCTCCTCCCCTGGCAGGCCTCCCTTCTGAATTCGGAAACAACGTAGCCACCCGCGCCGCCCACACTGCTCCCATCGCCGCGCCCTCCCCTCCCCCCCCCCCCCCCCCGCCGACACGCGTCATTTGCATCACTTCGGATGCACGATGACCGTCTGGCCATGAAGCCCGTCGGACTCCCGTTTCACGTGGGAGAGGCCATAACTCCAGAAGCGCGCCACATCGGCTGCCGACGGCAGCACGGAAGGATCGACTCCCCCCCCCTCCCCTTCCGCAACCGAGGCCAGCACCGTGCCGGCCAATAGTGAAAACATCCGGGGCAAATCGGTGTAGGAAACACCCACTGCCTCCGCTGGCAATGGAACACGCGCGAAGGACTCCGCCGCCGCCGGACTTTGCCAGAACGAAACCCGGCCGCCTGTCATCGCCGCCGTCCCATCCACCGCCACGTTTTTGTCCGATGCCGACAGCGCCGCCTCCAGCGACCCCGCGCGCCCGATGCACACCAACAACCAATCCTTGGTGATCGCAAAGTGAACCCCCTTGCCCTCGCCACCCGCGCCGCCATCTGCCGTGCCGGCCAAATCAACACTGCGAATCTTCGTCCCGCCCAACACCCGCTCCGTCCACAAAGCCCGGTCACTCCGCGCAAACATTTTGGTCAGCGCCAGCGCCGCCCGTTCAAACGTGGCGGCATCGCGCAACGAAAACCCCATCAACTGGTCCGCCTCATCCATCGTAGCCGCGCGCCCCGTCCCGCCCGCACCACCCGCGCCTGGTGCAATCACGCACGTCACGTAGCGATTGCCCAGACTCCCGATCAGGTCGCGTTTGAGATCGACCTTTGCCGCCATGTTGATCTGCCCCAAATACCCCTGCGCCATCGCCAAAAGCATCGGACTCGCCTCGCCAATCATCCCCTCCAACCCCGCGTAAGCACGCGCATAGTTGTAGTTGAACGAATTGATCTGCACCAATCCAGCGGACGGCGCCCAATCCGGACGCGCCACCGGCCCCGCCTCATATGCAAGCAGCTTTATCAACCCCCGCTCCTCCGTGTAGGCGAGCACGCCATCCACACGCATCTCAGCCGCGCCAATCGCAACGGCGATCCCCGCATGTTGAATCACATCCAGCCCCAACGCCCGCAGGACATGCCCGCCCTGTGGAATCAGCAAATTGACCGCTCCCCCCCCCCCCCCTTCGCCGTCCTCTCCCGCTCCGCTTTTTTGATCAACAGCAGCGGCAAGACGCGGATAAATCGCCTGCCAGTTGAGAAACGCCACCACCTGCGTCCCCGGAGTCCCATCGCGGAGCGCCACATAGCCCGGATGCGCCGTGATGTCGTCCTGTACGTCCGCCCTCCCCGCACCGCCGTCCGCCGACACCCTCGCCAGCCGCGCAAGCGAAGCCTGCAACAAAGCCTTGCTGCCCGACGTTGCCAAAAACACGCCTCCATCAACCCCGCCAAACGTGTAGTGAACCGTGGCCGTCGTTTCCCATGCGCCTGTTTCCGTGTTTTTTTCCCGCACCGTCACGGTGTGGATCGTTGCGCCCTCCACCTGCTCGACAGCCACAAGCACGGCCTCGCCTCGCGTTTTCGTTGCCGCCTCCGTCAAAAGCTTGCGCAATCGCGCCGCCTCTTCTCCCACGCGCAAGGCAAGCACCGCCCCGGCCCCCTTCGTCGCACCCAACATCTTGTCCACGTCGAGACCCAACTTGCCCGGCAGTTCAAACTGCGGGATAAACAGCACCGCATCCCCCTTCGCGCAGGACAACAGATCGAGTGCAGATAATCCGGAGGCTGACTTGAACGTGCCGCCATCCCATCCACTGAGAAAAGCCAGCTTGGGGCGGAGCACCGTCATTGTTTTGTCCCACATCGGGTCATTCAACCCCCGCGCCCACGGACTCTTTTCCACGCATTCGAGAAGGCCCGGCACATCGGCGACATAAGCGACAAAAAACGCATCGCGCGCCGCCAGACGGGTCAGAGGCACGACATTGCGACTCGGAGCATCGGCAATCGCAATCGAGGCCGATGAGCTGGACAAACTGAACGAGATCGCCGGGGCAGTCGCGGGCTGGGTGGAAGCCGCAACCCAAGTCACAAAACCTAAAACCACGGCAGGCAGGAGATGGCGAATGGAGATCATGGAAAAGCCCGCCACTAAGAGTCTCTCGTGCCTCCACGCCAAGCGGGAACCGACTTATCCCGCATGGCACAACATCACTAGCGGATGATTGATGAGTTCAGATCAACCGGAAACTCTCTACGACCCACCTGGCCATGGCTGAACCGGCGCCCCCGGTAATCAATGGCAATATTTTCCGCCGCATCGGTGGTAATCGTCACCAGTTCACGCGACAGCCGCACGGAGAAACCGACCGGCTTCGGAGTGTCACTCTGGTAGAGAACCTGGCCATCGCTGACCCGGGTGACCTTCAGATTGGTAGGGCGGTTGGTTACAATCAGAGACACGAAGTCACCCACAGGCGTCGGCACGGACGTCGAGGCTGCCGAGGCCGGATTTGATGACGGTTGCTGCACCGGACTCTTTTTCCCCCTGACAAGAGCGACCCCGCCCCACACGACAAGCATCAGCAGGAGAATTGCACCCGCGATGAGCGTGCCGGTTTTCAAGAGCAGTCCCCGGTTAAGATTGAGTCCGGCAATGCTGGAGCCGACAGAAGAAGGCCGAGCCGTGACCGGCAAAGCTGCGGCGGGTCCCGAAGCAAGTTTGCGCGGCGGTTGTTCCGCGGTCGCATTTGCCGCTGACGGGGGAAGCCCGGGGGCGGTGTTGGAGGAAGGCGCCTCATCTCCCGATGCCTTGGCGTTGGACGCGGAGATGTCCATGCGGCCATAGACCTCTCGATTGAGAGCCTTTGCGGAGCGCACCTCGCCAAAACCGAGCGCCTGAAAATCGGCCACGATGCGATCACCGGGAAGCTTCAGGAAATTTGCGTAATTGCGCAGAAAACCACGCAAGTATATATCTGGGAGCTTGATATCGAATTGATTACTTTCGAATTTGTGCAGGTAGTCGCTGCGGATTTTGGTGGCTTCCGCGGCTTCACGGATGGAGATGCCTTTCCGTTTGCGGGCTTCTTCGAGGCGTTCGCCGATCGTTTGCATGGTGACTGAGTTAGGAAAAATAGATGAGGAGGGGAAGCAGGATTTAGAAATCGCTGAGAGAATGTGTGGACAGATAAATGCATCGGTGCAAAGGGGATTATTTTCAAAATCCAACTGATGCGGATGGGTGTCGGGCTTGATTGTGACGGAGAGGAGGGAAAACGGAGGTGAAAATAGGGGGAGAAAGGCCTTGCACTTTTTTTTTCGGTTCGTTGCCTCTGTTGCTCCACTTCCGGAGAGGTGGCTGAGTGGTCGATAGCGGCGCTTTGCTAAAGCGTTGTAGGTGTAACAGCCTACCGGGGGTTCGAATCCCCCCCTCTCCGCCAGTTTACGATATGCTGTTGTAAGTTGAAACTCCAACCCAACCTCAGCCCATGAAATTGCGACGAGGGACCTGCGATGACATGCACAGGAAACCGTCATTAAATTTCGAATACACAACACCGACCGGCACCGGCATGGCGAAGATACGGCGTCAAAAATATTACAAAATCGTGACAATTCCGCCGCCGCCCCGCCGCCATCGTCTCGCATCGTGTGTGTGGCATGACCACCACCAGCCACTCGCACCAACACGATCACCCGCGCCTCCGTCTGAGTCTCCGTTTCCCGTTCACCGTCCTCGCGTCGATTTTTCTCGCGATCCTACCGCTGTCCACCCCGTGGGCTGACAGCGTTTTTGTCGCCTTCCGGTCGGGAGACGACGGCGGGCTTGCCCGCGTCGTGCTCGGTGCCGACGGCGCCCCCGATGCCGCCACCGTCCTCTTCCGCGCCCCGTCCTTCCGCGATGCCGCCAAGCTTTGTATCTCCGGCGACGGCCGCCGGGCCGTCCTCAACGCGGAGACGGAAAGCAGCGGCGAACCCAACCTCGCGCTCCTCGACCTGCAAGCCTCCGCCGGCACGCCGCCTATCCTCGTCACCCTCGACTTCCTTCCGGAAGAGCACCGCATCTGGCGCGACCGCGCCTTCGTCGGCGGCAAGGACGGCCACCTCGTGGCCATCGACCTCGCCTCCGGCCGCATCACCCACCGCTGGAATTCCCGCAAACAGCTTACCCCGCCCGGCCACAAGCCCGAGGATATCCAGATTATGGATACGGAAGAGCTCCTGCTCGTCAGCCACCAGAAAGACGGCAAGAAAGGCCGTCAGGGCAGCCGCATCGTCATCCTCAAGGCGACCGACCTCTCGCTCGTCGCCGACCTCCCCCTCCCCCGCAACCACCCCGAGTTGCACCTCTCCGACAAGGAGGCCGGCCCCTCGCCCGAAGTCATCCGCGTGGATCGCGCATCGAACACCCTGCTGGTCACGCTCGACCTCTACGGCGCGCTCGCCTTCGCCGATCTCGACGCCGCGCTCGCCGGCAAATGGCAAAACCCCGATTACCTGCCCACCGGAGCCGACGCCGGCCAATGGGGCACGGCGTTCCCCGACCGCGTGATCCTCGCCCCGCACGAAGGGCGCACCCTCGCCTTCGTCAGCAACGCCTCGCAGGACGGCGGTATCACGGTCTTCGACGTCGCCGCCCGCCGCCGCGTTGCCTTCCTACCCGTTGAGGCTGGCTGCGATTATCCCGTGCTCGTGGACGAAGGCCACACCGTGGCCACCGTTGTATCCGGAAAGCGCAAACGCCGCCTCGCCGACAGCCTTGAAAACATCACCACACCCGGCACCGACCTAATCTTGATCGACGTGTCCCGCGCCGCCTCTGGCGACTCCTCCGCACTCGCCCGCGTGCCCATGCCCGGCAAAGTCGTCCGCATCGCCGGCCTGCCAGGCCACCCGGCGCTCGTCGCCATCGGTATCACTGATCCGGATACGCTGGTGATCTACGATACCGTCGCCCGTCAGACGCTCGGCACGGTCCCGCTCCCCGGAAAACCCGTGAACATCGAAACCGCCCGCTAACTGCCTTGAGAACCAATGACTAATACAGGCGACCCGACCGTTCCCGACAGCTTGTCAAGCCTTTTGACATCCACTTTTTCCGACTTTCTCCCAAAAACCCAACTCACCAATTACGAATCACTAAAAAAGAAACCAGACCTCTCGCGAAACAGATTTAACCTTCCTGTAACAATCTTCCTGTTTCGGAATTTTGCTCCGTCGCTTCGCTGGTTTCACGGGCGCACCACAGCCCGTTCAGACATGACCAGACACGACACCACACCAACTCACGACACCACTACCACACACCGGTCGGTGGCTGGGCCAGCCGCCCGCCGCTCCCGTATCCGCTCCGGCTTTACGCTCATCGAGCTGCTCACCGTCATCGCCATCATCGGCATCCTCGCCGCCATCATCCTGCCGGTGGTCAGCAAGGTCCGCACCAGCGCCCGGCGCGCCGCCTCGGCCAGCAATCTTCGCCAGTGGGGCATCGCCCTCCAGATGTATTTTCAGGACTCGCGCGACCGGCTTCCTTGGGAAGTCGTGGCAAGCACCGCCGACATTCCCCGCTGGAACGAGATCGACGATCCCCAGTACGCCACCTGCTGGTTCAACGCCCTGCCTCCTTATGTCGGCCAGCTTCCGCTCAGCGCCACTCCTGATTCGGAACGCGCCACCGACAATCTCCACCCCTCCTACATGGCGAGCAACAGCATGTTCTACGCGCCGGGCGCGCCGGTGGAAAAATACCGCGGCGGCGGGTTCGGCTCCCTGCCCACCTTCTGCTACATGATGAACTCGCAGATTTACACCAAGGAGAGCAAGGAGAGCATGGCCGTCCGCAACGATTCGCGCGGCATGTCCCTGCGCCTCCTGCCAGAAAGTGTTCCGATCTCCCGCATCGCCTTCATGACCGAATCGGTGCTCGATTGGAACGCCGAGAAACCTTCCGAGGGCAGCGACGGGGGCGAAGGCCGGGCCAAGGGCGACGGTCTTTCCGTCTGCGGCCGCTACGGACAGCGCTCCAACATCGTCTTCCTCGACGGCAGTGTGCGCACCTACGACAGCGCCTACCTCGTCAAAAAACTCGGAGGCAATTACCCCCGCGCCGACAAACCCGACGTCATCTGGGCTGTCTGGAATTCCTTATACCGATAATAAACGCCTCTCCCAATTTGTACCATTAATTCAGTTACAATCAACCTTCATTCATTACAAACATGAACAACACGCACATCAGTCTTGTCCGCAGCGCCGCCCTTGGCGCGCTGCTCGCCGTCTCGGCCGCCACCGCGTCCGCCCAAGTTATCTACGAGGAGACGTTTGGCACCGCTACCTGGACTGATCCGGGGACTACTAACTATAACTTCAATGAGCTGATTGCCAATTTCACGGCACCCGATGTAGCCTACTACAATTATTCCACCTCAGGTCTGTTTGTAAAAGTAGAGACCCGGAATAACTGGAGAACCAATCAGAATGCTGGGTATACCCCCAACATCGCTCCTGATGCTCACTTTGTAATCGCCAAAGCTGGAGGAGGACTCGGTATCTCGGGAATTGATACGTCTTCAGTCATTGGTCAGTCGCTAACCCTGCAACTATCGGCGCTCATCGGCTGGGCTGCGAACAATGGCGGGGCGGGGTTTTACCCCGCGTTCACCTCCGAGACCGATGAGTGGGGAGACCTAGTCGCGACCTCACGCGAACTGACAGCCAATCTGAACGATTATGTAAAGTTCGAGGCCAGTTACGACGGTGGAGTCTCCTGGTCGGAGCTGACGCTCTACCAGAAGGATATCGGCACACCCGGAACCACGGTCGATCCCACCCGGCCCTGGACGATATGGGAAGCGGATCTGGGCACCGTGGTTGGCACCGAGCTGCAACTCCGGTTCCAGGATACGTCACTTCTGAAGGAGACGGGAGCATACAGCACCTCAAGCGTTTATGAGGAATACAGCGCTCCGATTCGCATTGATTCCCTGACGATCACGGCTGCAGCCGTGCCTGAGCCTGCGGTGTACGTCCTGGGGATGGCTGCCAGTGCGTTACTTTTTGTCGTCCTGCGCCGCCGAAACATGCGGATACAAGCCTGACTGACTCTCTTCCGAAATTACCATGAAATTATTCCCGAAATTCAGACCGCTGGCCCTGATTTCCTTTTTTGGCATTGCCTGCCTCACTGTCTCCTTCGGCCAGACCACTGAAGTGGTTTTCTTCGAGACATTCGGAAGCACCAGTCCGAGCGGAAACAACATAGGACTGTATTCACAATATGGAGATAACCGAGGCAATGTTGAAGCAAGTTCTTACCGTATCTGGTTTGGAGATACTGTAACCAATCTAGGCACAGGAATCCAGAATCCATTTTTCGGTTTTTACTCTTCCGACAGCTCCTGGGATGGTATAGACGGAGCTTCGGGAGGCAACCTGCTGCGATTTTCCGAGTTTAGCTCAACTTCCAGCACTACAACGCAGTGGTATCAGTTCAACGCGATACCGCTGACCGACCATGTCGGCGATTCCCTCGCCATCGAATTCCTGTTCCGCGGTCTCTCGCCTGGCGCCTTCCCTGATGTCAGCGACTATTTCACCCTCTCCATAAGTTGGGACAGTGTTACTTTTACAGAGGTGGAACTGAGCTTTTTCAATGGGATCAGAGAGGGCAGCGGCGCATCGGACGCATGGAAGAGTGTGGTCGGCACCGCCCAGACGATTGAAGGCGAGTCAGTGTGGCTTCGAATCACTGCCAATCCGACCGCAGCCGGCGCGTTTCCGGAGATGTTTTTCGACGATCTGAAATTAACTGTATCCGCGGCCGCAGTGCCCGAGCCTGCCACCTATGTAGCGATTTTCGGCGGACTGGCTTTGACCGGCGTGCTGGTCATCCGCCGCCGCCGGATGGCGGCAGGATGATTTTGGTCGGAGTCATATCAGAATGAATACAACCCCGCTCCGGTTGATTCCGGGGCGGGGTTTTTTGCATCCTGGCAACTAGCGTCTTGAGACTGGCGACCAGACACTGGGCAGGCTTATGGGAACTTCTCAAAAACCGATTTTTAACCACAGAGACACAAAGACACAGAGTTTTTACGGAATTATGAAAATAGGTTCCTCGACGTTTTCAGTGGTACGTTCGATTTTTTAACCACGGATCTCTTGAGGCGGCAGAGCCGCAACGGGAGGAGAGAATGGCCACGAAAAGGCAGCACAAAAAATCCAGGAGCGGATGAGACGTTGCAGGCGCCTATAGGCGCGCGGGGCGGCCTCGTCGTCAGCTTGGATTTTTGTGCCTTTTTGTGGCCATTCAAATTTTTAAAAAATGCTCTAAACGCGAATAAGGAGGCTGGATTCATTGTTTTATTCGCGACCATTCGCGTTCATTTGCGGTTACTGTTTGGGTCCTTCGGTTTTGGCGCAGCCAATCCAAGCCATCCGTGGTTCTTGGGTTCGGTTGCAGCGGCCAATGTAAAAACCAGGTTACGGAAACGCATTTCTAGCTGTATTCATAATTCCATTGCTTGGAAAATTATCCGGCATTTTTTTCGCGCTCGGATGCTTTTCGGAAGCGCAGTCTTTCCCGTTGGAGGTCAATTCATTGCTGGAATCGTATCCGATTAATAAAGACGAGGATCCGGGTTCCTCCCGCATGTTGTCAAGCCCCTTCCGGCTCCAAAAAATCGTTCACGCCGATCTTCCGCAATACACAATCAACGAATGCATTAAAAAGTTATTCACTGCACCCGGCCGCAAAATTAACCTGACTGTAACGATATTCTCGTTTCGCCCGGCGAGGCCCTTCCCGATAGTGCGTGCGTCGGAGCGAGGCGGGCGCCAGCCCCATTCCGGCATCGTCAGGCAACAAACAAATATAAACCAGAGAAAACATCATGAATAAAGACATGACCCGGAGCTTCATGCTCCTCTCCGCGAGCTTGCTCGCGTTCAATCCACTGGCCGCCCAAATTGCATGGAATGGCAGCGGGACCTACACCCAGGATTTTTCCGGGTTCAACGGCACCAGCGGCTCTCTCCCGGATGGCTTCTTTGCCGAGGCGGAGCAATCGTCGCCGCCTTTCGTTCCCGGAGGCGCTGGCGGCACGGTGACTGGGAGCGACGGCACCATTGGCTTCCGCACCTTCCGAGACCCGGCCAGCACGGAGGATTTGAACAAACGCTGGTTTGGCATCCTTGAAGGCAGCGGCTTGGGCGATTCCCGCCTCTTCGCTGAGATCAAGAATACGTCCGGCAACGCGATCACGGCGCTGCGCGTCAAGTATCGAGCGGCCATCTGGCGTGATGGCGCCCGTGAAAACTCCATCCGTCTCAAATACAACACCTCGACCGGCGGCTTCAGCAGCGTGCCCGACTCCGACGTGTGGGTGGCTCCGATCAACGCCGGCGGCAACATCGCCTACGATGGCAACTTGCCCGCCTACAGCAGCCAGCGCGAAGTGGTCATCGTCCTGCCCAGTCCGCTGGCCAACAATGCCACCGCCTACCTCCGCTGGCAGTATTCCACCAACAGCGGCAGCGGCACCCGCGACGGTCTCGGCATCACCGACATCGAGATTGAGGCTGTCCCTACGGGAGGGGTCCAGCTACCTTGGGATGGTGGCAACGGCAACTGGTCGAGCGCCAACTGGGATGGCGATAATTGGATCAGTGGCAGAAAGGCCGTCTTTTCTAATGCCAATAATACGATTTCAGTGAATGGAAATTTCGTTGTTAATGGTATCGAATTTGGCGCTACAAACGTGACGCTCGCCAATGGTTCTGGAAATCTTCTGTTTTCTGGTACTGTCAACATTCCCAACAGCGCCCACACCGCCACAATCACCGCCACAATCAACGGCGCCGATCTCGTGAAGCAGGGCGCCGGCACACTCGTGCTCGGCGGCAATGCCAACCTTACCGGCGACCTCAAGGTCTACGAGGGCGCGGTGAATACCGCCTCCACGTTCACTGTTTCCAATACCGCTCGCGTCGATCTCGGCAACAGCACGACCTTCAAGCTCGGTGGTAATCTCACCGTGCGCGGCCTCACCGGCTCCGAATCCGGCACGGTCAATATCGACGGCGCAGTCCTCACGCTCAAGCAGGAGGGCAGCAACGTCAGCTACCGTGGCGCGATCATCGGCAACGGCGACATCATCAAGACGGGCGTCGGCCTGCAGGAATTCCAGACCACGACCAAAGCCTACACGGGCGAAACCGCCATTGTCCAAGGCACCCTGGCCGTGACCCGCAATGGCATCCTCACCCACACCGAGGCCATCAAAGTCTATGGCCCCGCGACCGAGGATGAAAACGGCAATGACAACCTCGACTACGGAGAGCTCCTCCTCAATCGTGACGGTCTCTACACGTTTGGCTCCGCGCTCACCAACCTTCCGATCATCACCCTCGATGGCGGCTGGCTGGCCACCGATACCAATCTCGTGGTGACGCTCGCCAACCCGGTGGTCCTTGTGATCCCCACTGGCGCTGACCTCGACGCGCAGGGCCGTCCCGATCTGGGCAACCAGATCTTTGCCCGTGGCGCCACCGGTTCACTCACGCTCAACGGCGCGATCACTGGTGAAGGCGGATTCCGCAAGCAGGGTCAGGGCACGCTCACGCTCGCCAGCGCGGGCAACACCTACACCGGCGGCACCAACGTCCGCAACGGCACGCTCGTCGTGCCCGCCACCGGTTCGCTCGGCAGCGGCCCGCTCCTCTTCACCAACGACGAGGACACCCGCACGCTCATCCTCAATGCCGACTCCACCGTCAGCCTCCTCGACGGCAACTCGCCCGATCCGGCGGAAGCCGGCGTGAACAACGCCTTCCTCCAAATTGCCTCGGGCAAGACCCTCACCGTCAACCAGGCGGACGATGTGTATTACGACGACGAGGTTGGCGAATGGGTTGAAAACGACACCCGCTTCCAGGGAGACATCACTGGCGCGGGCAACTTCGTGAAAAGCGGTCGCGGCTACCTGCGGTTCTCCCGCTACGCCAAGACCCTCACCGGCACGGTTACGGTGTCGCAAGGCGTGCTCGATGTGTCCGCCCCGGCGGCGCTTGCCAGCGTTGCCTCCATCACGGTGGAGCAAGGCGGCCAGCTTCGCCTCTCCACCAACGGAGAAGGCGTCGAATACGGATTCGGCGGCTTGGTCTACCTCGGCAGCACCCAGCGCGCCATCGGTGGCAATGTGCAGGATGATCGCGGCCTCGGCATCCTCGGCGGTCTCCGCTACGATCCTGCCGCAGGCGTGCACTCGGCCACCCTCTTCTCCGGCGTCGTGGTGACAGCCAACTCCGACATCCACGTGGACGGCCAGGAAAAGGTGTTCACTCTGGCGGGCGACCTGTCCTCCACTGGCTCCTATGACCTGACCCGCACGGGCGGCGGCACCGTCGTCATCACGGGAACGGCCACCGGCTACGCCGGCACGTTCACGCTCCTCAACGGCGCGACCGTCATCAACACCGTGCTCGGCCAAATTGGCGGCGAGGTGGACATCACCGTTGGCGCCACGGTTGGCGCGGCCGCTCCGGCCAGCCTGAGCGGCACCGGCGCCGTCGTCGGCAGCGTGGCGTATGCCTCCAATGCCACGATTGTGGTGGACGGCTCCACTCCGGTCCTGACCATCAACGGCAATCTCGATCTCGGCACCGCTACGATCGACACCGGCAACGTGGGAACCGGCACCTACAACCTGTTCGCGGTCACCGGCACGGCTGACATCAGCTCCGTCACCATCGTGGGCGGCGGCACGATCGGCTTCAGCAGCGGATACGTACAGATCACCAAATAAGTCGGGTGGGGAATCGCACTGCTGAAACGGTGCAGGCCACGATCCGATTCGCATCACTCCGCCTCCCGGCATCATCGCCGGGAGGCGGACTTTTTTGCCGCCATGTCGTGTTCCGTCATGCCTCAATGCGAGTAAAGATGTTACCTGTTCGTAACACTTTTTCGGCTCACTTTGTGCGGAGAAAAAACAGCGTCTGAGGCCGTTATGATTATTTCATTCAGACAACGAGGTTTTACGCTCATCGAGCTGCTCGCCGTCATTGCCATCATCGGCATTCTCGCCGCCATTCTTCTCCCGGTCGTCGGCCGGGTGCGCATGCAGGCCAATCGTGCAGCCTCGGCCAGCAACCTGCGGCAATGGGGCGTGGCCTTCGGCCTCTATATTGTAGAAAACCGCAACCGCCTTCCGACGGAAGGCACTTCGAAGGGCAAGTCGGGAAGCTTGGAAAAAGAAGACTTTGCGTGGTGGAGCGATGTGGGAGCGGATTACAATGCCAATGCCTGGTTCAATGTGCTGCCGCCCTACGCCAACGAACGCCCGCTCAAGGACTGGCTGCCCGGCGCCAGTCGCGCGGAGAAGGATGAGTTCGCGCGGACTTTCCGCCGGACGCTCTTTTACTCGCCTGGCTCACGCCTGCGGGAGGCGGGCACCGGCTCCACGGCGGACATGATCCCCATGTGCTATTTCATCAATTCACAGCTCTACAATTCAGATGCGGCGAAAGTGCACGGCGTAGGCAGCTCCACTCTTCGGGAAAGAGGAGTCGATTTTGTGCTCTTGAGCGGGCTTCGCTCTCCCACGGTGATCCCGCTGATGGCGGAGGGGAGGACTGAAAACAGCGAACTGGATGCTAACCAAAATGGTGGCTCCGATGTATTTCGCGCTCGTGGGCAGGCCAATCACGTAGGATCGCGCTACGGAAAGAGAACCAACCTGCTGTTTGCGGACGGGAGCGTGCGCAGCTTCAAGACAAGCTACATCCTCGCCGGAAGTCCCTCCGGAAGTGGTCTGGGGCAACAGGACAAACCTGACATCGTCTGGCAGATTTTTTCATACGCTGCCAAGGGGATGTAGCTGCAATAAACACTTTCCGGAGCGATTCCGCCCCGGATTTCACACCATAGTAAGTAAACAACAAACTAACCTGCATCACTCCGCCCTCCGGCCCAAACGTCACCGGGAGGCGGAGTCTAGTTTCTAGTCACTAGCCTCTAGCTCCGAGCGACTCGTCCTGCCTGCCAGCATGAGAAACCAACGTCACTATCTTTTCCTCCTCGGCCTCCCGCTGATCGTTCTCCTCTGCTCCGTGCTGCGGAGTGGACAAGGGGGGGAGACCACCTACGTCCCCTTCCATCCCGACCTTCCCGCTGGCGCCGCCGTCACCATCGACGCCCGGCGGCTTCATCCCACACAATTCGCCGTGGGCTTTCGTGAAGTCGCCTTCAAGACCGCCACGATCGGCGCCCTCTCGCCCGACAAACTCGTTGCGTATCTGAAAAAGAAAGACACACCCGTTGTCATCGGCCCCGGCGGCATGCCTTACATGACCGACGGCCACCACACCCTGCGCGGTCTCATCGACTCCCGGCAGCCCGACAAGACCGCTTACGGCCACATCCTCGCCAACTGGTCCAGTCTCTCGCCTGACGAATTCTGGCGGCGCATGATCGAACATCGCTACACCTACCTCGGCTCGCCAGACGACGGCACGCCGCTGCCGCCGGCGCAACTGCCCACCACGCTCCTCGACCTGCGCAGCAACCCTTGGCGCGGCCTCATGTGGGCGGTGATGGAGGCCGGCGGCTTCGAGGAGCGCAAGAACGTGTATTTTCAGGAGTTTCTCTGGGCCGATTTTTTCCGGGGAAAACTCCAGTGGGATGACACCGACGACGCCGATTTCGCCCGCGCCGTGCGCGAGGCCGTGATCCTCGCCCGCTCGCCCGAAGCCGCCCATTTGCCCGGCTGGAAAAACCCGTAGTGCGGAGTTTCTGCCCGCACGATGACGCCCCCCCTCCCCCCCCCCCCTTCCCCAAGTCAGGGTTCCTGCAATGCCAGTAACATCCCGGCCCCGTCCGCATCGTCGCGGGCGAGGCATGATTCCCCTCCATCCGTTCCCGTGCCCGCCCGCTCCTGCAAATCGTCACCCGAATCACACCTGTTCGTAACACACTTGTAACCTACCTCTCCCATACTCGCACGCATTCCGTCCGCATGCCCGACTCCGCCACACCTCCGCCTCCTGCCGATCCCTCCGCCGCCTTTCTCGAATGCACCGACGTGAGCAAAACCTTCGGCGGCGCCACTGTCCTGCACCGCATGAGCTTCACGCTCGCCCGCGGCGAATGCCTCGCCCTCCTCGGCGCTTCCGGTTGTGGCAAGACCACCCTTCTCAACATCCTCGCCGGCTTTCTCCGGGCCGACACCGGCCGCGTGCGCTGCGCCGGCGAGACGCTCGATGACGCCGCCGCCGGCGCCTTCACCGACGTGGCCCGTCGCCGCTTCGCAATGGTGTTCCAGGATTTCAGTCTCTGGCCCCACCTCACGGTCGGCGAGAACGTCGGCTACGGGTTGAAAATCCGCGGCGTCTCCCGCGCTGATCGCGAAGCCCGCGTCCGCGAAGCGCTCCGCCGAGTGTCGCTCGAAGCCGCCGCCAACCGGATGCCGGCCACGCTCTCCGGCGGACAACAACAACGCGTGGCAATTGCCCGCGCCCTCGTCGTCGAGCCGCGCGTGCTGCTCCTCGACGAACCGCTCAGCGCGCTCGACGTCCACCTGCGCGATGAACTGCGTGACGAGATCGGTCACCTCATTCGCACCCTCGGCATGACGGCGGTTTACGTGACCCACGACCAAAGCGAGGCCCTCGCCATCGCGCACCGCGTGGCCGTGATGCGCGCCGGCGTGATCGAACAACTCGACACGCCCGAAAAAATCTACCGCGAACCGGCCACCCGTTATGTCGCCGGTTTTCTCGGCGGTGCCAACCTGCTACCCTTCGTCCGCCGCGAAGGCAAAACCTGGCTCGGCCGCTGGGTGGAGCTTCACGCGCATGAAAGCACTCCCGCCACGACAACCTCCGCCCCCTCCGCATCGGCAGGCTTCCACTCCGGCCTCGCGGTCAACAGCCTCGCCGGCACCTCGGTCGCGCATGGCGTGTTTGCCCTGCGCAAAGAAGTCGTGACGGTCCGCCCGCTCGGGGCCGCCGGCAAACCCTCCGCAGCCTCCGGCGCCAAACGCCTGCCCGGGCGCTGCACGCGCTCGCGTTTCACCGGCGAACGTCACGAGATCACCCTTGATGTCGATGGCATCGGCTTCATTCGCGGTTTCGCCTCCGCCGGCATCGAGTCCGGCACGCCGGTCGTCGCCGACTTCGAGGCTCGCCACCTGCGGGAGGTGCGCGAATGAAATGGGCGACCCTCGCCATCCTTCCCGCGTTCGGCCTCGCCCTCCTTGCCGGTTGCGCGCGCCCGTCGGCCAAACTCGTGGTTTACTCCGCCGGCCCCCGGCCGCTCGCCGAGCGCATCTGCCGCGGCTACACGGAAGCCACCGGCATGCCGGTGGAGCTTTTCACCGCGACCACCGGCCAGCTCCTTTCCAAGCTCGAAGCCGAGCGGTTTCATCCGCGCGCCGATGTCGTCATCCTCGCCAGCCGCGTGGCCGCCGAGGCGCTGAAACAAGGCCATCGCCTGCTCCCGGTCACGCTGCCGCCGACGGAACAGCCCGGGCATCCCGACTGGCACGATCCCGAGGGTTATTATTACGGCATGGCCGCCGCCGTCATCGGCGTGGCCTTGCGCGCCGACCATCCGCCGCCGCCCGCCGGCGGCTGGGACTGGGAGGATTTCCTGCAAAGCCGCTATCCCTCCTCGGCCGAAGGGAAAAACACCCGGATCAGCCTGCCGTCGCCGACACGCAGCGGCGCCTCCGGCGACTTCGTGATGGCCTGGCTGCTCGCGCGCGGCGAGGCCGGCTGGAGCGATTTCCGACAGGCGCGCCGGCACGGACTGGAAATCGCGGGGGCCAACGCCCAGGCCCTCACCGGCCTGATGACCGGTGCCAATCAAGCCGTGATCGGCGCGGTGGATTACGTGGTCCTGCGCGAAGTCGAACGCGGCGAACCTGTCCGCATCTATTATCCGAAATCCGGCGGCGTGTATGTCACCCGTCCCGCCGCCGTGCTGGCCGGCACCCGCCAGCCCGACGCCGCCGCGGCGTTTGTCCGTTATTGTCTGGGCGAAGCCGCCCAGCGCGAGGCCGCTCGCGTCCACCTCCTGCCTGCGCGGACCGGCATCCCGCCCAGCCCGGTCCGGCGGGCGGCGGGCGAGGCCCATGCCTTTCCCTTCGAAGCCTCCGCCGCACTCGCCACGCAATCCGCCGCCATGCGCCGTTTCCAATACGAGATCGAGCGCGCGGTCTTCATCGATCCATGACCCTCAAGACCTCCGGCCCCGCCTCCCGCCTTTCGTCCGTCCTCACCCTCTGGCCGCTCTGGCTCGCCGCCGGCTTTGTCCTCGTCACCGTCGGCTACCCGCTCGCCATCCTCGCCGTGCAGTCGGTGTTTCCCGAAGCGCTGGCCGGAAAATTCGACGGGGCGTTCAGCGCCTTCGCCGCGATGGTCCGCACGCCCGGCCTCGGCGAGATGCTCGGCAACTCGCTCCTCTGGGGACTCGCCACCACGGCCGGCGCATGGCTGCTCGGCCTGCCGGCGGGCGTCATGCTCGCCCGGATACATTTCCCTGGGAAACGCCTCGCGCGCATCGTGCTCCTGCTGCCCGTGATGACGCCGCCGTACCTGCTCGCGCTCGCCTATATCCTGCTGATGCAGCCGGGCGGTTTCTGGGACAACACCGGCGGCGTGCCGCCCTGGCTGCAACGTGCCTTTTTCGGTTTCTGGGGCGTGACCTTTGTCATGGTCATGGGTTGCTTCGGCGGCGTGGCGCTCGCTGTCGAGGCGGCGCTGCTCAATCTCGGCTCCCGCCTCGAAGATGCCGCCGCCAGCCTCGGCGCGCGGCCGGCACGCATCTGGGCAGGCATCCTGCTGCCGCTCCTGCTCCCGGCCATCCTCAACTCCGGCGTGCTGGTCTTTGTCGAGGCGATGTCCAACTTCGGCGTCCCCGCCATCCTCGGTCCCCGCGCTAACCTCCCTCTGCTGCCCGCCGAGATCTACGCGCTCGTCACCAACTGGCCGGTCAATATCCCGCTGGCCACGGCGCTCTCGCTGCTCCTCTGCCTTGCCGCCATCGCGCTTCTGCAAGCCACCCGGCGGCTCCTCGCCCGGCACGGCGGCATCCGCACCCGGCCCGGCTCCCCGGCGCAACGCACGCCCGGGCTGGCTGGCGTCGCTGCGGTCCAGGGTTACTTCGCCTTTCTTTTTGTCATCAGCGGCCTGCTCCCGCTCGGCGTCATTGTCCTGGCCAGCCTCGTCGAACGCTGGAACGCCGGCGCCCCGGTCTGGACCCTGCAGCATTACCGCGATCTCCTGTCGTTTTCCGCCGAGGGCAACGGGCTCGGCGCGCTCGGCACCAGCGCGCTGCTCGGCGGCATCACGGCCACGGTCTGCGTGCTCGTCGGCGGGCTCGCGGCCTGGGCGATGTCGCGGCATCCGGGCTTTTTCGCCCGCCTCGCCGACCAGCTCAGCCTGCTGCCGCGCATCGTGCCCCGCATCGTCATCGCGGTCGGCATGATCCTCGCGTGGAACGCGCCCTGGGTGGTGCTGCCGGTGTACAACACGATCTGGATTCTGCTGGTCGCGTATTTCGCCCTCTACCAGAGCGACGCCGTCCGGTTCGCCGACACCGGCATGCGCGGCATCGGCCAGAATCTCGAACACGCCGCCGCCATCCTCGGCGCGCCGCGCTGGCGCATCCTCGCCGGCATCGTGCTGCCGCTCCTGCGGCCCGCGCTGCTGGCGGCCTGGATCACAACCTTCGTCGTGTGCATGCGCGACCTTGTCGCCTCTATCCTCCTGCTCCCGCCCGGCGTACAGACGGTGGGCAGCTTCATCTTCACGCAATTCGAGCAGGGCAACATGGCCCGGGCGATGGCAATGGCCACCTGCGCCACGCTCCTCAGCAGCGCGGTGCTTTTCGTTTTGCAACGCCGGCCGGCTTCGCGCGTCTCCTGAACACCGCCATGTAACGCGCGTCGCCGTCGAGGTCGGCCGGATGAATCCGCCAGCCAAGCCCGGCCAGCCGCGCCAGCCGGTCCGCGAGCGCCGGTTTCACGACCTCGAACTGCGGGTGCGTCTCCGCAAACAACTCCACCACGTTGTTGGTCTCGGCGAGGCAGACGGATGTCACCGCATACACCAGCCGGCCGCCCGGACGGACCTGTTTCGCGCTCTCGCGCAGCAGGTCGTGCTGCGCCCCCACAAAATCGTTCAGCGTCGAGGGTGACATCTGGTGCAGCAGCCACGGGCGATGCCGCAACAGTCCGGAGCACGACGACAGCGCGAAGGCAAAGACGCCGTCGTAAGCCCCCCCCCCCCCCCCTTCGTATCCACGATCTGGATATTCTTTCGCGCATGCGGATCGTTGCCCGGGATCAGGGAATACAACTCGTTCTGGCGCGTGTCGGCGGCGTCCACGCGCCCGGTTTCCCCGACGAGATCGGCGAGCGCCCGGGCATGCCGCCCGAGACCGGCAAACGTATTGAGCCACACCTCGCCCGACTGCGGCTCCGACATGGCGATGATGGCCTGCGCCCCGATGTCCTGCACCTCGCAAAGTCCGCCCATGAACGCCCGCAGGTTGCTCACCAGCGTATCCGGCGGCAGGCCCAGGGCGTCCGGGATCAACGGATGCACCTGCGTGGGCTGTCCCTCCTTTTCCATCATGTCGCGCGCGATGTCGCGCCAGCCGGGCCGGCACCGCAGCCACATCGGCGTCGGGGTGAACCACCGCTCCAGAGTGTCGTCGGCAAACGTCCAGAGCGCCTGATCGGTGAACCAGGACGGCATCAACTTCGCGAGGTTGAACGGAGCGAAATCCGGGGCGACGGTCGCCAGCGCATCCGGCGAAGGCAGGCGGCCCGCCTCGCTTTCGGGGAGGGCGAGGTCGGAGGCGAGAGCGCTCCGCACCTGGCCGGGCGGCAGCGCCAGGCAGATCAGGGCGAGCCCGGTGTCGGGATCGAGTTCCAGCACGGGACGACACCAGTTGCGAATGCGCAGCCACATCATCAACGCTGCGTAGTAGAGATGCCGTTCGTGCGAGCTAAGTCCTTTTTTGGAGAACAGTCCCCGTATCCAGTCGTCGAACACAAACCCGGGTCGCAGCGCCCCGTCGGTATTGTCGATCAGTTCGAGCAGCGTAAGCCGTCTTTTGGCGGCTCTGGCGGCATCGAAGGGAAATTCCGTGTCCGCAGTGGTAGGCATGCGTCGTGACATAACAACCGGACAGGCGACTTTCCTGCGCTGGAAAGTAAAGGCCCGCCACGTTACGATTTGGAAACAAAGCACACCTATCGCCAGCGACCGGCAATCGTCACGCAAACTTAACCCGCCTGCGGTTTATTTTTCTCCTCCAGCGGACTCATGTTTGCCCAGTCTCGTCAGTCTATGAACGCCACCGTGCTCTCTCCGCTACCGCTCAGAGCTGACTGGCCGCTCAGCGCCATCTATCGCCTCGCGGACGCCCGCCAGCGGACGCAAGATGCCTCCGCTTCTCCCGCCATCGTCTTCAGGGTCATATCGGAAAACCCGGCCGTATTTTCCGCAGCGTCCGGAGCGCTTGTGCTGACAGCCTGCCGTCCGCATGTTTCCGGTCTTTACAACCTGCTGGCCGGCCCGTGGCGCTTTCTGGCCCGGATCGCCCATATCCATCGCGTGGATGACTCCGTCACCATTGGCCAGTTGGTTGGCCAGATGGCGGAACACAACGAAACCCTCCGTATCCTTTCCCGCGATACCTCTTCTGGTGAAATCATTTTTTTGCGCGCTTTCGCCAGCGATCCGGAATTCGGACACGTTCTCGCAGACAATCGCCTGCCCGAATACGCAGGGCAGTGACCGGATGACGCCATCCTGCGGAATGGCCAAGTTGGATCGGCCGTCTGAAGGTCCCTCCGTGACATCGCTCGGTTACCGGGCTTGGCGGATCACCCGTCAAGACTGCGGCGTGCGCGACAGCCGCCGCATCATCGGCGACTACGTTCGATGAAGGGCAATGTTTTCTCTGAGCCTTGGAACTGACTCTCAGGCCGTCCTCCATCCCTCTGTTCAACTGGCTGAATCAGTTCCGCTGCATTTGCGCAGGCCTGCTTGCCTGCCGGATAGCTCTCCCGGATATTAGCAGCATCGCAACCATTGGCTCCTGCCGATGGCGAAGATTCCCCATCCGTTTATGCGTTTGTAAGCAAAAATCCATCCATGAGGTTCCCGGTCGTCCGACTCCTATTTGCCATCGTGTTGCTGCCCCTCGCTCCCCTTGGAGCCGGAGCGGTTAATACCGATGCCGCGCCTGTCAGCCAGTGGCAGGCCGCCACCGACGTCGCACAAATCACCAGCATCCCCGACCTCGGCGGCATCGCCCCCCTTGCCTGGACCACCGCCCCCACGCTCGCACCCGATGTCTTTTTCGGCGCTCCCGCCTGGAAACTCGACGGCACGCAAGCCGCCACCGCCCCCCACGCCCGCCTCCACGGCGCCATGCGAGAAAACCTTACCATCGAAGCCTGGATCAAACTCCCCCCCTCCTCCTCTCCCCACCGCGGCATTGTAGTTAGAAAACAAGGACAATTCTCCCTCGACTTCTTTCCCGAAGCCGACGGTGTCCGCCTCCGTTTCAACATCTGGCAGGAAAACCGCCTCCACGCCGTCTCTGCTCCCGCCCACGGCGCCCTCGACGACGGCAACTGGCACCACCTCGCCGGCGTCCTTCGCCAAGGTTCCATTGAACTCTTCATCGACGGACGCTCTGTTGACAAGGGGACGGGGCTTGGCCGCAAAACCTTCGCAGGCGGCGGCTACACCTCCATCGGCCCCAGCGACCGCCCTCTCTGGATCGGCGGCATGAAGCAGGACCCCGTCACCCCCGCCACGCCCATCACCCGCGGTTTCACCGGCATGATCGCCCAAGTCCGCCTTACCGGCCAGGCCCTCACACCCGACCGATTCGGCCCCCGCAATCCACTCACTGGCCGGCAACAACCCGCCCCCGTCCCCCTCCCCTCCTCCGCCGCAACCACCGTATCCACCATGTCGTTACAACCACCCGCCGGAGGCATCGACCAACAACCCGGCCTCACCCTCCTCCGCGCCGGTGCCGCCGCCCGCCCGGCGCTCGTCGCCCCCGCGCAAGTCTGGCGGCTCGGCAACTGGTATTACGGACAACAGGAGGTCCTCCGCACCGCTCCCACCTCCCGCGCCGCGCAGACCCTCCGCCTGCGCCTCCCCCTCCCTAAACCACGTGATGCCGCAGCAGCAACCGCACCATTCCAAATCGGCCTCATTACCGTCAACGAATCCGGAGCCGTCCTCGACCTCGCCGTCAGCGTCAACGGCCGGCCTGTCGCCACCTTCCCCGAACTCCGCGACCAGACCACCTTTAAGCAATTCCACACCCTCACCACGCCCCCCCTCCCCTCCGACCTCATCGCCTCGTCCACCACCACCACGCTCGACATCACCCTCACCGCCCCCCATCGCCCCGGCGGCGACCGCATCAACCTCCTCCAACTCGCCCTCGGCGACACCACCGCCATCGCCGACTGGAAAAACACCTGGCAACTCCCTC
>NZ_ABEA03000158.1 GCF_000171235.2 Geminisphaera colitermitum TAV2 | reverse complement strand
TGAGTTGCGTTATTGAGCGCGGCGGGGAGAGGACTGCGGCATTTGTCAGTGGGGTTTGACAAGTAATACTTTTAACNCGAAAATCCTTACCATGAAACTGACGGTGAAAGGACAGGTGACCATCCCCCTGAAATTGCGGGAGCGATATGGCATCAGGCCCAACGGAGAGGTGGTTTTTGAGGCGGCAAAAGACGGGGTGCTGATTCGACCTGCCGAAGGCGAACGCATGCAACGCCTGCGCAATGCGCTTCGCCGTACGCGAGGCGGTGCCACGGCTGGGTTGAAAACGGCAGACATCATGCGTCAAACCCGCGCGGAGGACTGAACGGATCTTCCCCTCCCCCCCCCCCCCCCCCCCCGAAAAATTAAACGCCCATGGTGCTCGTTGATTCCAACATTCTGATCGATATTTTTACGGATGATCCGGTTTGGGGCGAGTGGTCAGCCGAACAGCTTCTGGCGGTGTCGGTGACGGATGAGTTAGCGATAAATCCACTCATTTACGCGGAGATCTCCATCGCCTACCGCACGGCTGGCGAGTTGCAAAAAGCGCTTCGTCCTTGGCCGCTTGAGCACCTGCCACTGCCATACGAGGCGGGATTTATCGCCGGGCAGGCGTTTCTCGCTTATCGCAAGGAACACAAGGGGCAAAAACGTTCGCCGCTTCCCGATTTTTACATCGGCGCACATGCCCAAGTTTCCGGGCTGCGTCTCC
>NZ_ABEA03000159.1 GCF_000171235.2 Geminisphaera colitermitum TAV2 | reverse complement strand
CCCCCCCCCCCCCCCCTGCCGCCTCCCATCGCACCAAGGCCCTCATCCTCGACCGAGACGGCACCCTCATCGAACACGTCCCCTACCTGCACAAACCCGACGACATCCGCCTCCTTCCCGGCGTTGCCGCCGCCCTGCGCGCTGCTCAACGCGCCGGTATCCAACTCTTCCTGCACACCAACCAATCCGGCGTCGCTCGCGGCATGTTCAACCTCGACGCCGTCCACGCCTGCAACGACCGCCTCATTGCCCTCCTTGACCTCGGTCCCCGCCCCTTCGAGCGCATCTGCATCGCACCCGAAGGCCCCGACGCCCCCCTCGACTCGCCCAACGTTTATCGCAAACCCTCCCCCCGCTTCGCGCACGAAATCATGCGCGACTACCAACTCCAGCCACACGAAATCTGTTACATTGGCGACCGCGGCTCCGACCTCGCCACCGCGCACGCCGCCGACACACGCGGCGTCGGCGTTGCCACTGGCCTCGACGACCTCCACGCCGAACTCGCCGCCCTCGGCCTCGACAAAACCTATCCCATCTTCCCGACCCTCGCCACCGCCCTTCATCACGAAGGCGTGCCCTTCGACCCCGGCGCCGCCACCCGCGTCTTCACGCTCGACGCCCTCGTTGAACGCCGCCGCCGCCTCGCTGCCGAAGGCCGCCGCCTCGTCCTCACTAACGGCGTCTTCGACCTCCTCCACCGCGGCCACCTCGAATACCTTCAAAAATCCGCGCAACTCGGCGACGAACTCTGGATCGCCGTCAACAGCGACGACTCCGTCCGCCGTCTCAAAGGCCCCGACCGCCCCCTCAACAACGAACACGACCGCGCCTTCGCCCTTGCCAGCCTCCGCAGCGTCGATGCCGTATTCATTTTCCCAGGACCACGCCTCGCCGACGAAATCCGCGCCCTCCGCCCCGACATCTACACCAAGGCAGGCGACTACACCCTCGAAAACCTCGACCCCTCCGAACGCGAAGCCCTCCTCGAAACCCGCGCGCAAATCATCTTCCAACCCTTCATCGCCGGACGCTCCACCACCTCGCTCATCCAACGCATGCGCCTCCCCGAAACACCCGCCACCACCGCAGCAGCAGCAAGCACCACCACCCAATCACGCCAACAATGAACGAAAAAATCCTCGTCACCGGCGGTGCCGGCCTCATTGGCAGCGCCCTCATCTGGGCGCTCAACCGCCGCGGCCACGACAACATCCTCGTCACCGACCAACTCGGCACCGACGAAAAATGGCGCAACCTCGTCCCCCTCCGCTACGACAACTACATCGAAGCCGACCGACTCTGGGACCGCCTTGACACCCCCGAATTACGCGACGTCCGCCGCGTTTACCACCTCGGCGCCTGCTCTGCCACCACCGAAAAAAACGCCCGCTATCTCATCGAAAACAACTACGACTACACCCGCCGCCTCGCCGAATGGGCGCTCTCCGGCCAACGCCGCTTCGTTTACGCCTCCTCCGCTGCCACCTACGGCGACGTCTCCGCGGGCATGGCCGACGGACACGACAACCTCGACGCCCTCCGCCCCCTCAACATGTACGGCTACTCCAAACACCTCTTCGACCAACACGCTCGCCGACGCGGTTGGTTTGACCCCGCGCATGGCGGCATCGTTGGACTCAAGTTTTTCAACATTTTTGGTCCCAACGAAGACCACAAAGCCGACATGCGCAGCGTCGTCCACAAAGCCTGTGCGCAAATCCGCTCCGAAGGCCGCGTCACCCTCTTCAAAAGCCACCGCCCCGACTACCGCGACGGAGAACAAAAACGCGATTTCCTCTACGTAAAAGACGCCGTCTCCATGATGCTTCACCTTGCCGACACGCCCACCGCCGCCGGACTCTACAACATCGGCTCAGGCCGCGCTTCCACTTGGATCGAACTCGTCACCCCCATCTTTGCCGCCCTCGATTTGCCGGTGAAAATCGACTTCATCGACATGCCCGAAATCCTCCGAGGCAAATACCAATACTACACCTGTGCTGACACCACCCGCCTGCGAGAAAGCGGATGGTCCCCCCCCCCCCCCCCCCTCACGGATGCCGTTACCGACTACGTTAAAAACTACCTCATCCCCGACGCCCGCCTCGGCGACGAACGCACGCAAAACCACGCCCCCTAACCTCCCGCCTCAGCCCTCTCGCCCGCCAGTCCCCCCCCCCCCCCCCCTCTCTCTCTCGCCGCACTACCGATGACCACTCAAGACCTCCTCTCCCGTTTTCCCAAATCCCGCGTGCTGGTGATTGGCGACATCATGGTTGACCACTACCTATGGGGCGACGTCACACGCATTTCCCCCGAAGCCCCCGTGCCCGTGGTCCACGTAACCAAGGAAACGCACATTCCAGGCGGCGCGGCCAACGTTGCCAACAACCTTGCAGCACTCGGCGTGCGAGTGGAACTCATCGGAGCGCTCGGCGAGGACGACTCCGGCCAACGCCTGCGCAACCTGCTCGCCATGCGCGGCATCGAATCAGAACGCTGCCTCGTTTCCCCAAAAATCCCCACCATCGTCAAAACCCGTGTCGTTGCCCGCACCCAGCAAGTTTGCCGTATCGACCACGAGGATACACGGACTAGTTACGACCTGCACGCATCCGATCCCGCTTTTGTTGAACACATCTGTGCGGCCATCACCGAAGCTGACGCCGTCATTGTTTCCGACTACGCCAAAGGCGTTGTTACCCAGCCCCTCATCGACCTGCTCATGGAGCAAACCAAACGGCACAAAGTCCTGCTCGCCGTGGACCCCAAGCCTGCGCGCAAACTCGTTTACAACGGCATCGGCCTCATGACCCCCAACCGACACGAAGCTTTGGAAATGGCTGGCATGCGCGAACCCGCACACGGCGAACCCTATCCGCTCGAAGCCGTCTGCCGCCGCCTCTACGAATGGTTTGCCCCCGAATTGCTCGTCGTGACCCTCGGAGCCGACGGCATGGCCGTGTGTCAGGCCGGCCAAATCGTGCAAACCCTCCCCACCGAAGCCCGTGAAGTTTTTGATGTCTCCGGAGCCGGCGACACCGTGATCGCCACGCTGACCGCCGCCCTGATTGCCGGGGCCGATGCGGTGACAGCCGCCCGCATCGCCAATCGCGCCGCCGGCATTGTCGTATCCAAAGTCGGCACCATCACCGTTTCCCCCGACGAATTGCTCGCCGCCGGGTAACCCCCACGGAGGGCGGGTCTCCCGACCCGCCAGACGCGGCGCAGCCGCGCCCTTCCGGTCCGGATGGACGACGCTCCGCGTCGTCGGCGGGTCGGGAGACCCGCCCTCCGATGGTTTGAGTCGCACCCGCCCCCTTGCCCAATTCGCCGCTGCGCTTGCTTCCATTTATATTTCTGTTCTCTTTTCGCCCGCCACAACTGGTCCCTTCCTAACACCGTGAATCCCCTGCCACTCCCGATTCTGCTGGCTGCCGCCAGTGAAACCGCAACCACTGCCGCATCAGCCGCCATCGGCGTCGCAGCCCACGCGCCGCAAATCGCGCTCAAGCTCAACCTCAACTGGATCGACTACCTCATCCTCGCCACCTACTTCGCCTTTGTCATCGGCATCGGCTGGCTGCTGCGACGGCACCTCAAAACGAGCACCGATTTCTTCGAGTCCGGCCGCTCGCTCCCCGCCTGGATCTGCGCCCTCGGTTTCATCGGCGCCAACCTCGGCGCGCAGGAAGTCATCGGCATGGCCGCCTCGGGCGCCAAATACGGCATCTCGACCAGCCACTTTTATTGGGTCGGCGCCATCCCGGCCATGGTCTTCGTGGGCATTTTCATGATGCCCTTTTACTACGGCTCCAAGGCCCGCTCGGTGCCCGAGTATCTGAAACTCCGATACGACGAAAAAACGCGCACCCTCAACGCCCTCACCTTCGCCTTCATGACGGTGTTCTCCTCCGGCATCTCCATGCACGCCCTCGCCACCCTGCTCGTGGCCATCGTCGGGTTTGACTACAACCTGTGCATCATCGCCTCCGGCCTCATCGTCCTCGTTTACATCTACACGGGCGGCCTCAACTCGGCGATTTACAACGAAGTCCTTCAATTTTTCCTCATCGTCCTCGGCTTCCTCCCCCTCGTGCTGATCGGCCTTCAGGACATCGGCGGCTGGGACGGACTGATGCAAAACCTCGGTCTCCACGCCGAGGCGCAAGGCATGCCCGGCGCATGGTCGCACTCCTGGGCGCACATGGGCAGCGCCAGCGCCAATCCCATGGGCGTCGAATGGTTCGGCCTGGCGATGGGACTCGGATTCGTCCTCTCGTTCGGCTACTGGTGCACCGACTTCCTCGTCGTGCAACGCGCCATGGCCGCCAAGGACATGAACGCCGCGCGCCGCACCCCGCTCATTGCCGCCGTGCCCAAGATGCTGTTCCCCTTCCTCGTCATCGTGCCCGGCATGATCGCCGTGGCGCTCATCCAACGCGGCGGCGCGGATGCCCTCCAACTGCCCACCACCGTCACCGGCGACACCGACTACAACATGATCGTGCCCGCCATGCTCGGAAAATACTTCCCCAACGGACTGCTCGGCATCGGCCTCACCGCGCTCATGGCCTCGTTCATGTCGGGCATGGCGGGCAACGTCACCGCCTTCAACACCGTCTTCACCTACGACATTTACCAGACGCACATCAAACCCGGCGCCGACGACGCCCACCTCATGCGCGTGGGCCGCATGACGACCATCATCGGCCTCATCGTCAGCGCCCTGTGCGCCTACACCGCGCGCCAGTTCAACAACATCATGGACATGCTTCAACTGGTGTTCGGCTTCGTGAACGCCCCGCTCTTTGGCGTCTTCCTGCTCGGCATGTTCTGGCGACGCACCACCGGGCACGGCGCATTTTGGGGACTGATTTCGGGCACCCTCGCGGCGATCCTCACGCACGGCCTCACGATTCCGGCGCGCAGCCTCAAACCCTACATCCTCGAAGCTCCCGGCATCAAAGGCGGCTGGCTGGGCAACCTGCACGAATTTCCCAGTTCCATGGCTCAAAGCTTCTGGGTGGCCATCGCGGCCTTCACCGTGTGCTTCACGACCACGATTGTGATCTCGCTCGCCACGCGCCGCCTCAAAAACAACGACGACCTCATCGGCCTCGTCTGGTCGCTCACGCCCAAACCTGAGGAACACGCAAATATTCGCTGGTATGCCCGTCCCGCGATTCTCGGACTGCTCGTGCTCGCCGGCGCGCTCACGCTCAACATCATCTTCTGGTGACCGGGTGAGCCCTCCCCCCCCCCCCCCCTCCCGAATCCCAACTCCAACCTTCAAACCCGATTCACCCATGCAACTTGATGTCCGCGCCCCGATGGGCTGGCTCTTTCTGATACTCGGTTTGCTGCTCCTGGGCTACGGCCTGTTCAGCGACCCGGCGATTTACCAAAAGCACTCGCTCGGCAGCAACGTGAACCTCCACTGGGGCGGCGTTTTTGCCGCTTTTGGAGCCGTGTGCCTTTTCCTTGCCCGCAAGAAAAAGGCCTGACGGAAACGGTCGAAGCTCAAAGGTTTCAAAGTCGAAAGCCGGGCTCTGGAGCGGCGGTGTCCTCGTGCGCCGGATGCGCGTTGGTTCTTCGACGTTTTCGGTGGATAGACGAGAGGTGGCGCGGCAGCGCCCGTAGCGCAGGGCGGGAGGTCTTGCCTGCAATCCAAACTACTGCGCGAAGCGCCGCTTGCCTTGACGTAGTTCGGAGCTTTAGCCCGAACCGTTACCTCTGCGTATTCGTGAGTCGCACGGTTCGGATTGGCAATAAAGCACCGAACTACGTGACAAACCGATGTCACCGCGCTTCGCGCAATCAATTTAGATGGCAGGCAAGATGCCTGCGCTACGGGCGCTACCGCGCCAACTCCCGCTATATCAACTTATCGAGTCTCCACTGAAAACGTCGAAGAACCATTGTATTTTTCCGGCTCTGCGTTCTCTGCGTGAGACAAAATAAACCGACGATGCTTTAGCCGACCGTGATCTTGCGCGGCTTGCGGGCCTCGCCCTTGGGCAGGGTCACGGTCAGGATG
>NZ_ABEA03000160.1 GCF_000171235.2 Geminisphaera colitermitum TAV2 | reverse complement strand
GCCATCCACCGCGTGACCTTCACACCTATTGATGGACCTGTCGCATCCGCCCCGGTTGATGCCACCACCGATGCCACCACCGCGCCGCGCCTGCTCGGCTTCCTCGTGGAGACGACCACCTCCGCGTTGCCGCCCGGCCTGCCGCCCGGCAATTGGGAAATCAGCTCCGCCTTCCGTTTTCCCTCCGCCGCTCACGACACCCTTTCCGGTGCGATGATCCTCAGTGGCGCGGACGGCGAACGCATCACCGTGCCCATGTCCACCATGTCCCGGCGCGGGCGCGTGAACGTTTATCTTGATCAGGCCCCCGTGTCGCTTGAGTGGCCCGCTTCCGTTGCGGACAATGCCCCTTGTCTCTCCAGCGACAAAAACGCCTGTGCGTGTTGCTCCACCCTCCGTAATCCTCTGGAAGATCCCTCCAAGGCGCACCAGTGCGTAAAATCCACAGAACCGCGTTGAGGAACTTGCGGTTGTCCTCCGCCACCCCTCCCCACGCTCCTTTCCTTCCAGGTAGCAGCGGCTCCAGAACGCTCCAAACTCGGTCCGAAATGTCGTGACGGTGTTGATCTTTCGCCATGCTGACATTCTCTAGAGCATTTTCTTTTAAACTGTAGCCATTTGATACCTGGTAGGGAGGCCTCTCCGAGGCCTCCGAAACCACGCTCCAACCACCTATGAATTTCGCATCCTCTCACCACACACAACGGAGGCCTCGGAGAGGCCTCCCTACCGCCAAGACAACGGATACAACTCAACTGAAAATGCTCTAGACACGAATAAAGACAGGATTTCCCGCCACGGCGCAACGGGTGCAACGCCATCAACCTGCGGGTGCCTCTCAGCGTGGCGTCCGTTGCGCCGTGGCGGGAAACCAGTCGTGCCATCGGGAAACCATACGCTTTTGCGCACGATTTTTCGGGATGGCTTTGCGGAGCTCGGACACAGAGGGCACTTTTCTCCGCTGCGGGAAAAGTAGACCTCCGTGTCCTCCGTGGCCTGTTTTGTCCGGTTCTTGGGAATTTTTAGAAGTTCCCTTTCTTGAAAGGGCTCTGATGCCCATTACCGTCGGCGACGGACGCTGACGAAGACCAGCACCCCACCGCCCAGCAACAGGGCCACAGTGGCAGGCTCCGGGACCGCGGAATAAGCGTAGGCCCCAAACGCATGGCTGGACGCCATCGCATACGTCGTCAGGGAGTCGGCAGCGGCACCGGTCCGCGTGTCGAACACCATGCCCTCGTGGACAACGACCACCGCCAGCCACTGGTCCGCAATGCCGTCGGCAAGGGTGTAGGTGAGGTGTTCCACGGTGTCCACCCCGGTCATGGAGACGGCCAGGAGCTGGTCGAACTCTCCCCCTTCCCGAGTCAGGCTCCACAACTGAAGGTCGAGGTTGGCCAGCGCTTCCAGCTCATTGCCTATGTTTGTGAAGTAATCATCGAACGTGGTGTTGTAAGTATCGGAATAGATGGCGAACCAGGAGAGGGTAAGCGTGATGGTGTCCTGCGCGGAAACGGAGGTGTCGAAGGCATAGGTTTGCGAGAAGGGCGCGGCACCGGCATCCGTCGCCTTGGAGACCGTGTCGAGCGTCCAGTTGTTGCCGCCGTCGGCGCCGGTGTATTGGCGATACGTCTCCGCGAGGTCGAGCGCACCAGCCCCCAGATTGTAATCGAGAGCCTGCGTGGTTACCCGCACGTTGCTCCATGTGCCGGCAGGGGAGAAAGTGCCCGCAGAGGTGGCGATGGTGGTGGTCGTCGTGTTGTTGTTCCAGCCAGTGATTTTTTGGGCGGAGTTCATGAGCACGGCCCGGATGACGCGCGAGTCGCGGGCGTCCTCGGCTTTTTGCGCGCTCCATGTGTCTTTGTCCGCCAAGTCACGGCTGGCGCTGGCCATGAGTGCCACGCCGCCAGCCACAATCGGCGCGGCAAAGCTGGTGCCGTCACCGTAAAAAACACTGGAGCCTTCAATTTTTACTACGATATCATCCCCCGGAGCCACGATGTGCACGGCGGCGCGCTGGCCGACAATCGCCCTAGTATTCGGGTTGAAAACATTGACCGGGCCGCGGCTGCTGAACGAGGTAATACTACCATATTCGCCACCAGCGGTGATCGTCATCGCGCCAACGGAGATCACATTAAAACCATTGGCCGGGCTGCTGACGGTGCTCGTCTTGCCGCTGGCGGGCCCGCCGTCGTTGCCTGCGGCCACCACCATCGTGGTGTGCGGGTTGCGGGCCGCCAGATTGTCTACAATGCGGGTGATCTGGCTGCTTTCGTAGTTGCCGTTGTGGTTCATGCTCCCGCCCCAACTGCTGTTGATGACATCCACGGGGGTGGTGACAAAATACCGGGTGTAGGCGCTGCGAATGATTGCGGGGGTGGTAGAAAAAGTTCCGTCCGTCCCCACTGGCGCTTTGGAGATGGAGGCGGCGTAGAGTGTGGCCTCGCTGGCGATGCCGGTGCGCACGGTCCTGTTGTTCGCAGCGTCGCCGGTTAGCGGACGTCCCGCGATGAACTGGGACACCCAGGTGGCATGATCGTTGGCCGTGGAGGTGGCGCCGGTCGGGACAAAGAGGTTGCCGGAGTCCACGTGGCGGAGCGATTCGAAGGTGAGGTCGGGGTTGCCACCCTCGATATTGGCCGCGGTGGCGTTCTGGCCATAGATGCCGGCCTCGTAAAAAGCGTTGGCTCCGATGACGGGGGCAACGTCGTTGATCTTGTTATTCATCCAATAAGCCGTGGCTCGGAGGCTGGCGGGCAGGGTCGCGAGGAAAACCGCGCCGAGGACGGCAATGACCCAAACGGTGCGCAGGCACCGGAAATGAAAACGAAGACGGAAATGCGATGTGTTCTTTTTCATGATAACGGGTATCCGGTTAATTGAGGGCTGAAGGAACGGAAGACTCATAATAAGATGAGTTTATATTCCGCGTGATGCCTCCATTCTGCTCGCTACTCATGTTGCTGTTGCAGAGCTGATGCGTATTCGCACTGGTGCTATCCACAGCGTTCAAAAACGCCGCATATTGCCCGTTCGTCACCCCATACTTGCCGATCTGATACTCGTAGCTCACAGAGCCGTAGCCGCTGTTCCTATCGACGCGGTTGTCAATGTCGCCCACCGTCATTAGCGGGATGTCGATAGAGGCGTCCTCGTCATGGTTTGAAAAGGAGCGCGACTGCCGCCGTTGCTCCTTGCTCCGCCTGCTTAACATCAGTTGTTTATTGTTCATTGTTTCACTGGTCATCGTGTTGCGAGTGTAGTGGTTGCGCCTGATTCACCTGACAGGGTGGTTGCGGTGCCAAAGAATGCGGAGGGCTTGGCAAAGGACTCGGAGGGCCTCCCAATGGGTCGGGTGGTGCCGACGCAGCCTTGCGTGAAAGTCCTATTGCTATCCATTTAATCATTAACTAAATAGGTGCAAATTCCCTGCGACCTGTTTGCCGTGGTGGCGAAGGGTGTCAGAAGGGAAGAGAGATGCATCTGAGCGAAAGCGGAAATGGCTGTTTTTGTAAAACGAGGGCAGACTGTAGCAGAAAAAAAAGAACCAAGGGAGTCGGTAAAAGACCTGATCAAGCCTCACCATTGTTTTGAGTTACGTAATTTGAAGATGGCTCAAAAACGGGAAGAAATGAGGAGTTTGTTGTGATGGATGTCATGTGCTTTTCGCTGGCTTTCCCTAATGGACGTAAGTAATTTATGGATACAGCATGAGGCGGGTCTAAAAATTACGTAAATTAAGAAATCGGGATTGCTAGTTATTAGAAATTTTCTTCAAAAATCTTCAAAAAAAGGCCATGCAGAGGGTCAAAATCCTTCCCCTTTCAAAAAATTTCACGCGAAGACGCGGGGCGCGGATACAGAGGGCACTTTTCCCGCTGCGGGAAAAGTAGACCTCCGTGCCCTCCGTGGCCTGTTTTGTCCGGTTCTCAGGAATTTTTAGAAGTTCCCATAAAAAAATTATCACATGATGTGATGCCTTTGCAGGGTCTGGCCTCACGTCAGACCTCTTTTTCATCTTCGCTTGGTAATCCCCTCATCACCGCCTCATCAGCGCGAACACGCCCCAGCCCAGGTATTCACGCGTGTAAGCAGCGTAGCGCTCGGGTTCCGAGGTTAGTTTGGCTCGCACATCTTTCGCGAACTCGTCGTCGGGATTGGCTTCAAGCCATCGGCGCATGGTGAGCCATTTGGCCGCCTCGTACCTGTCCCAGCCGTCTTGGTCAGCCAGAACCATTTCAACGACATCGTAGCCAAGGTGGCCGAAAGACGCGAGAAGTCCTGGAAGCATGAGAAAGTCGGAGATTGAGTTGGCAAGACACCCCTTGGCCACATCTTCCGTCGGCGGTAACTGCCGCCAATAGGGCTCGCCGATGAGGATGATCCCTCCGGTGCGCAGGCTCCGCGCCAGAAGCTCGATTGTGCCGACGACTCCCCCGGCGATCCAAGTGGCACCGACACAGGCTGCCACACTGACCTTCTCGTCAGAGACATAGCCGGCAGCATCGCCATGGATGAACTGGACTTGATCGGTGACGCCGAGTTCTTCAGCGCGGCGTTTCGCTTGCCCGGTGAACAACTGGCTCATGTCGATGCCGGTGCCGATGACGCCGTGATCGCGTGCCCAAGTGCATAGCATCTCCCCCGAACCGCTGCCGAGGTCAAGCACTCGGGTCCCCGATTCCAGACGCAGCGCAGCGCCGAGAGTAGCGAGCTTTTTGGGTGTGATCGGGTTGTGGATACGGTGAGCACTTTCAGTGACGTTGAATATTCGTGGGATGTCCATTGTTGAGAATTTCCTCACTAGGTGTGAATAGATTCCGTCACGGCCTAACATAGTCCGAACACGAAGACCGCGATCATTCCGGCGGCGCAAACACCCTTGATGATCGTGGCGATGACAAACCCCGTCGCCGCCCCCACGCCCGCCAGCAATGTGGTGCGGGTATCCTTCTTCGCCACGCAATGCTCCGCCACCATCGCACCCAGCACCGTGCCAAGCAGCATGATCGGCAGGGAAAAAAACACGCCCACCAGCGCCCCGCCCGTCGCCCCCGCCGCGCCCCAGTTGGAACCGCCAAACAAACGCGTGCCGATCAACGCGCTCAGAAACTCGCCCACCACCGAGACCAGCCACACCACCGCGATCACTCCAATGCTCCCCCACCCCGGCCCCATCTCTGGCAGCAGCCACTGGTGAACGGCCATCCCGATCAGGATCATTGTCGTCCCTGGCAGGACCGGCAGAACCACCCCCGCCAGCCCGATCAGAATGCACACGCCGGTGAGCGTCCAGATGAGGAACGGGTAAGAAGCTGCCCAGATGTCGGCCATCATCGGATCACGGCGTCACACTGTTCAGCGTGTCACCGTGTCTGAGCGGCGAGGTTTCGCTCGATTGAGTCGTAAATCTGCCGCGACACCGCCAGGTCGCCCGTCGTCCCTACGCGGATGCGCAGCATGGTCTGCCTGCTGTTCACCTCGGCGATCTTGATCGACACCTTCTCGTCCTTGCGCGTGCGCGCGGCCAGTGTGGCGTCATAGGTGTTGAGCGTCTTGCTCACCTCGTAGAGATCCAGATCCTTGATCGCCGCCTCGGCGGCGCGGGCCGCGGCGGGCGCGGTGCTGTTGAGCAGCATGCTGAACTCCCCGTATTGGTAAACAGCCTGCATCTCGCCCCCCCCCCCACGACTGCCCCCCACATCAACGGTGCTGCACCCTGCCAGCAAAGCGACGGCGGCAGCGGCGGCGGTTGCGGATACGACGGAAAAAAACAAACGTGTTTTCATAAGCATGAGGAAGTTAAACGAAAAAGACCGGGTAAAATTGTGATTGGTCAACGCCACACGATGCCCGTTCCCTCCCGCCAATCAAACCTGTTTCGATATTCCGATTCCGAGCGGAAGAGGGAGATTAGGCGCAATTCGGATTTGCCGAGCGCCCGGCACTCCGCCAAACGCATCCCCGCACTATGTCATCAACCAAACCACTCGTTGGAATCATCATGGGCAGCACGTCCGACTGGGACACCATGCAACACTCTGCCCTCACCCTGAAAGCCCTCGGCATCCCCTACGAACAGGACGTCATCAGCGCCCACCGCACGCCCGACAAGATCCTTGATTACGCCCGAAGCGCGCGGACACGCGGCCTGCGTGCCATCATTGCCGGCGCTGGCGGAGCCGCCCACCTCGCTGGCGTCACCGCAGGGCTCACCCCCCTGCCCGTCCTCGGCGTCCCCATCAAGACGGACTCCCTCGGCGGACACGATTCCCTGCTCTCCATCGTACAAATGCCCGGCGGCGTCCCCGTCGCCACCTTTGCCATCGGCAAGGCCGGAGCCATCAATGCCGCCCTTTTCGCCGCTGCCATTCTCGCCGGGACCGACGCCAAAATCAGCGATGCGCTCGACGCCTACCGCGCCACCCAGTCCGCCAAGGTGCTCGCCTCCAAACTGCCGGAAATTAATTAAGGGTGGTTCTAAAAATCAGAAATCACACAGAGATCACAGAGAAGGCACAGAGTTTAGGGAGGACAAAACGACTTTGCTCCTTTTTCCGTAAAAAATATTATTTTATTTATAATAAATGAATTACAGAGACATTCATTCGCGAGGAAAATGTCCTTCCACCGGACAGGCCTCCCCAAACTCTGTGCCTCCTCTGTGTCCTCTGTGTAATTTTTAGAAGTTCCCTTAAAAATTAAAAATTGCCGCCACCCTCACGCATCCGTCCCCCCCCCCCCCCGCTGCCTCCTCCACTTCCTCCCAATTCTTAATTCTTAATTTTTCCCCCATGCGCATCGGTATTGCCCAGATCAATACAACCGTTGGTGATCTCGCCGGCAACCGCCGCAAGATTCTCGACGCCTACGCGGAACTCGTTGCCCGCGGTGCGCAACTCGTCGTGTTCCCCGAACTCGTCACCTGTGGCTATCCCCCGCGCGATCTTCTCTTCAAGAGCCGCTTCGTGCCCGACACCCAGGCCTCGCTCGATCTCATCGCCTCCGCCATCGGCGACACGCCCGCGCTCATCGGCACCGTCACCCCCAACCCTGCGCCTGCCGGACGCCCCTTCTTCAACGCCGCCGCCTTTTGCCACCGCGGACACGTCCTCCGCATCGCGCACAAGTGCCTGCTCCCCACCTACGACGTCTTTGACGAAGACCGCTACTTTGAGCCCGCCCCCTCCCCGCTCATCGTCGAACACGCCGGCCTGCGCATCGGCATCACTCTCTGCGAAGACATCTGGACCCACCCCGCGCTTCGCACGCCCCGTCCCCTCCATCACATCAACCCCGTTGCTCTCCTGGCCGCCTCCGGCGTTGATCTCATGGTCAACCTCTCCGCCAGCCCCTGGCAGCAGGAAAAGGAAACCCTCCGCCTGCAACTCGTCGCCGATACCGCCCGCGCCCTGCGCGCCCCCGTGGTCTATTGCAACGCCATCGGCGGCAACGACGAACTCATCTTCGACGGACGCAGCCTCACCGTGGACGCCGGTGGACGCCTCCTCGCCCGCCTCGCCTCCTTCCGCGAGGAACTGCGTGTAGTGGATTGTCCATTACACGACGAATCCCTCCCCCCCCCCCCCCCCCCCGCTGCCGCCGAAGCCGCGCCCGAAGCCGAGGCCGAACTCTTCGACGCCCTCGTCCTCGGCCTGCGCGACTACGCGACCAAGAGCGGCTTCAAACGCGCACTCATCGCCCTCTCCGGCGGCATCGACTCCGCCCTCGTCGCCGCGATTGCCGCCGAAGCCTTCGGACCGGACAACGTCACCGGCATCGCGCTTCCCTCGGCCATTTCCTCGCAACACTCGCGTGACGACGCCGCAGCCCTCGCCCGCAACCTCAATCTCCATTACGACAGCATCGACATTGCCGCCCCCGTGGCCGCCACCGAAACCGCGCTCGCGGCCCAGTTCTCCGGATTCCCGCGCGACGTCGCCGAGGAGAACATTCAGGCCCGCATCCGCGGCGTCATCATGATGGCACTCTCGAACAAACTCGGCGCCCTCCTGCTCACGACCGGCAACAAGAGCGAACTCGCCGTCGGCTACTGCACCCTCTACGGCGACATGTGCGGCGGGCTTGCCGTGATTAGTGACGTGTTCAAGACGCAGGTCTATGCCCTCAGTCGCTGGATCAACCGCGACCGCGAGATCATCCCGCGCAGCACCATCGAAAAGCCGCCCAGTGCCGAGCTTCGCCCCGGCCAGGTCGATCAAGACAGCCTGCCGCCCTACGACATCCTCGACGCCATCCTGCACGGATACGTGGAGCGCGGCCTGTCGCGCGCCGAACTCGCGGAGCAAGGCTTCGATCCGGCGGTGGTCAACGACGTCGTCCGCAAAGTCGATCTTAACGAATACAAACGCAAGCAAGCCGCCCCCGGCCTCAAGATCACGCCGCTGGCCTTCGGCACCGGACGGCGCATCCCTCTCGTGCAGCGCTACGTGAGTTGAGCATTTTGGTTAGAGCATTTACAGTTGAGATGTAGCCGTCGTCTTAACGGTAGGGAGGCCTTTGTGCCCTCTGCCGAGGGCACAAAGGCCTCCCTACCAGGTATCAAATGGCTACAATCCGCCGCGCCAGAACTCCATCGGAGTCTTGCCGTCATTGCGGTAACCGTGCAGCGGCATCTCATTGTTGTAGCGGTGCAGCCATTGCGTCAGATGCTCGTTCAGTTCATCCCGCCTGTTCTGGCCCTGCGGCTTCTTTTTCCCTGCCGACACCACCCCGCCATTCATTCTCAAGGGCAGCAGCCAGTCGCTGGTAAACACCTGTTTGAACCGGGCCATAAATCCGTTCATCGACGGCTTTGTCTTCGGAATCACACGCTGCCCGATGCTGTGCAGCCGCAAATACGCGCCATACACATGCTCCATCTCTCCGCTGTAATAAATCCGCTGCCTGCTGGTCTCGATGTAGCGGATGCGCACACCCTGCCGGGCATACCAAGGGAGCACCTGCCCATGCAAACACTCCACCGCCGAGTCCGTGCTTGCCTCCTCGGATATCCATCCAAACGCCAGCGTGCCAAACGTGTCCACGACGGCATGCACATGCCATTTTTCCCGTCCCGCCACCGGCTCCACCGGGAACATCGTTTGCGTGAGCACCTCCCCCGGTTCCGTCCCCTCGTTTCCACGCTCCAGCAGCGCCGGGTTGAATCGCAACGCCCGCGCCTTCAGATTTGCCCCAACCGGCTCCCCCGCCAGCAGTCGCCGTTCCACCATTCTCATGCGCTCGATTTCACGTCCACGGCGGGCTCCGTGCCTCACCAGGATATTGACCACCGTGGTCCCCGAAAGTCGCATGCCCAGACGCTTGTGCACCGCTTCCCGGATGTCCGTAAAGCACGAGCACCCCTTGTTTTTTGCCAGTTCCAGCACCAACGACACCACTTCCGGTCTCACCGGCATTGCAGGTAAATGCTCACGCGACTCCTTTTTCTGCAACTCGGCCACCTGCGAACGCCAGTCCGAGTCGTCAAACCAAGACTCCGCTTGGCGTTCGTCAGGGTCGATTTGAGGAGCAGGAAGATCAATGTTTGATAAGGACGGCATGATTATAAAAAATAATTAACAACTCCTCGACACCTCATGAACCATGATGCCTCTGTGAGCTGCTTTTCATAATACTATCTAATTATCCCGCGATCGCATAGTCGGGTAATCGCCCGATGCCTCAATGCCCCTCCAAAAGCATAAGGGTTTTTGCATTCAACACACAATCAATGGGATAAAATCAGCACCGACATTTTGGGGCAACCGCATGAATCGAATCGCCGACATCTGGGTCATGCGTGCATTCTCAAGCTCATTATGCAAGACGCCGGGGCCAGTTTCATTCAGGACATGGCAGTCATTCTTCTGGTTGCGCTCGTAGTCGGGCGGATCTGCCAGCGCATACGATTGTCGGTCATCGTCGGCTACCTGCTGGCCGGTATTTTGGTAGGGCCATTCATGGGATCGTTTTCCCTCGTCACCAATGAACAACAGATCGAAACGGTCGCCCAAGTGGGCCTCGTGTTTCTGATGTTTTCCATCGGGCTGAAACTCAGCCTGCGCAAGATGCGGCGGCTGGGCGCGGGCATGATCGTGGCGGTGTTTTCGTCGGCGGGGATTTTGTATTTCATCGCACGCTCGGCGGGCTCGGCTGCCGGACTCGACGGCACGCAAACGATGTTTCTCGGCGGAGCGTTCATGGTGTGTTCGTCAATGATCATGAGCAAGGTGCTGCAAGAGGAGGGAGTTTCCCACGAGCAGCCGGGACAACTCGCACTCGGCTTCGGCGTGCTGGAGGACGTGGTGGCGGTCATCATGCTCACCACCCTCAATTCGCTGGTGCAGTTTGGCGTCGCGTCCACCGGAGAGGCCGCTGGTTCCGCCACCGGCACCGAAGGGGCCGCCGCAACCATGGTGGCCGCGCCGCCGGCGCCGGAGATCGGCACGACGCTGGGGCACTTCGGCGCGTTCGTCGTGCTGGCGGGCGTGGCTGGGTTGCTCCTCGTGCCGTGGATGTTGCGGCGAATGAGCATCAAGATCGGCGGCGAACTGCAAACGCTCGGCACGGCGGGACTCCTCTTTGCCCTCGCCACCATCGCGCAACGCGCAGGTTACTCGCTGGCGCTGGGAGCGTTTTTGCTGGGCATGATCATCTCGGAAACGCCGCAAAAGAACCAGGTGGAGCGCACCTTTGAGGGCATGCGCGATGTGTTCAGCTCGGTGTTTTTCGTGGCCATCGGAATGCAGATCAACCCTGCCCTGCTGGGCGGCGCGTGGGTCGCCATCCTTGGGCTGACCGTCGCCGTGCTGGCCGCGCGCACGCTGGCGCCGACCTTGGGACTAATCCTGATCGGCACGGCTCCCAAGGATGCGCTGCGGACGGGTCTGGCGCTGACGCCGATCGGCGAGTTTTCCTTCATCATCGCGCAACTCGGGGTGAGCGCGAAGGTGATGCCGGCAAAGTTTTATCCAACGGTGGTCGGGGTCTCGTTGCTCACCACGCTGGTCGCTCCGCTGCTCACCCGGCGCTCGCACGCGATTTCCGACCGCCTGCTGGCCTGGCAACCGCGATGGCTCGCGTCTCTGGTGCGCTATTATCAGGGGTGGCTGGAGCGGTTCGATGCACGGAGTCAGCGGAGCGCGTTATGGCAGCAAAGCCGTCCGCGCCTGATTCGCATTGGCGTGGGCGTGTTTTTTGTCACCGGCGTGCTGATGTTCTCCGAACCGCTGCTCGAACTGGCCCGGCATTGGATGGGGCCGGGGTGGGACTACGTGCATGCGCCGGACATTATCTTCTGGACGTGCCTGAGCCTGATCCTCGTCGGTCCCCTCGTCTCCTTGTGGCGCAACGCATCGGCTCTGGCCGTGCTCTGCGCACGAATCTCCCTGCAAGGCCAGCCGCATGCGGCGAAGCTCATGCCCGTGGTGACCGCCGGACTCAAAACCGGCGTGAGCGCGGCGCTCTATGTCTGGCTGGGAGCGCTGCTGCCTGGCACGGGGTCGCTGGCGCGCTGGCTGCTGGTCGTGATCGGGGTGGTGGCGCTGCTCGCGTTGTTTCTGCTGCGCCGCCGTCTGATGGCGTGGCATGGTGTGGCCGAGGTGGAGTTGCAGACGTTTGTGGACGACGCGAAAGGCGGCGACGGTTCATCCGGCACGGCTGTGCCCTGGCTGCGCACTCACAGCGAATGGGAGATGCAGGTCGGCGAATGCGTGCTGCCCGACCTTGCCGACTGCCGGGGCCGGACACTGGTGGAACTCAATCTCCGGCACGACCACGGTTGCTCCGTCGTGAGCATCGAACGCCAAGGCACCCTCATCCCGATGCCTCCGCCCTCCACCGCGCTCTATCCGCTGGACAAAGTGTTGCTCATGGGGACGCAGGCGCAAATTGAGGCGGGCCGCCATTTTCTGACGCAGGTGACAGGCACATCCCATGCGTCGGGATTCGAGGATCTGGGCACGGAAAAAATTCCTCTGCCCGCGGCCAGTCCCGCGGCCGGTCGCACGCTGCGCGAACTGGGCTTGATCCAAACGCACCAAGTCCAGGTGGTGGGCATCCATCGTGAAATTCGCCGGCTTCTCAATCCGGGAGGCGACGAGATGCTCATGCCCGGCGACGAATTGCTTGTGCTCGGCACGTCCGACAAAATCCAGGCCTTCCGCGAGTGGCTGACACCGCAGCCGCCATCCGCGACAGGCTAGAGCAGTTGCATTTAAACTGTAGCCATTTGATACTTGGTAGGGAGGCCTCTCCGAGGCCTCCGCCGTGCGTAGTGTGAGAATGCGAAACTCGTAGGTGCTCGAAGCGTGGTTTCGGAGGCCTCGGAGAGGCCTCCCTACCGTTAAGACAACGGCTACATCTCAACTTTAAATGCTTAGAGGTTGTCATGAACTCTTGGCGCCGGTGGCAAGGCAGGAGGACCTCTCACACTGCCGGTCCGCCAGTCCCATCGGTTTCGTCACGCGAAGGCGGCGGCGCGTCGAGCGAAGCGGCCTCGGCTTCCGCGCGTGCCATCTCGCGCTTGCGACGCCAGCGCGCCACCCCCGAACACGTCAGGCCGCTGATTCCCCAATACAAGCCAAGCGCGATCACGAGCCCCACTCCGCCATAAGTCAGCCCTTCGAGCGTCGTCGGCACCGCCGGTTTGTAGGCCTGCCATGTGCCCTCTGCGATCTGCCAGTCAAGGTGTCGCAAGAATACAAACGGACGATCCCACAACGACGCATCGCGCAATGCCTGTTCGGCGGCGGCAAGCGACTCCACCCGCTCGCGCGTGGAAACCACGACTTCGCCAAATTTGGCGCTGACCGGATCCGCCCCGCGGGCCGAATGCTCGATCAATCCGTCGAGCGACATTCCCAATTCCCGCGCCATTTTGGAAAACTGCTCCAACTGACGACGGGCTTCGTCCAGATGGCCGCCGAGTCGTTGCGTGTACTGCTGGATGAATTCGGGGCCTTGCGAAAACGACACCGCACCAAGAATGCAAACCACGCGATCAACCAGACTCGCAGCGAAGCGGGCAACAGGACGAAGCGGAGCAAGCAGAACGCTGAAACTCATGTTCGCCATCGTGCAGGAGGCGGCGGCCTTGGGAACCCAAAAGAAGTAGCGAGTAGCGGGTAGTGAGTAGCGAGTAGGTTAGCTGTGTGTGTGTGGGGGGGGGGGGGGGGGGGAGGCTGGATGGTGCAGGTATTCTACTCGCTACTCACTACCCGCTACTCGCTACTTCCCCGATCATCTCCCGCGCTGGTCGAGCGGCACGTAGTCGCGTTTGGTATGGCCGTTGTAGATCTGGCGCGGACGGTAAATCTTGAGCTTCGGGTTGGCCGCGACTTCGCGCCACTGGGCGATCCAGCCTGGCATCCGACCGATGGCGAACATCACGGTGAACATGTTTTCCGGGATGCCGAGCGCCCGCATGATGAGGCCCGAATAGAAATCCACGTTCGGATACAGTTTGCGCGACACGAAATACTCGTCGTGCAGGGCGACCTCCTCAAGCTTCATGGCGATGTTGAGAAGCGGGTCGTCCTTGATGCCGAGCGAGCCGAGCGCCTTGTAGAAGCTGGTCTTGATGATTTTCGCGCGCGGATCGTAGTTGCGATACACACGGTGGCCAAACCCCATCAGTCGATGGCCCTGCCCGTTCTTGGCGGCCTCAATGAAGCGGGTGCCGTCGTCGCCGGCGGCATGGATTTCCTTGAGCATCTCGATCACCGCCATGTTGGCGCCGCCATGCAGAGGGCCCCAGAGGGCGTTCACACCGGCGGAGACGGAGGCGAAGAGATTGGCACCCGCCGAGGCAACCATGCGGACGGTCGAGGTGGAGCAGTTTTGCTCGTGGTCGGCATGGAGCAGGAGGAAGAGATTGAGAGCCTGGGCGACCTCAGCGGTCGGAATGTATTCTTTCCACGGCTCCGAGAACATCAGGTGAAGGAAATTCTCGCAGTATCCAAAATTTGGACGCGGGTAGTTGAACGGCTGTCCGTTGCCGACGCGGAAGGTGTGGGCCGCGATGGTGCGAACCTTCGAGATGGCGATGGCGGAGGATTCATCAAAATGCTCGAGGTCGTTTTGATGATTGTTGCTTGCCATGTGCGGATAGTAGGCGCCCAGCGCATTGAGGCTGGCGGAGAGGACGGCCATGGGGTGCGCGTCGCGCGGGAAGCTCTGGATGAAGCGGATCATGCCCTCGCGGAGCGGGGCGTGCGTGGTGAGAAGGCGGGAGTAGTGGGAACGCTCCTTGGGCGTGGGGAGTTCGCCGTTGATGACGAGGTAGGAGGTCTCGACAAAACCGGAATGCTCGGCGAGTTGCTCGATCGGATATCCGCGGTAGCGAAGAATGCCGACCTCCCCGTCGATGTAGGTTACCTTGCTGTGACAGGAGCCGGTGTTTCCGAAACCATCATCGAAGGTGATAAAACCGGTGTCGGAGCGCAATTTTGCGATATCAATGGCCTTCTCATTCTCCGTGCCGGTGATAATCGGCAGTTTGAGTTCTTTGCCTTCCAGTGTCAGGGTCGCGGTCGGGTCGTTGGCCATAATTGGGCGAAAGAGAGTCATTTTGCCCTCACTTGCAAAGAAAAGTTGCCGGTCAAAAGGCATTTATTTGGGGCCATAAGCATTCATCACACCCCATTTACTCAACATCGTGGCAATCTGTTGGCCGCCAAGTCCGTGCGGCGGCGATCAGGCCGGCAAGGAGGAGTCGTTTATTGATACTTGTTCGCAGTCCGCCCGATCTACTCTTGAGCGACATTTTTTCCCTGTCCCCTCCCCCCCCCCCCCCTCGTCCCTCCGTTCTCACACACGCAGTGCGGCCGGAGTGAGTTGGTTATCCGAAGACCTGACCGTCAGCGTGACGTGGCGGTTGAACGGAGGCGGCGTTGTCCGTGGATGAGGCAGCCGGAGAATCGCCAGGGCAAGTCCATTGAAGGCGGGGCAATCAGGAGAGGCAAATGGAGCCAGTCGTGTTGGGTCGCCATTGTCCGAGGCAAGAAGGCGGAGGGGCGAGTCGGGCGGAAGATCAAAGTGCAACAGATGCTTCGCACGCGGCGAAAGTTGCCCGCTGGCGTCGGTGATGCGCGCAGTGACGAAAGCCAGTGTGGCGTCGGCGCTGGATGCGGCAGCGGGAAAATAGTCCGCCCGCAACTCGATCCGGGTTGCCGGGCCGGTGGTGCGACGGATGGCCTCGGCCCAAGAGCGATTGTTTTTGCGGACGACGACGCGAAGTTCGCCCGGTTCGTAGATCACGTGATCCCAACGCAGGCGATGCGCGGTCGGGACGCCAGGCGCGACGCGGCGGCGCACGCCAAGGGAACGGTTGTTGAGGAACAACTCGGCTTCATCACCACTGGTGTAAACGTGAACGGGAGTGTTTTGACCAATACGCTCGGGCCAGTCCCAATGCGGCAGGATGTGCGCCATCGGCAGGTCTGGACGCCAGCGGGCTTGATAGAGGTAATAACGGTCCTTCGGAAAACCGCAGAGGTCAAAAATGCCGAAGTAAGAACTGCGTGCAGGGAGCGGAGCGTCCAAGGCGCGAAGCTTTTTAAGCGCCTCGACAATAGCCGCACGCATCGTCGGATCGGAACCATTGAGAAGATTGGTCGGATCGTCGTTAAACGGCGTGGGTTCGCCGAGGTAATCAAACCCCGTCCACACAAACTCGCCCGCCACGGCGGGGGCGCTGGCATCCTGCGCGGCAAACTCCGCGTCGGGCGTCGTCGCCCACTGCGGCGCGGAAAGGTCATAGGAGCTGATCTGGCAAACAGGAGGCGGCAGCATCCCGTCCGAAGGATCATCCGAAACCGGGAACACATACTCGCCCCGCGTGCTGATGGTGGAGGCCGTCTCCGCGCCGATGAGCGGGATGCCGGGATTGGCCTTGCGAAACTCCGCGTAGAGATGCGGCTTGTAGTTGTATCCAAAAACATCATACGCACGTTGCCAGCCGTTGAAGCCCGACTCCGGTATGTTCATGCCGCCGGTCACCGGACGGCGTTCGGGGTCCTCCTCGCGCACGATCCCGGCCAGGCGGGCGGAGAGCGCGGGACCGTCGGACGAGGTCTGCTCGGGGATTTCGTTGCCGATACTCCAGAGAACGATGCTCGGATGATGCCGGTCGCGTCGCACCATCGCCCGCAAATCGCGTTCCACCCAGTCGTCGAAAAGCGTCTGATAACCGTTCGGTTTTTTCGCAATGCGCCAAGTATCGCAAAGCTCGTCCATGACGAGAAATCCCATGCGGTCGCAAAGGTCGAGGAGCGCGGGCGCAGGCGGGTTGTGCGCGCAACGGATGGCGTTGCAGCCGAGTTCGCGCAGAAGCGTGAGTTGACGGGCAATGGCGTCGGGATGCGCGGCGGCGCCAAGCGGCCCGAGATCGTGATGCAGGCAAACCCCTTGGATGCGCGTGGGCTCGGCGGACTGGTTGAGATGAAATCCGGTCTTCGGATCAAAGCGGGCGGTACGGATGCCAAAGCGGGTTTCGATCCGGTCAAGCAATGCGCCGGTCCTCGCGTCCTCGATGATCACCTCCGCGACATAAAGAGCCGCCGGAGCGACGGCATCCATGCCGTTGTTAGTGTGGCGCAGGCGTCTCGCCCTCACCGTATCGCCGTCATCCATGCCCGTCTTCTGAATTCCAGGCTGCAAATCCATCCCCTGCAGAAGCGGGCGGGACGCCCGCGCCACGGAATGCACGTCCCATAGTTTCGGATACGCCAGTTCAATCGAAGCGACATGAGGCATCGACGAACCGGCAGGAACCTCGATAAACGCGGAGGGAATACTCGCCACAGGTTCCGAAAGCGGCATGCCCGCATTATCACCCCTCCATTCCCGCAGATGCGTGATCACGCGAACGACGGTGGACTCCGAGGTGGCATTCGACAATTCGCAAGCGACATCGAGCGTGGCCCGCGAGTGGTCGGCGGCAAGTTCGCGCGTGGTGACAACCGGCGAATCTGCGACAACATGGACACGTCCCGTCTTATGCAGCCAGACATTGCGATACAATCCGCCGCCGGGATACCAACGCGAGGAATCGGGTGGATTGTCGAGATGGATGGCGATGAGGTTGCCGCCGTCTTCGTCGTTGAATTTCAGATACGGAGTAAGATCGACACGAAAGGAGGTGTAACCGTAAGCCCAGCCGCCGGCGCGGTGTCCGTTGACCCAAACGGTGGCGTTGGACATCGCGCCTTCGATTTCGAGCGAGACGAGGCGTTGCGCGTCGCCGGGTTCGAGTCGGAGTGTCTTGCGATACCATGCCTCGCCCCACCAACGGAGTTTTCCCGTTTCGCCGGGAAGAGAGATGTCGAACCCCGACTCGACACCCCAGTCATGCGGAAGATCGAGCGTGCGCCAAGCGTCAGGCGCATCGGAATCTCCAAGCCGAAACTGCCAATCCTCGTTGAGAAGATGACGATGGCGGGGTGAAGCCTCCGTGACGTTTCCGGGCAATAAGGACGATGCCAAAAAGGTGCTCATGATAAATCGAGGTGTCGCGGTTTGGACGATCCGCAGTCCGAAATTGAACCTTGTTCGCATGGCGGTGCCGCAAGGATTTAGGATGTGCGCAGCGAACCGAATTATATGCCGAATGTTCAGAACAAACGGAAAAGACTAAAGTCGCAGCCTCGGAGGATGCGCGAGACCAACGGGGATCAACTGATATTCGTCGCTCCATTCCGAACCACTAGAACGAAAACGTTGTGGATCAATCGAGTCTTGCTGCACAGGGACCAGATGCAATGGGCCAAAAGTATTACGGCGTGTTAAAACCCACTCGACGACAACGAATCCGTTTTCATCAACAAGCCCCTCAAGATCGGTTGAAAATGGCTTCCACGGCATGATGCGCCTGAGTGGCCCATTGTGATTCGCGCCTAGCCTGACACAACAGTCCGCGCCCGCGCTCATCCAGACGAACCATCCGGCTTGCCGGACTTGCCGCCTGAACGGAGAGAGCGATCTCCTTTTCATCCAATGGCACTTGAATGCACTCATTACTGAGTTTTTCAACTGCCGGAGAAGGCAGTGCGTTCACATGCATTGGAGGAGGTCCCGCGAAAATCACCCTGCCACCCGCATCATGAAAACGACGCAACAGGTCCACCGTTGTTGCACGCATGGTTTCCATGCCTGCAATAACGACCACTCGATAACGCATCGGCCCGATTGCCAGCGTCCCGGAATCAGGAACGATGGAAGCGCGGCGGGCCAGATGTTCCTCGTCTCCGTAATCAAAATCAATTTGGGCGCAGCTCAGGCAGGTAAAAACGTTACGGTAGATGTCCTCCAAATGCTGCACATGCGAATCCACCGTGCGCAGCCATGTGGCCCATCCAACGTGAATTTGCGCCCAGAGACTTTCGACAGGATGGACGACAAGCACGTCGCAAAGCGGTTGGCCTGCCTGCAAAAGAACGTGGAGGCGGCTGAAGTAGGTTTCCACCCTTTCGTATTCACGATACCATGATGACTGGAATGAGATGCTAGCCGGGTAATCACGCTTGGCCTCGCCCCCCATCGAATACCAAGAAAGATGGTGGCACCGCAGGTTGATGCCGAAGAGAGCCTGCCAGTCACCGATACGTTTGTGATCCTCAAAATTCGTCTGCCAGCCGCTGCATCCATAAAGCTCCGACATCAGCCAGTTTTTTCCAAACTGGCGGGCGACGGAAGCGAGTTGTTTCACCACATGGAAATGGGTGTTGCGCAATCCAAGCACATCCACGCCGGGATAGTCGAAAAACTCGTAATAACGCAGGAGCGAACCGCAAGGGATGGCCTGGGCGTCAACCGCCGTTCGCGCGGACGCGAATTGTCCGGCTTGCAAGGCTGACCAGTCCGCGCCGGTGCTCTGGGGCGTGGTGGTCTCGGTGCTGCCGGAGAAGGGCGGCCTGCTCGTGAAACACGAGGAGGTGCCCGGCGTGATGAAGGCCATGACGATGCTGCTTCGGGTCGATGAGGCGACGCTCAAGACGGCGAAGAAAAACCAGGTGTTGAGGGGCCTGCTGGTGCGCAAGGACGGCGCGTGGTGGCTCGAAGAGGTGAAGCTGGCGGACTGATTGATTCCCCGCAAGGCGCACCATCTACTTGCGGCGAAACAGGCGCATTCCCGTGATCATGAGAAAAACAAAAATCAGGTAAATGGCAGTCTGCGGCTCGGGGATGCTGCTCGTTGTGGAGATCGTGAAATCGTCCACGTAGCCATAAGCGGAGGGATTGCTTGTTTCTCTGCCGAGAAAGCCGGCGTAGGCGGTGGCCGTACCGGAAAAAGCACTGCCGGTGACGCTGCTGGTCTGAAATGCGGCGGTGTAGTCCACGCCGTTCACTGTCAGCCTGTCGAGCGCACCTGTGCTTGTATTGACGGACAGGAGGACCTCATAAAACGAACTCGTCGAAAAACCGGAGATTTTGCCTCCAATTGTCACGTCCACACCCGCTGATTTTTCCATGGCATGAACCTCGCCGCTGCCATTGATGTAAATGCCCACGAAGTCGTTGATGGAATCGGTACTCCCTGTCGTGGGCGTGCTCCAGAATCCAAGTCCGACGAAATTTAATGTCCCAACGCTCAGGCTGGCACTGAGGGTGATGTTCTCCGGCTTCGTGTAACCGCCGTTGGATGCAATCGAAACGAACCCGGCTCCGTTGCCTTGAAACCTGACGGCCGAGGCATGTTCCGGGGAGGCATTCGCGAGGATTGGCTCACCGCGCCAACTGCGGGTAATCCAGGCTGCGTCGGGAATAAGGGACGTCGTCGGAGTATGTGCGGCGAGGCTGGTGCCACTCGTCCCGGCAAACGTGTCTTCGAACAAGATTGTCCCGGCACCCCAAGCGGCATTGGTCGCAAGCGGTGAGAGTAGGGTCAAAAGGCCGATGCAGAGAGCGATGGCCTTGGTCGTATGATGTTTTCCAATATGCATGATGTTGTCAGTCGGGTTGTTGTTTGTGGCAGGATGAAAGGAGGAGGGGGATGTCAGCGAACGATGAAGGCATCGGGATCGTTCCACGGCCAGGAATTGACATCGCAAACATCGATGGCCGCGACATGCCAGTCGGCGAAAAGGAAGACGGCCTTGCGTCCATAGTTGGGAGACGCGCCGCTGTTGTCGACGGTACCGGTAAATCCATACAAGTCTCGTGCTCTTGGAGACGGACCGCGGGCAGGGAGGTTGAATCCACCGCCAGAGTCTCCCTGAGTGGTGGCAAGAACGGGAAAATTGCCCGGCTGTGTGAGCCGGGTAATGGGAAGCCCGTTTGGCTGGTTCGCTTCATTGAGCACCATATTGTATCCGAACGTGCCTTGGCCTCCCGGCTGCCCTTCGTTTGCGGGATCACGAAACAGCGGGCTTTGATAAACCACATCGGTCACTGGGTTGCCGCCGACCGCCCCCGTTATTTTGCCGTCGGAGTCGTAGTTGATTTTCCATGGCCCCATGTATTCCATGATGTGAATCGGCCAGCGCTGGCCAGCGCCGCCTTGGGGAGGAAGCCGGTCCTTATGATCATTGAGATAAAGGACAAAGGCCTGGCCAATGACGCGCAGGCGTTGCCCGCACGTGGTCTGTCGTGCTTTTTCCCTCACTTTTCCGACAGTGGGAATCAGAATGGCCGAAAGAATGCCGATGATCGCAATGACGGTGAGCAGTTCGACGAGGGTGAATGCACGATGGCCATCAATGCTGTTTGGACGAAAGCAGGGTGACGGAAAACGGGGGGAGCGGGGCATGGGTTTCATAACGAATTGTGATTTTTATTGTGAAAAACAGAATATCATTCGGCCCGGACGGGCGTGATGATCTTGAGCGTGACAATCTCCAACTGGCTCGGCGGGAGCGGTCCTTCGCGAGGGCGATCACCGTTTTCAGGCAGAGCTTCCCAGCGCAGCAGATAACGCATGCCGGACGGGGGATTGCCCGAATCGCGGGCGGTGAGCAGCTTTAGCGGAGCACGCACACCGTGTCCGAGTTCGGGAGGCACACGATTCGGCACCTGCTCATCGGGAATACGTTCGCCAAGGGCAAGTGTGTCGGGATCAAGTCGCCAATTTCCTCCTCCGTGACGGGCGTTGTAGAGGAACATGTAGAGACCGATGGACAGGTCTTGCTGCACCCCGGAGTGGCGAATGTCGAATCTGATCGCACCATAGCCTTTCGGTTTCCATCGATAACTCCACTTCGTGATGGGACGGATATCCCACGTTCCGTTGCCAGCGCGGGCAAGGTAAACCTGCGTCGCTCCTTCGGTATCGAATTTGTGATACGCGACAACCACGCGCCCTTGTTTGTCGAAACCGAGTTTGCCACTTCCATTGATGATGCCTCCTCCCGGTGGGATGGGATCCAAGATGACGCCGGGCGTTTGTGCAGAAATGGGAAGCGCAATGGGATTACCCGCGATGGTTTGCCAGTGCACAAGGTCCCGTGATTTTGCGTAGCCAAGGTCATGGCAGGTTGCGGCGTCGGGTGTGTCGCGCCACAGCCACGCCATGTGCCAGTATCCATCCGGCCCTTGGAGGGGACCTTCCGGATAGGCGCTCATTCTTCCCAGACCATCAAAGAGCGGGGTGTCGATCAATCGGCTCCATTCACGCCGCTTTTCATCATAGCGGTTGTAGAGATTGGAACCGCGTCCGCTTTGGCCGTCGCGGTAAGTAAAATACAATGCGCCGTCGGGCCCGTTGATGAATTGAGGGTAAGTCATACGGTCCTCACGTTTGCCAGTCATGCAGGGTATGGCGGCGAGGCCGGATATGTCGCCTGGCATGGCGGAACGGAAGTAAATGAGCGGCGAATTATGCATGTTGCCTGCGACGTGAAGATGCCCCTCCTTGTCGATGGCGAGGGTGACGTAGTTATGTGAATCCCAACCGATTTTTGAGGGCAGAATTTTTTTCGTCCACGTCTTGGCATCAAGAGGGCGGGAAGCGACCACCATGTTTTGCTGATCATCATAATATCCGACGTATTGGAGACGGCGGGCTGTATCGGTTAAAAGCGAGAAGCCCACGGGCTGGCCTGACCAGACAGAATCAACCAAGATGCGTTGTTCGATGCGAACATCCGCCGCCACACAAACGGGCGACAGGCATGCCATTGCAAGCATAGTGCCGATTGCACTACAAGCGAATGAAAGGAGGCCGAGGCAGGGTTTCATAAGTTAAATTCCGAGGAAAATACAGAGAAGATACAAGGGATTGTGGTTTGCCCAGAGGACCGAAGTATGTGCAGAGTGTTCAGACTGTGGTCTCTGGCGTGGGAAGCGATTGTCGTTTTTACGGAATGATGGCGGAGCCGATTTCGCTCCACGGGCCTTTGAGGCCGCGGGTGTTTTCCCAGCGCAGGCAGAAATAAACGATCTTGCCGCGCTGGTTTTCGTCAAAGGTGAGGGTGAAGGGGCTGTGGGTGTCGAAACCGGAACGGGTGAGGTCTTCAATCGAGGTGGGAGGAGTGTCGCGAATCGCCCACAAAATCTCGGCCCCGTGCGTACCGGCCGGCTTGGCCTTGTTCGTCTTGTTTTGATCGTGAAAGTAAATGGTGAGCTGGCGAATGACCGATGTGTCGATGGTGTAATCGGGATAGGTCGTGGGCACGGGAGCAGGCGTGCGGCTCTCTTTGTGAATGGGCAGGCCGAGACTGATTCGGTCGGCGTCGCTCGCCTGATCGTTGTAGGTGATGTATTGACGAACGACTGCACGGATTTCGGCCTCGTAATTGCTGCGAGCCCAGCTTTTGGCCTCGACGGCAACGGAAGTGCGTGTGGCGGGAGCGCTGGCCGTGAGCCAGGCATCCGTCCACTGGCCCTGCAAACTTTCCAACGTGTTGCTCCTGGCTTCTGGAATACCAAGTCGTGTTGCTATGGGCGACAGCTTGATAATGAAGTTACGTTGCCAAATATCAAAATCTTCGTCCTTGGCGGGAATGTAGTTTTGACCACCCATGGGAATGTTAAGTATTTAAAAATTAATAATTAAGGGTTAATAATCAGTGAGAATGCCAATGCGACGGAGCGTGCTCAGGGCGTTGGCAGGCAGGCGTTGAGGACTCCCTCGCCTGCGCGAAATGTTTCGGAGCAGGCTCGAAGTGTTTTCGAGCGGGTTGAGGTTGTTTGCGGGCAGGCGCTAAATGTCGCCGAGCGGGCAGCGAAGGTTTTCGAGCATGCCACGAAAGGTCCAAAGCGTGCGCCGGAAACCACAGGACGAACCGCGAATTGGTTCCGATACGTCGCCGGAGTGGCAGCAGGGGCCAGTGGCACGGAAAGGAAAGCGAAAGCGGGGCGAATGGGTGTCATGAGCACCAGACAGTCCGGCGAGTGGCGACTCCACAAGATAAAGGGCTTTGCACAGTGAACCAAAGTATGTGCAGAGTGTTCAGTCTAGTCGCTAAGCCATGCTTGCTGGAGGCCGCGGTTTCAGCACGGAGTCGGACTGAGCACCAGCGCGCCAAACAGACCATTTCGAGATTTGCACAGTGTATAAAATTATGTGCCTAGTGTTTAATCATGCCACGGCCACGCTCCACCTCGCCCTCCCCCAAACGCGTCATGATTTACCTTACCTGGTCCGCGCCCAGCTTGTGGCACGGACTGCGCGCCTACGCACGAGAAGCAGGCTGGCTTCTGGCCGCTCCCCCTACTCTGCTGGCCGGTCCTCCCAAAGCGCCCAGAGTATTCGATGGCTTAATTATTCTGCCTACGGAATACACCGCATTCGATGCGCGAAAGTTTTTTCCTGGGGCCAAGATTGTCGATATCCTCGGCGCAAAGGGATTAATCCCTGATGCAAGGGTGATCGTCGATCACAAGAAGGTCGGGCAGATGGCAGCCGACTACCTTCACTCACTCGGATGCAAGAGCTTCCTCGGCCTTGATTTGAAGAGCTACAAATATAATCTCCGCAAGCGAAACGCTGCGTACAAAGCGCAATTGGAAGCGTTGGACATAAAACAAGATTACATCAAAACACTTCACTACGATGGCTGGGGGGAATACTCGGCGGCCAATCTCTCCATCCTGCCCGCACGCCTGAAACGGGCGCTGGCCGGGATGCCGCTGCCGGTGGGTGTGTTTAGCCCAGACGGCTATGCGGCGGATGTGTTTGAACAGGGCGTCATGGAACTTGGATACCGCGTTCCCGACGACATCGCGGTGCTCTCGACCGACAACGACCGAGGCATCTGTGAAATGGCCCGGGTGCCGCTTTCCAGCGTGGACGTGAATCTCTCCAAGCTCGGTTACGAGGCGGCTCGTCTGCTCGACCGCCTGATGGCTGGCGACAAGAATGCGCCCCGTGAAATCGTCATTCCGCCGCTTGGAATCGAGAAGCGGCGTTCGACGGAGCGGACGAGTTGCGATGATCCAATCGTGACCGCGATCATGGAATACATCCGCGAGCACTTCATGGAGAAGATCACGGCGGAGTTGATCATCCATGACATCCATGCGTCGCGCACAAATGCGTTTGTCCGCTTTCGCAAGGTGATGGGGCGCTCCATCGGCGAGGAGATCGAGCGGGTGCGGATCGAGCACGCGCAGTCGTTGCTCACAACGACGGACTACAAGGTGGATGCAGTGGCGCGCTTGAGTGGATATTTGAATACGTCGGCGTTTTGCCGGGCGTTCAAGGCGTGTACAGGTCGCACGCCGACTGAGGTGCGGTCCCGGCGCTGAGCGCCGGGAAAATCCCAATGGGACAAATCCCAAAGGGGGCAAAAAAAACAAATCCCAAAAGGGACCATGCGCTGCAGGAGGGGGGGGGGGGACGTCCGTTGCGCTTCCGCCTTTTGGGATTTGTCGTGTTGAAAATTTGAAATTTTACCGCCGCAGGCGGTCTAGGTTTAGAGCGTTTTGCAGAAGGCAGCGAGGCGTTCGACGCCCTTCTTGATGATCTCGTCGCTCGTGGCGTAGCTGAGGCGCAAATACCCCTCGGCTCCAAAGGCGCTGCCAAAGACGGCGGCGACTTTTTGTTGTTCGAGGAGTTTGGAACAGAAGTCCGCCGAGCTGAGTCCGAAGCTGGAAATGTTCGGGAACAGGTAAAACGCACCTTGCGCGAGCAGGCACTTCACACCGGGGATTTTGTTGAGTTCGGCGTGCAGGAATTTGCGGCGGCGGTCAAAGGCGGCGAGCATCTGCGTAAGCGAGGCCTGCGTTTTTTCCTTTTCCTTGAGCGCGGCAAGCGCGCCGTATTGGGCGAAGGTCGTGGCGTTGGAACTGGTCTGGCTCTGGAGTTCGGCCACGGCCTTGGCGATGGGCGCGGGGGCAACAGTGGTGCCAAGGCGCCAGCCGGTCATGGAGTAGGTCTTGGCGAAGCCGGATACGATGATGGTGCGCGCGGCGGCTTCGGCGGAGAAGGTGGCGGGCGAAACGTGCTGCGCTCCATCGTAGAGGAGGTGCTCGTAGATTTCGTCCGACATGATGTAGAGGTTGTGCTTGAGCGCAACGGCCACGATGGCCTCCAGTTCGGCGCGAGTGTAAACGGCACCGGTCGGGTTGGAGGGTGAATTGAGGATGAGGAGTTTGCTCTTCGGCGTGATGGCGGCTTCGAGTTGCGCGGGCGTGAGGCGGAAGCCGGTGCGGTCGTCGGCGAGCACGAAAACGGGCTTGGCGCCGGCGAGTTTGGCCATCTCGGGATAGCTGACCCAGTAGGGCGCGGGGATGATGACTTCGTCGCCGGGGGAGCAGACGGCGAGGATGGAGAGATAACAGGAAAATTTGCCGCCGGGGGAAACAATCACTTGCGAGGAGGCGACTTTGAGGCCGAGGCGGGCGGCGTAGTCGTCGGCGATGGCCTGGCGAAGCGGCTCGATGCCGGGGGTGGGGGCATACTTGGTCTTGCCGGCCTTGAGGGCGGCGATGCAGGCCTCTTTGATGTGCTCGGGTGTGTCAAAATCGGGTTCGCCGGCGGCGAATCCGCAAACGTCCTCGCCAGCGGCGAGGAGTGCCTTGGCCTTGGCATCGACGGCGAGCGTCGGCGAAGGCGAGATATTCTTGGCCCAGACAGAGAGAGGCGCAGGTGCAGAACTCATGGAGATTTTTCGAGAAACGAAGGGTTTGGTGTGGTTGTTGGTTTTCCTGATGATTTTCCGAAGGGTGTTTCGGTTTGACCGGCCGGTCGCACGAATTTACCCGCAGTCTATCGGGAGGGAGTGCGAATCGACCCAAAATGCAAGCGACGTGGCGCTCCGAAGTGTGAACACACAAAACCGCGCCTGGTGGGGCGCGGCAGGTGTGGTGCGCTCGATGTGGCGCGAAGGTTTATTTTTTGCCCTTCTTGGCGGGAAGGTTGTCGATGGCGGCGCGGACGAGGTTGGCGACGCTGACTTTGTTCTTCTTGGCAGCCTTGGCGAGGGCCGTCTTGGCCTGGGCGGGGATGCGCACGGAGATCTGGCGGTGCTCCTCGGCGGAATCCGTGAAACGGGAGGGATCGTAGGATTCGATGGCGTGGCGAACGACGTCACTGATGGAGTCGAGGCCGAGTTGCTTGCGGGCTTGTTCGATCTTGGCGATCTGGGTGGCCGAGAGGTCAAGGGTGAGGGGGAGCGGACGAGCGGCGGATGCTGATTTTTTAGCCATGGTGGTAATTGGACGTGTGGTTGATGGTTGAGTGTTTTTGTAGTTTTCTACGAATACGAAGCTCCACGTATTCGCCGTTCGGATGCAAGGGCAACATCAAATTTCGCAAGGGCCATCGAAAACCGCAGGCGAATTAACCCCAGAGACGCAGAGAAAAAAACAACAAAACAGTTCTTTCTCTGCGCCTCTGCGTCTCTGTGTGAGCCCTTACTTTCTTCGGTTTACCGCCTTCAGTTTTGAGTCTGCGGCGGCGTGGGTTCGGGTTCGGGTTCGGGTTCGGACGCGACGGAGGAGGAGGACTCTGTCTCAGCCTCTTCAGCCTCCGCAACGGGGGCCGTTTCTTCCGTTGCCGGTTGCTCCTCTGCGGTGGCATCAGGAGCATCAGGTGCCGTTGCCGGAGTCGCCTCTTCGCCAACCCCGGCGGTTTCCTCTGCCGCAGAGGGCGGAGTCGCGGGCGTTGTATTCGAGGAGGGGATTTCCGGGAAATTCTCGGGGTCGTGCTCGGCGCCTTCGATCTCCTTTTTGCGCGCTTCCACCATGGGGGCGGGCGCGAAGAGACGTCCGTCGCGGAACTCGGTGACGTAGCCTTCGCCCACCAGCCAGCGCAAATCCATTTGCATGCGGCTCAGCCGCGCCTGGTCTTCGGGAGAGAGAGCGGGCGGCGGTTCGGCCACAGGCAGCGGTGCTCCGGCAGCGGCGGCTTCGACCTCGGCGCTCTCGGGCACCTTGGCGGCAGGTGCAGGGAACTTGATGCCGAGGAATTTTGAGGGCAGGTCGATCTGGCGGACCATCGGATGCGCCTCAATGTAGCGGATGAGCGCATCGATCGAGTCGGCAAACGCCTGTCCGGGAACACGGAATTTGCGCTTCACGGCGCAAACGTAGCTGATGCCTTTGGAGCCTTTTTTGAAGATGGTGAAGCCTTCGCGACGAAGGCGGCCACGCAAGGCATTGGCGGTATCCAGCGGGAAACGACGTTGTTTTTCCAGATAGCCTTCGATGGAGCGACGCAGTTCTCCTTGCGGCAATTTGTCGAGCAGGCGGCCTGGATAGCGGATTTGATGAGTGGCCCGGATGATTCTGTCGCGGGCGTGGGTGAGCAGGTAATTGCGCGCTTCTTCGAGTGAGTCGAAGGAGATCACCGGCTTGGCGGGGGCGTCCTCTGCCGTGGCGGGCGCGGCGGCGGCCTCGGCTTCCGCCGGGGTGCCAGGCTCAGTCTCGGCGACAGGAGTCTCGACAGATGCAGGTGCCGCTGCTGGTTCAGGACTGGCGGGAGTCGATTCAGCCACGGGTGCGGTCCCGGCTTCGGCCTCGACCGGAGCGGGCGTGTCCGTGTCCTCGGCAGCAGGTGGAGCAGAGGCGGGCTCGGCAGTGGTTTGGGCTGAGGTCGCTTTGGCGGCAGCCGCTTTGGCCGCGGCGGCTTGCTTGCCTTTGGAAACAGGAGGCGTCCATACGTAGCGCGTGACTTTTTTCATCTCCTCAAGCCATTGGTTGATGAGCTCAGGGTCGCGCACGGTTTCGATTTTTGCCCGATAGGCCTCGAACGGCATACGGATGTTCGCGGCGTGGTGTTGCTGGACGATCTGGGTGTAGCGGTGGTAATTGGGCGGGCCGAGGAGCTTACCCGTCACCGTACAACGGTTGATGACTTGGAAATTGCCCTTCGGCGGCTCGATTTCGGCCTCGATCGTCTGGAAGAACAATCCGAGGTGATTGGTGATGACGTGCTGGATGGCCGCCTCTTCGGTGTCAAAGGGGATGCCGTCGGGCACCGAGATGTAGAAGGGCGCGGGCTTGGCGGGGGCCGTCGGGGCGGTGCTTTCGCCTGCGGCGGCGGAAGGAGCGCGGGAGGGCTCGGGGGCCTTGCGCTGGACGAGAGCAATGAAGCGGTCGTTCTTTTCTACGATAACACGCGCAATATCAAACAATTCGTAGGTGCGACAGGAGGCGCGAACGGCTTTGGCCAGCGCACTGAAACCGGCGTCTTCGGTGTAGAGGGTGAGGCTGAGGTTCGGGTTGATGTAAGGCCCCCGATCAATGGGAGCGCCTCCGCCCTCGCGACGCGGACTGCCGCCGCGAAAATCCCGGCGCGGCCCGTGTCCGCCATATGTGCCGTGTCCGCGTTCGCCGGCGTGGCCGCCTTCGCGGTTGCCGCCGCCCTGCCCGCCGCCGCGGATTTCGCGGCGTTGACGCGGAGGGCGTTCGCCGCCTTGGGCTCCCGAGTCGGGGCCGCGGGAATCAGCGGGCTGGCCGGCTCCCGGAGCCGCGTCACCGCTGGATTTGCGGAAGGAGCGTCGATCACGACGTGGGTCAGCGGTGGCCCCGCCTTCACGGCGCGGACGGTCGTCCCGGCGTTGATGGTCTCGATTGCCGCCGCCAGTGGAGCCGGAGCCACGGTTGCCCGCGTCGGTCCATTGCGTGCCAAAGCTGAAGCCTTGGAGTTGCGTCAAATCAATCTTGTTGAGGCCGCCCTCGGCGGGTTTCTCAGTTGGTGTCTCGTCCATGCGAAATGCGAGCGGGGTAGTACCCGCGGGTTGTGTGGCTGGATTCTTTTGGAAGCTGCAAGGAATTTAAAGCAGGGGCCAGCTTCACGGCCCTGAGTGGTCTGGCAAGCTGTTTTCAGCAGGGAAAGTTGAAGGAAGGTGGAGGAGAGGCGGAAAACGGTGCGTTTTGCGTTCTTTTTCCCTGCGCGCCGGGCCATGTCCGCCGGTGTTTTAGGGCTACACCCGGACTTCCTGCCAGGCGCGCTCGGCGAGGCTGGTGGAGATGTAACGCTCGCCGCAACTGCACGCAATGGTGACAATGGTCTTGCCCTCGAACTCCGGGCGGGCGGCCACTTGCAAGGCGGCCCAGACGTTGGCGCCCGTTGAGATGCCGCCGAGGATGCCCTCCTCCACGGCCAACTGGCGGGCGGTGTTGAGGGCGTCGTCGTCGCTTACCTTGATAATCTCGTCGATGATGGAGGTATTGCAATTCTTGGGAATAAACCCGGCTCCGATCCCTTGGATCATGTGACGTCCGGGCTTGCCGCCGGACAATACCGCGCTGGCGGCCGGTTCGACAGCGATGGCGCGGAGGGGGGCGCGTGATTTGATGACTTCGGCGACGCCGGTGATGGTGCCGCCGGTGCCGACGCCGGAAACAAAGGCATCGATCTTGCCGCCGGTGGCCTCCCAAATCTCTTCCGCCGTGGTGCGTCGGTGGATTTCGGGGTTGGCGGGGTTTTCGAATTGCTGGGGCATGTAACCGCGCGCGCCATGCTGGGAGAGGATGTCGTGCGCCTTGGCAATCGCCCCCGGCATGCCTTCCGACGCGGGCGTGAGAACGAGTTCGGCGCCCAACATGCGCAGGAGCACGCGGCGTTCGAGGGACATCGTCTCGGGCATGGTGAGGATGAGTTTGTATCCGCGCTGGGCGCACACAAAGGCGAGGGCGATGCCGGTGTTACCGGAGGTCGGCTCGACGATGACGCTTTCGGGTCCGATGAGTCCATCGCGTTCCGCGGCCTCGATCATGGCGCGTCCGATGCGATCTTTGACGCTCGAACACGGGTTCATGAACTCGTTTTTGATGTAAATTTTTCCAGGCAGCTTCGCGGCAATCCGTCCGAGTTTGATCAGGGGCGTGTTGCCAATGGTGGAAACGATGTCGGGAAATAACTGGGCTGACATGGGTGGCGACGCTGTAACGGCCTCCGATGGGCGTCAATGCGGACGTGTAATAATGTCGGAGGTTTGAAAGTCAAAAGTCTGAAGGGACGCCCGCGCCACTACACCCCGATTTCCCCCGCGCCCTCGAAGCGCAACACGACTGCGGAGGCAGCGCGCGAGGCGGGCAGCGAAACGGTGAAACGTGCTTCGTAGTCGTTGTGCCCCTCGGGATCGACCAGCACTTGGGCGACAGGCCATTCGCCGGCCCCGACGCTGCCTTCGCGGGCGCGGGCGTTGGCCTCGTCGTAGTCGCCCCAATGCGTGTGCGCGGCGGAGCGGCCCTCGGGGTCGAGACGGAAACGTCCATATTCCTCGAAGAAGGGCGCAAACGCATCTTCGATCCGGCGGGCTTCGGGCGAACGCGGCACAAAACCACCGCTCCCCGCTCCTCCCGCGCCAGCGCCGCCATCCCCCCCCCCCTCCCCTGCCCTGTCGGGGGTTTGCGTATCGCCCGCCCCGATACGGATGGCGGCGGCTTCGTAGTCGCGCGCGGCCACATCCTGCAAAAAGCCAAGGATCGCGGTGCGCACCGCGCGGCGAAATCCAGCCGCGTCGCGCGTGATGTCGTAGCTCGCGGGACGAACGGGCTTCACGTCGGCCCCCTCCCTCCCCCCCTCTTCGGAGGAAACAAATGCCGGGTTTTTCATGCGCTCCCACTCCTCCATCAGACTGGAGTCGATGCCGCGGATGAGTTCGCGGAAATATTCTTCCATCTCCACGACCTCCTCGGTTTTGGCGGCGTCGGGCACGGTCTGCGAAAGGACTTTCCAGATTTGCGAGAGGTGACGCAGGAGCAGTCCCTCGCTGCGTTCGAGACCGTATTCCTTGATGTAATCGGCAAACGACATGTAGCGCTCAAACATCTCGCGGGCGATCGACTTGGGGCGGACGTTTTCCGTGCCCACCCAGGGATGCCTGGCGGCGAAGGCGTTGAAGGTTTCGTAAACAAATTCGCGCAACGGCTTCGGGTGTTCCAACTCGGCGAGGCGTTCCATGCGCTCGTCGTATTCGACGCCCGCCTCTTTGAGTTCGATGAGCTCTTCGGTTTTTAGTTTGTCGAGCTGACGGCGCAGGATCTGGTCGGGGTCTTCGACGATGGATTCGCAGAGCGTGAGCACGTCGAACGGATAATCGGGCGAGGCGCGGTCGAGTTTTTGCACCGTGTCGATGAGGTAAAGCGAGAGCGCCTGGTGCAGCGAAAAGTCCTCTTGCAGATCGACGTTGACGCGCAATTTCCGGCCACACGGCGGACGCTCCGCGACGGGAAGCCATTCGACGATTTTGCGTTCGAGCAGCGCGCGGAAAAGCTGCCAGGCGCGACGGCGCAGGAGGCGTTTTTTGTGCGGTGTCTCGTGGCAGTCTGCGATGAGTTTTTGCATCGCGCGGCAACCGTCGGCGTCGCGACTGAGAACGAGCAGCAACATGCCATGCGACACGTCGAAGCGCGATTGCAACGCCTCGGAGGGCGACGTCATCAAGCGCTCAAAGGTGCGCGCATCCCAGCCGACTTCTCCCTCGGGGGCGGAGCGTTTTTGCGCTTTTTTCTTTTTAGGATCTTTCGCGGCTTTTTCGGCGAGGCGTTTGTTTTCGATGATGTGCTCGGGCGCCTGCACGACGACGTATCCAACATCATCATACCCGCGGCGTCCGGCGCGGCCTGCGACCTGTTTGAAATCGCGCACGCTGAGAATCGCCGCCTTTTGGCCGTCGTATTTCCAGAGTTGCGTGAACAGCACGGTGCGGATGGGCACATTGACGCCGACGCCAAGCGTATCCGTTCCGCAGATGAGTTTGAGACGTCCGCGCTGCGCGAGTTGTTCGACGAGGATGCGGTAGCGTGGCAACAGGCCTGCGTGGTGAACGCCGATGCCGTGGCGAAGCCAGCGTTTGAGGTCCTTGCCGTAGGGACTGTTGAATTTCACGCCAACGAGTTCGTCGGCGAGGAGGGCTTTTTCGTCCTTGGTGAGGAGGTTGAGACTCATCCAGCTCTGCGCGGCTTCGGAGGCGGCGCGTTGCGTGAAATAGACGAGGTAAACGGGCGCGCGTTTGTTGAGCACGAGGTCGGCGACGCGTTCGGTGAGCGGCGTTTCGGAGTATTCAAATTCCAATGGCACGGGCCGCGTGTCGCTGCGCACGGTGACGCATTCGACGCCGGTGAGGCGGAGCAGGTCTTTTTCAAAAAAATCCGTTGCGCCGAGTGTGCCCGACATGAGGAGGAAACGCGCTTGCGGCATCGTGAGGAGCGGAACTTGCCAGGCGTAGCCGCGCTGCACGTCGGAGTAGTAGTGAAACTCGTCCATGATGACGGCGCGGACCGGCGCGAGTTCGCCGCGTGCGAGGGCGATGTTGGCCAAAATTTCCGCCGTACAACAAAGGATGGGCGCGCCGGGATTCACGCTGGCGTCGCCGGTCATCATGCCGACGTTTTCCGGTCCGAAGTCGCGGCAAAGCGAGAGGAATTTTTCGTTCACGAGCGCCTTGATCGGGCAGGTGTAAACGGAGCGTTCGCCTGCGCAGAGGCTCTTGAAATGCAGCGCCGCCGCGACGAGCGATTTGCCGGAGCCGGTGGGCGTGTTGAGGATAACGTTTTTGCCGTCGAAAAGTTCGAGGATCGCCTCCTCCTGCTCCGGGTAGAGTTCCAGTCCGCGCTCGCGCATGACGGCAAGAAACCGGTCGAGCACGGCATCGGTCGCCGCACCACGCGGCAAAGGTGCAAGCGGAGCAGGCAGCGCGGCGGGAGCGGTGGACACAGGCAAGGCGGACGGCTGCCCGGCAAAATCAAGACTCATGCCGTCCACGGTGGGGAAACCACCGACCGCTTCCAGCCGCTTTTTTCGGAAACGCCAATCTTCCGATTGCCACAACACAAGGGACTCCCCCCCCCACCCCTCTCGCAGTCGATCAATCAGCCAGCCGACCTACGAATCATTTCGTTGACACTTACGAATTTATTCGTAACCACATTCGTCATGCCCTCCGCACCGCCTCCCCCGCCGCCGCCCACTGAATCCGAATTTGCCATCCTGCGCGTCCTCTGGCGAGAAGGACCCTGCACCGTCCGCAAAGTGCGGCGGCACCTTGGCGAAAAAAGCGGTTACACCACCGTTCTGAAATTTTTGCAGATCATGTTCGAAAAAAACCTCGTCCGACGCGACGACAGCGCGGTGACGCACATCTACGAGGCCGCCGTCGATGAAAGCACCACCAAACAAAACCTCGTTGGCACTCTCATTGACCGCGCCTTCGCCGGCTCGGCTGCCGAACTCGTGCAACGCGCCCTCTCCGCCCGACCGGTATCCGCTGACGAGTTACGCGCCATCCGGAAACTGCTCGCCGAAACCGCCAAAAAACAGATTTCAAAATGATTCCCTCATCTCTGCTCCCGCTCGTCGAGCGTCTCGGCTGGACGCTCCTGCATTCTCTCTGGCAGGGCGCGCTCGCGTGGATTGCGTGGCAAGTCGCCAGCACCCTGCTTCGCCACCGCTCAGCCCGCATCCGCTACCTCGCCGCCTGCGCCGCCCTCGCCTTTGCGACGCTCGCCCCATGGATCACCTTCTTTACCATTGACCTCCATCAACGACTCGAAATGGCCCGCCCCCTTCCCCCCTCCCCTCTCCCCGCCTCAACTACTCCAACGCCCGGCCCGCTCATCTCGCTCCCGCTCCTTGACCAACACCCCGATCCACAAACCAGCCTGTCCGCATTCACCGCTCCGCAATCCGCGTTCGATCAAAAGTCACTTTTCCCCCGCTCCGTCCTCCCATGGCTCGTCGCAACATGGATGTCCGGTTTCATCTGGCACCTGCTGCGACTCGCCCACGGCTGGAGGCAAACCCTCCGCCTCGCCTCCGTTCCGCTCGCGCCGCCCGCCAACGAACTTCTCCGCCGTCTCACCGCGCTCGCGCAACAACTCCGCCTGCGCCGAGACATCCGTATTGGCGAAACATTACACGTCGCCGTGCCCACCGTTATCGGCTGGCTGCACCCCGTGATTCTCCTTCCCGCCAGTGCGCTCTCCGGCCTCACGCCCGCGCAAATCGACGCCCTCCTCGCGCACGAACTCGCCCACATCCACCGCGCCGACTTTTGGGTTAACCTCCTGCAAGCCATCGCCGAAGCGCTCTTCTTTTATCACCCGGCGATCCACGCCCTCAACCGCGCCATCCGCACCGAACGCGAACACGCCTGCGACGACATCGCCGTCATCCTCACCCGCGACCCTCTCGCCTGCGCCCAAGCCCTCGCCAAACTCGAAACCCTTCGCGCCCCCGCGCCCATCACATCTTCCCCTCACGCGGCCCTCGCACTCTCCGCAGCGGGCAATGACAGCGAATCCGGTCAGCTCCTCACCCGCATCCGCCGCATCCTCGGCCTCACGCCGATCCCCTCCACAACCACTTACAGAAAAACCATCGCCTCCCTCGGCGGCGCAACTGTCCTCGGTGTGGCGTGCTATCTCACCGCCATGCTCGCCTCCCCGGCCATCGCGGCGTGTATTCTCACCCATCAGGAACGCATTGACCTCATCAACGCTTCGTTGCCCGCCACCGAACGCATCGGCATCGTCATTTGGGATGCGGTGCAACGCGATACGGATAAAATATTCCCAAGGGGGAAAATCGACCTCATCAAACCTCCATCACCAAATTCTGAATACACCAGAGAAATCCCCACTTTCGATGAGCCATTCGATGCGCCGCCTCTCGATACGGCCAGATTATTCCCGTCGAGCACACCACGGTCCAACGCAAAAATCGCAGACCGTGATCTTACGACAATCAGTCCGGACAGGGTCATTACCACATCGGGTAAGGTTCTTCCATTCAGAGATCGGGATGCACATCTCAAACAACAAATCGAAGTCCGTTTCAACCGGTCACCCGACATGCCTTCTCCAAGAGGCGGGATCGAAATCTTGGCGAAATTTGAGACCACACCCCCTCAAGACTCATGGCACTTTTCGCAACTCCCGATCATAGACGAAATCGTCCGTTTTTATGTCAAGGCCCCCGCAGAAATCCGACTCAGTCCGTACCGGCTCCGAGGATACACCTTCCAACCCCGGATCATAATAGTAACCGATTCGACCGTCCCCTTGCAGGTTACCCTGGACTTGATTCCGGCAGGCATGATCAAGGGCCGGATTTTTGATTCAGATGGGACGCCCATGCCAAATGCCAAGGTAGCACTCCATCCAAAGCAAAAGCCTGCCCTCACCGATCGTCCCTCCCTGAAAATGGAGGCGGAGACGGACGCCAATGGAAATTACACTATCACCCCTGTCCCGTTTGATACAGAATGGGTTTTGCTCGTAGATTCCCGCAAGGACTGGCGCTACCACATTACAAATGTGCTCCCCATTCTTACCGGGGAAAACCCAATCCAAGCCATCGACGTAACTCTGTCGTCCGGAAAAGAATATTCCGGGCGCCTGCTCGATCAGGACGGGAGGCCAATGCCACGCGCCAAAATCAAGTTTTCCTGGCAATTTCCGTTTTCCTATATCTACGGCAAAAAAGACGTTTCCACGGATGACGGCGGACACTTCAAATTGCCTCGCATCAACCTCGAAGTCCCGGGCGGACAATCCATTCGTTTTGGGAACAGTGACAGTTGGTTGCCACCGTTTTCGATGCCCATCACCCGCGACACGCCTGCCGAAATCACGCTCACCTGCGGACCGACCAAGGACGCCCGGCCTCAACCGTGAATGTCACTCCCGATGTGATGGCTTCTGAGCAGAGTTGAGTGAAGCGGAACGGCGGTAGTTCGCATTTTACCGCCGTCCCCCCCCATTCATCGGCCTTTGTCGGCGATGCCTTCGAGGATGCGTTCGGAAGCGTGTATCCCGCGTTCCATTACATTGAGATCAAAACTCTCGTTGGGCGCATGCAGGTTGTCCTGCGGGAGGAACAAGCCCATCATCACGGAGTCGAGACCGAGTTCGCGCTTGATGTCGGCAATGATCGGCACGCTGCCGCCTTCGCGCAGGTAAAGCGGCGGCTTGCCGAAAGCCTCCGCGATGGCGGTATCCGCCGAACGGAAGGCGCGCGCCAGCACCGGCGACTGGTCGGGGGGCGTGTTGGAGCGGTCGGGCGGAACCACCACGTAAGGAATGCCGCCGTGCTGGTCGATGATCTTGAACGTGACGTCCGCCGGCATTCGTTCGCGGATCGTCTTGTAAAGGAGTTCGCGGATTTTTTCCGGCTGCTGGTTGGCAACGAGGCGGCAACTGATTTTCACGAACGCCTTGCTCGGAATGACCGTCTTGGTGCCCTCGCCCTGATAGCCGCCGCCAATGCCGTTGAACTCCAGCGTGGGCAGGTAGCGCGTGCATTCAAACGGCGTGTAGCCCGCCGTCGGATGAAACGCCGGGATGCCGAGAAACTGCCGGTACGCCTCTTCGTCGCCGCCGAGTTTTTTCAGTTCCTCGCGCTCCCACGGTTCCACGTCGAGCACATCGTCATAAAATCCCGGGATGTTAACGCGCCCATCCGGCGTGTGCAGCGAGGCGCAGAGTTCGGCGATGGCTTGTATCGGATTACGCAATACGCCGCCGTGCAGACCGGAATGCAGGTCGCCCTTGGGGCCGGTGACTTCGACGTCGCAGAGAACGAGTCCGCGCAATCCGCAAGTGATGACAATCTGCTCCGCACTGGGACTGCCGGTGTCGGAGAGGAGAACGAGATCGGCTTTTTTGAGGCGGTCGCGGTAGTCGTTTAAAAATTTGGGGAAACTCGGACTGCCCATCTCCTCCTCGCCTTCGATCATGAAGGTGATGCGCAACGGCAGGTCCGGGCGGCGCGACAGCAACCGGGCCACGCCGGCAATGTGCGTGAGGAGCGGGCCTTTGTTGTCGGCGGTGCCGCGCCCCCAAATGCGACCATCGCGCACGACAGGGTCGAACGGCGGTGTGGTCCAGAGGTTGAGCGGGTCGGCGGGCTGCACATCGTAGTGACCGTAGATGATGACATGCGGCGAGTTTTCAGGAGCGTTGCGCTCGGCCAGGATGATCGGGTGCTTTGCGGTCCGGATAACCTCAACGGCAAATCCAAGCGCCCCGAGCAAGTCGGACAAAAATTCCTGCGCCCCCTGCATTCCCGCCTTCGACGTGGAGTCGGTGGAGATGCTGGCGTGGCGGACAAATTGTTTCAGTTTTTCAACAGGATCGAAATCAAAAGCCATGCCGCCCACGGTGGAGAAAGTGAACGCGGCTTCCAGCCGCTTTTTGCGAACCGGGGGGGGGGGGGGGGAAGGGTAACTCACACAGAAGTCAGGCTTGCGACGGAGCAGCGGTTTTCTGCCGCTCTCCGTCAAGGACGCCGCGTGACATCTATTACTTTTTCCGGGCGGTCGCCTTGGTGGTGGCTTTGCCCTGTCTGCCTCGGACCGGGGAAGGGCGTTTTTTCTGCAACGCACCCGTGTGCTTGGACGCGGTCGCAGACGGACGCTTTCCTTTTCCGGCTTTCGCCACCGGCTTCGCCAGAACCTTGGGTTGAACCTTCCGGGCTTTGGCTTTTGCCACCGGCTTTTTACCGGCGGCGGCAGAAGAGGTCTTTGAAGACGTGGCTGTGGCAGGCTTGGAACCGCCGCCAGCACCGCCGGAGCGTCCGCGGGCTGCGGGCATGGCGGGCCGCGATTGACGCAACTCACGGATGAGCAAACTCATGTCGCGGCAGGTCTCGTTAAGCGTGTCGATCAGAGACTGCAGAGCCGGCGCCGTAGCCGTTGTGGCTGCCACTGCGGTTACTTCATCTGGATGAACGTCTGCCCCTGATGTTCGAAGGGCTTCGCGTCCGCCGGTATCTCCACAAACACGCCCCCCGTCTCGCCCTTCACCATCTTGAACCGGAACTGCTCCTCCAGCGCGCGCAACTTCGTCAGTTGCTGCTGCAAGACCGTCAGATTCGCTGTCGCCGCGCTCTGCATCTCGGCGCTCTGTCGAAGCTCCACCTGCAAGGCCTCGCGACGGGCTGTCAGTTGTTGAAATTCCTTCTCCAGTTCCGACTTCTGGGCTACCAGCGCCTGAACCTTCGCCTCCAGCATCGCCATCTCCGTCTCCCGCATCTTGACGCCCTCGATGTCCGTCTGCGTGAGCAGAGCCGCACTCCCGAAGAACTTCATGCTGAACACTGTCGCCGCGCAGATCAGAATCGTCAGCACCACGGCCAGAATCATCATCCAGATGACTGTCCGCCTCGACGAGTCGCTGCCCTGGCGCACCTCTTCCTTGATCTGCGCCGCCGAGTTCTCCTGCTGGCGCATCGTCTGCGTGAACAGTTGTTCCTGCCGCGTCCGCGACTCCTTGGTCAATTCCTCCAGTTCCTTCGTGTCCACCGAGACCGGAGGCGGCGCCTTCACTTGTTCCGCCAGCAACTGCACTTCCTTGCGAGTCTGCTCCAGCATATCGTGAAGTCCATCCTGCGCAATATGGCTGGCCGCGCTCATTTCCTCCAGTTTCTGCGCCAAAGCCTCCGGACTGTTCATCGTGGAGAGCAGTGACTTCATCACGTCCAACATTTCCTCCCGACAAATCTCGCGGAAGCGCTCGAAGAGCGTGCGACGCCATTCGACGTCCATCTCTTGCAGGCGCAATTGGGCCTTCTGCTGAAATTGCGTCAGGTATGTGGGTGTATTCGACATAATAGATTCCTTGGTTTTCATCGATTAAACAGATTTCGCCATTTTCCTGGTCAGTGACTTGCCAGCTGGAAGGGGAGATTGTCGCCACGTCCGCGCCCAGAACGACGAGTTCGGCGAGGAACTTGTCACGACGTTCCTCCATGGGCAAATCGTCGGCGCAGTTGAGGACCATGCAGCGGTGCATCAAGGTCGTCACAGTGTCGAGCATGGGAAGAGACTCAGTCATGGGCGAAAACAGAAGGTGGTTGGTTATCAAAGAGGCGGCGAAAGGGAGGGCGTTGCGCACCACAGGGTCCAAAGCGGGCAATCTTGAGGCCGGCCAGCGAATGTGAACCTGTTGTTGGTGACGATGGTGACGAATGGCATGTCTTTGCGAAATAAATGGGTGAGAGTGCCATTTACAGATCAACCTGTGAAGTCGGGCAAACACCCGACCCTGCTTTACCGAATGATATACGGCGAGTTACAAAACAAAAAACATAAAAAACTTGTTTCCCCTTCCCTCTGCCGGCCTCCTTTGCTTCCCGTTTATGTCAAGAACCGTGTCCATTCACAACGAAGTCGCCCGCCTGTCATTTCCATCATCGGCGGTACAACGTCTGATCCACATATTGGATGCACACGCGGGGCGCTTTGTCGCAGGCGGGGGGGGGGGGGGGGGAGGGATTCCAGACGGCGAGCTTTCGCTGGCCTTTCTCTCAGATGCCGCGCTGGCTCGTTTGCACGCCGACTTTTTGGATGATCCCACGACAACGGATGTCATCACGTTTGAGGCAACGCCGGGCATGGGTTCCGCCGGGGAGATTTGCGTGTCGGTCGATACCGCTGCGCGCTACGCCCGGGAGCACGGCCACGATTTTGCCGAAGAACTGGCGCTCTACATCGTGCACGGCTGGCTTCACCTCGCCGGCTACGACGATCTGCAACCGATGAAAAAACGCCGCATGCGCGCGGCGGAAAAGCGCGCCATCGCCCTCCTTCGTCAAGCCGGAGCGCTGCCGTCGTTCGTTCTTCGCGCACCGAATGCGAAAGTTCCCGTCCGCCGTTCGCGCTCGATTCGCTCCGACTAAAAACGTTGATAAATCCGCCTTGCAGCACCCAGCGCGGGCGGACACGTTTTGCGCTTCCTAACGTCATGCTCTCCGAAGCGTATCTGCCTTTTGTAGTTCAAGTCATCCTTGCCACCGGCCTCGCCGGGGTGATCGTCGGGCTCAGCCATCTGCTCGGCGAACGGCGCAAAAAAAACAATGCCATCACCGACCAGCCCTACGAGTGCGGCGTGAAATCGGAAGGCATGCGCCACTCGCGTTTTTCGGTGAAGTTCTACGTCACCGTGATGCTCTTCATCCTGTTCGACATCGAAGTTGTTTTCCTCCTCCCCTGGGCCTTCATTTACCGCGAATTTCTGGCCGAGAACATCTCCATCCTCGGCCCCGTCATGTTCTTTCTGGGCGTGCTTGTGCTCGGCCTGTTTTACGAGGTGAAAAAAGGCGCCCTTGAGTGGGAACGCTAACGCCGCCGCCGGCGCGCCCTCCGACCCAAGCCGAATCATCCCATGCGGCTGGAAAAACACATCGCACGCAACCGGATCATTGACCTGCAAAGTCGCGGATTCAAAGACGCCCTCGAAGAACTCCTCGGCGTCGCCACAAAAGGCTTCCCCGACCTGAAACGCGACACCGTCCTGCGCAGCCTGCTCCAACGCGAGAGCACCATGACCACCTACCTCGGCCACGGTGTGTCGCTCCCCCACGTGCGCCTCAAAATGAGCCGCCGTTACCTCATCGCCATCGGACGCAGCCGCGACGGCATCCCGCACGACGGCGGGTTGAAGGATGAAAACATCCACCTCGTCATCCTGCTCCTCGCCGACGACCGCGCGCGCGACTACCTGCAAGTCCTCGCCACCATTGCCCGCCTCGTCAAAGACCCCGACCTCGTCACCTCGCTCGTTCAGGCCGCCGACCCCGCGGAGCTTTTTCAACGCCTCATCACCAGCATTGGCGGCCTGCAGGCACGCTCGCTGCAAGCCCAGCGAAACCGCATCAACCGCCTCATGATCCGTGAAGCCGGACGCGTGGCGCGTGGCGCGAACTGCGATTCGATCATGATCTTTGGCGACACCTTTGTCGGCGGCATCCAGCCCGGCTCTTGGTTCCCGAACAACAAGACCATCCTCGTCACCCGCAACCTCGTGGAACTCGACGACGACGATGACGACGACCGCAACGAAGTCATCCAAGTCCGCTCCTTCTCCCAACAACGCCTCGCCCAACTGCGCAGCGCCATGTTTGTCGCGCTCACCCGCGGCATCATCTCCTTCAACGACCGCGTGTGCTGCGTCGGCGGCATGGCTGGCAGCAACCAGTTCGACACCGTCGTGATCGTGGACGTGGAACGCGAATTTCAGACACTCCTCCACGGCCAGTCCGAACTGCTCCCCGACGACGTCAAACCCGAGGTGCTTGAACGCGTCCTCGGCATCGCCACCGAGATCGGCGTCGAGGGCCGCGAAGGCAAGCCCGTGGGCTGCTTCTTCGTGCTCGGCGCCACCGCGCAAGTCGAGAAACTCGCCAAGCCCCTCGTCCTGAATCCATTTTTCGGATACAAAGAGGAGGACCGCAACATCCTCAACCCCTTCATGGATGAAACCATCAAGGAATTCGCCACCATCGACGGCGCGTTCATCGTGCGCGGTGACGGCGTCGTCATGACCGCCGGCAGCCTCATTCAGGCGACCGACGGCGACCACGTCCTGCCCAGCGGACTCGGCAGCCGCCACGCCGCCGCCGCCGCCATCTCCGTGGCCACCGAATGCGTTGCGATCGTCGTTTCATCGAGCACCGGCCAGGTCATGCTCTTCCGCCGAGGCGTCATGCTCCCGCTGACCGAGAAAAAAGGCCGGTAGAAAAGCCCCCCCCTCCCCCCCCCCCCCGCTCACCGACGCAACCGGTACGTAGTCCGGTAATCCCGCGGAGCCTGCCCATGCTCCAGGTGGAAACGACGCGAAAAATAAAACTCGTCCTCGAACCCCACCGCCACCGCGATCTCGTGGACCTGCAACGTCGTCTCGACCAGCAACCGGCACGCCTCGCGCATCCGCAACCCCTGCAAATAACGCGCCGGCGGCATCCCCATCGTCGCCACCCAACGCCGCCGAAACGTCGTTGACGAAAACCCATGCTCGCTCGCCACCGCGTCGAAATCCACCGCCGCCGCCAGCCGCAACCGCAACCCCGCTGCAATCCCCCGGATCACCTCATCCGCCGGATCACTGGAACTCGGCGCCAACCACGTCTCCAACACCAGCCGCTCGCACACCCGGTCCACCCGATCCACCACCGCCTCCGGCTCCGGATGCCGCGCCAGTTGCGTCAACTCCGCCACCAACCCCTCCACCACGCCCGGGTCCATGATCGGCCACACCGGACGCTCCGGATCGAGCAACCGCGCGTGCTGAAGTTTTGGATACAACGAACGGTCATACACGATATAAAGCTCGTCCCACGTCTCCTGCGGCACGAACGGACCATAATCCAGCCGCTCGCCCGGCCACTGCGTGATCACGCACGGCGCCTGCACCGGCCACACCCGCCCGAAACGATGAAACTCCCCCCGCCCCCGCAGGATCAGCGAAAAATTGCACGTCTCGAACGCCGTGCGAACCCAGTCCCGCTTCCGCCACGCGTGCCCCGCCGTCGCCACCGGAAACGCCGATGGAAACCGACGCTGATACGGCGCCCAGTGTTTGGTTAGAAAATCCAGTTTTTTGGAGCCCGGTTCCATTGATCCACAAAAAGAAGTCTGCTAATGTGACCGCCCTCATTCTTGTTGCCATGAAAAAAGCACTCTTCCTCTCCGGCGGCTGGCCGGGCCACCAACCTGAGAAAATTGTCCAGCTTCTTGCCGGCGAACTCCAGCGCCACGACATCGCGTGCGACACCGAAACCTCGCTCGACATCCTTACCGACACCGCCCGCCTGCGCACCTACGACCTCATCTCTCCCTGCTGGACCATGGGCCAGCTCACCAAGGACCAAACCCGCGGCCTCCTCGACGCCATCCAGGGCGGCGTGGGTCTAGCCGGCATTCACGGCGGCATGGGCGACGCCTTCCGCGGCAACCTCGATTACGAATGGATGGTCGGCGGCCTCTTCGTCGGCCACCCGCACGTCGGAGACTACACCGTCCGCGTGCGCGACATCACCAGTCCCATCACCGACGGCCTCCCCGCGACCTTCCCTTACAAATCCGAACAATATTACATGCTCGTCGATCCCGGCATCCAAGTCCTCGCCGACGCCGACTACGTGCACGAAGGCCGCATGACCACCATGCCCGTCGCCTGGGTCAAACGCTGGGGACGCGGACGCGTCTTCTACTGCGCGCTCGGCCACGCCCCGGAAGAGTTCGTGCAATTCCCCGCCGCGCTCGCCCTCACCACCCGCGGCCTCCTCTGGGCCTGCGGAGCCCTGTAATCAATTAACCACTACATCCCTTTCTTCATGAAAAAAGCATACTCTTCACCCGCCGCGATCAAAGTCGGCGTCGTCGGTTACGGCGGCGCATTCAACATGGGGCGCCAGCACCTCAAGGAAATGCAGGCCGCCGGCATGACGCCCGTGGCCGTGGCCGAGGTTGATCCGGCGCGCCTCGAAGTCGCCCGCCAGGACTTCGCCGACATCCAAACCTACAACTCCGTCGCCGACCTGCTCGCCCGGTCCGACGTGGACCTCGTCACCGTCATCACCCCGCACAACACCCATGCCGACCTTGGCCTGCAAATCGTCAGCGCCGGACGCCATTGCGTCCTGGAAAAACCCATGGCGATCACCACCGCCGAGTGCGACGCCATGATCGACGCCGCGAAGCAACAAGGCGTCATCGTCAGCACCTATCACAACCGCCACTGGGACGGCTGGATCATGAAGGCCGTCGAGGTCGTCAACTCCGGCGTGCTTGGTGACATCGTGCGTGTGGACCTGCGCATGGGCGCGCGCGGCCAGCCCCGCAACTGGTGGCGTTCCAGCCGCGTCATTTCCGGCGGCATCCTCTACGACTGGGGCGTGCACCTGCTCGAATACGCCCTGCAAATCGTCAAGGGCGACCTCACCGAAGTCAGCGGCTACGCGTGGGAAGGCTTCTGGGCCGCGGAGCCTAATTCCCCCTACCCCGCCGCCGAGATGAACGAAGATGAGGCGCAACTCGTCGCCCGCTTCTCCAGCGGACAGCGTATCAACCTCACCCTTACACAACTCGACGCCGCCCCGGAGCGCGGGAGGGTCAAGATCGTGGGCACGCGCGGCGTCCACCTCATCGACTGGCCCGACTACGAGACCACCGTCAACCTTCCCGGCGGCGAGACCCAGATGACCAAGGGCAAGTGCCCGCCTTCGCAGGGGGAAAAGTTTTACCAAAACATCGCCGCCCACCTCACCCAGGGCGAGCCGCTGGTCATCACCGGCGAATGGGCGCGCCGGCCCATCCACATCCTCGACCTCGCCGTGCAGAGCGCCCGCCAGCACCGCGCACTGCCCGCCGTACACCGGTAGTCCGTAGTGTCTCGACTTAAGTCGGCGCAATGTCGAAGCGGACAAATGCGCCCTAAAGAGCACCGCCGTCCTCCGCCGCGTATTCGGCGAGGACGAGTGGATCGGTCTCGGCGGCGCGGTTTGGTGTCAGGCGGGCGAACTCCCCCAGTCTCGCCACGGCCCAGACGGCATGGGCGCGCACCAGCGGAACCGGCCCGGCGGCGTGGCGCAGCAGGACGTCCAGACAGTCGCGCGCTTGTGTATTCCCTGCAACAATACAGGCGTTGCGCAACAGGCCGGCGAGCTTTACCCGCTTGATGGGCGTTTTGCGAAACACCGCGGCAAAACGTTCGGGGGTGAGTTCCAGCACGTCGCGCAGGGTCAGGTCGCGGATTTCAGGGCGGGGAGTCAGCAGCAGGCTGCGGCTCTCACACGCGAAGCGATTCCACGGGCAGACTTCGGCGCAAAGGTCGCATCCATAGATGCGATTGCCGATGCCGGCGCGCAATTCGCGCGGGATGATGCCCCGATTCTCAATCGTCTGGTAAGAGATGCAGCGCCGGGCGTTGACCACGCCGGGCGCGGCAAAGGCCTGCGTGGGGCAGGCGTCGAGGCAGCGGGTACACTTGCCGCACAGGAGTCCGGATTGGTTGCGCAGCGAGGCGGGGCCGGGCAGCGGGGGGTCGGGCAGCGGGGGGTCGGGCTCGATGTCGATCCGCGCCAAAATGCCCGCCAGAAAAAGCCAGTTGCCGTAGTGGCGCGAGATGAGCATCGCGTTTTTTCCTTGGAATCCGAGGCCGGAGCGGGCCGCCCAGCCGCGTTCGGCCACCGGCCCCGCGTCCACGTAGGCGCGGTAGTCGCCGGGGTGGATGCCGAACATCTCCTCAAGGATGCGGCCGGCGGCTTCCAGGCCCGGACGCAGCGTGTCATGATAATCCGAATACAGGGAGTAGCGGGCCCAGACGGGGGGGGGGGGGGGGGGGGAGGGAGGGAGGAGCCTTCTGGTTGGCGCCGTAGTTCACGCCTAGCATGATGATCGTGGCGACGCCAGGCAGGGCGAGGGCGGGGGCGAGGCGTTTGTCGAGGGTGCGCTCCATCCAGTGCATGTCGGCGTGGTGGCCGGCGTCGATCCAGGCGCGCAGGCGTCCGCCGTCGTCCAGATGGGTGGCGCGGGCGAAACGCACGTCATCGAACCCGAGCGCCTTCAATCGGGCGCGCAAAAGCTCACGGATGGACTCCATGGGGTGCCGCCGGGCGGCCTTCGAGGTTGCGTTCGCGCTCGCGCAGGAAGTCCGCCGCGTCGCGTTGATAGGCGCGCAGGACGTGTTGCACGATGTCGGGCATCTGCCGGTTGTCGGTCAGGATCATCGTGCCGGCGCGGCGGTAAATGGGTTCGCGCGCGGCGTAGAGGGCGCGGATGCGTTGTTCGGGGTTGTCCACGTTGAGCAGGGGGCGGGTGGCGGTGCCCTGGCCTTGGGTGCGCTGGAGGATGGTTTCGAGGGAGGCGTGCAGGCAGATGACAACGCCTTTGCTTTTGAGCAGGTCGAGCATGCCGGGGGGGACGATCAGGCCGCCTCCGCAGGCCACGACTTCGCGCGTGGGGGCGTGGCCGTTTTCGACAAATTCGCGTTCCATGACGCGGAAGGCTGCTTCGCCTTCCGTGGCGAAGATGTCCGGGATGGTGCGGCGTTGGGCGCGTTCGATGAACTGGTCGCTGTCCACCCAGTGGTAGCCGAGGCGTTGCGCGACGATGCGGCTGACGGTGGTTTTGCCGGTGCCCATGAAACCTACGAGGTAGAGGTTGACGCCGGGTGTGTTCATTGCAGGCGGTGCTGGGCGGCTTTAATCGACCTAAATCGAGTTAAATCGATTTAAGTCGAGGTGATGGCGGGCCTGGGGGGGGGGGGGGGGAGGTTACTTTTTGTCCGACGCAGGGGCGGCGGCGGGGGTGATTTCGAGGAGTTCGACGTCGAACACGAGGGTGGCGAAGCCGGGGATCTTGCCGCCCGCGCCTTGTGCGCCGTAGCCGAGTTCGGAGGGGACGTAGAGTTTGATTTTACCGCCTTTGCCCACGAGTTGCAGGCCTTCGGTCCAGCCGGGAATGACGCCGTTGAGGGGGAATTCGGCGGGTTCGCCGCGTTCCACGGAACTGTCGAACACGGTGCCGTCAACGAGCTTGCCGGTGTAGTGAACTTTCACGGTGTCGGCGGCCTTGGGTTTGTCGCCGTTGCTTTCGGCGATGATTTCGTAGGCGAGGCCGCTGGGGAGGAAGGTGACTTTGGGGTTTTGCTTCAGATCGGCGAAGAATTTTTCGGCTTCGGCTTTGCCTTTTTCCGAGGCCACGGCTTGGGCGGCGGCCTGACGGGTGCGGAGGAGTTGGTCGATGGCGGGGCCGACTTTTTCAAAGTCGGGGCCGGGTTGGCCGTCGAAGGAGGTTTTGATGCCTTTGAGGATCGCGGCCTGCTGGTCGGCGGTGAGCTTGGTGAGTTGGAATTGCTGGCCGATCATGCGGTCGCCGATGAACCAGCCGAGGGCTTCGAGGGTTTCGGCTTCGGTGTAGGTGGGCGCAGAGGCGGGGGCGTCCGGTTTTTCGGCGGTCTCGGCAGTCGCGGCGGGGGCGTCCGAGGCTTGGAGCCCGGTGGCGAGGCCGAGGGCGAGGAGGGACAGTTTTAAGGTGTCAGTGAGTTGCATTGGTGTGGTGTTGTTAGTTGCTGATGTAAGCAAAACCGCCGCGAGGAGCCGGGCGAGGGTGCTTGCAATGACCGGCGGGGGCATCGCTGGCAAATCCATACTACGCAGGACGGCTCGCGACTTCCCGGCTGCGCAGTTCGCTTTGCCTTCGCATTCCGGTTTCGGTTTTATGTTACATCATGGCCATGAACAAAACACCGCTCACCGTTTACACTTACGCCAAATGCAGCACCTGCCGCGATGCCACCAAGTGGCTTCGGGAGCACGGCATCGCCTTTGATGAACGGCCCATCCGCGAGACACCGCCTTCCTTGGGTGAACTGCGTGCGATGCTCGCGGCGCAGGGCGGTGAAATCCGCCGGCTTTTCAATACTTCCGGCATGGATTATCGCGCGCAAAATCTCGCCGCCACACTCCCTGGTTTGAGCGAGGCCGCCGCATTCGAGTTGCTTCGCGGCAACGGCAATCTGGTCAAACGCCCCTTCGTGCTCGGCTCCGATGCCCACGGGGGCGCGATCGGTCTGGTGGGCTTCAAGCCCGACGCGTGGGCCAAGGCGCTGCTCGGCTGACAGGCCGGCGATTACCCGGCGCGCGTCGCGTCGATTACCTCGACGCGTCCGCCGCTCAAGGCCCGCCAGCGGATGTTCCAGCCTGCGATGGTCATGCCATACTCGCGGCCTTCCTCGCGCTGATAGGCGGGTTGCAAATCGAGTTGCAGCAAATGCCGGATTAACGCCAGCGTGCGCGCCCCCGCCTCGGTGTTGTTACCGTCGCGCCCGACAGGGGAATCGAGGTCGGTGGTTGCGGGGCCGCGCAGGAATCGGGCGGCGAGTTCGGGGGCGATCAAGACGGCGTTCGCGTCGCGCACTTGCGGAGCGCCGCCGGCCCAGTCGGCGCGCGCGTCAGGCAGCGCTTCGCACCAAGGCAGGTAAGGCTTCACATCGAGGACGGGCGTGCCGTCCACGGCGTCGATCCCGGCGACGCGCAATATGAGCGTGGGCTCGGTCTCAATCGAGAGTAGGCGCACCAAGCTCAGTCCGATGGGGTTGGGCCGGTTGGGGGAACGCGAGGCGAAAACGCCCACGCGGTCATTGCCGCCCAATCGGGGGGGACGCACCGTGGCCGCGCCTTTCCACGCTGGCGATTGATGAAACCACGTTACCAGCCACACGTGGGAAAAGGCCTCCAGGCCGCGCACAAAGTCGGCGCGGGCAAACTCGGGCGCGAACTCGACGCGGGCTTCGGCTTCTTCGATCAGGCCGCTCTGGCGGGGGACGCCAAATTTCTCGGCGAAAGGGGTGCGCAAGGTCGCCACCGCGCGCACTGCGAATCCGCCGGCATCGTTCGCGCCCGCGTCGCGGGGCGCAGCGGCGGCGGGGGCGGCGGGGGGGGGGGGGGGAGGTTGGTGGCTCCCGCTCAAAACGACACCTCCACGGGTTGTGTGATGCGCATCACCGAGTCCTCGCCCGTGGGTTGTTTCCACGCCGTGCGGATCTCGTCGATTTTACGCGATGCCTCCCCGGTGGATGGATGCACGATGATAACGAGTTTGCTTCGCTCTCGCAGCACCGGTGATCCGGGGGATTTGCGCCATTGCCCATAGATGTCGGCGACGGTCAACCCGTCGGGAAAACGCGGCGTGACTTCCGTATCCAAAAAACGCGTCCATCGCAATTCTGCATCGGCCGTCAGAGCAGTCTCCGTCCAGTCTCCGATGGAGAAATAAAGCTCCGTGCGCGACCAGAGGTTTTGCGCCGGGGTGGCGGATGCCGCCGGCGCGATGGCTTGGGGCTCCGTGCCCGGTCCCGATGCGCAGCCCGATCCCATCATCGCCACCATCACGGACAGGACCGCCGTCAGGGATATCGCCGCGCCCCGGAAACACGCACCGTTTTTCTTCATGATCGTGGAGATGAGGCCTGGCACCGTGGCGAGTCGAGCGCGGAAAGTGAAACTGCCGCGCTTTGATCGAACGCGGCATCGGGCGCGGCAAAACGCCCTTGGTCTGCATCAGGTGCGGTGCGGGTTGCGGGGGTTGAAAACGTTCGCAGCCGAACAAGTTCAAACCTTGCGGACATTTCACTTGGCAAGCCTCCCGCCCGGCCCCAAGAAACACGACTTCTTTCGCGGTGACGCCTGCCGTCCCGCGGTTTTGTCAGTCAACTCCCCCTCTCTTTTCGCGCTCACTTTTGTTCCAATCCCGATCCCAAGTCCGATCCCAATCTCAAGCCCAATCCAACCAACATGGCGTTTCCCATCAGCCCGCAAAAAGCCCTTCGTGAATGGAAGCTCTACTTCTTCGTCATCCCGTCGCTGGTGCTCATCTGCACCTTCTCCTACTTCCCCGCCGCGAGCGCCATCTACCACAGCTTTTTTGAGTGGTCGGGCGGTGACACCAAGCAGCTCATCGGGTTCGACAACTTCAAGCGCGCTTTTGGCGACGATGTGCTTTGGGGGTCGTTCAAGACGGTTTCGATTCTGATCGTGTTCAACCTGTTTAAGATGATTCCGTCGATCCTCATGGCGGTCATGATCCACCGGCTCAAGAGCGACAAATGGCAGTACGTTTACCGCGTGTTTTTGGTCGTGCCGATGATCGTCCCGAGTCTGGTGACGTTGTTCATCTGGAAGTTTTTCCTCGATCCCAATCTGGGCGTGCTGAACAACGTGCTCAATTTCACAGGCATCAAAACGCTGCTGGTGAAGATCGACGCGGTTTTTGGCTGGGGCATTTTTTTCGATAACGTCCCCATTGGCTGGCTCTCGCAGCCGGAGTTGATTCTGCCCTCGCTCTTCATTTGGGGTTTTCCGTGGATCGGGGCCGTGGGCGTGCTGATCTATCTGGCGGGCCTGCAAAGCATCGGGCAGGAGGTTTACGAAGCGGCGGAATTGGACGGCGTGGGGCCGTTCAAAAAATTTCTCTACATCGAACTGCCGCTGATTTTGACGCAAGTGCGGCTTTCGCTGGTGCTGCTCATCATCGGCACGTTGCAGGGCTACGGATTGCAGTTGCTGCTGCTCGGCGAATCGGGCGGGCCCGGCGGTCGCGGCATGGTGCCCGGCCTCTGGATGTACAACCGCGCGTTCATCGCGGGCGAGTTCGGCTACGCCTGCGCCATCGGCATGATCCTCTTCGTGTTCATCCTGTCGCTGACCTACATTAACAACAAATACGTGAGGGTTGAAAAATAACGCACCATGAGCGCCACCACCAAAGATTTCGTCGGTTCGCACAAGCAAAGGGACTGGCCCAAGCACATCGTCATCCTGTTCTTCCTCTGCATCGAGCTGTTCCCCCTCTACATGATGATGCAGGTGAGTTTTAAGGATAACTCCATTTTTATCCAAAACCCCTGGCTGCCCGCCGCGCCGTGGACCGTCACCGAGACGTTCCAAGGCGTGGAGGGCAACACCGAGCAAAAAACGCGTGTCGCCGCGTGGACCGAGGTGTTCACTTCGGCCAAGCCCTCCGACCCGGCCGTGGTGGCAACGTCGATGCGGTTCGACGCGTCGGTTTACAAAATTCGCAACTGGGGCTTCGGCCTCAAGCTCATCGGCCCCTACATTGCGAACAGCGTGTTCGTGTCGGTGTCGGTGACGGTGATCGCGATCACGCTGGCGATCGGCGCCGCGTATTTCTTTGCCCGATACAAGATGCCGTTCAGTCCCGTGCTCTGGCTGGCGTTCATGATCCTGATGCTCCTGCCCGGCGTGGCCAACATCGTGCCTCTCTTCAACCTGCTCAAAAACATGGGGCTCTTGAATACGCTTTGGGCGCTCATGATCGTAGGCATCGCGGGCGCGCAGGTGTTCAATATTTTCGTGTTGCGCAATTTCATCGAGGACTTGCCCAAGGACTTGTTCGAGGCGGCGGAGATCGATGGAGCGAGCCATTTCCAGCAGATCGTGAATGTGGTGATTCCGATGTCGGGACCGATCATCGGCACGCTGGGGATTCTGGCATTCCTGCACGCGTGGAACGACTTTTTGCTGCCTCTCATCGTGCTGCGTGACAAGGAACTGTTCACGCTTGGCGTGGGCTTGATTTACCTCGACGGCGAGTACGTGAAGCAGTGGGGCCAGATCATGTCGGCCTACTTCATCGCGTCGATTCCGCTGATCGTGATTTTCCTATTCTGCATGAAGCTCTTCGTCCGCGGCCTCTCCGCCGGCGCCGTCAAGGGTTGAGTTGCGTTATTGAGCGCGGCGGGGAGAGGACTGCGGCATTTGTCAGTGGGGTTTGACAAGTAATACTTTTAACCGAAAATCCTTACCATGAAACTGACGGTGAAAGGACAGGTGACCATCCCCCTGAAATTGCGGGAGCGATATGGCATCAGGCCCAACGGAGAGGTGGTTTTTGAGGCGGCAAAAGACGGGGTGCTGATTCGACCTGCCGAAGGCGAACGCATGCAACGCCTGCGCAATGCGCTTCGCCGTACGCGAGGCGGTGCCACGGCTGGGTTGAAAACGGCAGACATCATGCGTCAAACCCGCGCGGAGGACTGAACGGATCTTCCCCTCCCCCCCCCCCCCGAAAAATTAAACGCCCATGGTGCTCGTTGATTCCAACATTCTGATCGATATTTTTACGGATGATCCGGTTTGGGGCGAGTGGTCAGCCGAACAGCTTCTGGCGGTGTCGGTGACGGATGAGTTAGCGATAAATCCACTCATTTACGCGGAGATCTCCATCGCCTACCGCACGGCTGGCGAGTTGCAAAAAGCGCTTCGTCCTTGGCCGCTTGAGCACCTGCCACTGCCATACGAGGCGGGATTTATCGCCGGGCAGGCGTTTCTCGCTTATCGCAAGGAACACAAGGGGCAAAAACGTTCGCCGCTTCCCGATTTTTACATCGGCGCACATGCCCAAGTTTCCGGGCTGCGTCTCCTCACCCGCGATGAGAATCGTTACCGCACCTACTTCCCGAAAGTGACGCTCATCGCCCCATGAGAATGCGGAACCGACATCAAGAAGCAGGGCGAACCGGGAACAAGGCGTTGACGCCCGTTCGCAAAACATGAATTCCTGCCAAGGTGAATCCAACGTCGCCCGCCGCCATCAAACAGATCCTCTGCATCAAGTGGGGAACATTTTACGGGCCACAGTATGTGAATATCCTCTACAGCATGGTGGCCAGAAACATAACCGGTCCGTTCAAGCTGTATTGCTTCACCGACAATGCGGATGGCATCCGCCCCGAGGTCACGTGCCACCCGCTGCCAGAACTCGGGTGCGAGATACCGCCCGGCACCAAGGGCAAGTGGCGTAAAACCGCCTTGTGGGGGAGTGAGCTGTTTGGGGTCACGGGGACCGTGCTTTTTGTCGATCTCGACTCGATCATCGTCGGCAATATCGACGATTATTTTACCTATGGGAGTCCTGAAGATGTCATCACGGCCCGCAACTGGGTGAAGCCGCAGCAACGCCTTGGTCAGACATCAGTCTTCCGGTTCAAGATCGGCTCGCATCCCTACATGCTTGAAAACCTGCGAGCGGACCCGGGCGGAATCTCAAAAAAATATCAATTTGAACAGCACTATGTGACACACGGCATTCGGGGGGGCATCAAGTTCTGGCCCTCGGAGTGGACGCGTCATTTTCGTGTACACTGTCTGCCGGTCTGGCCCTTGCGGATGTTCATTGCGCCCAAGCTTCCGAAAAAGGCCAGAATCATTACGTTTCCCGGTGGCCCGAATCCATCGGATATCATTGTCGGCCGGTGGAGCCCCGATGATGTGCATCGTTCGCCTTGGGGACATATCTCCCATGTGTGGGAGCTTCGCAAGATTCCCGGAGTAAAGTGGACGCGAGAGCTGAAGCGCTACGTTCGCCCGGCCCCTTGGATTTCGCAGCATTGGCGGGAAGATTGATAGAACCACATTCCCTCTCATATATATATCTGATTCCACATGAAACCCGCGTCCCGGCCAGGTAATGAACGGCGAGTAGTCATCTTCAAAAAAGATCTTATTGCGTATTCTGAAACCTTTGTCGTCGAGCAGGCTGCCAACCTGTCTCGCTACAAACCGGCATTTTTTGGCTTTAATCATCTTTCGAGTGGCGACGATCTGCTCAAGAATTTCCAAGTTGAATTTCTATCCACCCGCGGGCTCTTGGGCTGGGGGAGGCGACAGGCTTTGCGCGCCGGATGGGTTGCGCCGCGCTGGCGGCGGCAACTGGAACGCTTTGACCCTCACCTTGTGCATGCGCAATTCGGATTCTCGGGATTACCTGCCTTGCATCTGGCTTGCTGCGCTGGAGTGCCGTTGGTGGTGACATTCCAAGGGTCGGATATCACAACGCGACCTTCGCCAGCTTATTTACACGCTCGAAGGCGGGTTTATCGTGACGCCGCGGCAATACTGGGGGTGGGCAATCATCTTTGTGAAAAGCTGATCGCTGATGGGTGTCCACCTGAGAAGGTCACGTTTCTCACCACCGGGGTGGATTGTCGCAAGTTTGATGCTCCATCCGAGGCAATCAGGCGTCCGACTCTGTTGTTTATCGGGCGATTTGTTGAAAAGAAGGGCATCGCCTTGTTGCTGGCGGCGATGCCTGCTATAATAAAGGCAGTTCCAGAGGTAAATTTGGAACTCATTGGTTCCGGCCCCGATCAACTTCTTGTTGATGAAGCGGCGCGGCAATACCCCAATAATATTACAATTCGGGGGAAGCAACCTCACGCCGAGGTCATTGCCACGTTGAGGCGCACTACATTGCATTGCATGCCCAGTCTCCCCGCCTCCTCCGGCGACAGTGAGGGGTTGCCAACCGTTTTGTTGGAAACACAGGCCGCCGGCGTGCCACCAGTGGCATTCGATACGGCCGGTGTGCGAGAGGCCATCGACAACGGGAAAACCGGTTTGCTTGTTCCGCCCGGCGATGTGCCCGCAATGGCGGATGCCATTGTTACATTATTACGCAATGAGTCCCGCCGTATTGCCATGAGCGAGGCCGCACGCCAACACATACGGACACATTTCGATGTTCGCAACCAGTGCGCCAAGCTTGAAACGATTTACGACCGCGCCATTGAGGACTACATGACAGTATGATCTTCTCACGTCGTAAAGGGTGCAGGCATTACCGAACTATACACATCCATAACCTGTGCCGCTAGCATTTCTGGTGAATAGAGTTCGCGTACTCTAGCTTGTGCATTCTCTGCTTTAAGCTGAGCGAATGCAGGATCGGACAAGGTTGTAATAATGGCCTCCGCTAAGGCGGGGGCGTCTCCATATGGCGTCAAGGTTCCCAATGTCCCGCCTTCGAGGATGTCTGGAATCGCGCCTGAGTCGGCCCCTATAATCGGAACCCCCATCGCCATGGCTTCGATCACAACGAGACCGAACGGCTCTCGCTCGGAGGGAACCAGTTGAATCTCGGAGGCGCGGGTGAGTCGCAATACGTCGGGGCGAAATCCCAGAAAATGCACTCGTGATTTTAGTCCAAGTTCATCTCGTAGCTTTAGCAGTTTCCTGACAAAGCGCGGCTTTTGGTCGATATTGCCTGCCACCAAAATATGTGCTCCGGGATGTTGTTTCAAGACGACCGGCATCGCATACAAAAGCGTTTCGTGGCCTTTTCCCGGTGCTATGCGCCCGGGCAGGATAATCAACCGCGCATCATCCGGCAATGCGAGTTCCCGCCGGACATCCCTCGCCAAGTCATCAGATGGCGTGGAGGCCAGAGGATCATTAAGGGCCAGCGTCGCGTTGGGGATGGTTCGGATGCGGTCTGGAGAGATTCCAGCCTCCTCAATATAATAACGTGCTGTATGGGCGGAGTTTGCGATAAGCAGACCAGCCTTCGCGGCGTCGTGATAGGCGGGGGCATCCCGTAGAATGCGCAAGTGGGTCACCACAGGAATCCCCAGACGCCGATGCAGGTCACATGCCAGACGCGTGGCCTCGGTCAGATGGGCATGGACGACATCAATGCGGTGCTCTTTTACCCATCTGGCCAGCCGACGTTTGATAAAAAACGCATTGAGCGGTAATTCAATGACCCGCAATCCTTCGCGTTGATAGCGCTCCTTCAGGACGCCGCCATCTTTAACTGCAACCACTACTTCGCATCCGGCGGCGGCCAACGCTTTGCTCAATGTTAATACAGATCGTTCAGAACCGGCGAAATTCCGGGAATAAATCAATTGGAGAACTTTCATCGCGATAGTATCGGCAAGCGAATTTTTAGTGCCAGTAATCTTCAATCCACGGGGTTGGTTTTATATAACGCCGCAAACCCTTGCCCTTGCCGATGATGGCATCGTCGGGATTCGGTAATCCATGAAACACGACCACGCGGGCTCCGGCGGGCAGGCGCGGAGTGCGCCAGAGGTTGAACGGGAATTTAGGCATGCAACCGTACTTAAAACTCACGCACCATTCCTTGGGCCAGTAGGTCAGCTTGCCTTGCGCATGGATCTCCCGCGTGAGGTAGGCCTGTTCGTTGCGCACCTCTTGTTTTATCCGGTCAATATTGGCAACGAAGTTGGCAAGAATGTCCGGGTGCGCCCCGGCTTCGAAACGATACACCGAGGAGTTGCCAGTGATGCGCCAAGGCTTTTGCCAGTCGTGGATAATGCAAAATTCGCCAGGATGATCGAAAAAACAATCCAGCGAGCCCACGATGACCACGTCGATGTCCAAGAACAGGGTCGGACCGATCAGATCCGCCAACGGGGCGTTGAAGGTGGAGAGCTTGCGCCAGCCGCGTTCCTTGTCGGGCGGCAAGTCCATCGGCGGGAGCGATTTTATTTCGATGTCGCTCGTCAGACCGCTGCCGTCGTCCGTGAAACAGATGAAACGATGCGGGCGTGCCAAGTGGCGTTTCACCATGGAACGCAGCTTGTTTACAAACTCGGGACCATACTTTGTCCCCCATTTCATGCAGATCACATTGACCATGCGGCGGGACGATAGGAATGGCCGGACGTTTGGACAGAGCAAAGTCATGAACTCACAAACGCCTCGGTGCGTATGCTGCCCGCATGACGCTGTTGTCAGTCTTGACCGCGACCAGCTCATCAGTCCGCATGTGTTCTCTCATGCAATCAACCAAAGCTTGATCCGATGACCCACGACCCGGCGCAATCACTGCTTATCGCCCCTCCCCCCCCCCCCCGCAACCTGCTTGTTGTCCGCCTGACTGCGCTCGGTGATATTGTGCAATCGCTCCAAATCATCCAATCTGTTGCCCGCCAATGGCCCGGATGCCGCATCACTTGGGTTGTGCGCGACACCTTTGCACCGCTCGTCGAAGCCGCCCCGTTCGTTCACCACGTGATTGCCTATCGACGCAAAGCCGGTTGGCGCGGCTTGCTCGAAACCATCTGTCTAATCCGCCGCGAACGCTTTGACATGGTTTGGGACATGCACGGGCTGATCCGTCCCGCGTTAATGACACTGGCTGCACGTTCGCCGCAAAAGTGGGGACGCAAAAACAGCAAAGGACTCTGCGGCCTCTCCTATAACCAATTTGTTCCGACACCCGCTGACCCTCCGCCCCACCATGCGATGACCGTCCATCAACAATTCCTTCGCACGGCTGGCCTTGATAGCACCATCGACATCCCGCTTTCCCTGAAACCCATTTCGCAGACAGGCCAACTCGCCGACGATTGGAAGCCCTTCTTTAACAACGACTCCAAACGAGACTCCGGCCCACTTTTTGTCATGTTTACTGACAGCAGCGCGGCCAATAAAATGTGGAACGGCTACGAGGCCCTCACCCGCCTCATTTGGGTCAACTACCCCGACAGCCGAGTTGTCTGGTGTGGCCTCAAACCCCTCCCCCCCCCCCCGATGCGCCGCCGGGCCGCTTCCTTGACCTGCAAGGCAAATGCACCCTTCACCAAATGATCACCATTGTGCGGCAACCCTCGATTTTTATCGGTAACGACAGCGGCCCCATGCACCTCTCCGCCGCGCTCGGCAACCGCGTCCTTGCCCTCTTTGGCCCCACCTCGCCCAAACGCTTTGCTCCCTGGCCTCCCGGCGCACCCAACACTCACGCCATCACCTCGCCTACCGACAACCTCGCGGATCTCTCTCACGACGCCGTTTTTGACGCCCTGCAAACACTCCTCCAACGCGCACCCGCAGCCGCAGAATTCGATTCAAATCCGGCAACCCCATCCACTGACCCGCTCCTCACATGATCCCATCCTCTCCC
>NZ_ABEA03000161.1 GCF_000171235.2 Geminisphaera colitermitum TAV2 | reverse complement strand
TTAAAACGATCCGTCGAAAGCGGCGATGAATCGCCGCACTCCATGTCGAACCATTGAAAATGTCGAAGAACCCTATATCTCAACTTATACTGCTCAATCATTGAAGCTACGCAAACGTCGCCTTGTTAGAGGAACCACGAGAGGCACAGAAGACAGGGAACCTTTGATTTGCATTCCTATGAAGCCCGGCCCTCTGTTGCCTCCGTGGTTAATACCTATGGAGGGCGGGTCTCCCGACCCGCCGACGGTGCGAAGCACCGCCCTTCCGTTTTTCCCGGATGGGCGCGGCTGCGCCGCGTCTGGCGGGGATTGGCAATAAAAACCCGCCCTCCGATTGACTTACCGGTGACGGCGCATCACGTAGGCGTAGGCCAGCAGCGCCAGTCCGGCCAGCGCCGCATACGTCGAAGGCTCCGGCACCGCGCCCACGACCTGGTCGAGCACCGCGCCGGGGAAGTTGACGCCGATGTTTGTCCCGAAATCAGGGTCAACATCGACGCTCTGCCAAGTAACCTCGGCATACTTGCTGCCGGTGACCAAGTTGTAAAAACTGTCCTCCAACTGCTGGAGACTGGTAATGGTGGCTACCGTCGCATCGCCAGGATACTGCCAGGCGCGAGCCATGAACGTAATGGTATCTCCGGTGAGCCAACCGCCTTCCAGCGTCCAAGACGACTGGGTGTAGACTGGAATCCCGCCTCCAGGCGTCGATTCGACATAGCCGGCTTCGATCCCGTACTCCGGATATATCCTGTCCTCGAAGAGCCCGCCGCCCAGAAACGTCCACTGGTCGGTGGTGCCATAGGTCTGATACCAGAGGCCGATCACGTAGTTGTCGTAGCCCGACAACCCGTTGCCGTCCTCGTCCAGGAACTTGTTTCCACTCCCGAAGTAATCGGGATCGTTGGAGAAGTTGACACTCGCCGGGGGCGAAGCGCCCCATGCGGCATGGCTTGCTATCAGCGCCACGAGGGCGATGACGGATGCTTTGATTGATGTTTTCATAATGATGGATGTCTTTCTTTGATTCTTACCAGCTTGAGGGCCGATAAATGGTTTACTTCTGAATACCCAGATCGGGCGTGTCTGTGGTGAGGGTGATCTCCTGCGCCCAAGCGGCCGGAGCACCTTTGCGGGAGTAGAGGAACCCTTCGCCGATCCCGAATGCGGGCACGCCGCCGGACCAGCCGTTGCGAAGATAGATGTGCTCGGTGGATATGCCGGTGGCGGTCTCCGTGAGCATATCGTTGAGCACCGGCGTCACCGAAAAGCCGGTGATCGCCGAAGCGATCGGCAAGGTCGAACCCGCCGCGGTGGTTACGTTCGTGGCCAGCGTCGCAGTAGCCGACAACGGCACTGTGCCCGTCACCGTCACCGTAAACGGTGTGGCCGCGGGATTGTTGACCAGCACCGCCTCGCCCAGTCCCACTGTGAAGCCTTGTGACCAGCCGTTGCGCATCATCATGACCTCCTGCTTGCTGCCACCCGCCCAGCGGGCGGCTGCCGTGTTCATCGGCGCGGCAGGGATTAGCTGGCCCAGCGCGATGCTGCCCGTTCCGGTCTGGTCGAGTTGATACGCGACAAACTTCCGCTTCCCCGCCGGCACCGTGACCTTGTATTGGCCGAAGGGGACGCAACTGTAGAGCACCGGAGCGTCGGGCCGGGGGGCGCCGTTGACATCCACCGGGTGCAGCGTCGTGGCCAGACGCCAGAAACGGGCCTGGTCGGCGTGGGGGGCGGTGACAACCGCAAGGATGTCGCCCTCGGGACTCACCTCCACCGTGTAGGTGGAACGGGCGGCTGGCGTCCACGGACCGTTCTCAAGGTCCGTCGTCGTCACGAGGAATATCTGTTCGGTGCCGAAAACCTGCGACTGGTCGGGGTCTGCGGGATCGGGCGGCACGATGCCGCCGCCGATGACGATGCTGCCGGGCACGTCGGGGTCGGGTATCACCGTGACGGTGCCATCGTCGATCACCGGCGGGATCGTGGGCAGGGGAAGCACCTCCACGCCCGCCAGCGCGATCGCGGGCGCGGGGATATCCACCGTCACGGTGCGGGTGGCATTGCCGTTGGCGTTGGTGGCGCGCAGGGTCCAGGTGCCGGCGGTGGCGGCGGCGGCGTAGCCCGTCTGGCCCGTCACGTCGATCTCGGTGCCCACGGGGGTGATGAGCGTGAGCGTGGTGGCTCCGGTGCTCGTCCAGCTCAGGGTCGCGGGCGCGGGGCTGGCCGTCACCCGGAAAGTGTGCTCGCCGATCACGGATACCGTCACCGGCTGGCTGCCGCTGGCCGCAGCGGGGGCGGACGGGTCGAAGCCGGGGCCGCTCAGGGAAACCGTGGCGGCGTTGCTCGTCGTCCATGTCACCGTCGTGTCGAGCGTGCCGTTGCCCACCGTCGGGTTGGCCTCGATCGCCGCCGTCGGCGTCGCAGGGGCCGCGCTCACGCTGAAGCTGTCGATCGTCGGCGGGGGCACGATCGCCGTCGTCAGAAACGTGGCGACGTTCCGGGCGAACTGGGCGTTGGTGCCGACAGCGCCACCGCTACCGCTCGACGGCCAATTAATATCCAGCGCCACGAGGAAGTTCTTGTTGTTTTCGGCGAGGACGATCGTGTTGTCTGACGTGATAGCGATGTTGCCTGTGCCAATAGCACTGAATTTGCCCGCAGCAGTAAACGCGACCGAGGTGACCCCCTGGGTCAGGATTGGCCATGCTGCCGAATTGACCGTTTGCGTATTTGCCCCATTTGTACTGGCATCAGCAGTGGCTCCGATAAGGGTGGCCAATTGAGCATTGCTCGAAGCCCAATTCCCCATTATAGAAGTGACATTCTCCCCGAAAACCAGAACGGGCACATTGCTGTCGCGGAGAGCCGCCAGGACGCTGAGTTCGTCATCCGTATAAGTTTTGCCGCCACTAAGCGCATCAACGATCACGGCATCGGCACTCCCGATCGTATGCGTAGCGAGGCTGTTGTTACCCCCAACGACTACCGTAGCCCCCGTCGCCGTCAGAAAGCTGCGAAAGATGCTATAATCGGTCCCAGTGGAAACCAGGGGGCTCACCGGAGCTGCCGGCGTAAGGAATTTGATGGTCCAGGCGTTGAGCGGTGAGGCGGCGAGGGATGCCGTGAAGACCGCCAGGAGGAGGCGTAGCATAAAGCCGCCTCCGGCGAGAGGAGCGAGCAAGGCCCGCCGAAGCGTGCCTGCGATGCGTGGCGTTGTTTTTATTTTGGTATTCATTTGTTGGTTACGAACGGGGGGAAAGGGAGGGGAGGAGGAATTAATAATTAAGAATTAATAATTAAGAATGACGGGCAGGCTCCGGCGTGGCACGGCCATCCTGACCGTGGACGGCGCCAATCCCGGCGGCTTCGCCGTCTGCGGGCGGACGCCCGCGCCACAAGGGGCGTCGCTTGCGACGCCCGCGTATGCAGGACGTGGCATCGAATCGCGAGCACGGGCGTCCCGCCCGCATGCTGACGTAGCGCAGGCGTCTCGCCTGCCATCTTGTCTATTGCGCGAAGCGCGGTGACTTTTATGGAGTGCGGCGCTTCGCGCAGCAGGCTGGATTGCAGGCGGGACGCCTGCGCTACATCGGATTGCGGGCGATTGGCAGAAAAAGCCCGCGCCACTCGGAATATCATTTGGGTTTTGGTTTCTCATCGTGCGGGAGAATGGGAGAAATCAGCCGGTGCCTTCGGAGTGTTCGGCGAGGTAGGCTTTGGCGGCTACGTCTATAATGTCGCCGGGGATGCCCACGTGGTTGCCTTTGGCGTATCCAAACACCTGCACGCGCCACATCTGCGGTGTGTCGGTGGGGAGGGGGGTGGGGTCTTTGAAGGGGCTTTCGTGCACCACGTGCTCGGCGTCGAACTCGCCCGTGCCGTGATCGATCTTCACCATAAAATATTGATAGCCGGCTTTGGTGAGTTTGACGGTGAGCTGGTTGTGGTCGATATAGGCTTCGTATTGGGGTTTGGCTCCGGTGACCGCTCCGGGGAGGTGTTTGGGCAGGGGATTGAGGCGCAGGAGGTCTTTTATTGCCTGATCGAGTTTGCCGCTCCGGTTGCTGAGGATGTCGTCGCATAGGGCGATGGCCAGGGGGTAGGCTCCGGCTTCGGCGCTTTGGGTCGCTTGGGGGCCGGTGTCGGTGGTGGTGGGGCGCACATAAACGTGTTGGCCGATGGGGTTCCAGGCGGCTTCGTTTTTGTTGGCGGTGCGTTCTTCGGCCAGACTGCGGGTGGCTTGATGGTAGCGGTGGGTGTCGGTGAGTAGTTGCGCGGCTTGCACCAAGGGGGTGGCTTTTTGCCCGATGCCGAGCAGGTTGGCCACGGAGGGTAGTTGTTGCGCAAGGTTGGTCAGCCATAGGTAGGCTTCCGTCTCGGTTACGGGCAGGTAGTTGCGGGCCATGTGGTTACTCATGAGTTTTCCTTGGATTGGGAGTTGTGGTTGCGGTCAAAAGAGGCAAAATGAGCCCTTCGGGACGCCGTTTCTGGCGAATGGGACGTCGCTTCCGAGTAATGGGACGTGACGTCCGAGCAATGGGAAGCCGCGTCCGAGTAATGGGACGTGACGTCCGAGCAATGGGAAGCCGCGTCCGAGTGATGGGACGTGACATCCGAGCAATGGGAAGCCGCGTCCGAGTGATGGGACGTGACATCCGAGCAATGGGAAGCCGCGTCCGAGTAATGGGACGTGACGTCCGAGTAATGGGAAGCCGCGTCCGAGTGATGGGACGTGACGTCCGAGCAATGGGAAGCCACGTCCGAGTAATGGGACGTCGTCTCCCGATGATGGGAAATCGCGTCCCGTTCCGCCATCGTCCCGTCCGGACATGGTACCCCCTTGTTTGGGTGTTCTATGCTGACACAGCTTAAGCTAAGCTTGGGAGCTTGGGAGCTTGGGAGCTTGGGAGCTTGGGAGCTTGGGAGCTTGGGAGCTTGGGAGCTTGGGAGCTTGGGAGCTTGGGAGCTTGGGAGCTTGGGAGCTTGGGAGCTTGGGAGCTTTGTGTAGTCCCGTATGTCGCGTTTAAGCTCATTTTCAAGCAGTTAGCGGGTTTGACCCAAGTAGTTTCGGTTGTTCGTTGATCCGGTGTGCGCGTCCCTGACGCAAATGTGCGGCAGAAAAAGACGGGCTCAGATCAGCGCGTCAAGCCGTTTTATCCTATATTCCACAGTTGATGGCCGCAAAAAGGCACAAAAGGCGCAAAAAAATGCAGAGACGGAAATACTTGTGGGAACTTCTAAAAATTTCCAAGAACCGGACAAGAGCATGATTTCCATCTTCCATCTGGTAACTGATGTTACGCAGCCGAAGCAAGGAGCGGCGGTCTCCAGGCCGCCGGACGACGCGAAGCGTCGCCCGTTTGAATGCTGAACTGCATGAGGCGAGGCGCGTTGCGCCTCGTCCGGCGGCCTGGAGACCGCCGCTCCTTAGCAAACGTCCGCGTAACATCAGCTGGTAAGAAGAGTTTCCCGCCACGGCGCAACGGACGCCACGTCATCAGCCTGCTGGTGCCTCCGATACCATTTCCCAATCCGAAATATCTCACGCAGGCGCAGAGAAGAAACTGATTTTTATTGTTTGTTTTCTCTGCGCCTTTGCGTCTCTGCGTGAGATTCTTCTCTGCCTCTCAGCCGTTGCGCCCGTTGCGCCGTGGCGGGAAACCCTTCGTGTCTTCGTGTGCGATTTCTGATTCCTCTTGTTTTCATTTCTCCGCGCCCCCGCGCCTCCGCGTGAGATATTCTGGATGGGCGGTGCCCTCCCCTGACTTTACAGTTAATCTTTCCGCGCATTGCATTTCACTCAAACCCGTAAGAACCAGTGAGCCTTTCGCTGCATCATGAACACCAACACCCGCACCACCCATCCCGCTTATTATCGTCCGGCCCCCGCCGTGTCCGCCGACCAGCCCGCGTATGAAGCCGACCTCGTCATCTACTCGGCCAATGCCGCCGGTTGCGCCGCCGCCATCCAGGCGCGCCGCCTCGGCCTCTCCGTCGCGCTCTTCAACCCCCATACCCACGTCGGCGGCCTGACCACCGGCGGTCTCGGCTTCACCGACTTCGGCAACAAGGACGCCATCGGCGGTCTCGCCCTCGAATTTTACCAGCGCCTCGGCCAGCACTACGACTGCGAAGCCGAGTGGCGTTTCGAACCCTCCGCCGCCGAAAAAGTCCTCAACGCCTGGCTCGCCGAGGTCGGTGTCACCGTCCACCACGGTCATTATTTCAAAACCGCCGCCACCTTCGAAGGCCGCGTCACCGAAATCACCTTTACCAACGGCGCCCGCGCCCGCGCCCCCTACTTCATCGACTGCTCCTACGAAGGCGACCTCATGGCCGCCGCCGGCGTCAGGTTCACCGTGGGACGCGAGGGCAACGCCACCTACGGCGAGGCGCTCAACGGTCAGATCGTCCACCCCAAGCACCAGTTCGACAACCCCGTCGATCCCTACATCGTCCCCGGCGACCCGAAGAGCGGACTCCTCCCCGGCATCGAACCCGGGCGTCCCGAACCCGGCGCAGGCGACCACCGCGTGCAGGCCTACAACTTCCGCATCTGCATGACGCAGGAAAAGGACAACCTTGTGCCTTTCCCGAAGCCGCAAAACTACGACCGGCAGGCCTACGAACTCCTTGCCCGCTACCTCGCCACCGGCTGGCGCGAGACATTCAACAAACACGACCGTATCCGCGGACTCAAGACAGACACCAACAACCACGGCGCCGTCTCCAGCGACTACATCGGCGCCAACTACGCCTGGCCCACCGCCTCGCACGAGGAGCGCGAAAAACTCTTCCAAGCCCACGTCACCTGGGTGCAGGGCCTCTGGTGGTTCTACGCCAACGACCCCGCCGTGCCCGCCGACATCCAGCAAAAAGTGAACACATGGGGACTCGCCAAGGACGAGTTCACCGACAGCGGCAACTGGCCCAACCAACTCTACATCCGCGAAGGCCGCCGCATGGTCAGCGATCTCGTCATGACCGAGCACCACTGCCTCTCGAAACAGAAGGCGGACGACGCCATCGGCATGGCCGCCTACACGATGGACTCGCACAATTGCCGCCGTTTCGTTGACGAAAACGGCCACGTCAAAAACGAAGGCGACGTGCAGGTGCGCCTGCCCAAGCCGTATCCGATCAGCTACCGCGCCATCGTGCCGGCAAAGGCTGACAACGTGCAAAACCTGTTCGTGCCCGTGGCACTCTCGGCTTCGCACATTGCCTTTGGTTCCATCCGCATGGAGCCCGTGTTCATGATCCTCGCGCAGAGCGCCGCCATTGCCGCCGCCACCGCGCGCCGCGCCGGCGACGCCGCCGTCCAAGCTGTATCCTACGCGGAACTACGCCCGCAACTCGACGCGGCAAAGCAGGTTCTCGCCTGGGACGACTCGAAACGACACGCCGGCGACGGCAACGACAGCAGCCCGATCGGGCGCTGAGCATTTCTCCCGGAGGGCGGGTCTCCCGACCCGCCGGACGCGGCACAGCCGCGCCTTTCCGATTTCCGGAAGTGCGAGGCTCGCGCTTACGCACGAGCCTCGTCGGCGGGTCGGGAGACCCGCCCTCCCCTATATTCCCTCAGCGCACCAGTTCGACCGAGGCCACCTGGAATGTCACGTTGACCATGCCCGCGGCCCCGCGGTCCTGCTGGATCGTCAGTTGCTCCAAGGCCAGATAGGGCGCGCGACCCGCCAGTTCGGCATAGAAACGAATCACCGCCGGCATCTCCGCGCGGCGGCTGGATACCCGCACGGAGTGAAACGCAAACTGGCTGGTGCGCTGTGTAGTGGGCGAATCACTACTCACTTGCAGGCCGGCGTTGCCCGCCAGCGCCATCACCTCGGCCACCAGCTTGGTCGCATCGTAGGTGCTGTCGGCATCGAGATTGTCCACGGCGGTGGTCGCGGCCGCCTCGATCACGGCCCGGTTGTCCAGCAACACCTGTTGCGTGGCCAGATCGGTGCCGGCAACACGCCACGCACGGTAATTGGTCTGCAAACGCTTCGTGGAACCGCTTAGCCAGATGGCCATCACCACCACGACAAACGCGAGGACGAGGAGTTTTTCACGAAGATTGCGGGAGAAAAAATAGGATTTCATGGGAGGGTTCAGCTTTTCAGTTTTTCCGTTTTCAGCTTGTCCGCCGTCGCAGCGGAACCGCCTGGCAGGGGCGTAGGAATGTCGGCCCCTTCGATGTCCGCCGGGCCGCCGGCAGGCGGAGTTTCGGGAGGCTCGGGTTCAGGAGGAGGCGTCAGGCCGGGCAAGATCACTCGTTTGATAACAGGGGGAGTGGCTCTGGCTGGCGCAGTGGGAGCGGGCGCGGCAGGCTGCACCGCCGGTTCCGGAATGCTGACGGGTTCCACTTCGACGGTGCCTGCCGCGGGCACGGGGGTGAGGGGGACGGGCGTGGGAGCGGCTTCCGCAGGCGGAGGCTCGGGCTTGCGCGCCCCAGGGGGCACGACGGGCGCCCCATTGGCGGCGCGCAATGCATCGGGCTTGAAGGCGAGCGTGATAATGAAGGACGTCAGACCTTCGCTGGAGCGATTGATGCGTGTCTGCTCGCTGGCGATGGCGGGCAGGTTGCGCAGCACTTCTTGATAGGTGCTGACATCGGCGGGTGTCTTGCTTTGCGCCTCGATTTCGAGCTCGGTGGCGCTGCGGGTGACGACGCGCAGGAAGGTGATCGACTGGGGACGTCCGGGGTTGATGAGCGCGAGCATTTCAAGCGGCATGAGCCGGCGTTCGGAGAGTTCGCCGATGCGCTGGGCCAGCCCTTGCGCCGTGAGCAGGTGCTCCACGTCGGAGGTCTGGGCTGCGATACGCGCCTGGCGTTTGGTCGCCTGCCAGCGCAGGAGGCTGGCTCCAACCTCCACCAGCGCGGCCCCGATGATGAGGCATATGATGAGTTGCACGCCGCGCCACAGCCAGTTGTCACGGCGCGCGGCTCGTTCGCGGGCGGCAAGGAACTCGCGGTCACGCACGTCGGCCATGTCGAGATCGGCCACACGGAGAACAAACGGGGAGTGCGCGCCGGTGACGCCGCCAATGGTGCCGGTGCCAGCGACGCGGAGTTCCACGTCGCCGTCGTCACGAACGGCACCGTTCAACGGGCCTTGCACGACCGTGACCTCGGCATCGGCGGGGAGTCCGGCGCGGGCACACAACTCCGCGGCAAATTTTTGTTGATCGGCCCCGAGGCATTCGCGGACGAGAAGCACGGACGGGAGCGCCTCGCCGTTGCGCCAGGCCAGGCCAGTGATGCGCGCAGGGCCTTGGTGCAACACCACGCCGTCGCGCTTGGGCCGCGAGGCGAGGAGCGGGAGGAATTCGGGCAGCACGGAACCGGTCTGCTCCCACGTGGCGGTTTCGTCGGCGGTGAAGCGGCGGCGGTAGGCCGCGTAGGCGAGCGCCGATTTGCGGTCGGGAGCGGTGACGTATCCGTAATAAAGCTGCGCAGGGCCAAAGGGTGAAAGCCCTTCGAGCGCCAATATCACCTGGTCCTCCACGGAGGTGTCTTCGGCCAGCGCAATGGTCCGCACGAAGAACCGGTCGCCGGGCAGCAGGAGCACGGGTTGCGGCCCGGTGTTTTCCGGTTCGGGACCATCGGGCGAGAGTGTGGTGGGAGCGTCGGCGGCGGACGTTAAATGCGGCGATGACATTGAGGTGAGTGAAGAAGAGTGGACGTGAATGTTGAGAGATTAAATTGAAGAGGTGGACCTGACAGTGGCGGCTCTGGCGGTGGCGACGGGAGCGGCGGTGGTCGTCCCGGCCCCGGCGTCGGTCTCGTTGTTCTCGTCGGCGGAAGCCGGGGGGCCGTTGTCTTCGAGGATTTCGAGGATCGTGAAGGGATAGTTCAATGTTTGTTCGCTGGTGGAGGACGAAGAGGTGGAGGAGCCGGAGGTCGTGGCTCTGCCGGAATTGGAGGCGGTTCCCGTTCCCCCGCGAGTCGCGCCGCTGTTGGCAGTGTTGCCTGAGCCGCCGGTGTTGCGACCGCCAGTGTTGCGACCGCCGCCCGCGCCCGTGGCGCTGTTGCCGCTGCCGGAGGCGTTGGCATTGGTGGCGGTGGTGCTGGTGCTGGTGTTGCCCCAATAGCCGGTGGCGGTGGTCGAGGTGGACGGAGCGGCGGTGATGTCGGGGAGGCTGACGCCGTCCTCAAGGGCAAGCAGGACTTGCAGACGCGATACCGCGACGCCTTCACGGACGGTCACAAGGACGCGCAGGCAGCGGATTTCGGCGCCGAAATATTGGTAATCGGCATAACCCTGCGCGATGCGCGCGGCTTCTTTGACGTCGCGGAAAAAGGGGAGCGTGCCGCTGGGGGGGGGGGTGGTGCCGTCGTTGAATTGTTGCAGGCGCTGGATTTGGTATTCGTCCATGCCGGCCATGGTGAGCAGGCCGGGACGGGCGGAGTTGATGTTGGTGCTGCCAAAGCTGTAGAGCGACATGCTGTCCTGAAATACTTCGCCGAAGGGCGTGAGCCGGCCGGTCTCCGCGTCGATGAGGTAGTCGCGGACGATGGCGATGGCGGCGACTTCGTCCCACGAGCGGGGGGAGCGTTGGGGGACTTTGTGCGGGAGGGGCTCGCGTTCGTAAACCGAGGGGGCGGAGTCGAAGTTGAGCGCGTTGTGGTCGGCCTTGGTCCAGGCGAGCCAGGCGTCGGCAAAGCGCTGGGCGTCGCGGGTGAGCATGTTCTGCTTTTCGCAGAAGAGGATGAGTTTGTTCTGGTCGATTTTGGGGAGGGAGAGCTTGCCGCTTTCGTCCTCGAAGGTGATCTCCACGGTGACGCCTTCGCGGGGCACAAGGCCGGCGTAGGTGTAGGGGTCGGCCCAGCCTTGGGCAGGGGCGTAGAGTTTGTCGCCATCGATGGCTTTGACTTCGGCCATGACGGCGAGGGTGAGTTCGAGGGCGGCGTAGGCGTCGTCACGCAGGCGGTGGCGGTCGGCCTTGCGGGCGGCGAGCAGGAGGTCGAGCGAACTGGCCTCCATGAACTTCATAATCATGAAGGAGGCCAGCAGTAGTGTCACGAGCACTACAATGATGATCGAGCCGCGGGTGCGCGGGACCGGACACCCTTTATTCTTCATTCTTAATTCTTCACTCAAAACCATGTGGCCCCCTCCCCTTTGCCCGGCAGTGTGAAGGATGTTTCGATTTGCATGTCGTCGCGTTTGAATCGCAGGCGCAGGCGGGCCGGCAGTTTGTATTCGCCGGAGGTGGTGTCTTTCTCGATCTCCTCCTTGGTCTCCCAGCGTTTGAAGTTCTCGTCGTAATAATCGTAACCGAGCGACACGATGAAGGGCGACACAACCGTGGCGCGCGGCGGGTCTTCGTCGTAACGTTCCTCCAGGCGCGACTGCCAGAGCATCACGAGGCCGCGGCGTTCGACGACGCCGAGGGAGCAATCCACGTCGGGCAGGGGGCGTCCGGGCCAGGTTGCGAGCCGTCCTGCGTCGCGCTGGGTGTAGAGGATGCGCACGGCGTTGCCGCCTTCGGGCATGCGGACTTCCGCCACGCGCAGGCCACCCGCGCCGGGGCCTTCGATGCTGGAGCGCAACGTTTCCTGGACGTAGCGGGTGACGGCGCGCGCGTGTTGATCGAAAAGACGCTCGTCGCCGCCTTTGCCCCAGGCTTCGGCCATCGAAAAGACAAAAATGTTGAGCGCCACCATCAGCATCCCGAGCAGCGACAGGGCGAGGACCATCTCGATGAGCGTAAAGGCGCGCGCGCGCCGCTGCCGCGGTGCGCGCGAACATCCAACGCCGAACATCCAACATCCAACATCCAACAGCGAACGGCGAACAGCCAATGAACAAGCCAATGGCGCGGCAGCGCCTGGCTTGGGTGTTGGATGTTGCCACATTGGATATTGGATGTTCGGCGTTGGATGTTGGATGTTCACGGCGTTCACGGCGGTCATCGCATTCTGGCGCGTTCGTCCTCGAGACGTTTTTTGGCGTCGTCGCGGAGTTTTTTGCGGTCGGCTTCCTCGGACCAAGTTGGACGCAGGAGGGTGAAGGTTTCCGTCATGGTGACGGTTTCCTTGGTGTCGGGTTTGGGCAGTTCGACCTCCAGCACGGCGGTGAACAGGTCGCTCACCGGCGTCGGCTCCACGGTGGCTTTCCAGCGCGCGGTGCGGTCGCCGGGGAGAACAACGTCGTCGCCTTTCTCGACATCCTCGAGCTTGGCCGTCTTGAGAAACTGGATACGCACCCAGTGCAGATCGTCGTCGGTGGTGTCGGTCTGGCGAATCGCGGCGTTGGCCGAGAGGAGGTTGACGTAGGCCGAGCCGAGGACGACGGAGGCAATGGCAAAGATGGCCAGCGCCACCAGCACTTCGATCAGGGTGAATGCGGGGGGGGGGGGGCGGGGGTTCATCGGGCGTTGGGATCGGGGGGCAGGGCGGCGCAGGTCCAGGGGTCGATGACGAGGACTTTGCGGACGTTGCCGCGCTGCACTTGCACGCGCACGGGGGCGCAGGTGCCGTCGTTGAAAAAACGCAGCGAGTTGACGGGGGTTTCCTCGACCTGCCCGCCGAGCAACACGGACTGCGCGCCCTCGGCTTTGATGAGGCGCACTTTCACGCCCTCGACCTCCGGGAGTGTTTTGCTGTGGCCGTTGCCATAAAAATAGGAAAAGCCCTCGTCCTCCGTCACCAGATCGAGCGTCATGCCGTCCTCCACGGCCTTCAGCCGCACGGTCTGGAGGAGGGCGAGGAGGGCTTCCTCGGGGTCTTCGGTTTGCGAGGCGTTAAACAGGGCGGAACTCCCGGTAATCATCACGCTGCTGATGAGCCCCATGATAAGAATGACCAGCAGGACTTCAACGAGCGTGAAGCCGCGCGCACGTCGCTGACGCGACGTGCGCGAACGTCCAACGTCCAACATCCAACATCCAACATCCAACATTCGATGTTGGAGGTTGGGCGCATCGGGCACGACGGGCGAACTGCCAGCGACGGTCGATACCTTCACAGGTTGCCACATTGGATGTTGGATGTTCGGCGTTCGATGTTGGACGTTCGCGCCCACGGCGCGTTAGTCCTCCCAGTTGCCGATGTCGTCGGCGGTGTCAGGCTGGCCGTCCGCTCCCATCGAGAACACGTCGTAGCCACGCGGGTTTTTCGTGCCGGGGTAACGGTATTGGTAGGGGCGTTTCCACGGATCTAGCGGCACTTTGTTGCCTTCAAGGTAGGGGCCCTTCCAACCGGTTTTGTTTCCCGGATCGGTAATCAGCGCCTGCAACCCTTCGGCTGTGCTTGGGTAAGTTCCCATGTTGATGCGGTACTGGGTGAGCGGCGTCTTGATCGATGAGTTAACAAAGATTTTGGCCGTGGATTCGTTGGCTTCGTCGAGCGTGCCTCCAATACGAGTGAGCACGACACCGACCAGCAGGCCGATGATCGCAATGACCACCAGAATTTCGACGAGCGTAAACCCACGGCGGGCGGCGCGAGAATCGCGGAAAGCGCGGGCGGATTGCCCGGAAAACGAGGAGCAGGCGATACGGGATGAGGTTTGCATAATCATGGTTGAGAAAAAGAGGCGGCGTTGGATTGCCGGGGAGTGGATGGATTTCGCGCGCGGGGGGGGGGGGGGGGGAAGCCGCTCAATTGGCTGGCGCCGGTGCTGCGGGAGCGGGGGCGGCATTCGTCGCGTTGCCCTGCTGTGCCGCCTGTCGCTGAGCCCGGCGGCGGGCGACTTCGGCTGCGATGGCCTCGAGTCGCTTGGGATCGATTTGCGCACCGGTGCGGGGTGTGGCGTTGGGGCCACCCGGTTGGAACGTGCGCACGCCCCGCGGGTTGCTTGCCGTGGCGACTGGGGCCACCGGAGCATTGGCGATGGTGGCGGCCTTGAGTTTCAAGCGCACGGTTTTGCCCGCCTGTGTGACGGTGAGGGCGCCGTCATCGGCGTCGAAGGTCTTGATCGCGATGGGGCCGCTTTCCTTTTCGCTGACCCAACTGGATTTTTGCACGGTCGGGTCATAGAGACTGAAGTAGCGCACACCTTGGTCCACGATGTAGCCGCGAAACTCAAGCGCCTGCGGGTCCGCCTCGGCAGACGCGCCCGCCTCCGGGGCTTTGCCAAAAGGCGGATTGTCGATCAGTGTTTGCAGGTCGATGGTTCCGCCCGAGACCACCGGCGGCGCGGCGAGGAAAAGAGCGGCAAACAACGCGCCCGACGCGGCTGCAACGAGGGCTGGAGAGGTATGGAATAAACGTGTAAGAATCGAGGCGATCACGACGGGCGATGTGCAGAAAACGATGATGAGTGGATGCTAAACGAGAGACGAAGACTGTCGGGAATTGGGCCAGCCACCGGGGCGTCTGGCAATAGCAACTCTTGACGCCATATGCAGGTCAGGGGTTTCAGGGCTGGCTGCGCGGGTTGCAGTGTTCATCACTGTCTGGCGGAGAGGGAGGGATTCGAACCCCCGGTTGGCTTTCACCAACACCTGATTTCGAGTCACACAGCCCCCGTTTTTACTCGTTTTTATTTATTCGCAAAAACAAATTTCACGAGGGGAAACGTGGGGTTTACAAAAGAACACAGATAAATGAATTGATAAATTGAGAAAAAAGGGGGTAGAACAGGGGTAGATCATGCCCAAGGAATCGACCACGTTTTGGACCAATCGCGGCGTCCGCTGTTACCGCCTCACGAAAAAAATGCCAGACGGCACCGTGCACATCGCAAGCAATTTCACGATGCGAGTGAAGCGCAACGGGCGCATCGTCTATTTCGCCCTCCCATCCACCAAAAAGGATGCTGCCGACGAGGCCAACAAGATCGACCGCTTCCTCGAACTCCGCACCAACACCCTCGACATGGCTATCCAGCGTTTCGACCCGGATCGGTGGGAGCGGCTTCACCCCACTGCCAAGATTGCCACCGTCGGCGACATTCTGGCGGCGCACAAGGCGGCGGAAAAAGCCCTCGGCCTTGAAGAAGTCACCGCCAAAGACTACCGAAACAATCTCGTCCTCACCTTTCGCCAGGCTCTCGCCCACCGAAAGAAAAAGAAGCCGTCCGAGATTCCGGAGGAAACCATCCATGCCATGAGCATCGGCGAGTTCACGCACCGGCTCGTCTCCGATTTCAAAATCGCCCGCGTCTCCCTCGCCGGCGATGACAAGGCGGCGCAGGAGGTCAAAAAACGCTCCGTCAACGCCGTCGCCCGTTCGGTTGCATCCCTGTTTGGCAAGGAAGCCCGCAAATACTACTCTCACCTCACCCTGCCTGCCGATCTGGACAATGTGCTTGAGTCGATGCCCTACGCGAAGACGGCAAAAACCAAATACAGGCTCCCGTCGGTGAGCGTCATCATGGACGTTTACAACGGGGCAGGGGATTTGCGGGCCCTTGAGAATAAAAACGATTACCTTGCCTTCCTTCTGGCCGGGCACGCCGGCCTGCGCAAAAACGAAATCGCAGAAGCAGTGGTGGAATGGATTGAGGATGTTCCTGGCGGGCTTCCCCGCATGTGGGTGAAGGCAACCCCTACATTTAAGCCAAAGGCAAAGGATGAAGGATGGGCGGAGATTGCTCCTTGGGTTGCCGATGAAATCAGGGTCTTCTCTCCAAAGTCCGGGCTTATTTTACAGGACAAGGACGAAAAGAGCCATGAGCGAACGGTCGCTGTCTTCAAGCGCCTCAACGCATGGCTCGAAGCCAAAAAGCTCCTGTCAGGCAAGGGCGCTCGACGCGTCCACGAGCTGCGCAAACTCTTCGGATCCTACATCGCCAACACGCGCGGCATCTACAAAGCGCAGAAAATGCTTCGCCACTCCACGCCGCAGATCACCAGCGACACCTACGCCGACGTGCATCTTGACGATGCGCTGAAAGACATTTGGGAGAAGCGGCCAGCGTGGGCGACGGGCATTAAGTGAATTTCTTTCACGAATTTACGGAAAACAACGAAAACTAACGGTAAACACCTGTTTTGTGTTTTCGTGGGGATTTTGAAGGGAACGAAACACGGATAAAGACAACGGTGAATCCCTTTCCCTCCCTGACGGAAACCCCCTCACGGAATCCCCCCTATAAGGGGGGATTCCGTGAGTGAGGGGGATTTCCGGCAGGCGGGAGGGTGCAGGCGGATGGGGAGGAAGCTAGGGGTTGTATTGCTCCAAGATACGTCCGAGCGCAGGATCAGTTTCATCGGTGTATTTGGGGTTCGAAAAATGCCGCTCAATGGCCACTTCGACATCATAGGGGAATACGCCAAGGTTCTTTACCTGAAAAATCATCTCCTTAACGGCATCTTTCCATAATTTCCCGTGTCGGATAGGTTTGCGAAATTCGAAACCTACGCGGGCATGGGCTAATTCATGGACGAGTGTTATGAGGAATCGGTATGGGTTTTTTTCATTATTGAGTGTTATTACGGAAGTGCGTGTTCGAAAGTTGGAACGGCAATCTCCCAATTTTGTTTTTCTTGGGGGAACAATTCTGATCGTAGCGCGATAGTATTCGGCCCAAGAGACGAGCAAGGGGAGTGCTTCTGTCGGGATCGGGGTTTTCAATAGCGCAGAAGCGTCAGGCACTGAAGGTGATAATGTCTCCCCTTGATATGTCATTTCGGTCAATTACGTCGATGGTTAAGCCTACACTTTCGCCCATGAGTGCTTCTTTCAGAACTTTCCTAAAGCCTTCAATGGCCAGAATGGTGACCTGTTTGCTCTCCCCCGATGGCTTCTTAAGATAGAGCACATCTCCTTTGCGGACCGCCCCCTTGGATACAGTACCGGTTACAATCGTGCCGCGCCCTGTGATTGAAAAAATGTCTTCCACACAGAGCTCAAAAAATGGTTTTTGATCTGCACTCATTGGGCGATCCTCCCCGATTTTCCTGCCCACTGCTTGAGAATCTCATCAAGATTGATACCGCTCTCTTCGAGGCTACTGATTTGTTCTTTCGTCAGTCTTGTCGGCGTTTTTTTAGTTTTGGTATGCCCTCTGGAGCGGGCAGGAGAGGATGCAGCGGGCATTGAGATGGAAGCGTCTGCGCGAAAGGTTTCATGCAGACGGGCTATTTCCTTTTCTTTCGCTTGGAGGAGTGCGTTGAGCACTGCATTTTCTTTCTCCAGTTCGAGGATTCGGATATTTGCTTTCTCCAGATTATCGTAACTCATTTTTTTTGCGTTGGTTGCGTTTAGACTGACGGTGTCATCGAAAAGCTGCTCGACACTTATGCCGAAAAATTCCGCAATCCTGTGCTTGGTATTTGGATGCGGGTTCTTGATTCGTCCTGTAACTATTTTATGGATACCCGCATATTCCATCCCGACTCCAGTGGCGAATGCACGGATGGAAACCCCCCTTGTTTTTAGCAGGTGAGAAATTTTTTCACTGTAATTCATTTGTGGGTAATAGCTTGCAGGAGTGATGTATTTTTTATGTTGTTTTGATGTAATTTTGCTCTTTCTGTGCTCGACAATGACACCGCACAGAAAAAGCAAAGTTGCCCCTACCAGAATAATCACTGCGCGCAATAAAAGACCCCGCCTAAGCGCGCAGGCTCGCGCCCGCCAGGGCCGGAAGCCCAAGGACATCGCCGTCCGCATCCTCGCCGACCGTTGCGAGGTCAGCTACAATCACGCATGGCGCGTCGCCACCGGCCGCCGGATCAGTCACTACCTCACCGCGCAGCTCGTCATCATTCGCGCCGAGTTGGCCGCGCAAAAGCAGGGGGCAGCATGAGCATTCCCGACAAATACGAACTGCATATCGATGACTTGCCCCAATTCTTCCCTCCTGGAGAAGGAAATCGCATGGGCATCATGACGATTTATGGGAAGGTGGGGAAAGAGGGGAAGCTGCCCATCTCGTTCGAGAGATTTTGCCGTCACTGCATTGTGCTCATGGCGAATGACAATATCATCAGGCATAAAGACGGTAATTATTACCGTCCGAAGGCTGGGCCTGTGGTGAAAAATGCATCCCTTATATCTTCCCCCGCCAGTAGGCGGAGAAATGGATGCATGGGAAAATCGATGGGCTTTCAGATAATAAACAGCCCAAGGAAGGTGGCTACACTGGAAAGATACGCCGTTATCTTTGATGCTAATGATGCAGGCACCATCATCGGAACACGCGCCGATATAATAAAGAGGCTGCGCCAGCTCGCCAATGCAATGGAGACCGGTGATGGAGCAGTGTGGGGCGAAGCCATCCTTACCGGCCACGAGCTAAATGCCGCCGATTACGCCCCCATTTCTAAAAGCCGTAAAAAAAAATGAGAACCGCCCCTGCCATCATCATCGACAACGACGTGATTCCCGTCCGCCCGGACTCCGGGCATGAATACACGATCGAAACCTCTCTTGTAGCCAAAGGCTACGGCATCGCGGAGAATGTTATCCGCAACCACAAGATGCGTCACGCCGACGAACTCATCGAAGGCAAACACTGGGTTGTCACAAATAGTGACACCCTTGGCGGCGCCCAGGAAATGACCCTCTGGACGAAGCGCGGCGTGATCCGCCTCGGCTTCTTCATCCGCTCGGTCCGCGCCCGTCGCTTCCGCGACATGGCGGAAGACCTGATCATTGACCGCGCCGCCGAGGTTGCCGCCAGCCGCTCCGTGCAGTTGCTCGCGGAGACGGTCGGTTCGCAGGTCACGGTGCTGGAAAACTTCGCCGCCCGACTCACCCGGCTCGAATCCGCAAGCCACACCACCGCCACCGACTCTCCGCAGCCGACCCTTCCGCCGTCAACGAACGCCCACACCACAACCATACGCTGCACGATCATGCTCGTCAGCCTTGCCATCACACTCAGCGGACACCCCGTCGCCAGACTCACCATCGCCCAAGGACGCACCACCACCAGCCTCATTACCTTTGAAGGCGTCGCACTCGACGCCAACCAAAAGCCCATCACTACCAGCCCCCTGCTACTGGAAGGCACGGTGATCCAGACCACTATCAGGTCGATGGTCCGCATCACACGCCTCCCCGACGGCACTCGCGTGCCCGACCTCGCCTCTCCCCCCGCCTTCGTTGCCACCGACATCACCGCAGCCATCCCCGTCGAAGACATCTAGCCTGTATCCACTTTTTAATTATGTCCACCGAACTCACCACCGCTCCCCAGGAACGCGCCCTCACCGTGTGGGCCAAACCGACCACACAGGAAAAGATCAAGGCTCTCGTGCCTGCCACCATGAGCTTTGATCGTTTCGCGCGCCTGACGACATCGCTCATCCACCGCAATCCCGAACTCGCCAACTGCGAGCCCGTCTCCTTCTTCGCCTGCCTCTCCGACTGCGCCACCATAGGCGTTTATCCCGATCCCGTCACCGGCCAAGCATACCTCATCCCCCGCTGGAACAGCAAAAAACAGATCAAGGAATGCACCTTGCTTGTCGGATACAAGGGGCTCCGCACGATTGCCCTCCGTTCCCCCGACATCGTTGACATCTGGACGGGCGTCGTCCGCGTCGGCGACACGCTCAAGCTCATCAAGGCTCCTCGTCAGGAAATCATCCATGAGCCCCTTCCGGATGAAGCCGGCGAAGTCATCGGCTACTACTCCTGCTCCTCCCTGCGTGGTGGCGGCACAAGTTACGAATGGATGCCCGTCGCCACCGTGCGCAAAGTCCGCGACGAGGCTCTTGCCAAAATCAAAGAGGACTGGAAACGCGAACAGTCACCGTGGGTCACGTGGGAAGAGGAAATGGGCCGTAAGACCGTCCTCCGCCGTCACTTCAAGTCCCTCCCCCTGCGCCCCGAGGATCAGGAGGCCGTCCAGCGCGAACTGGATGACGACCTCAAGAACGTCACCGGCACCGCCCCCGAGGATGGCGCGGCTCCCCCCGCCGGTGAACTGCCCGCTGCACGTCCCAAATCTCCCTCCCGGCGCGGAGGAGCCGCCGCCGCGAAGCAGGTCACTACCGCCGATGCGGGGGCCGATGAAGATCCCACGCCCCCCGAACCTCCGCCACCTGCCGCGGCAGGCGACACCACCATCGAGGCCGAAGTCACGACGGTTGCCGCCGCTCCCGCCGCTCCCGCTGCTGAATCCCCACCGCCCGCGAGACGGCAACAACAGCCCCCCCCCTCCCCTGCCCCGGAAGCGCCGCCCGACAAAACCGCCGCCGCCCCCGAGATCGTCCCCGGCGTCAACTTCCACGGCTTTCACGGCAAAGCATGGCCGCAGGTTCTGCGCCTCACTATTCAGAAAGTTTCCCTCGCGGTGACGCAGGCTGGAAAACCCCTCGCCAAACTCCAGGTTGCCACCGAAGGCTTCGCCGGAGAAATCCTCACCTTCGAGGGCGTCGGTATCCACGATGCCACTCAAAAACCCATCATCCTCACCCCCTTCCTCAAGGAAGGCTCTGAGATCGAGGCCAACATCACGGCCAAACTCCGCCCCTCGAAAGAACGTGACGATGCTGGCAAGCCCAAGCCCGACCTCACCAAGCCCCCCATGCTCTTCGCTGATAGCGTCAGCGAAACCACACAGGTCGAACAATTCTAGTATCCGGTAATCCACCACAACCATATCGCCTGCCCCGGCAGGCGTAACGAAAATGCAAACCGCACCCGCAGCTACTGCTTTGCCCGCATCCCCCGGCCCCTCGCCCACCGCCATCACCGTCACCGGCAACCTCCCCGCCGTCCCGATCATCGTCGTCGCCTCCGACGTCATGGACCGCATCCACGAGCTCGTTGCCTCCGCCGCCGCCGTCACCATCACCGACGCCGCCTCCGCCTCCGCCGCTGGCAAGCTCCTCGTCGAAGTCACGGACATCGTCAGGACCATCGACAAAGCGCGCCTCAATCTCAAGCGCCCCTTCCTCGACATCAACAACGCCATTCAGGACGCCGCCACCCGCGCCACCACTCAACTTGCCCCCGCCGAACGCGCCCTCCGCTCCGTCCTCTCCAAGTGGAAGGACGAATGCGACCGTCGCGCCAAAGAGGAAGAGCGCCGTCGGCAGGCCGAACTCGCCCGCATCGCCGAGGAACAGCAAAAGGCTGCCGAGGCTGCTGCCGCCGCCGAAGCCGCCCGCCAGGCAGCCGAGGCCGCCGCCAGCGCCCCCGCCCCGTCAGCCGCCGCCGACTCCGACTTCGTCGAAACAGACCTTGAAGGCATCGACATCATGGCCGCCGAAGTCGCCTCCGATGCCGCCGCCCGCCAGCAGCAGGAACTCGCCGCACGCGCCGCCGAGCTCGCCGCCACCCGCCCCCAACTCATCCCCGCCGCGCCCGCCGGTATCCATTACCGCATTACGCTGAAACACACCGTTACCAACGTCCACCTCCTCCCCACCGACCTCGTCATTGTCACTCCCAACGATTCCGAAATCCGCCGCCGCTTCTGCGTCGGCTGGAGCGAAGGCACCCCGCTTCCGTCCATGCCCGGCATCCGCTTCGAGATTGAAAAGCTCCCCATCGTTAACAGCCGCCGCCGTTGATCCGCCATGCGCGTCAAACTTCCTCCCAACACCCGCCGCGCCGCCCACGACGCCCGCAAAAACGCCGCCAAAGCCGCGCCCGCCTCCCTCACGCCCGAACAGCATGAGGACATCCGCAACACCATCGTCACCACCCTCGCCACCCTCGAACGCGAAACCATCGACGCCAGCCAGCTTGCCGCCGCCTTCGTCCTTGATGCGCCCATCCCGATCCGCCGCCTCATCGGACTCTACGGCTCCCGCTCCACCTTCTGGAAGTGGGAAAAAGACGGCCTCCCCGTCCGCACCGTCGAAGGCCTTGGAGCCTCCGTCGTCCCCAGCCAGTTCAAAAACTACCTCCTCAAAAAATTCGGCACCATCAATCCCGCCGAAATCAACCGGTCATGAAACACCGCATCGCCGCCGTCCGCTCCGATTGGGACACCAAGCCCGCCGGCATCTACATGACGCCCTACGACCGCCCCGACCCTCACTACACCTCCCGCGTCGTCATGCTCGATGCCGACGATCCGCGCGTCGCCGCCTTCCTCGCCAAAAACACCGCGCCCTCGAAGCGCCAAAAATCCGCCCGATGAATACGCATACAACACAAACCACAAAAGACTGCCGCGCGCCCGTCCATCTGGCTTCCGGCAAGGAGTTCGTCTGTGCCTGGACTGCACTCGCCAGCGAAATTTACGCCATCGGAAAAGCATCCGGCTTCTACGATCACGCGCATACCGATCCAGAGTTCAATCACGCGGAAAAACTGGCGCTCATGCACAGCGAACTCAGCGAGGCGCTTGAGGGACTGCGCGACGGTCCGTTTCCCGGCAAGGCGGACGACAAACCCACCTATCGCCCGATGGTCGAGGTCGAACTGGCCGATACGATCATCCGCATCATGAACTACGCGACGCACTGCGGCCTCAATGTCGCTGGCGCCCTCGTGGAAAAGGCGGCATTCAATGCAACGCGCGGCCACCGCCACGGCGGGAAGCGATTCTAGCCCGATGAACCTCCCTGCACGCCCACGCTTCCGCGCCTCCAGCGTCCCGCAGCTGCTCGCCTGTCCCGCTGCCGCCATCCTTGGGGCCATCGTCAAGCCCTCGCCCGATTCCGCCGCCTCCCTCCTCGGCACATGGTGCCACTGGCGCGCGGCCCGCACCCTTGCCGATGAGCACGGCGCCACCGCTCCCTCAGACGGCCTGCCAGAGCCCCAAATGCCCGATGGCTGGACCCCCTCCGGCTTTGAAAACTGGATGGTCGATTACTACCTCGGCACTGTCCTCACCTCCACCGACGCCGACATGGCGATTGAGGTCGAGGCCGAGATCGTTGCCGACTTCGACCGCTTCGACCTCACCGGCCACATCGACGCCTTCGGCATCACCGCCGACGCCACCGAGGCTGTTGGCTTCGACCTCAAGACCGGCTCCGAACTCGTGGACGAAGCCGAGCAAAACGCCCAAGTCCTTTCCTACATCGTCCTTCTCTACCGCGCCTACCCCACCCTCCGCCGCATCACCTTCGCCATCGTCCAGCCCCGCAACAACCCCGACGAAGGCATGGAGCGCGTCACCTGGGCCACCGTTGAAGGCCCGCAACTCGACGGCGTTACCTCCTACCTCGAACGCGAGCTCAACCACGTATTGAAAAACCCAAGACAACTCAACTCCGACGGCTGGAAGCAGTGCCGCTACTGTCCCGCCGCCGGAAAAAAATGCCCGGCCATCGATCAGGAAATCAAAATGAAACTGCAACTCACCGACGAACACATCGCCGCCATCGCCGCCGAACCGACACTCGAACACATGCTCGACCTCGAAATGGCGCGCAAAAAACTCGTGCCCATCCTCGAACGCGCCCACGACGCCCTCAAGACCCGCGTCCGCGCCGAGGGAGAGTCCATCGCCGCCGGCCATCGCATCTTTATCGAGACCCGCAACAGCGGGCGCGAAATCACCGATCAGGCCAAGGCTGCCGAAATCCTCTCCGACCTCTCCGACGACCTCTATCACCGTTGCCACAAGCACATCCCCGGCGAGATCGAGCGCGTCCTTGCCGAAGCCGAGACCGTCCGCACCGGTAAAAAAGTCCCCATCGACTCGAAAGACCCGACCAAAACCTCCGGCAAGAAACTCTACCGCGACCGCCTCGGCCACCTCACCGAAATGAAAACCTCAGAATGGCTCCGCATCGCCCCCATCTGACCATGATCGACTTCACCCTTGACCTCATTCCGCCCAACAAAACCGCCCAGCAAAAAGGCGAACGCATCATCACGCCCAAGGACGGCAGTGGGCAATATATTCTCCACTACCAAAAAGCCTCCCTCGCCGATATTGAGCGCGCCTACTGCACCCTTCTTGTCACCCACCGTCCGCCCCAGCCGCTCGCCGGATTCGTCCGCTGCCATCTCACCTTCACCTGGCCTTGGCTCGCCAAGCACACCAAAAAACACCGCGCCTTCGGTTGGTATCCACACGGCGGCAAACCCGATTGGGACAACGCCGCCAAGCTCTTCTGTGACTGCCTGAAAACCGTTGGTTTTTTCCAGCGAGACGACGCCCAAATTTTCGACGGACGCCTCATCAAAGGCCACGGCGACCGCCCCGGCATCCGCGTCCGACTCTCCGAATGGCACCCCGGCCAGACCCTTTCCTCCTAACCTACCATGCCTAAAATAATCGAAATCACCGCCGGCGACCAAGCCGGTTTTAATCATCCGTTCGAGCAATACTCGAACTTCAAACCGTCCATCACGCTCCGCGCCGTCCTTCTCGACGGCGAGGATCCTGTGAAGGCCATCCAGAACCTCCAACGTGATGCGCACGACTGCGTGGAAGCGGAGAAGGACCGCATCCTCAAGCACCTGGCTATCGAGCACGCCGTCGAGCGCACCGAGGCCATCATCAGCAGCAGGCGGGCGCAGATCGCCAACGGCGAGAAGCTGATCGCCGAGGATGATGCCAAGTCGGAGGAAGAGCGCAGAGAAAACTGCGCGTGCGTGGTAGGCTACGACCCGGTGGCCGATGCCCGCGAAAGCATCGAGACGTGGCGGGCGGAATTGGCCGCGTATCAGGAGCGCCTTCACCTGCTGGAATACGGCACTCATCCCGACGACCTGCCGCCGATCTCCGTCTAAAATTTTGGGCGGCGGCATGGTGTCCGGGGAGACCCCGGAACGGGCCGAGGCATGTCCAGCCGAGTATGCCCAATGAAACACCGCCGCTCATCCATCATAAAAACGTATCCAAAATATCATGTCAAAAGTCGAAATCAACAGGGTTGCCGAAGTCGTCCAGCGCCACGAGGTCGAGCCCGAAAAAATCCGCGCCATCATCGAAGAGTTGAACGCTCTGGCCCAACCCGAAGCGGATGGCGAAAAAGAGCCCGCGGTCAAAAAACAGTGGTGCATCCTCATTTCCGATCCCGAAGGCACGCTCCCCGAAAACGACCTGACGGGCTGGGTGTTGCAGATTCCGGAAAACGAAAGCGTGCTCACCACGCAGGAGCGCATCCACCGCGCCGCCTACGAGTTCAATACCACGAAGAAAGGCCGGGTGCTCCCCGCCGAGACGATGGGCGATGCCATCGAGAATATCCCGTCGAAGCACTTCAAAGAACAACAAGTCTGGGTGAAAACCAAAGTCCCCGTCCTGATGCTCCGCACGGATAACGAGATTCCGATGGAGAAAACCGACAAGGACACCCGCCGCCGCCAAGGCGACGTGTAGCCCCTTTCACGCGCCCGGCTGATTCGTCGGGCGCACAACCAAACACCATAAAACGAATACACATCATGCCGCTACAACCACCATCCGCCGTCGAGAAACCCGCTCCCGAAATCAAATCGCTCATCAACAACCTTGAGGCGCTCACCGAAGAAATCCACGCCCGCGCAGGCCTGCTGAGCGAACGTCTCCGCCCGATTTCCACGATGCCGGAGCCTTCCCCGGGGAATCCCGTTGCCGATAAGGAACGCAGCGTCGCTGCCGATCCTTCTTACCGCGTGGACGATCACATCCGCCGCATCACTCACAAGGGAGGGTGCGCGCTGGGTGTCATCAACGACGCAATTTCCCGCCTCCAAATCTGATGCGCACCGTCGATAACATGCTGGCGGACCACATGGCCCGACTCAACCGCCGTCAGCGGCACGCTCTTGCCGAGCGTGTCGCGTGGGTTCTCGCCGCTCTCGCTGTCGCCGTCGGGCTCATGCTCATCGGGCGCTACATCTGAAGATGTATCCAAAACCGCGAGACGACGAAAACCGGGCCCAGCGCGAACGCGAAATCCACGCAGACTTCCTCGAATACCAATCACTCATCAACGACGGCCCCATTGTCCGCCCCCACCGATCTCCACCTCTCATGTCCGACTCATCCATCACACCAAAGCTCGATCTCGCCTCCATCATCAACCGACTGGAGACAGACGTCCTCGCCCTCGAATCCGCTCGTGACATCGTTCATTATGGTGGCACCTGCAAAAAAACCTTTGCCGAGGACATTCGCGCCATTATCGCACACGCCCGTCGTGCCGAAGCCGCCGAGGCGCTGGTGGCGGAGAGTCAGAAGGCTCTCGCCTTCGCCGCATCATGTATCAAGAGCGGCGAGCCGTGGACCGACACCTGCGAGCGGGTGATTGGTGCCGCCCTCGCCAAGACACCCGCCGACATGGGCGCGGAGTTGAGGCAGTTGCGAGAGCTTACCGACCCTAACCGGGCGTTCGTGCCGAAGGAGGATTATGACGCCATCCTCGAACGCGTGAAAAAGATGGATGCTTATGAGCATCAGAGTGCCGAGCGATTGGGTGAATTGTCCGGCATCAATGAAGCTCTTCGCGCCCGCGTATCCAAACTCGAACGCGACCTCGCCGAGGACCGCGACATCGCCGAGGCGGAGGCGCAAATCGACTCCGATGAAAAGAAGGCGCTCAACGCCGAGCTTGCCAAACTCCGCAAGGACAAGGCGCGGCTGGACTGGCTGCTGTCTCACGGCTACGGCGCAGACACCGAGGCGGGCCGGATCAACCTTTCGGTAAGCACTGCCCGCGACGCCATCGACGCCGCCATGTCAGCAAAGGAGGGCGCATGAGCACGCAAGCCACCCTCCATTTCGGCGACTGCATCGAAGGCATGGCGACGAAACTCGCCCCCGATTCCATTGACCTCTGCGTCACCTCCATCCCTTTCGGCGCGCTCTTCATGTATTCGGGCAAGCGCGAGGACATCGGCAACAACCGCGACTGCCTCATGGTCGAACGCCATGCCGACATGCTCGCCGATCAGTTCGGCCTGCACATGCGCTTTTGGGTGGCGCAACTCCTCCGCGTGATGCGTCCCGGTCGCAACATCTGCATCCACATCCAGCAACTATTAAAATACGCCAACCAGCACGGGGCGATGGGACGTCGCGATCTGCGCAACGCCACCGTGCGCATGATGGAACTCGGCGGCTTCGAGTGGAAAGCCGAGTTTGCCATCCCCAAAAACCCGCAGGCGATGGCGCAGCGCAATAATCTGCACTGCCTCATGTTTGCCACGGGCAAGCGCGACGCCGTCGATCTGGGGCCGGCGCCCAATGATTTCGTTCTCGTCTTCCAGAAGCCCGGAGAGAACGCGGTCCCCGTCCCCGCGTTGCGCGATGAAAACGCCAATCCTCGCGGATGGGTGGCGACGGAAGAGTGGATAAAATGGGCCTCCGGCGTGTGGGACGACATTCGCGAGACCGACGTCCTCGACGGCTGGAAGTCCGCCCGCGAGACCGACGAGGAGCGGCACGTTTGCCCGCTACAACTCGAAGTCATCCGGCGCTGCGTGAAGCTCTACACCAACCCCGGCGAGCTCGTGCTGGATCCCTTCATGGGCATCGGATCGACCGCCTATGTATCCGTTGAGCAAGGACGGCGCGCGGTCGGTTTCGAGCTCAAGGAAAGCTATCACAACCTTTCCATCCGTAATCTCGAAAAGCAGGCGCACGACATGCGCGAAGCGTCGGTCGATCTGTTCACGATGGCGGGGGCGGGAGGTGCGGCATGATGTGGCATGCTCTGTATCTGCTGTTGTCACTTGGCGAGCGTGCCAGCCGGACCGTCGCCAGAGGCTTCGACTCATTGGCTGCCAAGTGTCGCCGTAGGCAGACAACACTTGTTATCCGCGCCCCGAGAATTTGGGAGTTCGTCGGTGGCGATGTGATGTCTGGGTATGAAGCGCACCGGGAAATTTTAGAAAAATATCCGGAGGCATTCAAAATCAGCAGGCCGTATGGCTTGGAGCGGTGGTTTCTTGGCAACACGCCAGTGGCGGAATTGTTCTCCGACCCCGAACACATGGGTTGCGTGCGGTTATTCATCAAGCGGCGGGAGGGGTGCAAATGACATGGATACTCCCACGGCAATTACTCACCTCTCCCTTTGTTCTGGATACGGGGGCATTGATCTTGGACTGTGCCGAGTCGTCAGAGGTCTGCGCACGGTCGCTGCTTGTGAGATCGAAGCCTTTGCCGTCGCAAATCTGGTCGCGAAAATGGAAGCGGGATTCCTGGACGCGGCACCTGTCTGGCCGGATGTTAAAACCTTCCCTTGGTCCTCTTTTCGAGGCGTTGTGGACATCTTGTCTGGTGGATACCCGTGCCAGCCTTTCAGCGCCGCCGGAAAGCGACGCGGCAAAGACGATCCCCGCCACCTGTGGCCGCACATCGCAAGGGGAGTTCGACTTTGCCAGCCCTCCGTCTGCTTCTTCGAGAACGTCGAGGGGCACATTTCGTTGGGACTCTCCACAGTCATCAGCGATCTGGAGGAGATGGGTTACAGAGCGACGTGGGGCATATTCAGCGCGTCTGAAGTCGGCGCGCCTCACCAGCGCAAGCGAGTCTTCATCCTGGCCCACCGCGTCGGCGCGGGACTGGAAAGACTCGTCCGGCATGTCATCGACGGGGACGAATCCGGACGGCACGATGCGCACGCGGACGGATCAACTGGCGAGGGCGGTGTATGCACAGCATGGCCTGTCCGGCCCGGAGAGCGGCAGCACTGGTGGGAGCCTCCCCGCGTGCTGGCCGACACCGGAAGGGATGAGCGGCGGCAAGACCAGTCGGGGCGGAAGCCGGAAGGGCGAACTGCTATTGTCGGGAATGGTCAAGATGTGGCCGACCGCGACGACGGATGCGAGCACAGAGCGGACAGAGAAATACGCTCAGGGCGGGATGCCACTGACGGCAGCCGTCAAGATGTGGCCGACGCCCAACACCTGCCCGGAGGCGCCGAACAACTCGACGAACCGGGGGAACGGTGTGCATCGGAATCGCAACACGACGCAATGCCTCGGGGAGGCGGCGAAGCAGTGGGCGACACCGAGGGCGCAGATAGCCAATGGCCCGGACAACTGCCCGAACAAGCAGGGGGCTGTGAGCCTGCAAACGCAGGTGGCGTCATGGCCGTCACCGGCGGCGAGCACGGGCGAAGGCGGATCGCACGGTCTGGACGGCGGGACAGGAGCCCGGTCGATGCTGCCACCGGAAATGCGCAACTCGTCGGGCAAACTGAATCCCCGCTGGGTAGAGACGCTGATGGGCGTCCCGATCGGATGGACGTGCCCAAGCTGCACGTCACCACAGACAATCGCACGGACGAACTCCGGCTACTCGGCAACGGCGTTGTGCCCGACACCGCTGCACGAGCATTCGTCGCACTTTGGAGGGAACTGATGCCATGATTACCACCATCGAAAACGACACCCTCTCCCTGCTCTTCGGCTCCCCGTGGCCGCTCGAAGATCACGCGCATTTCGTGCGCTCGAAGGCCTTGCCGGAGGCGGAAATCAAATACGACGAAAGCGCCGATACCTACGAGGTCCGGGCCCCGGCGCGCTTCGCCCCGCTCATGGGGATGGAAATGCCGGTGCCATGTCGCTCTCCCCTGCCGTTGCCGGATTTCCTGTTCGACTATCAGGCTTGGATCACGCGCATGGCCGTGGAGGCGAAACGCTTTGCCGTGTGGGCGGATTGCGGCTTGGGCAAAACTCCGATACAACTCGAATGGGCGCGGCAGGTGCACCACCTGACCGGCGGGCGCGTCCTCATCATGGCTCCGCGCGCCGTCATTCCGCAGACCATCGAGGAGACGGAGAAATTCTACCCCCAGCTTCCGCTCACCTGCCCGGACATCCGCCTGTCCCGCATCACAACCCGCGAGGATCTGGCCGTCTGGTGCAAGGAGGGCCCGGAGCCGTTTGCCATCGTCAACCCCGAAAAGATGATCGACGGCGTTCTCCCGGAAATGCGTTGGCTCTCCGGCATCGCTCTGGACGAAAGCTCGCTCCTGAAGACAGGCGGCGGCGTGATCAAATGGAACCTCATCAAGTCGTGTCGGGGGATTGAATACAAACTCAGCCTCACCGCCACCCCCGCCCCCAACGACACGATGGAATACGCGTCGCAGGCTGCGTTTCTCGAAAAGCTCCGCCACGAGGGCGAAATTCTCTGGACGTATTTTGCGAAGGACAAACGGGGCGTTTGGAAGGTAAAACCGCACGCACGCGATGCGTTTTACCGCTTCATGTCGAGCTGGTCGATCTACCTGCGCAAGCCGGGGGCGTATGGATTTCATGATCCATTTTCGGATGTGCCGGAGCCGGAAATTGTCGAACACCGGATCGAGCCGACGGCAGAACAACTTGCGGCCCGCGACCAGGTGCGCGGCGTCCGGGAGGAAGGCGACCTGTTGCCAAGGGAGCGCATCGGCGTTGCGCAGCGCGGGAAGCTCTCGCAGATCGCCAAAGGATTTCGTTACGAGGGGGGCGAAAGCTCCCGCAAGGTCACGCCCATCAAAAGTCTGAAACCGACAGTCGTCGGCGCACTCGTCCGCAAGGCGGCGGCGGAAGGCAGGCAGGTGCTTGTCTGGTGTGTGTTTGACGAGGAGGCGAAGATCGTGGGGCGGCACCTGAAAGGCGTTAAAGGCGTTGCGCAGTTGCACGGCGACACGCCGGAGGGGAAGCGCGAACGGATCCTTGAGGATTTCCGCCACGGCAAAATCCGCGTGCTGGTGGGCAAGGCGGGGATGCTCGGCTACGGCCTCAATTTCCCGTTCGTGGAGACGATGGTGTTTTCGGGCTACGATGATTCGTTCGAGCGGTTTTATCAGGCGGTGCGGCGGGCCTACCGCTACGGCGCCACGAAGCGCCTCACGGTTCACCTGCCCTACATTCCGGGGCTGGAGGATCACATTTGGGAGAACATCCTGCGCAAAAAATCTCAGTGGGAAGAGGACACGGCGGCGTGTGAACGGGCGTATGCAGCGGCTTTCTCGTGTATTCAAAACAACACTACGAAATCATGAAACTAGCAAAAGCATCTCAAGAGGAAATCGACACGCTGATGCGCTGGCTGCAAGCCCGTGAGAACGCGAAATTCGAGAACGCGAAAGATCGCCCGCCCGCCTTCAGTCGCGTCGTTTTCGGTTACGAAACGCTCGTCAATAACTGCTGCGACCCAACGAAGGACTACCTTGCCTGGAAACCCGGCTACGCGCCGTCCGACACGGATCGCTACCGTTCAGCACTCGAAAAGATCGCTGCGCTGCCGACAGACCAACTGGCCTCCCCCGACCAATGCAACGCCGTCGCGATAGCGATGGATGCACTCAATCCGAAGACCTCAGACCAGACAGCACCGGAGGCACGCCCTGACCGCGGCTTGGTTGTCCAATTGGGCGACCGGGAACTTGGTCTGCTCAGGGAGCTGGTGGAAAATCGTAATATCTATGCGGCTGCGCACGATCTGCCGAATTACAAACCGGAACAGGCGGCAGCCTGCATGATCGAAGAACTACTCGAAGCAAAGGCGATGTTTTGGGCGGATGAAGTAGCCAAATTGCGTAACACTTCACCGAAGGCCGCTGGTTAACCGATCTGCCCTAACTTTTTCATATGAAAACCGACTTAAAAACACTGAGATTAACAGAGGACGAAATAAACTATGTTTGGCACGTGTTGGACAACTTGAAGGGGGAACTTACCGGCGAAGAATCGGATGCGAACACGTTTTGCGATGTGTTCAACAAATTCCAAGACGCTCGCGAAGGGACTGATATAGCCGAACCGGAGATAATACTCCTCACACACGAAGAAATCGCTGTTGGCTACCACAGGTTGCAGGAAGGTGACTTCATCAGTGTCGGCGATCTCTTCCGACGATACACCGCGACCCCGAATACTGGGAATGGCAAAGGCAAACTGACTCGCTTCCGATTCGAGCGCGTCACCGAAGACACCACCGTCAGAGGGCACAAGTTCGTCGGACTTTTGTATCTACCGAGTTACCCGGTCGTAATTCGACCTCGGTCTAACACACCAGCGGAGGCGCACCCTTTATGAGTAACGAAAAGACCAATACATCGGAGGCGTTGCCTCCCGCGCCAAGGTTCGGCTGGATTTTACAGAGAGGCGACCTCCCGCCCAAACGCGTCCGCCGGCGCACAACCTTCCGCTGGCGAAACATGGAGTTCTTCACTGATCGCCGTCGATATGGCCCCGGACGTCCGTGGAGCGGGAATACATACTGGATGGTCACTCACGCCAGAACAGGCATCGCACTCACTTGCCCTCGCTGCTGCACGGAGAGCGGTGCCATTGAGGATGCAAAAGTCACACTGCGCAGCCAATATCGCACGCTCGCTAAACTACCCACACTTAAGGCGAACCGCGAAGCCCCGGAGCCGGAGGCTTCCGGGAGCTGACTGGTTATCAAATTCCACAGGCGTCACCTGCCTACGAGTGGTGAGTTCGGAATGCAGCCCGCTTTATCATGTCAGGAGAATCAAATACACACCCGATAAGGGAAATTACCACGCACCGGGTCAATCCGGCCAACGACAAGATCCGTATCATCGTCAACGATGCGCCCGGCGCAGGCGGCGCAAATCACCGCTACGAGTTGACGGGGTTCGACACGGCGAACAATCCGTCCAAGTCCGATCCGCAAGGCTACACGGCTAGCTTCTCGAGACAGGTCATCCTGTTCCAGAACGGCCCGATTCCAGAGGCCGGAGTCAACGGCGTCACGCAGGAAGTCTTGCTCGCCATCGTGCAGGATCGTCTTGAGGCGTTCCAGAAAGGCCCCTTCGCGACGGAGGAAAACCAGCGTGCGCTGGACGCCGTCAAGGAGGCGCAACACTGGCTTCAGTTCCGCACGCTCAAACGCATGGCGCGTGGTGTGGAAGGAACCCACATCAAATGAACAACCCGTGGGAAGCGCATACGCACCACGCTTATTTTGATAACACCTCCCGGCCCGGTGGGCGAAGCCTCACCGGAGACGGATGGTTAGCCACGTAATAAAAAAAGGATACAAAAATGGGATATTTTTCAAACGGTTCAGAGGGCGACAGCTACCAAGAACGCTTTTGCTCAAAATGCGTCCATGACGCGCAAAAAGGATGTCCAGTGTGGTTAGCACACGAGGAATTCAATTATGAGGAATGCAACAAGAAGGGTAGCATTCTTCACATGCTAATCCCGTTGTCGAAGGATGGGCTGACAAACGAGCAATGCGCCCTGTTTGTGTCAAAGGCCGCGCATTGCGAATGGAGGGAGTCCCTCGGTGAGATGGTCCGCATCGTAGAAGCCATGCGGCACGTTACCGGGATCGGGAAAAACCAAAACGAGCGACTTGTGCGAGCGAAAGCTCTTTTGGCTAACCCAAAGCTGACCGGCGCGGAGCGTCCGGTCTAGCGACATGTTATGCCATTACTTTTTGAATACATGGAATTTTTTCCCGGAATTTGCAATGTGTCGGACTGTTGGCCCTTCGCCCGCGTGATGGTGTCGGTCAACCGTCTGCGCACGCGCAAATCCCCCTTCCGGGTTAACTCGTGGATGATGGATTCCGGGGCATTCACGGAGCTTACCACGCATGGCCGCTACCGACACGAGCCAGAGGATTACGCCGATCAAGTCCGGCGTTGGTCGAGCAACGGCACGCTGCTTGCAGCTGCTACACAGGATTACATGTGCGAGCCGTTTGTTTTGGCAATTACGGGGAAATCCGTGGCAGAGCACCAAGCGTTAACCATTGAGCGTTACGTGTGCCTGCGTGAGTTAGTCGGGAGCGTCTATTTGCTCCCGGTCCTGCAAGGTTTCGCCGTCCCGGATTACGTGTCGCACGTCAAGCAATACGGAAAGCTACTCGCGCATGGTGCATGGGTCGGAGTCGGATCAGTGTGCAAACGTAACGTCGAGCCGGGCGTCGTGGAGGATATTTTGCTTGCGATCAAGCGCGAGCGGCCCGACCTCCGTCTGCACGGCTTCGGGCTCAAGATCGAAGCATTACGCAATCCGAGCGTGCGTGAATTACTGCACTCCTCCGACAGCATGGCTTGGAGTTTCGATGGTCGGCATAGCGAGGAGGAAAACGCAAGCGCCCACGATCCGCGCCACGCCCTCCGCTACTGCGCTCAAGTCGAGACAGTTTTGAACGAGAAACAATTCATCCAGCCCCTGCTCTTCGAGTGGTGGCATAACACCTGATTCTGGAAAGAGGCGTTCGTATATCAGTCACCAATTTTTCACTACAATGATACCTCCCGACCTTTTCAAACTCCCCGTTCTCTCCATCCGCCAGCCGTGGGCATGGATGATCCTCAACGCCGGCAAAGACGTCGAGAACCGCAACTGGACAACGCGATTCCGCGGACGCTTCCTCATCCATGCCGCGAAGGGATGCACTCGAAATGAATACGAGTCCGCTTGCGAGTTCGCACGGCTCGAATTTGACGGAGACATCCCGAACCTCGATACCATCCCACGCGGCGGCATCGTCGGTGTTGCGGAACTAGTGGACTGCGTAGGGTTCTCCGAATCGCCGTGGTTAGTCGGTCGGTACGGCTTCGTCCTCCGCAACGTCCAACCCCTCCCGTTCCATCCCTGCAAAGGCGCGCTCGGCTTTTTCTACATCCCGTCCCCGAAACCCGCCGATAAACACGAACTCCCTCTAACATGAGCAAACCATTCCGTATCAAATATCCGGTGACTGCCTTCACTCCGGAAGACACCTCCCGCGCCTCCGAAGCGTGGGGCTGCAACTGCGGCCCCGGCGCATTGGCGGCAATCCTCGGGCTTACGCTCGATGACGTGCGCCCGCACATCCCCAACTTCGAGCAGCGTCACTACACCAACCCCTCCATGATGGAGTCCGCTCTTCGGTCTCTCGGTGTCGGCTTCCGCAACGTCGATGATGGGCACGACCGCACGGACGGCATTCTTACCCTCCCGGCCTACGGACTTGTCCGCGTGCAATGGGATGGCCCGTGGATGCGCCCCAAGCCGGGCCGGGAGCGTTGGGCGCTCATGGACCAATACAAGCATACCCACTGGATCGCCACGGCGAGATTACCGGACATGCCGGATCCGACAATGACGTGGGTATTCGACATCAACTTTGGATGGACCGACCTGGACTGGTGGGCGGACGTGGGCGTGAAGGAAATCACGAGCTGGTATCCGAAGGCGACGGCGGGCGTGTGGCTACCGACGCATCGCTGGGAGTTGATCTTTCCGGGAGAGAAAGGAGATACGACCAATGGCTGAAAACTCGAAAATCGAATGGTGTGACCATACCGTAAACTTCTGGTGGGGTTGCACGCTGGCACTATTGTCCGATGGCAAACTCAGCGAGGAGTGCCGAAACTGCTACGCATTGCTCCTCTCGAAACTTTTTTCACGAGGCAAAGCCACATGGGGACAGTCGGGGAAACGCTGGATTCGCCACGAAGCGGCGAGGCGCGAACTCTACAAAATCGACAAGCGCGCAAATGAGCGTGGCGTGCACGAACGTGTTTTCATCAACAGCATGAGTGACACATTCGAGGACCGCGACGATCTCAACGAGGCTCGCGGCTTTCTTTGGGATGCCTGCAAATTTGTAACTAACCTCGATATTCTGCTGCTCACGAAGCGGCCTGAAAACGTATTACGCATGGTGCCTCCTGCTTGGCTGAAAGACTGGCCGACACATGTATGGATCGGGACAACGACGGGCACGCAGCAAGCCGCTGACGAGCGAATCCCGCACCTGCTGAGCATCCCGGCTCGCGTGCGGTTCCTGTCGGTCGAGCCGATGCTCGGTCCGGTGGATATTGAGGAGCATTTAGACGACCAGATTGACGGCGGCTACGTGCTCGGCTCATCGCCGATACATTGGGTCATCTGCGGCGGAGAGTCCGGCCCCGGCGCACGCCCGATGCACCCCGACTGGTCTCGCTCCATGCGCGACCAGTGCGCGGCGGCCGGTGTGCCATTCTTTTGGAAACAATGGGGAGATTGGCGCGAACCGCTGCCCGGTGAGGAATATGATACAAGCAAGGGGCGTGCCGGCAGTCCGCCCGCCTTCATTGTCGCGCCTGATGGCTCCGTCCACTGCTACCATAACGACAGGACAGAGGGCGGCGCGGTCATGCTGCGCGTCGGCAAGAAAGCCGCCGGTCGCCTGCTCGACGGCGTAGAGCACGATGAATTTCCGACGCCCGCCGCATGACCACCTCTCCCGCGATCCTCGATTTCGATCCCGAAACCCTGGAGATCGAGACCATTGAGGTATTCGATGAAGACACGCCCGTCATCGACATCGACGTCGAACTTGTCACGCCGGAGCCGGGCACGCCTGCCGACCTGGGCGGGCTGCCTGCCGTCAACTGGACCTACCGCGACTACCAGCTCGCCGCTTTCGACGCAATCGACCACGGCTTTGCCCATGTCCAGCGTATCCTGATTGTCCTCGCCACCGGCCTCGGCAAGACGGTCATTTTCACCCGCACCGCCGGCATCTTCGTCAAAAACCACGGGCACGTCCTCATCATTGCCCATTCCGAAGAACTCTTGGATCAAGCCGCCGACAAGCTCCTCAAGTCCACCGGACTCGAAGCCGCCAAGGAAAAAGCCGAGCATCACGCCACCACCTACGATCCTGTCGTCATCGCCTCCGTTCAGACGCTCTCCCGCGAAACCCGCCTCAAAAGTTGGCCCCCCGATCACTTCTCCCTCATCATTATCGACGAGTGCCACCGCTCGATGGCGAAATCCTACCGCGCCATCCTTGACCACTTCGCCACTGCCCGCGTCCTCGGAGTCACCGCCACTCCCGACCGTGGCGACAAACGCGCCCTCTCCCCCATTTTCCAGCCGGTTCCCATCACGACAACCGGCGCCGACGGCAACACCGTCACCAAACTCCATCCCGCCGCCTACGAGTTCAACCTGCTTCAAGCCGTCCGCGCCGGCTGGCTTGTCCGCCCCGTCGTTAAGACCCTCCCCTTGGAAATCGACCTTAACGGGATAAAAACCCGGCGCACGTCCAACGGATCCGACTTCGATCCCACCGAAGTTTCCCACCGCATCGAACCCTTCCTTGGAGAAATCGCCCGTCTCATCGAAATCGAAACTCGCACCCGCGGTCAGGGTCTCATCTTCACTCCCTCCGTTGCCACCGCCCGCATGATGGCCGATGCCCTCCTCGCCGTCGGCATCAATGCCGGTTACGTCTCCGGCGACTGCCCCGACCGCGAAGCGAAAATTGCCAACTACAAGTCCGGGCAAACCCGCGTCCTCGTGAACGCCATGCTCCTCATCGAAGGCTTCGACCACGACGCCATTGATTGGGTATCCGTCCTCCGCCCCACCAAGGTCCGTGCGCTCTACGTGCAGGCCGTCGGGCGCGGCACCCGCCCTCTCTCCCCACTCGTCCACGCCCTCAACTCCGCCCCCGATGCCGACACACGGCGCGCCCTCATCGCCCGATCAGCGAAGCCCGATCTCCTCATTCTCGACTTCCTCTGGCTCACCGAAAAGCTCGACCTCATCACCCCCATTCACCTCGTTGCCACCAGCGACAAAGTCGTCGAAGCCGCCGCCAAACAAAAAAACACCGATGGCGACCTGCTCGACCTCGAAGCCGCCGCCGAATTTCAGGCACAACGCGACCTCCTCAAGTCGCTCGAAAAAGCCGCTGCCGAAAACAAAGGCCGCAAAGGCGCCACCATCGACCCCCTCGCCCTCGCCGTCTCCATCGACTCCGACACCCTCGCCAGCTACCAGCCTGCCGAACGCTGGGAATTTCGCCCCCCCTCCCCCCCCCAGATCGAAATCCTCAAGAAAGCCAAAATCGACATCTCCAAAGTCACCACCACCGGCCTCGCCTCCAAAATCATCGAACGCCTCGATCACCGCCGCAAACTCGGCCTCTGCTCTCCCCCTCAGATGAACTTCCTTGCCAGCATGGGCTACAAGGATGCCGCCCTCCTCTCCTTCAAGGAAGCCGACCGCCTCATCAAAGACAAAATGAGTTCCTTCGCCCTCAGCCGCTCGATGCACAACGCCCGCCGCATCCTCGAACGCCTCGAAACACACCTGCACCCTCCCTCCGGCTTGCCCCCTCCCGACGAACTCACCACACTCGCCCACCTCCGCGATCTCCGCGTCATTTTCGACAAACATCCGGTCGCCCTCCCCCGCGAGGCCAGGTCAATTCTCGCCCCTCTTTCCTCTCACGCCAATTCGTCCATCCGCTCCGCCGTTCTTCCTCTCATCACAGGCGCATAAATGTCTCCCGACGTCCTCGACTTCGATCCCGATGCAACCTTCATGCCTCCCGCGGAAGCATCGCCACCTCATGTCCCGTCCGCAGGCCCGTCCCATTGGAAATCCGCGCCTGTTCGTCGCTCCCTGTATGAGACGTCCTCTCCGCGCACACGCCATGCTGCTGCCGCGCAATCAACACAGGCCGCCGGAATTGGCCGCGTCCCTCCACATTCCACCGATGCCGAGGAATATCTGATCTCCTGCTGCCTTCTTGATAGCGACGTCATCTCCCGCTGCATGGAGGGGAAGATCGCGGCGGCATCCTTTTACACGCCGGCCAACCGGGTGATTTTTGAAAAGCTCGTCGAACTCTACAACAAAGGCGCGGTCATCGACATCGCCGTCGTGGCCGAGGAACTGAAAATCAGCCATCAACTCGATGAAATCGGCGGCTACGCCTACCTCACCCGCATCAGCGGCTCCATCCCGACCACCGCGCAAGCTGGCTACTTCATAGAAAAAGTCCGCGAACTTCACATACTCCGCGAGATTATCATCGCCGCGACAAGCGCCGTTGAAAACTGCTATAACTACGACGGCGACGGCCTCGATGATGTCATCGAACCCGTCAAAAAACTCCCCGCCGTCATCGACGCCCACGCCTCTCCGCTTGCCGACGTCCTCCGACCGCTCGACACCTTCACCTACCCGGTCAGTGACCCCAACATCCTCATCGGCCCCGCCCGCCGCTACCTTGGACGCGGCGGTTCCCTCCTCATTCCCGCTCCCTCCGGCATCGGAAAATCCACGGCCAGCTACCACATGGCCGCCTGCTGGGGCGTTGGCCGCGACTGGCTTGGCCTGTCCTGCACCGGCCCGCTCCGTGTGCTGCTCATCCAGGCCGAAGACGATGAAGGCGACGTCGGCGAAGTGGCGGAGTCCATCAAACAAGGCCTCGGCCTCACACCTGCCGAAGCCGCGCTCTTTCACAAAAACGTCCACTGTATCAAGGACCGCGCCAACATCGCTGAAGACTTCATTGACGCCCTCCGCGCCTACGTTCGCTACCACCGCCCCGACATCGTCATCATCAATCCCCTCATGCGCTACTGCCCCGGCCTGTCCAAGGAAGAAATCGCCGGCCCATTCCTTTCCGCGCTCGATCACCTCGCCGACGAATTTCACTTCCTCACCATCGCCTTCCATCACACACCGAAACCGCCCGCGCAGGATCCCAAGACAGCAGGCAGACCCCAGCCAAAGAAAGACGCCGTTGACCGCCAATACACCGCCTTTGGTTCCAGTTCCCTCACCAACTGGGCCCGCGCCATCATCAACATGACGCAGATGCGCGGCAAACCCGGCCACTTCATTTTCAGTTTCGACAAGCGCGGCACCCGTGCCGGACTCTACCGCGAAGTCCCTCAAGGCATGGCCGTGCGCAAGGAGACCGTCACCGAAATCCACGTTTGCCACTCCACCCGCCAAATCACGGTCGAAGGCCGTCAGTATCCCATGATTCTTTGGGAACGCTGCGAGCCCGAACCGGAAGATGAAGCGACCCCGCAACCCACGACACGCACCCCCGGCGGACGCCCGCGCAAATACACCGACGCGGAAGTCGCCGCCATTTTCCCCCTCGGAGAGGAAGCCCGTCTCCCGCTTCCTCAGATAAAGAAACTCGCCGCCGAGCGCCTGTTGATGCCCGGAACTACATTCTCGGACTACCGCTACAATCTCATGACCAGCGGTGCCATTGCCATGCACCAGGACGGACGGTATTACCGGTTGATCTGATGCAGGCAACGCCCGCCTCACATGCTGATGTCGTAGTGGACGCTGGGTGAGTTGATGGTGTCGAACAGCGTGTTACTGAAGTAGAGCTTTACCCGGTAGTGGAAGTGCGTGCCTGTCAGCCCGGCGCTCACGCCGCCGAAGGTGTAGTTCATGCCGATGTCGATGAGTGCCGATTTCGACAGGGTCAGTCCGTTCACGTTGCGGTTGTAGTTGGCGGAAATCAGGCTTGTCGCGATGGTTGCGGAGAACGTGCCGACCCCCTGATTTGCCGAGTCCCAAAACTCAACCTCAGTCCCCGAACTCGCCCCATTGTCGGCCACGACGGAGAACACTACCCGTAGCCCATTCTCGATACCGGAGAGTGCCGTGCTGCTGATCAGCATGTTGAACGTGTAATTTGCCGCGCTTTCCGTGACGACTGGCGCGGAACTGCCGACGTTTTTCATGCCCGACTGGTCGCCTGTCACATACACGGCGAATGTTCCCGGTCCATACCACACCGCAGTCAGCGTGGATGCCTGATTGATGGCCGCTGGCAGCGTCCTTCCGCCGACGGTGCCATTATTCATGTTGTTCGGGTAATCGTAGAAGTAGTTGCCCCGCGTATCCGCCGCCCAGCGGGCAAACACATGGCCCGCCTTCGTGGAGACGGGAAAGAACGACTTGCCGCCCAGCGCAGGAGCATCGCTCCATTTCCTGACACTTTGCGCTGCGACGGCGCTTCCACCCTGCGAATCGAAGGTCAGCGAGAACGCACTCACCCACACCGCCGTGTAGGTGGTATTGGTGCTTGGCGCGGTCAGGTTGGTGGAAATCTGCACCGGCCCGCTTCCGATCTTCCAGCCTTGCAGGTAGTGTCCCAATTTCGTCGTAGCCGTGGGCGCGGCAACCGTGGCGCCCGCATAGGTGTTGATCGGGCTGACCGCACTGCCCCCGTCCGCATCGAACGTCATCGTGACTGCCGCCGACCACTTGGCATAGGCCGTCAGATTCGAGGCGGGCATCTGTCCGAAGTTGAACGGCGTGCTCCCCGCCGCCGTCGTCATCCAGTTGACGAACACGGCACCCGCTTTGGTCGGGTCGGCGGGGCGCGTCCACGTTTGCCCGTAGCCAACAGTCTGCGACGCGACGGCACTTCCGCCCTGCGAGTCGAACGTCAGCGTGTAGGTTTTCGCCTGCCACTTCGCGTAAGCGGTGGCGTTCGCCGTGATCGGGCTGATGAAGTCGAACGGCGTGCTGCCGTCCGCCGTCGTCATCCAGTCAACAAAATCGTAGCCCGTGCGCGTCGGATTCGCCGGCCTCGTCACATTCCCCGTCGTCACTTGCGACGCGACCGCACTGCCGCCCTGCGAATCGAAGGTCAGCGTGTAAAGCGTGATCCCCTCCGACTGCCCCGCCGACAGCTCGGCCACCTCGGAATCACTCAGCCAGCGATCCCTAACGCGCAGCGAAGTCCACATCACCTTCTCGTCATCCGTAAATATCGCGGAGACGGGACGCTGCGCTGTCCGCCATGTGCTTTGGTTAAAAATATATCGATGGTTGAAAAACCACGGGTATTTGGCGGCGCGACTGTCAACGGCGCCCTCCATGATTGCGCTCCTGTAAGTAGTATCGGACACGGTGACAGCCGACAGGCTGCCATTGAAAAACACCCGAGTTGGCTCCGCTCCGCTCACAATCGAGAACACGCAAACGTCGCCGACATTGACGGTCCCCAACGTGGCGACGAGCGCGGGGGTGGCGGGACGCGCCAGCCTGTCCGCAGCATAGAGATAGCCGTTGCCGTCAATATTGTCACTCCCTCTCCCGGCTATTGTTGTCCTGACATACCTGATTGTCACCTTGTTTTCGTTGCCCTCCCCTGAAACAGGATACGCCTCAATGTAGTAAGGCGCGAAGGGAGCGTCAGTGACGGTGGTGGTAACGTAGGGGTCTAACACCCAAAACCGGAACAACTTGGTTGCGCTGGTGACGGGCTGGCTGATGACAAACGAGGCGGACAGAGTCATGCCCCCCGTAGAATAATACTCCAACAGATTCAGCCGCCTCTGCGCCGTCCGCATGTTGTCATAAGCTGGCTGCAAAGGCGTCTGCAACGTGCTGATGCTGTAACCTGGATTGGCGAAAAGGTATCCAGGCGCCCCGGTGTAGCCGCTAATGCCAAGTGCCACCCCATGATACACGTAGGACATGTCCTCGTTTTGGGCGATGGGCGTAGTGGACGGGAAGAGCGCCAGAGTATTCAGCGTCCCGTTGTGCGTGATGTCCGGCTGCACACTCCAGCCTTCGATAGGCGGATTCGGATCTTCCGGGTCCACCGGCGGGTCAACGCCACCGCCCGTGGCGTATTCAGCCACCAAGTTGCCGCCCGTCCCTGTCTGCGCCGCGATGAGCGCCGCCGACACCGGCACCGGCACAATCGGCCTCCAGATCACGCGCCCCGAACTGTCGCGCTCGTAGTCCGTCGCTGACATCCGGCAGTAAGACCACACCCAATTCGCCGGATTTGCCCCCGGCGAAAGCGCCTGCAAATCCGACACCTTCAGGTAGGCGCTCACCCCGCCGACGTAGCCCTTCGCCATCGCCCAAATTGAACGCTCGTCATCCTGCTTGACCATCCGGCGCGAATCGCTGCCACCGGTATCCATAAAATAACTCAACGGCTTCGGCCCCGTCTGGCTCGTGATGATTTCGCGCCCCGGATCGCTGGAATGGTAATACAGCGGAAGCACCGGTTGCCCCGCTATGCCGTAGTTGGTGGGGCTCCCCTTTAGTTCGTAATCCAGCCACAACCCCTCGACCTTATCGAGATTGAACGCCAGCCACTCGGCCTGCAATCCGCCGCCAGTGCCGCCGCCCGTTGACACCCACGCCTCGAATGCCGCCTTCATGGCGCGAGGATTCACGACGAGACTGTTACTCGTGCCTGCGATGGCCTGCGCCTCGGTCGCGAACGGAATATCCAGGCTCCCGGGCGGCGGGATCAGAGCGAGGATGGCGGCCTCGTTCGCCGTCCAGAAATTGGCGGGCGCGCGCAGCGTCCCGTCCGGGTTGATCATGACCGTTGTCCCCTGCGCCTGCGGAAACGTCTGCGCCATGACCGACGGCGGCGTCCAAAGTCCAAAGTCCGGCGTCCAAAGAACCAGAAAGCAAAAGAAGTGAAGTATGTTTTTCATGGTGTATCCAAAATCAGATTGCCGGTCCTGCCTTGATCTGTTCGCTCCCCGGCTCGCCGGAGACGAAAACCGGATGGAACGTCCCCGCCGTCTCGTGCTTGAGATGGAGCATGTAGAATCCGCCCGCATTGGGTCGGAACAGGTAGTTGCCATTCGGCGGCGTAGCGGGCGCAAACCCTGTCGCCTGGTTCGGATCGTGATCCTCCGGACCGAGCGCGAGAGCTTCCGCGCCCGTAGCTCCCTTCACCCACACCGAGTGAAACGCCCCCGTCGTCTCGCTCTTCAACTGGAAAAAGATGCCGTTGCCATCGATCTTGAATCGCACCGCTCCGTCCGGCGCGTTCGCTGGCACCGGGTTGGCTGTGTAGATGGCATTTTCCGCCCGGTCTGCGGCATCCTCCGCGCGATCTGCCGCCTCTTCCGCCCGCTCCGCCGCCTGCGAAGCCGCCCCCGACTCCGCATCCTCCGGCAAACTCGTGTCACCCTTGTAGAGGTCGTTGTGAATCTTGAAGGTGAAGACCAGCGAGGACGTTTCCCTCGACCCCTTCTTGAAGCCCACCTCCCCCAGCACGGAAACAGATTCCTTCTCCACCTCTCCCTCGCCCTCGCCATCCAAGTCAAACAGGCCATTGAGCTTGTTCGTGTTCAGGTTAAAACGCCCGCACCACGCGTAATCCGGCACCCACTTATCAATCTCCTGCTGCGTCGCGTCCTCCGGCAGCGGATTCATGAGCGTTTTGACCAACCCGTCATTGACCGCCAGATACGGGAAAGTTGCCGGATACTCCCCCGTGTTTTTGCAGCAAATCCACGCCGTGTCCGCGTCGGGGACATACTGCACGCCGTTGGCGTAAATCCGCAGCTCGACATCGAACTCGTCCGCCCGCTTGACCTTGATCATGTTGAGCGCGGCCATGCTCCCGGGTATCGGGACTATCGTTCCGGCGTCGGTGTCGAAATAGAGTTTCATTAGGGATTGCGGGCTGTCATGCGGTCCAACTGGCGCTTGATTTCGGTAGTGCGTTCGTCGATACGAAGCAGCAGTTCTCGGGAGTTTTGCCCCTGCTCTTCGAGGGCGCTGATACGCCGCGAGTGCTCGGCGATCTGGTATTGCGCGACGGCGAACGAGGAGAGTGCCCCGCCCACGGTCACCAAGAGGGCGAGCCAGACTCCGACTGGCAACTTGACCGGTGTTTTGTCTGTGATGTCGCTCATTTGGCAGGAGAGGTGTTGCGGCGTTGGGCGCGTGCGGCGGCGAGGTCGATCAGTTGCGTTTCAAGCGACTGGTAGGCGGCGGCGGAGTGCCAGATTTCGTCAACTTGGGGAGTGTAAATCCCCTCCTTGGTCTGGATCGGCTGTCCCGCTTGGAGAAATAAGGCCCGAGGCTGATAAATGGTTAAACCAGCCTTGTCCGCTAGTGAGACGCTTTTGCAGCCGATCAGCGGCAAGCTGGCTGCCAGTATCATGGCAAGCGCGAAGGCGAAGGATTTCGTTTTCATCGTCGTAATTGTCTTTCTGGATACGGCGGGAAAGGTCATACGCCGCGTTTAGCTTTTTGATTTCGAGCGTGATGAGAAATGCCTTCACCCCATTCAGCGCGAGTTCGAGGAGTACGGGAATGAAGGTCATGGAGGTCAGGCGTTCTTCGTCATTTCCGGTGCACGCAGACTGTTAAGCCTGCCCACTTCCTGACGGTAACGCTCAACCTTTTCGGAGAGGTCTTTCACCTCCGCCCGCAAGTGGCCGTTCTCGGTCTGGAGCTCGTTGACGAGTTCGCCGAGGCGCAGAGCGTTTTCGCGCAGGGAGGCGCAGTAGTTTTCGAGTTCCTTGCGCGGGAATTGTTCAAGTTGTCTCAGTTCGGTTTCGTCGCTCATGATTTTGGATTTGTTAGGGTGAAATTTGGACTCACGCAGGGCGCGGGGAGCGCGAAGGGGAATGATCCCGCCGTGTCTCCGCGTCCCCGCGTGAGGTAATTATTTGGCTTTGTATTTGGCGATCAGTTCGGCGACGTAATCGCCCCAAGAGAAAATCCACGCGACGGCCTTGTAAGCCTTCGATGAATACACGCGGTCGATAGCCGCATCATCCGAGGTGGAGGGCGACTGTTTCACGAACGCGGAAATGGCGGTGGCAAGCGCGTTGAACGCGACGCAGGCCGCGCCGTAGTAGCCAGCATAGGTGGCGAGTTTTTCAATGAGTTCAGGGCTCATGATTTTTGTATTTTGTTTTTGGTTACGTTATGCCGCTAGGCGGCGGTGAGTGATTAGCGAAGCAGCAGGAGAATGCCGAAATAGACGGCCCATATGATGGCGGATGCGGCAATGACGGCCATGCCGGTAAACACGGCCCATATACCGACAAACCAGCCAGACTGCTGGTAATCCCTGTATCCGGTAAACGCCCACAGGGAGAAGACGGCCAGCGTGAGTGCGGCGGGGATGAGCCACCAGCCGAAGGTGAGGGTGAATGTGAGTGCGGCGATCATGGTGTTATGTTTGTGGTCTGGATTTTGCGATTTTCGGACCGCTACGGTTTTTGCGGTCCACAAGCGGACCGCTACGCCTTGAGGCGTTTGTAAAAGGAGACCCATTGGGCCTCCGTGGTGAGAGGTGAGGCCGAGAGCTTGCGCCACATGACCCATGCTGGCGTGCCGCTGGCCCACACAGGCAACTCGGTCAGCCCGGCCGCCTGCATGATGCGCAGCCACGATGCCAGCGATTCCAGCGGCGTGCCGCGCAAGGGCGGTGTGAGAACAACCAGCCCCTGCGCCGTGAGCACTTCGCCGTAAGCGGCCTGCGCAATGGCCGTGCCGAGAGCTTGCAGTTCTACCGGCGTGAGACTCGCGGCGAACTTGCGAAGCTCCAATGACGGCAGTTTGCGCAGGTCAATCGGCGGCACCGCTGGCGGCAAAACCAGCGGCTCAACCGGCTTCCATTCAGGAATGGCGTCCACATCCGGCGGGAGTTCGACAGGTGTGGAAAGCTCGACATCGGTCCCAAAAATGGCGTCAAGGTCGGCGTCATTATCTACGCCAGCCGGTGGGAGGACGGCGAGCGCAACACCCGCCGCCGTGATGCAGAGCAGGCAGAATCCTACGATGTGGACAAGCGGGTTGGTGCGCATGGTTATTTGACCTCTTTGAGGAGGGCGATCTGCTTGCGCAGTTCCTCGATTCGTTTGTTGGTGGCGGTGGTCTGCGCGGGCAGGAGCGAAACGGCGGTCTGCTCGTCACCCAACACCTTCAGCGCGGCGTCTTTGTTCGTGCGCGCCAGTTGCTTTACGTGCGAGTTGAACCAACTGACGTAGGTGTTGGCAGTGAGCCCGGTGCCGAGGTGCAGAGCATTCCATTGCGGGGCGAAATCGGCAGTGATGCCGAGGTCACGAGCACGGCGGAGAGCCGCACCATAGACACCCGAGTTACCGGCTTCGAGGGCGCGGAGTTCGGCGGCGGTGGCGTAGTATTGGACATAGAAATATCCTTGGCCGCCCTTGGCAATGGTGAGCAGCTTTCGAGCGAGATCAATGTCGGCGGCATTCTGCGCAAAGACCTTGGCGGTGACGCCGGCCTCATCGGTATTGCGAGCCGTGAGAACAGCCTTGATGATCCAAGTCGCAACGCCCGGATTGGAATCCGCAATGGAGTCAACGTCGGGGATGAGGGATTCGAGAGTGGCGGCGTTGGCGGCGCGCCAGTTGGCGATTGCGGTCTTGTGCTCGGCTTGTGCCGTGCGGATGGCGTCCTTGTCACCGGCAACTTTGGCGAGGGAAATTTTCGCGTTACCGGCGGCATAGAGATCGTTGTAGCTGGTGTAGCGGGCCAGACCCGTTTCAACCGGGGTGGCGGCGTTGACGAGGCTCGCGCCAAAGACGAGAGCCGAGATGATGAGGATATATTTCTTCATGGTGTTTTATGTATTGTTTGTTCAGATACCGGCGAAAGCCGGAAGGTGATTACGGGGTCGCAAGAACCGGAGAAGTGGCAGGGAAAATCGGATACCAGACCTGTTCGTAGTCGGTGGCCGTGATGCGCTGGTAGGACCAGATGAGAGGCGCGTTGCCCGGCCTGATCGTGGCGTCAATCGGCACGTAAACGATCACGGCAGGCACAACGCCGATGCGCGTTTGCCAGATCGACTGATTGGCAGGCTGCTTGCGCCAGCGCCGTTTGTCGGAGTTCCCCGTGTCGGTAAACCAGACGGAGGGAACCGCACCCACCTGCGACGTTACCGATGTGCGCGCCGGATCGGGTGAGTGGTAATAGAAAACCAAGTCGGTGAAGGGCGCGTGTTCGCCGAAATTGGAGAGCGTTGCCTTCAACTCGAAATCGTAGAATCCGGGACCAATCGGAATCACGAACACGAGGTAAGCAGGCTGCGGCGTGCGGGCATCCACGTAGGATTTTCTTGTAAGATGAGCGCCACTGGTCGGTTCGTTTGACGACCAGATGTGTCCGCCGCTCCCAACTGTAATCAGATTCCCTATGTTAAGTGAATCGATCGTGGCTGTTATGTTTCGAGCGATTTGGTTCCCGCTCGAATCGGTCCCATAAACAATGCTCGCGCTCGTCACCTTGTCCACCTTGCCGTCGAGTGAGGCGGAGGTGGCGACGCCGGTGATCGTCGTCCCGCTCGCCACCGTCAGCGCCCCTCCGCTCGCAATGGTGAGCGTGCTGCCGCTCGGCACGGTGGCGTGGCCCTTGAGGACGGCATCAGGGAGCGGCGTCGGGGCTGCGCAGGCCAGAACCGGGACGAGTGCGATAATGAAAAATGCGATACGTCTCATGGTTAGACGGTGGCGCGGTAGTGAACAAAATACCCCTCTCCTCCCCCGCCGGTGAGCAGGACGTTGAAGCCCACGTTGGTGAGTGCCTCGATGTGTCCGATGATGTTCGCCCCCCCCACCGGCGTCTCCAATGTCAGTGACACAACAGGCAGCACGCCGGCTGCGAAAGGATTCGGAAACGCCACGGCCAAGGCCATCACCCCGTCGGGAATGGCGATGCGCCCGGATTTCTCCGCTGACGCAGAGCCGCCTTTCACCATCTCCACGCGCAGCGCATTCTGGTCCTTGTTGATGGCGCCCTGCAAAACCTGCTCGTGGCTAAGCAATATCGCATCCCCTGTCAGTGCATTCTTTGGATTCCATGGCATGATTTATTTCTCCTTTGCTTTGTCCGCATCTGCGGCGTGCGTTGCTTCACGCCTAAGTTTTTTTTCCAACGTCCCGGCCAGTTCCACCGGATGCAGAACTTTGGCCGCCGCGTGCGCGTGCCGTATCCGCGTGGCAAGGACATCCTCGGTGTCGGGGCCCATCGCCAAATCCCGCATTTCATTCAAACCCTTGTCGAAACGCTCGCACACCAATACCCAGCCCGGATGCTTCACCAGGTCGCAAATCGCTACCAAGTCCCTTTCCGGATCATTGCTCACGGCTGACCTCCTTGCCCTGTGCCGTCATCAGGAGCGGGGGGCGGCGCGATGTTGATAATGGGTAACAAGCGGTCTCCGTTGCGCTCGCCAAGACGCTCCAGCATTTCGATATAAACGGGGCGTTTCACCATGCGAAGTAGCGGATCGGGGGTGAGGAAATACTTATCGACGATGGCCTCCACCCTCTCCGACTTTTCCAACTCCTGGGCGTTGTAACGCCGTGCCAGCACCAGCCGCACGTCCATCTCCACGTTGCGTATCTGATCCGCTGTGACGGTGCCCGTGATGATGTCATTGCCATCGGTGAAACGGTAGGTCTCCCTCGCATTTTCCGGCATCGTCGCCATCGTGATCTGCACCGACTTCAGCAGGTGCTCGCAATATCCCTCGTTGATGCGCCGGTTCCACCGCCGCGACGTGCTTTGCGACGCCTCCCGGTTGATCTCGATACCGGTTGCCGTGTTATTTTCGGGCAACGCCTCGTAGTCTCCCGTCCCCACGTCGGAGATGTGGAGCCACCGCTGCACAAACCAAAATACAAACTGGGCGATGTCGCGCGTTTTGAAATCCGCGTCGGGGAGTTTGGCGAAGGATACGAAATCCTCCATCTTCTTGTTAAGCTTGAGGTGATACACCTTCTCCGGGTCGAAAACCAAATCCTCCTCCTCCTCGACTGTGGCGTCCGGATTCACCCCCTTGAGAGGGTTGGCGTTCATCAGGTTTCGGTAGGCCTCGCCGTTGAAATTCTCGTCAATCTTCTCCTGATACTGCGCGACCTTTTCCGGGATGGACTTGCCCCACCAGCGTCTGCGCGTCCTGCCGACGGCGATGGTAGTGAAGGGTCGCTTGAAGTCCGGGCAAACCTTGGCTGTGAACTCGTAAAAAACCGCGCGCTCCGAATCCTCGTCGATAAAAATGACGAACTCCTGCGGCCCCTCCAGCCCCAGCACATCGCGCCGCCCCCAGCACTCGATGATCTTGCGCAGGGATTCCTTGTCGTCGTGCGTGGCATCCTCTTTCGCCTTGGATTCACCCTCGGTCTTCTCATCGGCGCCGGACTGGGTAAACTCACCCTTCACCTCTTCCCATATCGCCCAAGGGCGTTCGATCCACATGTCTTCAATCCATGCGATGTCCTTGTCGTAGAGCTCGGCGACCAACTTGGCATCATCGGGCGATGCGACATTGACGGGGCAAAGAAAACGGTCGCTCGGGACGATTTCGGAGCGGGAGCCGGAGTAGAGGATTTCAGAACGTTTAAGCCCGCCCGTCGGCAGTTGCCATCCCATGCGCGTCTCATCCCAAATCACAGTGGGGTCCGCCTCCAGATGCGTGCGTGTCGGCAAAGGCTCGGCGGGTGCCCCGCCTCCCGACATGGCGATTTGCGCAGCCTCCTCCGCCACCGGATCAGGCATCTCCACCCAGCGGTGCTCACCCTCGATGACAGGGTTGCCATCGGGCAAAAGCACGGGCTTGCCGGTGGCAAGGTCGATAAGAACGCGCCGGTCCCGGTCAACCCACACACGCTTGTCAACATGGTGCGTGGCCTTGAGAATGAGGGCGCGCTGGACGAGGGCGGAGGTCAGACCGTCGCGCAGAACCTGCGACGCGCCGCCCTTCGTATCCACCTTCCAATTATAGTAGTGGTTGTAGGCATCGGCGGTGATGTTGTCGCCCTTGCCAACGGGCTTGAATGCGAAGAACGGCGGCTGGTCGGCAAGTTCGTCTTCGGCCAGATTGAGGAAATAATCCACAATCATGCCGGTAAGCGGCAGATGGGTGTTGCTCTTGGAGAAAATGCTCCCCTTCACGGCGCGCGCTTTGGCGTCGTTCTCGTAGGCGAGCCAGGATTCGCTATCCGCCTTGATTCGCTCGTCATTGGTGGAACGCAGTGCGCGCACCTCCCCCATGCACCACTCGACAAGCTGGCGTTCTTGATCCTCGTTAAGTTGAAAATTGGTTTTTCGCATCTGGCGCGCGCCAGAACTTCACCCACCGGCCCTCCCTTCAGACAATCGGTTGACTGCCAAAAACGGGGTCTCCGAAAAAACAGCAGGCCGGGCGAGTCAACCGATTGGATTTGTTCCGCTCACGAAGGAAAAGCCGCATGTGAGCGATACAACCACACCTCCAGCCGCGGATCCTGTCCCGGCAACGGCTACCGCAGCAGATCTAATGAACTCCCTCGGCACTATGTCCGGCGGCGATCTCGACACTCTGCTCGGTTCGCCATCACCTGCTGCCCCCGCTGCCGCGCCGGTTCAGTCCGCGCCGCCGCCCGCCGCAACCCCTTCTGCACCGCCCGCGCCCGCCCCCGCCGCCAAACCGGCTGATGCTCCCGCGCCGGCGAAACCCGCAGACACCCCACCTCCCGCGCCCGCGGCTCCCGCGCCCGGCAGCGAAGACGATGGCCCGAATGCCGAACAGTTGGGGAAATTCAGACATCGCGCACGCGACTTCAAGGAAGCCGAGTTCCTGAAACAACTGCGAACGAAGTCGCCCGAGGAAGCCTATGCCGCCGTTTACGGCTCAGCCGCGCCGGTTCAGTCCGCGCCGCCCGCCGCAACCGCTGCGCCCGCCGCCAAACCCGCGACGCCGGATGCACCGTCCGCGCCCGATTTTGACGCGCAGACCAAGGCCGCTCAGGACGAAATCACACGGCTCGAAGCCGATCTCACCAAGGCCTCCGACGACGCCGACACCAAGGCCGTCGCTGACCTCACCCGCAAGCTCGTGACCAAAGAGTCCGAGTTGCGCGACATCGCCCGCTCCAAACGCGAAGCCGAACAATCGGCACTCGAACAACAACACTCCGCGGAACAATCCGCCTACCGGCAAAAGCAAATCGCCGCCCGCGACGAAGCCCTCAAACTCTATCCCGCCCTCGCCGACAAAACCAGCGAGGAACGCAAGGAGTTCGACCGCTACATCGCGCTCAAGCAAGGCGACGCCGATTACGAAGGCATCTTTGCCTCTCCACGCTGGCCCCTGATCATGGCCCGCGAATTTGCCGAGGTCTCGGGCAAGAAGCTCGGCGCACCCGCGCCCGCAGCCTCCACACCGCCCGCAGCACAACCCACTCCCGCAGCCGCCCCCGCCGCGCCGCGTGTGACCAGTGCCGAGGTTTTGACGCCCGGCGCGCCCGGCGGGACAGCCACCTTCACGCCCACGCGCGAATCTCTCATGGCCGACGTATCCAAAATGTCACTCGAAGACCTGGACCGCCTGCTCTGACGCCACGCGAGGCAAAAACACACACCGCTACCACGTAGCAAAAAACCACTACTAACATGGCTAATCTCGCCAACTCTGATCTTCCCAACGCGACACAGTATTCTCAACTCGTCGCCACCGACCCGAAAATGCGCGCCATTATCTGGTCGGAAAAAGTCGTCCGTTCCACCCAGCAAGAATCCATCTTCTCTCACTTCACCGGCGGCGACGGCTCCAACCAGCCGGTCGTCACCAAGCGTGAACTTGAAAAAGGCATGGCTGAGGAAGTCACCTTCACCACCATCGCCAACGTCAAAGGACAGGGCGTCCTCGGTGAAACCCTCCTCAAGGACAAAACCGAAAAACTCCACTTCGGCACCTACGGCATTCGCATCGATCTCATGCGCCACGCCGTCGCCTTCACCCAACTCCTCGGCCTCGTGCGCCTCCGCAAAAAGACGCCCATGCAGTTGAGCTCCGACATCATGAAAGACTGGTGGCGCCTCAAGCACGACGACGACGTGCAAATCTTCATGCGCAACCGCGCCCTCCTCATCTCCCCCGGTGTCAACCTCTTCCGCGTCAATCGCCGCGCCAGCCGCGGCGCGCTGCTCTCCACGGACACCGTCTCCACCACCGCCCTCGAAAACAGCAAGGGGCGTCTCATCACCAATGGGGCCAACCAGATCGGCGAATCCAGGGGCAACCTTGGCGGCAAGTCGCCCAAATACCTCTTCTTCGCGCCCGATTCATTCCTTCGCCCGCTCCGCTCCAACTCGACCTATCTCTCCTCGCTCCAGAACGCCGAGGTGCGCAGCGGCCTCAATCCGCTCTGGACCGGCACCTACCAGATGTGGGACGGCCAGATCATCTACCCGCACAACATCGCCACCGACGACTCGGACGGGCGCCAGGGCTCCCCTCTCCAGCCGATGGCGTTTGTCGGCACGGCCATCCCCGACGGCACGCCCACCGCCATCACGGGCGGCGGCGAAGCCTATGCAGCGGGCAATGGCGACTACTTCGCCTACTTCCCCGGCTTCCCTTGGAAGTATACCGACGCCGATGTCCCGCCCGCGGATTTAGGCACCCACTACGCGATGATCTTCAATCTCACCACCGACGGGAAATACGAGATCTTCAGCTACACCGCCGCCGGCATGGATGCCTCCGGCAAGCAGATCACCGGTGTCACGCGTGGCACTGCCGCCAACTTCAACGGCAATGTCATCGCCCAGGCCGCCGGGCGTTTCAGCAATGTTCACCCGTCCGGCTCCGTCATCGTCCCCTGCACGGCCAACGGTGTCCTCCTCGGATGGGCAGAGGACATGGGCGGATCCTCCGTCTTCCATGCCCGCGGCACCATCGACGCCAAGCCGATCTTCCACAAGGACGACTTCGAGGACGCCGAGGGCAACGCCCACCTCACCGCCGTCGGCGTCGAAGGCGTCCGTGGCTACGGCACACCGCTCGACACCATCGGGCGCGCCAAAAACTTCATCGTCATCGAGGCCGCAATCTCCCTGGCTAACATCGGTATCGACCCTGAACCCCACACCGGGTGACCCCGGCGTGGCATCATAACGCGCGCCCCGGTCCGACATGCTCGAACCGGGGCGCGTTTTAATCAACAACAGTATCCACATGAGCACTACAAAAAAGCCGCTTCCGATAAAAATCATCGTTGCCGACCAGCCTCAGAACGATCCCTGCCTCACCCACGAACACAACGGACGCCAATACCTCTTCCTTTGGGACAAGTCCCTCAAGGCTTACGCCTACCAACCCAAGTCCCCCGAGGAAATCCGCACCATTTTTACCGTCCCGCGGCAACTCTGCCCGTGGACCTTCATTCCCGTCCTCCTGATTGCGGACATCCACGACATTGCACCGGATATTCTCGCCGAAAAACTGGCCGAGATCGCAGAACTGTCGGGAAAACTCGAAGTCGCTACCGCCAGCCTGAGCGAGGCGACCGCGACCCTGGAAGCTGCCAATGCCCGCATCACCTCGCTCGAAACCGACCTCCAGAATGCCAGGGATGAAGTGGCGCGGGCGTCCCGCCCGCCCGAAGCCGCGCCGCCCCCGCCGCCGGACGAAGCGCCACCCCCGCCAAAACGAGGACGTCGCGCCACCGTGCCGCCCGCCCCCGCCGATCCGCCCACCGAAATCGCCGACATCTAAACCCATCCGCCCCATAAGCCACATGGGGCGCATCCTCCTCCCATGTCCGCTGGCGACTTCCTTGACCTCCAGACACAGCTTGCCGTCCTCGCTGGCCGCGCCACCGCCGCCGACTTGGACGAAGACCTCGACCTGTGCAAACAGGTCATCAACGAAGCCCTGCTCGAAATCTACCGCCCCGTTGACGGACGCGCTCCGGAATGGGCGCGGCGCTCGGTGCCATGCCGGTTTCGCCAGCCGCAAACCATCACGATCCAGCTTTCCGAGGGCGAGACCGTCGTCACCGGCCATGACTTTACCGCCGACTGCACCGGCAGCATCATTGCCATCGGCCAGCACTTCTACACCTACGCCGGCAAAGACACCGCCAACGTCCACCACCTCTTGCAGCCAGCGATGGAGGCCACCGGCACGCACACCGCCACCCTCCATCACAACGCCTTTCCCCTCCCCCCCGACGTGTCCGAAATACTCGGCGCTCCTGAAGTCTTCGGCTGGGGCCCGCTCTCGCCCATGACAGACCGCGAGACGGAAATCTACTACCGCTCCATCCAGCGCGGCGACTTCCATCCGTATCCGGGCACGGCCAACCACATCCGCGCCGACTTCGGCGGCAACGCCTACCCCTCCGGCACCCCGCTCTTTTACCGTGTCGAAACCGACGCCCTCCTCGAAGGCGCACCGGCCCTTCGCCGCCTCATCATCCTCCCCCTCCCTGCGCAAACCACCATCGTCACCGCCCGGGCCCAAGTCTTCCCCAAAAAACTCGTCAACGACACTGACCGTCCCCGCATCCTCGGCGACCTCATCGACCAAATCCTTCTCCCCATTGCCCGCGAAAAATGGGGCGTAACCTACAAAAAATACACCGGGCAAAATCAACAAGGCCTCATCCGTGAAGCCAACAAAGCCCGCGAAATCATCTCGGCGAGCGCCAGGCCGCAGAAACGATTCTCCGGCATCGCCCGCCCCGGCCTCCGCTAACCATGTCGCTGCTCCGTCCCAAAGGCCGCCCCCGCCTCGTCAAACTCCCCGACAGACGCCTCCGCATCATCCGGCTCTACGAAGTTCGCGGCGACGCTGCCGATCCAGCCAGCCTTGACACCGTCTTCCTCCCCTGGGGAACGCCCGACGTCAAATACACGCAATGCCTCCTCATCGAGCAACCCCAACTCGATTTCGCCCCGGATCAAGGCGTTGAACACGACCTCGCCCGCGTTTACGAAGAGATCCACCCCACCGACGAAACCCAAGTCGGCAAACTCCGCGAAATCATCGGCGAGGACGGACGCGATTACCTTGAGGCGCAGTTCATCCAATTTTCCACGGGACCGCGCACAGAAGGCGTTCGTGGCATAACCACCCCTCCGGGACGAACCGATGCCGTCATGTCGAGCGAAACCTGCGACAACGACGGCACACTCCGCCGCATCACCCGCCGCTACGCCATCGCCAGCGATGCCGTGGAGCCCCTGATCGACGGCGCGAACGAGACCGGCAGAGGCGACGACGTCTGGCAGGATGAGGACAACCGCCATCGCCGCAGGCGGACGTTCATCCAGAAAGCAACTGTCACCTACAACGAGCCTGTCGCCGGCACGCACCTCATCACCGTGGAAGGCGTGCACTACGTCAACACTGGCGAGCAACGCGGCGGCGGCGCAGCCGTGCGCACCATTACCCGCGAATTTCAGGAAGCCACCGCCGAGTGGACGCAGGTCGGACCGGCCATCCCGGCTACCGCAGCGGACGGACTCAAAACGATCCAGATCGTGCAAGTGCGCATCGGATACATCACCGGCGGCGACGTGCCAACCGTCGGCACCAGCACCACTCCAGACGGCGGCACCGACCTGAAACTTTTCCGGATCAGCGGCGAAGGCTCGTCCGTCGCCATCTCCCGCCGCGTCCTCACCTACAAGCAGCCGGGCATCCTGCGCACGAGCGACAACGTGCGCAACAACGGCAAGCTCACCCTGCGCGGCATCACGGCCTTCTGCATGATCCCGCCCACGCCCGAGGGCTTCGTCGCCGTCGATCAGGGCGTGGACGACCCCGGCGGCGCGCCCACGCGCACCTACCAATTTGCCCGTGGCGAAGGGCTCATCTCCCGCGACCTCGACACCGGCGTCACCGGCGGGCTGCGCGCCTACAACACCCGCTACCTATCCCCCTACGTCGCCCCTGCCGAGGGCGCGCAACCGCAGAACCCGACCCCGATGCCGATGGCCGGCGCACTCAAGGCCAGCGAGAGTTGGTCCGACTCCGATGGCTATGTCGTTTGGTCCACCCGCTGGATCGTCGGCGGCAAGATTGAGCTGACCGAGGACGAGGACGGCCGCAAAACACTCGAAGCCACCTACCTGTATTTTGTCACACCCGACAACGACGACTTCCCCGCCGTCGGCGACGCCTGCGAACCCATTATCGACACCGACACCGAGGGCGAGGAAGGCGAAGGCGCGGCCACCGCCCCCGACGGCTCCCCCCACCTCGCCGAATCCGAACGCTTCGTTTACGCGGGCCGCCGCGAAGGTTCCGCCTACGGATACAAAACGGTGACGCTTCGCTTTCAGGAAGCTACCGCCGAATGGACGCAGGTCGGACCTACAATCAGCGACTGGGAGATGAACGGCCTCGAACGCATGATTGTCCGACTCGTCGCCAAAGGCGGCACGGCACTGCCCGAGGCCGACGACATCACCATCGGATACAGCACCATCGACGGCGAAAGCGCCGAGCTCACCCTCGGAGGCGTTTCCCGCGCAGGCAGCAATCACGCCATCGCCCGCCTGACCCTCACCTACCTGCAGCCCGGCCTCGTCCGCCGTCGCACGCGCCAACTCCCCAGCATCGGCGGCCTCCGCGAACTCCTCATCGAGACCTTCCTATGGGGCCGCGATGAGGTCAACGCCTCCGGCATCGCCGATGCGGCGGACGGCGACATTCCCGGCATCCTTATATCGGACGACACCGACAACGTGCAAGGCTACCCCATGCGTCAACTCCGCTGGATGCAGACCGCCAACGGCGGCGACCCCACCGACGGCATGGCGCAAGAATTCACCGACATGGTGCAATTCACCTACCCCGGACGCGCTCGCCCCTACTTCTTCAAGCGCCAGTTCGGATTGAAGGCGGGCGACACCATTGATCCGCTTCCCGGCGGCGGGCTCGTCATCCAGAAAATGCCGATACACTACGACTTCAACGTGATGACCTCACCCCCGGTGCAGATCATGGTGAAGGCGACCGTCTCCATTCGCTACTCGGAATCACCGGACATGGAGGACAACCCCGAAGCACCCCTCTGGAACCCGGATAATTGGGCCATTCAGCAGCTTTCATATCTCTCAAGCGGCGACTCGCCGGTGCATGAAATCACTCACCTGAAAGGCTACCGCGTCTATACCGATGCCGAGATGGCAGGAGAAGGCGATCCCGGCGATGGCGGCATCCACTGGGGCGGAAACGGCGACATCACAGGAGGCGGCCCATCCCCCCAACCTTCCACCGTCCCCATCGCCGTCATCGACGGGCGCACCAGTGCCTTCGATCCTGAATACCGCGGCCACAACACATGGAGTTTGGGCAACTCGTTCGGCTTGTGGGACTCGCTTGGCTACCGCACCGGACCAGTCATAATCGTCTCGGGCGGTCCGCCCGCACCCGACAACAAAAAATGGACGCTCAGCAGCAAGCCAGAGCCCGCGTTCGTCGGTGAGGACGGCAAGCAATACTGGCGGCACACGGTAGTGACGTCCGAGATACCGAAGCAAACCCCCATTTTCCCGCTCGGCGACGACGCCAAGCCGCCCGGCGAAATCGGCTAAAGGAGACGAGAACATGGCCGAAGACACAGAAACCAAGACCAACGCGGCCACCCGACGCGACACCGAGGCGGCGGCGAAATCCACCCGACGCGACACCCTCTCGGAGGACTGGCGGGCGACTCGCGACGCCAGGCACGCCGCCTACGAAACCCGCAAATCCGCCCGCAAGGAAGCCAGATCAAACGCGACTGCGATGGCGGCGGCCATGCCGCAGTCCGCCCCGCAACTCCCCCCTCCCCCCGACGACGAACCCACCTACATGACGCCTTCGGCCCCACGCGGAGCCCTGCGCACCACCATCCTCGACATCGCCGATACCGAACTCGGCGGCGCTGGTGGCTACGGCTACGGTTACGGTAATGGCTGGGGCGGTGGCCGGGGCGGTTGGGGATGGTGACGGCTATTTTGTGCTTGTCTGCGATCGGTTTTAGACGAAGCAGAAGGGGATTATGATCTTTCTTACCAAAAACAGATTCCGGCAATTAACCTTCCTTCTCGTTTTGGGTATGTTTATCTGCACCCCGCTTGCCAACGCCCAAAACTCGACTCGCCCTCCCCAAACAGTGATAGTTCAAGGCGACTGGAAAGAAACGCGCGAAGAAGCGATAATAGACGCAAAAATCAAAGCGTTTAAGCTCCTCATTGAGGTGGAAGGCCTCACCTACAAGTGCAAGATACTTAGCACAAAAAGGAAAAGCGGAGTCTTCGCGATCAAGTTGGAAATGACGTGTGAATAGCACCGTCCCTAATCCGCATCGAACGGATTAAATCTCACCCCCGGCTGGCGCATCAATGCCGGGAGCATCGCCTTCGCCCGATCCCGCTCCTCCCGTGTCACTGCCGTGACCAGCTTCTCTGCCGACTCCGCCGGCAACCGCCTCAACGCCGGCACCAGCGGCCTCAACCGCCGTGCGATACCCCGCCCGCTGATCTGCACATAGTGCCGGTATTCCACATCCGTCATCTGCCGGTTGCCCAGCTTCGTGCTCTTCGACGGCACCGTGATGAACAGCTTTTTATCCTTCAGCACCTCGCGCAGTGGATCGCCTTCCTCCATGTGGACAAACCGCTCCAGCGGCGACCGCTCCACCTCCTCGCCCAGAATATCCGTTTTGACGCTCCCCGTTGCCCGCACAAACGGCAACTGCGCCCCCGTCGCACCCAGTGGCCCGTCCGTCTCGTAAACCTTCGGATTGATCGTCCTGTCCACCTGCCGCATCAAGTTCACGCCCGGCACCAGCGCATTTGACGGCACGCTCGCCAGAAACCGTGTCACCGCATCCGGCGACGCCTTCCCCTGCACCATGTCCATCAACTGCCCCATCCCCGAAAGCATCGACGTGTCAAAAATCACCCGCGAAGCCCCAAGCGTCGCACCGATGGCCCGCGCCGCCACCGTCTCCTCCTTCTCCTTCCCGTAACGCAACGCATCCAAATAACTGCCGACCAGCGCCAGCGGCACATTCAGCGGCGAATCCTGATAAGGGATGCGCACCTTCCCCAGCTTGATCGTGTTGCGCCGCCACCCCGCCCCCTCCAGTTGCTGGCGATGCCGGTAATCCGACGGCCCGCTCGCCGTGATCGAAAACCACGGCTCCTCATCGTCATCCCCCGAACCATACGCCAGCAAACCCAGCGACGTAAGCAGCACCGACCCCGCGATTGACTGCACCGCCAGCCGCGCCCGCTCTTCGGAGTTAAACTCCCTCCGCACACGCGAACCGTCCGCAGCCCTCTCCTGTGTCACCACGCCCAATCTGGCCCGGGCCAACCCCACCGGCGTAAAATTGAGCGCCGTGTTGAAAACGTTCGTCGGCACCTTCAGGAAAGGCAAAAATGCCTTCAGCACCGGCACGCCGCCGGGCTTGAAGCTCTCCGCCGCGTCGCTTACCGCGCCGGCCAGCACACCCGCCCAGCCCTCCGGCTTCTGGTTGTAGGTCGATTCCAAACCAAAATGGACGGCGCTCGCCAGCGTCTCGGTGCCAAGCCCGCGCACCCGATGCTCCTGCATCAAGTCAAACACCCGCTGCGAAAGATCATGCCCCGAGAATCCCTCCGCCTCCGCCTGCCGCCTGGCCCGCAACAACTGGTCCGGCGCGGTCCCAAGCGATTCCCGGACACGCTTCCGCAACTCCGCCCCCGAAAACTTCCCCTCCAGCAACTTCGCCACCGCCACCCGCATGTGCGCCTCGCGTGCCGAATGGTAAAAAATCGAGTCGATGGCCCGCATCACCCGGTAAACATACCGCAACGGCTTCGCCACCGCCTGCGACACCCGCCCCCCGGCATCACCGCGCGCCACAATCTCCAGCACATTGCTTCCCTCGCCCGTCTTCACATTCTCGCCGCCGCTCACGTCATTGTTCGACGCCGCCACCAGTTCCTTGCTTCCAAACCCCCGGCCCATGATCGAACGCGCATCCGCAAACCCCGTCCCGGCCCCCTCAAGATAACCCCGCACCGCATCTCCCGCACGCTTCGGATCGGCCACTGCCACCGAAGCCAGTTGCAACGCCCCCAGCATCGCGTTGCCCGTCGCATTGACCAGTTGGGTCGTGTATCCGGAAAGCAAATTCGCATACCAGAATGCCATCGCAATATCCACCCGCCCCACGCCACGGACCAGCCTCATTTCATCCAGCAAATCCAATTGCGCCCGCGCCTTTGCCGTTGAGTTCGGCGCCGTCTCGATCCGGTCCGCGATCACCGCGATCTTCTTCATCTGCCCCGGCGTCACTTCCGGCAATTTCAACTGCTTCGCCACCACATCGCGCATATCAGCGCGTGACAGCGCCCCCAGATTATTCAAAACCCCGGAACGCTCGATCACATTCAACACCCTCCGCGCCTTCGGAGTGTCGATCCGCTCCTTCATCTGCTTCAGCGCCTTCCTGCGCTCCTCGCCGAGCATCCCCTTGACGCGCTCCGTGAACTCCGCCGCCACCCGATCCGCGTCCGCGCCCGTCAACCCCGCCTGCTTCACCAAGTCAGCCGCCAGCCCTTCCGCGTGCACATCCACCCGCGTCATATGCTGCCTCGCCAAGTCGCGCACCTTTACCCGCATCGTCCGGTGCGCCTCGCGGATCGCCCGGTCAAGCAACGCATCCGAATACGGCCGCGCCCCGATGTTCGCCAGCGCCAGGTCAATCTCCCGCACCGCAGGCGACCCCTCGCCAAACTCCTTCACGAACGTCTCGCGCACCGTTTCAAAAACCTCGCCGTATTTTTCCCGGTTCGCCATCGCCTCGCGCAGCAACTCTACCGCCGGAGCCTCCGGAGCCTCCGGAGTCTTCGGCATCACGCCTTCCATTCTCGCCTGCATCTCCTTCACGATACGCCCGGCAAACTCCTGCAACGGCGATTTCGGCGATTTTTCGTCCGCCACCCGGTCAACCATGTCCACCATCTTTTGCGCCGCGTCCTCGCGATACTGCTGCCAGATCGCCTTGCTCACCTTCACTGTCCGCAACCCCTTTTCCGTTTCCTCGGCCGCTTTCCCGACTGCCTTGCGTGAAGCCTTGTTCAACTCGTCTGCCGCCCCGTCCACGGCCTCCGTTGCCGCCTTCCCCATCCGGTTGTTCTGCCGCGTATGGACCGCCTTCACATATTCCGCCGGCGCGGCCACCCGCTGATCCCGATACATGTGCGCAAACATCGCAATCTGCTGCCCTGCTTCCGTCGCAAGCGTCGGCTGCGCCGCGCCTGCCAGCCGGTTTAGCTCCCTCGTGATCCGCTCCACATCGGCGGGTGTCTTGGCATCCTTCAACTCCGCCGCGCGCCGCCCCATCAGTTCTCCGATGATGCCCACCCGCACATCGCCATTCAGACCGGAACCCCGATCCAAGGCCATCGCCTCCGCTCCGGCCTCACTTCGATCCTTGATAATCCGCTTGGCCTCCTTCGCCACGTCCTCCTGATGGCGCACATCGTATTCGATCTGCTCCACCGGCTGCCCGCGATCCCGCAGACTGTCCGGGAATCGGCTGAATTCCCTGCCCGGCCCCGGCTCCTTCTCCATCTCTGCCGCCGCCGGCGGCGTTACGGCCGGCGAACCCAAGACTTGACCCCGCCCGCCCTCCGTGTCAGGGTTTTGGCGGAATTCCTCCCGGCCTGAGCCGGAAGTTGTGTCGGGAGGCGTCGCTTTGGGTGCGGTCCGGCGTAGCCCATTGTCTTCAATATCGGGGTGAACCCAGTCCACCCGCATGTATTGCTGACGGCTTCGCGGAAAATCCCCCTTCGTGACGGGGAATTGCGTCGTCAGGCTCCCCTCGAACGGCCGTTGCTCCGCAATGCTTCCGTCCGGCCTGACAACCACCGCGTGATGAATCCCCCCCTCGTATTTGCGCACGAATACGCGGGTATTGTCCCGCTCGTCCACCAGTCTCACCTGGGCATTTTTCAATGTTTCCGGAACGCGCGGCAACCATCCGGCCTTCAACCGGTGAAGCGTGTTGCCCTGGCTCTCCCGGATCAGATGCCACACCCGGGCACTCATGCTCCCCTTGTCGGCCACCCTCATGTCGATCCCGCTGCCGTCGGCGGCCTTGACCGACTCCGGCCACGACTTGAGTTCGATGGCGGCCAGCTTGATGATCTCCGCGTTGGTGTTCGCCGTGTCGAGCAAAGGCTTTTCCCCCTTGTCCTCGACCATCGTGGCATCCGCCTCCCGCAACGTCTGCCCTACTGCCGGCGAACCCAGCATACCGGGCTTCCCCGCCGGATTCTCCTTCTCCCATGCCTGCAATGCCCGCTCATCCGGGAACGTCGAATGCTCGCGCAACCGCTCCCCCTTGATCGGGCTTCCGTCCTTGTTCACCCGCCACACCGTCACCGACCAGTTGCCATCCTCGCCGCGAGTAAAATCCACCACCTTGTCGAATCCGCCGCCGGCCCTAGGGATAACCCGGTCCGCCCTGAAAAAATTCTCCGCCCGGTCCGCGTCAGACAACCCTTTCGCCTTCTTCGCACGCGGCTTCTTCGCCGGTTTGGGCGCAACCTGTGGCGCGGGCGTTTCGCCCGCTTCTGTCTCTGCTGCTAGTTCCGTTTGCCTCGCCTCAACCACCGGTCCCTCTTCCGTTGGCACCGTCGAAACCATGTTCCCGGCCTCCGGATCATCCGTGACAATCTGACTATTCGCCCCCCCGACCGCATCTGGATCAAGCGTCTCGTCGGCATCGGGCAGATTCTCGCGAATCCGGTCAACTGGCGAAAAATCCTCATCAATGGGCCGGTTTTCAAGGATTGCCCGCACCACGGGCCCCGGCGCAAACTCTCCCTCGCTCGCGGCAACCTGGGCAACCGGAGACTCCGCGGCCCCTTCAGTGGGGATTGAAGGAACTGCGCTCTGCTGAGCCGGTTCCTTCTTTGATTTTATGCGTTTCCCGTCCTCCGAAAACCCCATCACCTCCAGAATCTTGCGGTCAAGCTCCGCCGTCGTGATGTCCTGATTTTTTGAATACCACCTGCGAACCAAATCCCGCACGGCAGTCAAAAACCGCTGCAACTTCGTCCGCATCTGCGGATTCATCTGATCGGTGTCTCCGCGAATCACCCGCGCAAACTGGAACGCCACCCACTCCGAACGCGCACTGATGTCGCCCTTCAACTCGGAGCCCTTGCGCCTATCGCCGGGATTATACTCCATCGCCGACGCCTCACGCTGCGCATCCGTCAGCGATTCCCATTGATTCTGTGCAAACTCATTCCCGAGAGCGAATGCCTCCGCAAAATGCCCCCCCTCATGCACAACCGCTCTCACCATATCCTCGCCTGTCTTCACCCGGTCCGTGTTGATGTAGAGCGTGTTCGTCTCCGGATTGTAGGCTGCCGCGCTGTCCGGTGTGGCGCTCCCGGTTTCTGCCTTTGTCCACTGCGCGTTGTCCAGCGTGTGAACCTCCATTTGCTCGAACGCCTCCGGATTCGCCCGGTGCAGGCGCGGCGCGAAATCCAACAAAAACCGGCTCGCCCTGTCGGATCCTTTCATCCCGACCGCCTTCACCAGCGTCTTCACGAAGTGCGCCGGCTTGTTCTCCCCACGTCGAATCGCCGGCGCAGGTTGTGGCGCGGGCGTTTCGCCCGCTTCCGGGGATTGGGTCCGGCGTCCAGCGTCCGGCGTCCCTCCTTCCGTCTCCGGCGTGGTGGAAATTGGCGCAGGAACCTCGCCGGTTTCAGCACCGGACCTCGGGTTGGGCGCGCTCCCGGCTCCGCCGGCGGGCCCCTGCACAGAAGATTGCGACGCCGCAGGCGTGGCCTTGGTTTCAGAGGCGGCTATCTCCGCCGACTTCGCCGGTTCCGCAGCCGGAGCGGTCGGAGATGTTGCCTCCCGCACCGTTGCGCCCTCGAAGTATTTTCCAAAAGTATCGGGAGTAAGCGTCGCCTCGCGCCCGTCTTCCCACCTGACCTTTAGCGCGCCCGTTTCCTCATGCCTGCCCAAAACTCGGAAGTCGCCCGCCCTGGTTGCCACGATGTCGCCACGCTTCACCGTGCCTGCCAATTTTTCTCCACCCGGCTCGCCTCCCATCTCCGCCCGCAACTCATCATCAACCTCCGGTGAAAAATCCTCGTCGCCCGCGGGCGCGGCATTTCGTCCGTTCACTTCGCGCGCACGGGTAAATGCAGCCATCTGGTCTTCCTTCGACGGCACCGCCCCCGCCTCATACTTCGCCAGCATCGGAAACATCTCCGACGTCTTCTGCCGGGCCTCCGCATCCGTCGCACCGGAAACAGTCACCGTCTCCACCCCGCCCGTATCCGGATTCTCGATACTCCAGTTAAGCGTAGTCGGGCCGTTCTTCGGATCAGGCTGGGCGTTCGACCTCGTGGCGCCGCCCTCGCCGCCGCCATTCAAAAACCCGGCGCCGCCGCCCATCAGCCCAGCAGTAACAACCGCCTGTCCGACCGCCTCGCCAACACCCTTCATCAACGGACGCTCAGGATCGACCGGCTTTGCCATCAGGTTTGATGCGACCTGTCCACCGCCCTCCTCGACCGCCTCAGACGTCGCTTCGCCGCCGGCGCCGCCCACGGCCCCTGCCACGCGCTTGCCCAGCGTCTTCTTCGCAACCTCCTTCGCTTCCTTCTTCGCGCCCCCCCCCACCAAGGTCTTTTCAATCGTCTGAGCTCCCGGCAAAAACTTGGTAAGCCCGGATATTCCGCCAGCCAGAACCGCTGTCTTTCGGGCCTCAGCCAACCCATACGCCAGCTTCGCGCCATCCAGTGAAGCCCCACCTTCCATTAACTCGGCGATCTCTGGAATCTGCTTTGCCCGCCCCTCCGGCATCGCCTCCAATCGCTGCATGAAATCCGCGTAAAAATCCCCGGCCACGTCCGCGCCCTGCATCGCGACCTCGGCTCCGACCGCGGCACCAACGCCAATTCTCGCCGCCCGCGTCGCCGCCGCCAGCTTTGCCGCATCCGTCACAGCCTTTCTCAACAAAAGCTTTTCCGCTCCGACGCGGGCCGCCGTGCCAACACCGCCGGTCCCGACAAAATTCGGAGCCTGTTCCGCCAGCACATTCGCAAGGAGTGCCGGATTCGATGCCGTTTCCCTGATATACGCCCACGCCTGACGATGCCACCCCTCTTCGGAATCCACCTTTTGCGACCGGGCCCCCTCAAGCATCCGCGCCCTATCCGACTTCTTGCCCTGCCAGAACTCCATGCCCTCCTTGCCCGTCCTCGATGCGGCATTATCGAAATCCCCCGTCGCCAGCCCGTAGATGTCGCCGACCATCTTCAGCAAGGCGTTGCCGCCGCTCGCGAACGACTTCAGCGCATCCGCTCCGGTCCTTGCCAGCGTCCCCCAAAAACCTTCGCCCCTGCCCGCAAGCTGATCCATCAACCCGCGCTTTTCCGCCAGGGTTCGCGAATACACCGCCCGCATGTCAGCCAACGATTTTTTGCGTGCGTCATTGGCGCCCGGCATTTCCACGTCAATCCCGGCAATGCGCTTTTCCAGCCTGCGCACGGAATTCCACAACGTCGCGTCATTCACCGCATCCTCGCCGCCCTTCTCCCCGATCACGTCGTCAATCGGGCGGCCATCCACCGACTTCACGCCGGATTTGCGCAGGCGATCAAGCTCCATCACCTCGGCGTCGATGCCGACACCTTCGCCATTCTCGATACGCTGCCCCACCTTCGCGCTCAGTGCCGACGACACAAGATCGGCGCTGCCGTCCGCAGTCTTGCGAAACGCCTCCAGCGGATAGTCTGTGACAATGGCCGTCCCGTCCGCCTGCCCGTCAACCTCCCGACGATACCCTTTCCTCAATTTCGTAGTCTTCTCATTTGGGCCTATCCGCTGGCCGGAATACACCGGCAATCCGTCGTCAGGATCCGCCAGCGTCGTCACTTCTGCCAGCGCGGACTTGTCGATCGGAGCCTCGCCACGCACCGCTCGCTCCGCGTTTTCGGCAACCACCGCAGACTCCACGTTGTCACCGGACACACCATAGGTGTCCGTCAAAATTTTCCCATAGGACTGATTTGCCCTGCCGTAAACCTCCTCCGCCCGCTTCTTGTCCTCCAGCATTCGCTGGCGCTTCTGCTTCAGCGCTTCGTATTTCGGCGCGAGCGCATCCAACTCCGCCCTCGCCGCCTTCGCTTTTTCAGTCGGCTGTCCGCGCTCTGCCGACGTAAACGCACCCTCAAGAAAACCAACCGTCTCGCCTGCGTCCTTTTCCAACTGCGCCATCTGTCCGGCCAGCGGCCCCGTGTCGATCTCGCCACCCTCGCCATCGTCCTGAAACACCAGGTCCTTCCCCTCGCCTTTTTTCCACTGTTTCAGCGAATCCTCGTGAAACTTGACCACCTCGCGCAACTTGGACCGCTCCGCCCGCGCCACCTTCAACTGCGGCGGCTCAATCCGCATCGCCGGCAACTCCGCCACGCTCGCATCCACCCCGGCCAAATCATCCGGGTCCACCTGCCCGCTCGTGCCAACCCTCGGCGCACGAACCCCCGCCGCACGATTCGCCTCCGAGTCCGCCGGGAAAACACGCCCGGCAATATCCCGGTCCACATCAAGGCCGCGCGCCTTGTAGGCATCCGCCCGCACACCCTCCTCCTGCTTCGTCGTGAAATTGCGCTGCTTGCGCACGGCCTGCGCAGCTCGGCGAACATTCCGGCGCGCCATCTTGTCGGCATACGCATCCGAAAAAACATCCTCCCCGTCGAGATCATCCAAAGTCGTGAAGTCCATTCGTGAAAAAATAGAAGTTGCGAATCACCGACCTGCCGCCGCCATCCGCTGGCGCGCGCGCATTTCCTCGGTATCCCCGCCGAAACTACTGAACCATTTCCCAATCGCGCGCCCGGCCCTGTAAATCGGTTCCGGGTCAAACCGTGTGCCGCCAGCCGCAGGCCTGCGAGACTTCGCCGGCTTGTTTGCCATTAGCGAATCAGGCTCCTCACGCGGGGCATCAAACAACGCTGCCGCGCTTGCCGGACGGCTACCGGGCAACAGTTCCGGCAACGCCGCAAATGTCTTCTGAGCACCGGGCAAGCCGGGATCATCAAATGACCGGGGTGTCGGCACCGGCGACGACGTGGCCGGCAAACCCGGAACGGACGGCGCCGCTGACACCGCCGCCGGAGCCGCCGCCGTCGGCGCAACCTTTGCGGGATTGGCAAACGCCTCAGCCGCCGTGCCGTTCGCATGCCGTCCGAACCCGCCTGAAAATTCACGCGCCTCCTCCTGCGAATCGAAACGCTGGCGCTCGCCAAATTTGTTGAATCCGGTCCACTTGCCATCAGACCCTTGCCCGACTGCCCATGACGGTTCAGCAGATGCCCCCCCCGCATCACCTGCCTTCTGCGCGGCCTGCGTCCCCGGTCCGGCGTCCGGCGTCGCAGACACGACAGGCTTTGCCGGTTGAATATTCCCGTCCATGTCCATGAACGTCCGCCCCTGATTCGTCACATTGTAGCGCGACCGGATCGAGTCGAATTGCCCGTCCGCTCTGGCCCTTGCCACATTCACATCCCTGACAGGCGTCTGATAACGCCCCGACATGTCAGCATCCAACCCGCTCCCTCCGCCCACGGCCAGCCCCCTCGACTGCGCCGACAACTGCTCGTAGAGCCTGCGTCCCTCGCCCGGGTCGTAGCCCGTGCGTGCGCGCTCCGCCTCCGACCGGGCGGCATCCTCGGCAGACAGCATCCGTCCGCCCCGTGTGATCTTTCGTCCGTCCGGCAACCTGCCTCCGTCGAAATCCGTTTCCCAGCCGTAACGTTCGCGTTTTTTGTAGGCTCTTTCTTGGTCTCGTCTTGTAATCATGCCAGCCGTGATGCCCCCGGCGGCCTCCACCCGCCATCGGTTGTCTCAATACGAACTCCACCCCTCGCGCCGGTTCACATCCTCCACTCGCACCGGCTTCCGCTTCCGCTCCCGGTAGAGCGTCGCCATCGCCCGATTCCACAATGCAATCGCCAGCATCATCACTCCGTCATCGTGCTTCCCGCTCATCGCACGCACCGTCCCGTCCTTGTGTCGCACGAACACCGCAAGCTGCTCCAATATCCACATGAACGGGCACTCAAATGTCGGATTCTCCTGTTTCCACTCCGCGATCAACCCGGCCAGATTGTCGATGATCGTCTTCTTCGTCGCCGGGTCCGTCCGCCACCCTGCCATCCTGTCCACCGTGCCCGCCGTTTTGTTGGTGGTCGTCCGCTCAAACACCGGAATTTCCAGCCGCTGCAACTCCTTCACGTGGTAGATGCCGCAGTTGTTCACCTCGGGAATCACGATGCACCGCCCGTAGTAGATCGACAGGCACGCCGCCACCAGCGCCGCATACTCCGATTCCAGTCGCGACCAATGATGCGCCACAATCCGGGGCGGCCACCAGCGCCCGTTCGCGTCCCGATACCCGTCACGCAGCACCCCGATCGAGTGGTAATCAGGGTCCGCCTTCGGCCCCGACTGCTGCTGGTCCCGTCCGGTGCACGTGTCCATCGACACCAGATAACGGCACCCCACGCGCGGCTCCTCGATGATCTCCACCGTCCCCTCGCCATCCGGCACGAAGCTCACTGCCTGATTGTTCTGCATCGACAACTCCCCAACCGTCGGACGAATCGCACCCCACAACTCCACGAACTTCTGCACCGTCGCCGCCTTGAACCGCAGCCGCGCATTGAGCAGGAAGCACTCGACGTCGTTCGACGGATACTCTTGGCGGAACTTGTTCGGGTCGTTCTGGCACTTGTCGGCGATCTTCCACCGCCGCCAGTTCAGTTGCTCCAGCGTGACGTGATAGCGTTCAATCTCCTGCTTCTCCTCATCATCCAACTCCAAAGAAAACGCTTCCCTCTCCGCCGCCGATGCGAACGGTCTGGCATGCTCGGGGAACTCGAACCACGCTGCGAAAATCCGGATGTAGCCATTTTTCTTGTTCTGCCACATCTCATAAAAAATCCCCGTTGGTCCGTTTGGCGTGGTATCCAGCATGCCGATGCTCATCGGCCCCTCGTCATACCACGAATTGAAGAAGCCAAGCGCCGGGTCTTTCCCCTTGATGACCGGGAAGTGAGCCACCTCTGTCGCATTCGCTACCTGGATCGTTCCGCCCGCGCCGGCACGCGCTGATCCGGCCGTCTCCTTCCGATACATTGACCCGCTCGGCAACACGATCTCGTCCGCCAGATTGCCCGGCTCGCCGAATTTCGGCATCGGCCCATAGCCCCACTCGAATTTGTCATGCTCCGCGAGCGTGCGGAAAATCTCAAACACCTTGTCTGACGTCCCGGTCTTGTCTGCCATCAGCGCCCCGGACAGCCCCCCGTGATTCATCATGTGGTGATAGGTGATGGCAGCCACAATGGTCGAAAGCCCCACCTGCCGCGGCTTCAGACCCAAAATCTTGCACGGTTTCCCCTCCGCCATGCACTTCCGGTAGGCTGCGAACATCCGCTTTTGCAGGATGTTCGGCTTCCGCTTGGGGAGGATTTTGCCCTCCTTGTCCTTAAGCACCGCGAACAGGACAAACCACACCTCCGGATCGACCCGTGCCAGTGCCTTGATATTGTCCTGTGTCACGTCACCCATCGGGATCCTTTCACACTTGCACACCTCTCCATGTCGTTATCTGTATTGCTCATGTGATTTGTGGAAAAATGCCCCTTTTTGCTGATTTGAAGGCGTTTATAGCGCGTTATACGGTTTCAACTCGGGGGTTGGTGCGGTATAATCGCCGTAAACGCTCTTCGTTCCGAAAGGGGTAGAAAAGAGGTTTCGTCGAAATTGTTTTCGCATAATACATTGATTCTAATCGTATTCTAAAATAATAGCCTCTGACATTTACTCAGGTTACAAACCCTCAAATATCCACAACCTCCACATTTGCAGATTGTTGAGAAATCGGCTTTGTCCACGTCTCAAAAATATCCTGGAGGTCGATGCCGGACTCCTTGAGCGTCTTGACCTGCTCCTCTTTCGACATCGGCTTTGCTGTCTCTTGGGGAGTGGTGAGGTGGATATCGAGGAGGTTGGCCGGCATCCCGGCCTTGTATGCTAGCATCAGCCGGATCGCCGCCATCCGTGAGGCCCGATCCGGAATCCACGTGTAGTTGTTCTCGCCGCCCTTGCGCTTCGAGGTCTGACCGATCGCGGGCGTCCCTGTGGTCTCGATCTTTTCCTTCCACTTCGCGCGCGGAGCCCGGACGGTGATCTGCGCGTGTTTGATGCAGTCGCGCAGCTCGGCCAGGCACATCTCGACATCATCCTCTGTGATAAGCCGGGAAAGCTCCGCAATCACTGCCCTCTCGCGGTCAGCCGGCGACGCTGGTGCGAGAGCCAGCGAGTGCCCGGCATCAGCCGGAGGCGGAGTGATTGGTTGGCGAGTGGAGCGAGGCATACCCCACGCAAATGCCCCAATCCCGACGGACTCCAATCCGTTGCCACCCCCACCTTCCGTATCTTCCCACCCCTTTCTGGTGGTATTTGGCCGATCCCCCATTCTTGAAATTGCGGGTATTAATTCAAACTTGATTGTCCCCATACCCTAACGAAAACGGAAACCTACCCACCAACGGAAACACTCCGTAGTTTGTTAAAACACTACGGAGTTTCCGTTGGGGGTTTCCGTTAGGGTTTTCGTGAGTTTCCGACAGTTTCCGTGAGTTTCCGTTAATTTGAAAAAATACGTTATTTTATTCTTGATTTAATAACGTATTCAAACAAGATGGACACCATGAACCCAACAATCACACCCAAAACAGAGGAGGCGGAAACAAGCCGCCTGCTCTCCCCCGAATTGCTCGCCGAAGCCCGCGAATGGCTGGATGAGCTGGTCTGGCGCGATATGCCCGCCATCGAGGGGCTCACCGATGCCGAAGTAGAGCATGGCATCGCTCGGCATTACGATGGCGGCATTCCCGGCTTCATGCTGGATTTCTCGCCGAACGAGGCAGTGCGCAGCCAAGCCAAGGCGTTGTTCCCCACTCCTGATGTGTTTGCTGCTCGCGCAATCGGTGAGCTCACCGACGAACACATTGCCTATGCTGGCGACCCTGCTCGTGGTGAATATCGCGGATTCGCCGCCCTTGGAGACCTAATGGACCACAACCAATTCCTACTGAACTGCGGCTGTCCTGCGCCAGATGGCACACAGGAACGCCTCGATCTGATCAACGATTATGCCGCCGCCATCACCACTGCCATCATCGCTCACTACAATGCCGCATAACCAAACAATAGAAGACGTGCTGACCGATTTCACCGCATCGGATTGGCTTAAGACCGCGCTTCGTGGGGCACTCACGCGCGACCCCGTTGACGCTGCGAATGACGCCGAAGTTTTGGCGCAACTGTTATCAAAACGAACACAACCAACTCTGGAGGCCAACCAATGAGCCGCTTCGACAACTTCACGCAGGCCGAGTTGGAGGTTTTGCTCGATGCCCTCCAAGCCGCCGATCCCACCGAATACCCACATTCCGAGAAATGGGATACCATCCGCTGGGCACTGCACAAAGAGGCCGGCGACAACGCGCGCGCGGCCAACACTCAATCAGGCAGCCATCTTCACCCATCCACGCCATGAGCACCGACATAACCAACATCGAACACGCAGTCCGCCAACTCAACCAATCCGAGAAGGGCCAGATGGCGTTGTTCTGGCTCCGCATGGCCTGCGACGACCTCGTGGGCCTCGACATTGAAAACCAGCGCGCGGTCGCCACTCTCGTGCAAGGCGTCTTCGACTATCCCGGATCAGCCCGCGACGAGATCAAGGGAAACGCCAGCCACAACCAGCTCTGGACCGCCAACCGCACCACGGTTGACCTTGTGGAGCGCGCAGTGAAGGAAGCCAGCCAATAACCATGACCGCCCAACTCGACATGTTTGCCGCCATGCCGGCATCCCTGCCACCGTGGGAAGATCCTGAGAAGTGCAAGGGGGCGACAATCTGCCCCTGCACGGATCCCGACACCGGCAGAACCTACTACTCGATTTGCTGCACCGACGCGGACCGCGAAGTGCTGCAAACCTATCGCCGGGAGACGCGCTCCGCCGCGCTCGCACTGATGGAACAGATCAAAGCGAAGCTGGACCAAAACACCCAGCGAGAGCTTGCATTTGGGGACTGATTGTCGCCTCTTGAAAACATGGAAAATAAATCAAGACACGGCGGAAGCCGCCCCGGCGCAGGTCGCAAACCATCTCCATTGAAAAAACAGCGCGTCAACCTCATGCTCACGCCCGACACGCTCAACCGTCTCTACACGGAGACACGACGACAAGGCCGTGCCGCCGACATCTCACCCGTGATCGAGCGCCTTGCTAAGACCCTGCCGCCAGCCCTCCATCGCTACCAGCAGCCGCGCGGACGCAAGCCGAGGATCAATCCAGCATCAGTCGAGGTCTTCGAGGATTACATCGACTAGCCAACCGGTCGCAATCTCTGCCCTGTCCGCATTGGCTTGCACGTCATGCAGACATTTCACGTTCGCCGATTTCTCGGCATCCGCAACAGCGTCGAAACCTCAGACCAGCAGCGAGGATCCATGCGCAAGGCCGAGGGCATCATCCTCACTCCCTCCGGCGCCATCATCGGCGGCCCCTCGTGGACACCCGCCATCTCTGACATCCGCCCGAAAATCGACCAGGCACTGGCCGGGAGGGGTGTGGTCGGCAAAACCCACCTCGTCATACTGACCGGGACCGCGCACACGGTCCTTCTCGCATGGGACTCCGCCGCTCGCCGATCTCGCGGCGCATGGCTCGTCGGTCAAGGCAATGGAGGCGGCGGGTATTCGGTCTCTGCGCCTGACATCGGACTCAACGCCACGCCCGGCCTGCGCTGGTATGGCTCATGGATCAACGGCAACCTCTGGCTCGGCAATGGAGTCGATCCAAACCTGTGTTACGCTGGCGGCACGCTACGCGCCCTCGGCTCCGGCGTGCCCTCATCCGATACCGACCATCCGGCGAAAGTCCACTTCCCTCCATGTATCCAATGGGTCACTACTGCCGATAAAGTGATCTACGGAGCGGGCAATGCCACCGATCCGCTCAAGGTATGGGCCACCGAACGCGCCACGGCGCTCTATCCGAATCTCGAAGGCATCTATTCGCTCGAAACATCCTGCACCAGCATCGCGCACACACGCGCAACCCGCATCACGGCCCTGCAAGTGGACATCACGGCTGTCCGCGTGCATACCGACGCCGGCGTTATCACTCTCTCCGGCTTCGAGGACGGCGCCGACGCCAACAAGACGCAGCAAACCCCCACGCAAGCCCCGTCAGCCGCCCTCTCCCCCAACTGCGCATCCGACAGCGAGGGCACTATCGCCTACTACTTTGCCGCCGATCACGAAATCTACCGGGAGTCCGGCGCAACCCAAGGCGGCTACGGCCAGAAACGCAGCCGCGATCTGCCCATCGCCACCTCCAGCGGCGCGGGCCTCTGGTCTGCCGCCATGTCATCCGCCCCAGCCGACGCCGGCGATTACCAACTCATCTACGACCGCGACAACGCACTCCTCTTCGTCCTCGCCCCGCTCGCCAATGGGACACGCGCCATCTACGCCTACCACGAACCCGACGACGGCCCCGGCGCGATCACCGGGCCGATCCGCCTCACCGATGCCGCCGACCTCATCCTTCAGCGGAATGGAGCACGATCCCACCTCGTAGCCATCACGCGCCAAGGCTCGATTCTCACGGCGGACCTGTCCGAACTCCGCGAACGCGACACATGGGAAATCTCCGCCTACTCCGCACCACTGCCAGAAGAGAGGAAACCCGCCGCCAGCGCCCCCGCTGTCATTCCCGGACTCCCCAAGGTCTCCGTTGACGACACTGCCAACGCCTACGCTCACGACATCGACGGACGTATCCTAGTGATGGATACACCTTGGTCTGAATGGCAACCCGCCCCCCTTCCTTCTCCCCGCCTCCACTTCGCCAACGCCACCGTCGCCATCCTCGAACTGTCTAACGAAGACATGGGCTCGCCCGACCTCGTGAAAGAATTTCTCCAAGTCCGCCTCCAGTGGCAGCGCAACACGCCCGTCTACGTCGGAATCTACGCCGAGAGCGAAGGACGTCGCTACGGACGCTGGCATGGCACCCGTTATCCCCGCGAGGAACAACTTGCCGGGCTCAAGCTCGCCGGGCGTCGCATCACACTCCGGCTAATAGTCGTATATTTCAACGACCTCAATTTTCTGCTTCGCTCCCTCTCGATCGACTGGCTTCCTGCGTCCGAGGATTGAGTATCTGCGCAACCGCTTGTAAACGGTCTCCTCCGTGCACATGCACCCGGCGGCAATCACCTTCACGTCGAGCCCGCGCATAGCCATGCCGACAATAAACGGCTCATTGACGGAAAACTGAGCCATGCGCCGCCGCTGTGCTTCACCATCCAGCATCTCTGTTCGCAGCTTGGCTCGATAGCATTCCGTCCTTGGGGAAGAAGGCTCGGCAGTGACACCAAGCCTGGCGCACATCCGCCGCACCTCGTCGGCATCAAGGCCAAGCTGTGATAGCGGGGTAATCATGGCTCAATAATTCACGCTCGCCTTCCTGAACAACTTGGTCGGGGGCGGGATGATGATCCCCTCCATCGAGATTGTTTTGTCGTCGCGCGACAGGTTAATTGAGACCTCGACCGTGATCTTGCCGGACAGATTGCCCGTCTCCAACGCATAACCCTGCACACGCGGAAGGGCATCTCGCAGAAAATCCGAGAATAGCTGTCCGCCCGTTTCGATGATCTTATCCTCGGCCAATCGGAAGTCCTCGATAATCTGCTTCAGGCGATCTATCTGCTGCTTACGCTGCTCGACAACCGATTGGGGGGCGTTCATGAGCGAAAAGAGGTAGAAAAGGGGTAACTCTGTCAACTACCAACAAAAAAACCGACCCAAAAGGACCGGCTTTATTTTCCTAAGTTGTTGGCGGAGAGGGAGGGATTCGAACCCCCGGTTGGCTTTCACCAACACCTGATTTCGAGTCAGGCGCGATCGACCACTCTGCCACCTCTCCGGGCAAACAGGGGCGCGAACGTAGCTGCCAGCGACTAAAACAAAAGCCCAAAATTTCCATCACCGAAGTTTCTTTCTCATGCCGGTTTACCTGTCCTCAATGCGGCCCGGCGCGCCAGGGTGGGTTGACCCGCCCCCCATCATCTCCCACGAATCCATCCCCACTCGTCCTCACCTCACACATGGCCACCTCCGTTTCGACTCCCCGCACCCTCATCCACGACGATTCCATCTGGCTTGCCTTTCAGTCCGGGACCCGGGCCCGCCCCGAATCCGCCGCCATTCTGAAAGCCGAGGCCGATGCCGCGCTCGCCCAGAAACGCATCACGCTCGTGGACAAACCAAAACCCGCCCCAAGCGGCGACCTTCACGACTACGTCAGCCAGGCGCCTTACTGGTGGCCCGACCCCGCCCAACCCGACGGCCTCCCCTACATCCGGCGCGACGGCGAGGTGAACCCGGAATACCACGCCTCCGATCGCACCACGATGGAACAGATGTGCGCCGCCCTCTCCGCCCTCGTCCTGCATTCCAAGGTGGACGGCACCGGCGACCACGCGCATCACGCCGGACGCCTCCTCCGCGGCTGGTTCCTCGACCCCGGCACCCGCATGAATCCCCACCTGCGCTACGCCCAGCGCATCCCCGGCATCTGCGACGGACGCGGCATCGGCATCATCGACACCAACGCGCTTTGCCTCCTGCTCGAAACCGTCACCCATCTCGACTTCAACGAAGACTGGACCCCCGCCCACCTCGCCGGACTCAAGGACTGGTTCGCCGCCTACCTCGACTGGCTCCTCACCAGCGACCACGGACGCGACGAATGTAACGAACACAACAACCACGGCACTTGGTATGACGCGCAAGTGGCGTGCTACGCGTTCTTCTGCGGATGCGACGACGTCGCCCGCCGGCAGATCACACAATTCAGCCTCGACCGCATCGCCCGACAGATCGCTCCCGACGGCAGCCAGCCTCACGAACTGGCCCGCACCCTCTCGTTTTCCTACTCCACCTTCAACCTCATCGGCTTCGCCCTCCTTGCCCGCATCGCCCGCCATTTCGAGATCGATCTGTGGCGTCATGCCATCCGCGAATCCGGCAGTCTGATCGCCGCCATCGACTGGATGCTGCCGTTTCTACTCGGCGAACGCACCTGGACCTGGCCGCAAATCGACACCTACAACCCGACCCTGGCTCCGCTCCTCCTCAGTCTGGCCGCCCAAGGAACCGGCGAGACGCGTTTTGCGCACGCCTACGACGCACTGGCCCAAAACCCGTGGGACCGCGTCGCCGCTCTGAAACCCGGCGTGCGCACCTCACGCCAATCACGTCCCCGATGACGCGCTGCGCGACGTTGAAACGACTGACCTCGATCCCGTGGGAATGCGGCAAGCGATGACGACAGAAGTCCAACCCCCGCCGGGGCCGCCACGGAAATCACCATTGCCAGTCGCCGCGCCGCTCAATGGGCTGCGAGCGTGAGCATCCAATTCGACATTCCCGACGCCGACTTCGCCGGCTACATCTTCGATCTCGACGGCACACTCGTTAATTCCATGCCCGTCCACTATCTGGCTTGGAATGAGGCCATGCGCAGCGCAGGCATGCCTGGCTCGCTCAACGAAGATTTTTTCTACTCGCTCGGCGGCATTTCCACCACCGGCGTGGCCGAGATTTTCAGCAAACACTACGGACTCTCCATCGACCCGCACTCTGTCGCCAAGCAAAAGGAAAAACTCTATCTGGATAAACTCGACGCGCTCGAACACATCGCTCCGGTCGTCGAATTCGCCCGCAAGGTCGCCAAAACCCACCCCGTCGCCATCGCCACCGGAGGCGGTCCCGAAATCGCCTATCCGGCGCTCGATGCCGCCGGTCTGCGCGACCTGTTCTCCATCGTTGTCACGCCGCTCGACGTGCCCCCCGGACGCGGCAAACCCGCGCCTGACATCTTTCTCGAAGCCGCCCGCCGCATGGGCGTGCCTCCGGAAAAATGCCTCGTGTTTGAAGACGCCGAGCCGGGCATTCGCGGCGCCATCGCCGCCGGGATGCAATTCGTGCGCGTGCCCAGTCGGAGTAACGGGTAGCGAGTAGGTTAGGCGCCAAGGAGCGGCGGCATCCTGCGACTCCTGCGTAACTTCAGCTACTCGCTACTTCCCTGAACGATGCGGAAGGGGAGCGCAGGGGCCGTGGCGGTGATCTTTTGGCCTTTGCCGCGCTGCGTGCCTTCGATGATGAGCACGCCTTCCTGTCCAACGCGTTTGGCGTCGGTGCAACGGATTTTTATCACGCCATCGGTCTCCGTCGCAGCGACGGGGGCGGCGGTGGGGACAACGCCTTTGCCGCCGCGCGTGGCAGTGACGCGAACGGGGGTGTTGAACTTTTGTTTCCCTTCGCGGAGCACGCGTATCGGGATTTCCACTTCAGTGTTGATCGGGAGTTCGAGCGGTCCGGCGTCGGCGGGACGCGCGAGTTCGACGCGGAAGGGCGCGAGCGGGCCGACCACCAGATAGCTCTGCGCCACGGGCACGGTGTGTGTGTAAAAAAACGCCTGCATCAACTCCTCGGCGGCGTTGACGTCGTGACGGACGCGTTTGGTTTTTCCGTCGTTGGCGGGATCGGGAATATCGGCCTCGGCGGAGAAGCGCGGTTTGTAAACGCCGGGCTCGGCGGTGGGCGGAACGGCAAGGGTGAGGGTGGCGGCGTTTTTGCCGGCGGGGATGGTGGCGCCGTCGAGCGCGAAGCCGGCGGGAAGTCCTTCGAGGTGCAGGGTGATGGGGCCGTCGAAGCCGTCGATGCGGAAGGCGCGGAGTTGCACGACGACGTTGCCCCCGGCGGGGACGCTGAGGTTGTCGGGCAGGACGCGGAGTTCGTAGTCGGGCTGGGGGGGGGCGATGCGGAGTCGGTAGGCGTATTCAGGGCCGCCCTGATCCTGGGTGTCTTCGATGAAAACGTGATACTCGCCATCGGCGGGAGCGGTGAAATCAATGCGCGGATCGGCGTGGTGGGTGACGAGGCCGTAGCGTTCGTCCTTCACGTCGTCGCTGAAGGGGGGGGCGATGCGGCGGGGCTTGGGTTTGCCGGCTGCGAGGGCGGCGGCTTCGGCGGCGTTGGCGGCTTCGTTGAAGGGTTTTGGCGGGCCGATGCGGAGTTTGGCGTCGAGGGGGGAATCGAGTCGGCGGGCCATGACGTCAAGGACGAGACGTTCGCCTTTTTGCGCGGTGAAGGTGAAGCAATCGGTGTCGCCGGGTTTGTCGATGCGGCCGTTGATGACGACGGGCGGAGTGACGCGCTGGGCCTGGCGGGGGTTGTTGTTGGGTTCCTTTTTTTCCAAAACTTCGGGGAGCGTGCCGATCTCGAACAGACGGCGGTTGGTGGGACCGAGCGGGTTGGTGTCGTCGCCGATGAGGTGCGTGCCGGCGGGCTGGCCGGTGAAGTCGCGCCGCCACTCCGCCGTTGTACCCGGAAGGTTGATACCACGTGCCGTCAGGGTGGCGGGGCCGGGCGCGGCACCGAGGGGGAAAATGTCGGTGACGAAGGGGAGGCGGCCAATGGTGAGTCGGTAAACGAGGTCTTCGCGTCCGCGCGAGAGGGCGTCCCATATCTCGACGATGTAGTCGCCGGTGGCGGGGACGGTCCAGAGGAGCACGGGGTCGGGGTCGAAGCGGAAGTCATCCACTTCGGCGATTTTTTTGCCGGTGGCGGCGTCGTGAAGCGCCATGCGGGCCTGGAACCAGCCGGGGACGGCGTCGGCGAGGTAGGGTTTGATGGCGCGGGCGCGGACTTGGATGAGGAGTTGCTCGCCAGCCGTGGCGCGAAAGCGGAAGTGGTCGCGGTCGGCGTTGGTGATTTGTCCGTTGATGGTGAGGGGGGGGGGGGGGAGGGCTTGGGCGGTGGCGAGGGTGTCGTTGGGCTCTTTTTCCAAGACTTCGGGGAGGCGTCCGATTTCGAAGCGGAAGCGGTTGGAGAGTCCGGCGTCGGCCATGATGCGGAGGTCGCGGGTGCCGGGGGCAGCGTCGGGCGCAACGGTGAGGCGGAGGCGCGCGGTCTGCGAAGCGACTTCGTCGCGCTTTTTGGCTTCGTTGATTTGCGCCTGCGTGGGTTGCTTGACGGAGAGGACTTCGCCGGTGACGCCTTCGCCGCTGATCCAGACTTCGCGGGCGCCGTCGAGGGATTTGCCGCCGAGGGAAATTTCGAGGGTTTGCGCAGTGGGGGAACCTGCAGGATAGAGGTACTCGATGTAGGGGGCCGCAGTGAGTGTAAGGCTGAGGCTGAAGAGTAGCAGGCTGAGGGCTGAGTGTAAAAGGTTGTGCAGCCTGCGGGGGGGGGGGGGGGGGGGGGAGGATCGCATAGTGGGTTGGGCGGGATGGGCGAAATGGGTGGAATGGCGAGAATGGCGGGAGAGGGGGCGACGTAAATCGATGTAAGTCGAGTTAAGGCGACTTAAGTCGGGTTGGCGGGAGGGGGGATTTCGCGGATGCCTTTGCATTGGGGGTAGGCGGTGCAGCCCCAGAATTCTTTGCCGGCATTGGGGCCGGTTTTGGCTTTGCGGCGTTTCATGGGGGCAGAGCATTCGGGGCAGTTCGGGGCGGCTTCTTGTTGGGCGCGGGCGTCCACGCGGATGGCGGTGAGTTTTTCGCGGAAGCCTCCACGGGTGGCAAAGATTTCTCCCTGCTTTTCCATCTGGCGCATGATGACTCGAATGGCGCGGGTGAGAATGAGCAGGAGGCCATTGGCAGCGATGGTGGAGTCCTCAGTGTCCAGCCATTTGGAGAATTTTTTCTTCTGGGCAAGGAGGTGCACACAGGAGTCGTGGACGAAGTCGGTGCCGTAGGTGGGTTTGTCGAGTCGGATGGCAAGGACTTCGCGCGCGTCAGGGGAGTCGCGATGCCAGGGGACTTGGTTTTGGCGAAGGAGCCAGTTTTCGTAATCGCTTTGGAGTTCGGCAAGGCTGGCTCGGGCTACGTCGGTGAGTTTTAGTTCGGTTTCCTTGGAGGTGGAGGAGCGGGCGGAGGCTTCGACGAGGTTGGCTTTGCCGGAGCGGGCGGCTTGGGTCATCTGGTCGTATTGGCGTCCGGTGGGGTCAAGTTGGCGGGTGAGGAATTTTTGGCAGAAGTGTTGGGTGCCCAGTTGAGCGATGTTGGCGAGCACCCAGGCATCGAGTGTGCGGAAGCCGCCTGATGGGTCGAATAGGTTGGGGGCTGGCGGGGAGGCTGGCATCGTTCGGAGGGGGGGGGGGGAGGCGACTTAAGTCGATTTAAGTCGACGTAAATCGTTTTTAGTCGAGTGACGCGGTTAGGTGGGGAGGATTTCGTCGAGGGGGTTGGCGGGCGCAGTGGTTTGCGGGACGACGGGGGCGGAGACGCCACGCGGGTGCGGGAGTGTACCCGAAGGATCGATACCGAGCTGGCGGTAAATGCTGGCGGAGAGGTCGCCGGGAGAAATGACACGCTTGATGACTTTTTCACCGCGGAAATCGGTCTCGCCCACCACTTCGCCGCCGCGGAAGCCGCCTCCGGCAATGGCCCAGGAGAAGGCTGCGCCGTAGTGGTTGCGGCCTCCGTTCCAAGGCGGGTCCATGAGGAACTTGGGGGTGCGTCCAAATTCGCCGCCGCAGGTGACAATGGTGCTGTCGAGCATGCCGCGCTGGGCGAGGTCGGTGAGGAGGGCGGAGAAGCCGCGGTCGAGGTCGGGCATGAGTTTCTTGTAGCGGTCGGCCTGGTCGCGGTGGGTGTCCCAACCGCGCATGTTGACGGTGACGTAGGCGACGCCGTTTTCGACGAGGCGGCGGGCTTGGAGGCAGGCGCGGCCAAATTCGCTTTTGCCGTAGAGTTCGCGGACGGCTTCGGGTTCTTGCGAGATGTCGAAGGCGGCGCGGGATTTGCCCAAAACCATTTCGCGGGCCTGATCGCGGTAGTAGTCGTCTTCTTCGAAGAGGTCTTTTTCGGTGTGACCGAAGGCGTCGAGGTCGGCGAGGAGGGCGGCGCGGGTTTCGAGGCGGGTGCGTTCGGCGTCAGTCGCGGGGTCGCTGAGGTTGCCGGGGACAAATGTGCGGTATTTGGGACCGAGGAAGCCGGCTTCGGAGAAGCGTCCGATGGCGACGGGAACAGTCATGTAGGGGGGGAGCGAGCGGCCTTTGAGCAGGCCGGCCTCCTCCATTTTGCAGGCAACGACCGCGCCCATCGATGGGTAAACAAAATCGGCGCCGGGGCGGGTGCCGGTTTGCATCATGTAGGTGGCGGTCTCGTGTCCATTGGTGTTGTGGGAGAGGCCGCGCAGGAGGCTGTATTTGTCGGCGTGTTTGGCGCTGAGGGGGAGGAGTTCGTTGATCTGGATGCCGTCGATGTTGGTGCCGATGGCTTTTCGCCAGGGGCCGGTGTAGTCGGCGGGGGCCTGGGGTTTGGGGTCAAAGGTATCGAGGTGCGAGGGGCCGCCAAAGAGGAACAACTGAATGACTGCCTTGGCGCGGGCGTTGGGCGCGGGCGCGGCGCGGAGCCAGGGCGCGAGGGCAAGTCCGCCGATGGTGAGAGCGCCGATGCGCAAAAAATCACGGCGCGTGACGAGGTCGAAAGCACGACGATAGGCGGCGTCTTCGTCGTGGTCGTGGTGCTGGCAGAGGGGGTCGTGGGCGTGCATGGTGGGAAAAACTGAAAGCCTGAAGGCTTTGGTATTCAGTGGTTGTAGAGAAATTCCTTGGTGTTGATGAGCGTCCAGACGACATCCTGCGCGGCGACGAGCATCGGAGGTGTTTTGGACTTGGCGGTGGATGTCGCGGACGACGGGGGGGGGGGGGGGGAGCCAAATGCTCGACGACGCGGGCGCGTTCGGCGGGGGTCGGATAACGGGAGAGAAGCGCGAGGTAGAGTTCGTTGGCGAGAGCGGCGGGATCGGCGGCGTGTTGCTTGACGAGAGCGGCAACGCCACCGTTGCGTTTCTCGATCTTGGCGTTGAGCGGCTTGGAATTGAGCAGGTAAAGGGCCTGCGCCATTGAGGGATTGAGGTCGCGTTCGTAGGCGTAGGAAGTGTCGCGCGCGGGACGGCCAAATGTCTCAAGAAAGCCGGTCGTCACGCTGGCATCGGGATTTTGGACGGCGTGAAAATCGTCGGGCCAAAAGGCGTAGGGCTCGGGGATGCGGCTGGAAAACGCTTCGTAAGAACCGGTGAGCGAGCCGATGGCGTCAGCCAGCAATTCGGCGTCGAGACGGCGCGGCATGTAGTGCGACCAGGCATCGCGGTCGGCGCGGTTGGTGGCATTGCGACGGCTGGAACGTTGATAGGTGTCGGAGGTGGCGATGAAGCGAAGGAGCGAACGGAGGCTGTAGTTATTTTCCACTACATGGCGGGAAAGCAGCGCGAGCAGGGCTGGATCGACGGGCGGGTTGTCGGGGCGGACGTCGTCAACGGGTTGCGTGATGCCGCGTCCAAAGAGGGCGGCCCAGGTGCGGTTGGCGAGGTTGGCGGCATACCAGGGGTTGTCGGGCGCGGTGAGCCAGTCGGCGACGATCTTGCGGGGGTTTTGCGTACGCTTGTCGTAGGCGGGCGTCGGTGCGGCGGAAGGTGCGGCGGGGGGGGGGGGGGAGGGGAGACGGGGTTCGACAATTTCTTTTGTAGTGGAATTTCGATACACCGGCCAGTTGCCGGCAAAGTATACGATTTCCTCCTTCCATTCGTCGGTGCGCTTGTAGCGGACATCGGTGAAGAAGGCGGCAAAACCCTCGGCCTCCGGCGAGCCGGGGACGAGGCGAACGCCCATGAACACGAGCGCCACGCTTTCGGCGATGGCGGCGGGGGTGCGTTTGTGGAGAGCGCGGTAAAAATTGACGGGGGGCTGGCGGAAGTTGCTGCCGGATGTGAGGAGCAGGTCGCGCGTGATATGGTCAAAGGGCGTGTTGGCCGCGAGGGCGGCGCGGAGCCAGGTGTGGTAGGCTTGCACGGCGTTGGGCCAGAGGTTGCTGGGAAATTCGCTTTTGATGCGAAGGACGTCGCCCCAGCGCATGGCCCAGTAATCGGCAAAGGCGGGTTGCTCAAAAATCCAGTCGATGAGCTGCACGCGTTTGATGGCGGAGGGGGCGGGGTTGGCGAGAAACCGTCGCGCCTGCTCGGCGGTGGGCAGAGCGCCCATGAGGTCGAGGCAGGCACGGCGGAGAAACTCGGCGTCGGTGCAGAGCGGCGAGGGCGTGATGGCGCGCGCGGCAAGGCGTTGGTTGACGAGGTCGTCAATCGGGTGAGGCGCAACGGACGCGGCGGCTGAAAGGCTGAAGCTCTGAAGGCTGAAGGCTGAAATCAGTAAGAGCCAAATTAGCTTGGGGCGGTGTTTGCGGGGGTTCATTGGGAACGAGAAGCGGGGGGGGGGAGGGTTTAATTTTTCAGTCTTTCAGCCTTTCAGTCCTTTGCTTTCCAGGCGTCGAGTTCGATTTCAAAAAGCAGATCGTCACGGCAAATGTCGCAGTGCGCATAAATCCCCGGGATGGGCGGCAGGCCGAGGGCGGCGCGGCGGGCCTCGAAACGCGGCATCCACGAGATGTCCGGGAAATAAAGGATGGCGCGCGAAACATCCGTCCAGCCCATGCCGCGCGATTCGAGAATCGCGGCGACGACTCGCAACGAAAGGTCGATTTGCGCGTCGAGGTCGCCGACGTGAGCGGTGCGCCCGCCCGGCTCGATGCTCGCCGTGCCGGAGACCAGCAGATGACGCCCCCCCCCCTCCCCTGTTCCGCCCGCACCAGCGGATTCGGCGATTTCCACGGCGCGGCTGAACGCGCTCTTGTAGTCGTTGGCCGGACACTGGAGCGGCGACGGAACCAGACTCACGTTGACAGCGGCAACATCGTTGCGTGAGCCGTTGTGCGAGCCGTTTTTCGGCGCGACGGCCAGCGCATCAAGCATGAGGGCGGCGCCGACGGCGTTGGCTGCGCCAACCCCCGTGCTCGCCGGGACAAGCGAACCAAAAATGGCGTTCTCGTTAAAAAACGCCGTCCGCACCCGGTTGAAATCTCCGTACCAGTCAAGAATGCGGTTGTTGAAAAACCACGTGCGCACCAAGTCCGTCAGCGCGAAACCCTGCGCCTCCAACGTTGCCTTGAGCCGCCGCCACACGCCAGCCGATTGGTCGGCGCACGTCGCGCCGATGTCGGGCGGCGTCAGCGCCCCGAGCAGCAGGTAGCGCGCGCCCGGCGTCTCCCAACGCGCACCGCGCACCGCGCCATTCTCATCCAGCACCCGCGCAAATGCTCCCATTGGCAGGGCCAGCACACGCGCGCTCTGCAAGTTCCCCGCCGGCGTGTCATGCCGGGCCAGATACGTGACCGGGAAATGCAGCCCCACGCCGCGATGCAGTTGCGGGTCGCCAAACACATTGCCCTGCACGGCGGAGAGGCGCAGACGCCGTGCCTCCTGATGCAAACGTGTAAACAGCATCCCCAAATCTTCGCCCGCCCGCGCATTGGCCGACAACGACACCAGGCCTCCGCCCAGCCGGGCAACAAAAACGTCATCGCCCGTGATTGAGGCCGCGACCGGCAACGAGGGCGATGCAGTTGCGGCAGATTGAGACGAAAGAGGGGCGGTGCTGTTTAATGCCATGACTATGCGTTGTTATAAAATAAGTTTTCCAAATGAACCAGATACCTGCGCGAAAAACAGAGCCCAATTGACCTCCGTTCCGTTACAGGCGTCAACTGCCGACTCGACCAAGACGCGCACAAGAACTTTTGGTTTCATTAGTTACGAATTCTAATCTCCCCGATAAAATAATTTGCAACAGATTGACCACCACGCGCCGGTATGCGGCCCCATTCGGAGCGCCCCGACGAAGGTGCGATTGCGCTGACTTTATTTCAAAACACCAGTGACATCTGCGCGTCGGCACCGCCTTCGCCCGGCGGTGGCGCGTCCAGACACTCCGGGCCCTCGAAACGTGCATTGTTGACTCGCGTGGACACCCGGACCGCCGCCGTCATCGCCTCGTCCCAAGGATGCAGCAGCGATGTCAACGTTGCCATCCGTGACATCGGAGTCACGCGCGGCTCGAGCCACTCCTCCGCCTCTGTCGCGCTCAACATCACCGGCATCCGATGGTGAATCGGAGCCATCACCGCATTGGCCGCCGTCGTGATCATCGTGCAACTCTCCAGCGCACCGCCATCGGGCGGACGCCACGAGTCCCACAGTCCCGCCAGCAAAAACGGTTCGCCATCGGCGCGTTGGAACAACCACGGCAGACGCGCGCCGCCACGCCGTTCCCATTCGTAAAAACCACTCGCCAGAATCACGCAGCGCCGCTGGCGCAGTGCATCGCGGAACATCGGTTTTTCCGCCACCGACTCCGCCCGCGCATTGACCGGCGACGCTCCCCTCCCCTGCCCTGATCCGCCCGACGACCTTGCCCACGACGGCACCAAACCCCAGCGCAACCGCACCGCCTCGCGCACGCCGTCACGCGTGCCGCCATCGCCGGTTGCCGCTCCCTGCGCTGCCGCACTCCGCACCGCGAGGATGCGCGAACCCGGCGCAATGTTATAGCGCGACACGAACTCCGTTGCGCAGTCCCCCTCCCCCCCCCCGTCCGCCTCCGTCCTCGCCGTCTCCGCCGCCAAGCGCGCCTCCAGCGTGGCTCCGAGCCTCGCCAGCAACGCACGCGCATGATCGTTCATCAGCAGGAAACGGCAACACATGGTGGAAATGCAACCGAGTCAGCCCACGACACCTCACCGACACCAGCCACATTTGCACGGACGCGGGATACGGACCATTTTTCCCGCTTTACCCGCCTGCCCGGCAGGGACAAAACCGCACCTCGTGCCTGCAACCAAAGCAACCCTCTCCGCGGACGACCTCCACCAAGCCATCGACCGGCTCGCCGGTGCCATTCGCGCCCGGCACCGCCCCCCCCCCCCCGGCCAACAACAACGAAAACTCGTCCTCCTCGGCATTGCCAACGGTGGCATTGAACTCGCCCGCCGTCTCGGCGCCCGCATCAAGACCGCCAAAGTCGGCACCATCGACATCTCCTTTCACCGCGACGACATAGGCCGCCACCCCATCCCCAAGGAATTCACCCCCACCCTCATCCCCATCGACATCGACGACGCCAACGTCGTCCTCGTTGATGACGTCCTCTTCACCGGCCGCACCATCAACGCCGCCCTCAACGAACTCTTCGATCACGGCCGCCCCGCCCGCGTGGAACTCGCCATCCTCATTGACCGCGGCGGACGCCGCCTCCCCATTGCCGCCGACTACACCGGCCTCACGCTCGACGTCGCCGACACCGACAAAGTCGTCGTCAAACTCGGCAAGACCGACTCCGTCGTCGTAAAAGCTGAAGCACTGAAAGCCTGAAGGCTGAAACAAGCAGCCAACGCCCAACGCCAGCTCAACGCCCTCCCCCCCCCCCCCCTCACGCACACCTTCTCACTCTCCTTCACTCCCGCCAACTTCAGCCTTCAGCCTTTAACCACCATGTCCTGGACCCGCCGCCACCTGCTCAACCTCGAGGAACTCACCCTCGACGAAATCAACCAAATCCACGCCACCGCCGCCGCCTTCAAAAAAATCCTTGGCCGCAGCGTGAAAAAAGTCCCCGCCCTGCGCGGCAAGACCATCGTCAACCTCTTCTTCGAGCCCAGCACGCGCACCCGCATCTCCTTTGAGATGGCCGCCAAGCGCCTCTCCGCCGACGTCGTTGCCTTCGACTCTTCCACCTCCTCGACCACCAAAGGCGAATCCCTGCGCGACACTGCCGAAAACATCCGCGCCCTCGGAGCCGACATGATCGTGCTCCGCCACTCCGCCTCCGGTTCCCCCCTCTACCTCTCGCGCATCCTCGACATCCCCGTCATCAACGCCGGCGACGGCGCCCACGCCCACCCCACCCAGGGCCTGCTCGACACCTTCACCATGCGCGAGCACCTCGGCCACGACCTCCGCGGCCGCAAGATCGTCATCCTCGGCGACATCCTCTTCAGCCGCGTCGCCCGCTCCAACATCCACGCCCTCACCAAAATGGGCGCGCACGTCGTCCTCGTCGGCCCCTCCACGCTCGTCCCCCGCTGGTTCGAGGCCATCGGAGGCATCACCGTCTCGCACGACCTGCGCAGCGCGCTCGCCGACGCCGAAGTCGTCATGCTCCTGCGGATACAGCACGAACGCCAGACCGCCGCCATGTTCCCCTCGCTCGGCGAGTACACCAGCATGTTTGGTCTCAACAAAACCCGCGCCTCCTGGCTCAACCCCCGCGCGATCATCATGCACCCCGGCCCCATCAACCGCGGCGTTGAGATCGACAGCGAACTCGCCGACGGCAGCCGCAGCGTCATCCTCGAACAAGTCACCAATGGCATAGCCGTCCGCATGGCCGTCCTCTACCTCTGCGCCGGCGGCCAGCCCGAACACGTCCTGCAAACCAATTAGGAAGTCGAAAGTAGGAATTAGGAAGTCCAAGCCACCCGAAGCACTCCGCTGCCGAAGTCTGTTTTCCCAACTCCTAACTTCCACTTCCTCATTTTCCCCGACGGCGAAGCCTCCCACTTTCTAATTTCTAACTTCTACTTCCTAATTTTTAATTCCACCCATGCCCACACTCTGGATACAAAACGCCCGCGTCATTGATCCCGCCGCCAAGCGCGACGCCATTGGCGACCTCTACATCGTCGATGGCAAAATCGCCGCCACGCTCTCCGCCGCGGACAAGAAAAAAGCCAGGAAAATCGACGCCGCCGGCCTCGTTGCCGCGCCCGGCCTCGTGGACATTCACGTCCACTTCCGCGAACCCGGCCAGACGCACAAAGAGACCATCGAGACCGGCTCCCGCGCCGCCGCCGCCGGAGGCTTCACCAGCGTCGTGTGCATGCCCAACACCTCGCCCGTCGCCGACACCGCCGGCACCATCCAGCTCATCAACGACTCCATCCGCCGCACCTCCTGTATCAAAGTTTACCCTACAGGCTGCATAACGACCGGCATGAAAGGCCAGGCCCTCGCCCCCATCGGCTCGCTCAAGCGCGCCGGCGTCGTCGCCATCACCGACGACGGCGACTGCGTCCAGTCCAACGAACTCATGCGCCGCGCCTGCGAATACGCCCGCATGTTCGACCTCCCCCTCATGGACCACTGCCAGGACCACTCTATGACAAACGCAGGCGCTGTCATGAACGAAGGCGTCATGTCCACCCGCCTCGGCCTGCGCGGCTGGCCCAACGCCGCCGAAGACATCATCGTCTCGCGCAACGTCATCCTCGCCACCTACACCGGCGCGCGCATCCACATGCAGCACATCTCCTCGCACAACGCCGTGGACATCATCCGACGCGCCAAGACGCGCGGCGTGCCCGTCACCGCCGAAGGCACCCCGCATCACTTTGCCCTCACCGATGCCTGTCTCGAAACTTACGATACACGCTTCAAGATGAATCCCCCCCTGCGCACTGAGGACGACCGCCTTGCCATCATCGAAGGACTCCGCGACGGCACGCTCGACATCATTGCCACCGACCACGCCCCGCACACCGACGACGAGAAGGACAAGGAATTCGACTACGCCCCCAACGGCATCATCGGCCTCGAAACCTCGCTCCCCATCTCGCTCGAAATCCTCCACCGCCAGAACAAGTTCAAGCTTGCCACCGTGATCGACCTCATGACCCGCAAACCCGCCGCCATCGTCAACCTCCCCGGCGGCGCGGGCACGCTCGCCGAAGGCTCCGCCGCCGATCTGGTGCTCTTCGATCCCGACGAAGAATGGCTCTACGACAGCAACAAAGGCTTCAGCAAATCAGGCAACAGCCCCTGGCACCGCCAGAAACTCCGCGGTCGCGTCAAAGCCACGTATGTCGATGGCAAACTCATCTACGACGGCAAAAAAATCCTTCGCTGACCCTCCCCCCCCCCCCCCCCCTCCATGCGTATCGTCATCCTAGGTTCCGGACGCGGTTCCAACGCCGAAGCCATCCTCAACGCCCAGCAAGCCGGGCAACTCGGCCGCGCCCGCACCATCCAAATCATCTCCGACCAACCCGACGCCCGCATCCTCACCCTCGGCCCGCGCTTTGGTGTGCCCGCCACCTACATCGACCCCGCGCCCTTCAAAACCAAACTCGATGGCGAAGGCGAACAACGCTACATCTCCGCCATCCAAGCCTGTTTCCCCGACCTCGTCGTCCTAGCCGGCTTCATGCGCGTCATCAAACCCGGCTTTCTCGACGCCTTTGCCGGCAAGATCATCAACCTCCACCCCAGCCTTCTCCCCGCCTTTTCCGGTCTCGACGGCATTGGCCAGGCCTGGCGCCGCGGCGTCAAGATCACCGGTTGCACCGTCCATTACGTTACTGCCGAAGTGGACGGCGGCCCGATCATCGACCAGACCCCTGTGCGTATTGAGGAAACCGATACACTGGAAACCCTCACGCAAAAAATCCACGCCGCCGAGCACGCCCTCCTCCCCGCCGTCATCGCACGCCTTTCGCTCCGATAGGGCGAACCTCTGGAGAGCGGGTCTCCCGACCCGCCGACGGCGCGAAAGCGCCGCCCTTCCGATTCCGGATGGCGCGGCTGCACCAGTTCTGTCTAAAAACAAAAGCCGTTGCTTCTCATACCTCCAAATCCAACGGCGCAGTCTCGACCGCCTTCGCCGCTCTCGCGGTTCCTGCCGTCGGCTTCGTCCTCGGCTTGGCAAACACCGCCGCCGCCACCGCCATCACTGCCGCGCACAAGCCCAGCGCCACACGCGGCCCCCACGCCGACGCCGCCAGCCCCGTCAGCAAACTCCCGATCGGTGCCACCCCCTGCGCCGTGGCAAAAAGCCCCATCACCCGACTGCGCTTGTCGTCCGCCACCCGCGACTGGATCAGAGTATTGCACCCCGCCATCACCAGCACCACCGACGTGCCGCTGATAAAATACCCCACATACGCGACCCACACCGACGGGCTGACCGCAATCACCACCGAACTCAACACCACCAGCACCGTTCCCCGCACAATCCACGGACGCAGTTGCTCCACACTCGTCCGCGTCCCCAGCACCAGCGCGCTCAACAAGGCCCCCGCCCCAATCGCCGAATAAAAATGCCCCAGCATTGACGCATTCCCCGCAAACACCCCGCCCGCGAAGACCGACGCCAGCGTGCTCGCGCCAAACCCCGCCAGCCCGTTCACCGCTACCAGCAACAACGGCCTGCGCAACCCGCCCTCGCCCGCCACGTAGGCCAGCCCCGCGCGAAAATCCTCCCACGGCTTCGTCACCCGTTCGCGCGGCGGACGCGGCTTCACCCGCATCATCCACAACCCCGCGAGCACCGGCAGGTAGCTCACCGCGTCCACCGCGTAACACACCCCCGCGCTCCAGCGATTAATCAAGACCCCCGCCACCGCCGGCCCGAGCAGGCGGGCAATGTTGAACATCGACGAATTGAGCGCGATCGCATTGGGCAAATCCTCGCGCTTGTCCACCATCTCTGCGACGAACGACTGGCGCGTGGGGAACTCAAACGCGTTGATCAACCCCTGGAAAAAACTCAAGCCCACCAGCACCGAGATCGTCATGTTGCCCGATAGCGTGACCGCCGCGAGCGCCGCCGATTGCAACATCGAGCCCACCTGCAACCCGATCAACAACCGCCGCCGGTCCAGCCGGTCGCCCGTCACCCCGGTGAACGGCGCCAGCACCAGCAGCGGAATCTGCGTGGCAAACCCCACCAGTCCCACGTGAAACGGACTCGCCGCCAGCTTGTAAGCCAGCCACATGGACGCCGTCGTGGTCATCCAATTACCCATCAACGAAATCGCCTGCCCCGAAAAGAAGAGTCGATAATTGCGCGACTGAAACGAACGCAGAAACGAAGAGGACGAGGCGGGCCGGTGGTCGGAGGGTTTTTTCACAAGTGATGTTCTAAAAATTGCACAGAAGGTAACGAAGATAACGAAGACAAATAATTAAGGTGGAACTTTTGTTTTCGATAACCAATTGAAAATAAATAAATTACAACACGCCGTCCTCTCTGTCTTTATCTTCGTTTTCTTGGTCACCTTCTGTGCAAAAATGATTTTTTAGAACCTCCCACAAGTGGTTGGTTCTTTTTCTGAACCACTAATTCATACTAACAGTTACTCATCTGAGAGGCAGGAAGGTGTGTTTTTATGAGTGTTCATCAAGCTCTCGATTTTCACGGCGTTTGCTTCGAGGGGTCAGGCTCGCCAAGCAGAAACCGCGGCCACAACGCGCGAAACTCGCCGGCGAGCAATTGTCTCACCGCCTCCATGTCGTGCTCGCGGCCCAACTCCGCCTGCAACGACGTCACCGAGCCATCCGTCGCGGAAATCCCGCACGGCACGATCCCCCCAAAATGCCGCAACCGCGTATTCACGTTGAGCGCAAACCCATGATACGCCACCCACCGCTTCACCGCCACGCCGATGGCGGCGATCTTGCGCTGACCGATCCAGATGCCCGTCTTGCCCTCGCGCCGGCTGGCCACCAAACCCAGCGCCCCCACGCTGTTGATAAGCACCTGTTCGAGAAACCGCAGGTAGGCGTGCAAATCCTTGCGCGGCGACAGACTCACGATCGGATACCCCACGATCTGACCCGGCCCGTGATAAGTGATGTCGCCCCCGCGGTTCGTTTTGACGACCTCGATGCCCTCCGCCGCCAGCGCCGCCTCCTCCCACACCAGATGCTGCTCCGCCCCGCTGCGCAGCCCGATCGTGTAAACCGGATCGTGCTCGGTAAACACCAGCGTGTCTGCGGCCACCCCCGCAATACGCCGCGCCACCCATTCATCCTGCGCCCGCCAGGCCGCCTCGTAACGCGTGCGCCCCCAATCCACGACCTCCACGACCGGCGCACCTGCGGATGCGGATAAACCTGAACCAGCCCCTTGGGCAACTTCTTGCAACGACATGCCAGCCACAGAACGCAAACCCAACCGACGCGCAACCATGCATCTGAAAACGTTTGGCGCGCGTCGCCATATGCAGTTAAAGTTTCCCCCTTCATTCTTCCTCGCCATGAGCTCCATCAACGAATTCCTCCTGACCAACAATCTCCGCATCGCCACCAACCCCTGCGTGAGCCCTGACTTCTGCCTCGACTGGCCCGCCCTCCGCACCCAGCTCGAAGATGCCGCCCACACTCCCCCCCGCCTCCATCGCCCCCGGCACGCCCTCCGACGCCCTCGCTGACGGCACTGCCCTCGCCGACGGACGCCACGCCTTCCCCGCCACATTCCAAAACCTCCTCACCCTCAAAAACCACGTCCAGCAACACACCCCCGCCTCCACCATATTCCCGACCGCCGCCGCGCAACTCGGCCGCTCCACCCTCGGCATCGGCGCCCGCTTCACGACCCTCCACTGGCCTGCCGTCGAATGGGCCATGAGCGCCCTCGAACTCGGCGTCACCGCCAACCAAAACTCCATCCCCCGCGAACTCGTTTACGACGTCAACGCGATGCTCGAAAACCGTCTCGACACCGTGCCCTTCCCCTTCATCGGCACCAACGTCCCCGAAGGCCACCAAGGCCAGAGCGTCGAAGGCATGAGCCACGGCTGCATCCTCTCCAAACTCAAAACCGGCTTCCACCGCCGCAACATCCCTTGGAGCTTCAACGCCGACCACCAGCCCATCGGCGGCAAATTCGACACCCGCGAAGACGCCCTCGTCGCCGGCTGCATCCTCGCCAGCTACATCACCTTCGACCTCTCCCCCGAACTCGCGCAAACCCTCCCCCCCCCCTCCCCCGAAGCCGCCGCCACCTGGATCGCGCAACACGTCCCCGCCGACATCGTCGCCACCACCAAGGCCCGCGTTGCCGCCGCCGGACTCAGCCTCAACGAAGCTGCCTTCGCCACCCTCCTGGCGACTGTCTGGCCCTCGCTCGAAAAAATGAAACGCCGCGACGAAAAATACCGCGCCGCCCGTATCCAACATTTCACGACCGACCTTGGCCGCGCCTACCTGCGCGAACTCTCCATCGACGAACTCCCCGGCCTCACCACGCCCGAGACCACCGCCATCATGCTCGCCCTCTGCGAAGCCCTTGGCATGAAAATCCACTTCGTTGCCCCCGCCTTCGGCTTCCAGAAAAACATGCCCTATCCCGACAACGTCGCCCTGCGCGCGTTGATCGAAAAACAATGGACCGTCTGCCGCGCCTTCGACGCCAGCATCGGCTTCCATTCCGGCTCCGGCAAATCCGCCGAAAACTATCAAGTCATGGGCTCCGTGACCGGAGGCCGCCTCGAAATCAAGACCAGCGGACGCTACACCTACGAAATGGGCCGCGCCCTGCACGCCTCGCAAAACCCCGCCGACCAACAACTCTGGGCCGACTGGCACCGCTTCACTGTCAACCTCGCCCTCCTCGGCGCCTTCAGCGACGACGAGACCGAGCGCAAGATGGCCCGCACCTTCATCATCGACGCCCTCACGCGCGCCGGCAAAGAGCACAACGTCTTCGGTTCACTCGAAACCGCCCGCGCCGCCATCGAGGCCCTGCCCGCCTCGCCGGAAAACATGTTCTGGTTTGAATACAACTTCCTGCACGTTCTCGCCGCCGACGGACGCGCCGAGAAGAGCGCCCTCGGCGACCACTCTCCTGCCGGCTACAAGCAGCGCGCCCGCTTTTATTCCATCAGTGACGAAGCCCGCCTGCTTTTCGCCAAGAACATTGCCGCCTACATCCTCTTCCTCGCCGAGAACACCGGCCTCGCTCCGAAAGACCGCTGCGCCGCCGCCGCGAAGTTGCTCGCCGGATACAAAACCCTCGCCGACCTGCTCGACGCCATCAGCCGCTAAATTGGCCTTTTTGCAGGGGCTCCGTTGTAGGGGCTTCGCTTGCGAAGCCCGCGCCGGCAGGATGCTGCATCAAATGACATTCGCGGGCTTCGCAAGCGAAGCCCCTACAGTTGCGTGCATAGTTGATTATGTGACTATGCTGCCGCCTGCCTGTTCATTGCGGCGGAGGCCGCGATGTGCGCGGGCGTTGTGCCGCAGCAACCGCCCACGATGCGAACGCCGAGTTTCAGATAACAGGCCGCGGCCCCGGCGAAATCGGCAGGAGTCGTGCGATAGCTGATCGCGTCGCCATCACGCACAGGCGAACCCGCATTGGGTTGCACGATGACAGGCCGGCCTTGAGCCGCGGCAACGAGTTGTCCGGCAAGCAGCGCGTAGTCGTCGAGCGAAAGCTCCGTGCCGCAATTCGCGCCGACAACCTGAGCACCCGCATCGAGAACAGCCCGCACGGCGGCGGGAACGTCGGTCCCCATCATGGTGCGAAAATCCGCGACGGCGGCCATGTGTTGAAACGTGAACGTTGCAATGACGACCTGCGCCCCCGCCTCGCGCGCGGCGGCGACGGCAAGCGCGGCCTCGACGGGATCGGACATGGTTTCGACAAGAATGGCATCGGCCCCGCCTTCGAGCAATGCGGCAGCCTGCGCACGAAACGCGGCGGCGGCGACGGCGGATTCGGTTTCGCCATACGGTTCGAGAATCCCCCCGAACGGTCCCATGTCGCCGAGCACCCAGGCGCGTTCGCCTGCGACCTCGCGGGCGAGACGGGCGGCGGCACGGTTGATCTCGGCGGCGCGGGCCTCATCAGTAAAACCGTGCGCTGCGAGGGCAAGCGTAGTGCCGCCAAAAGTATTGGTCGTGAGCAAATCCGCCCCCGCGTCGAGGTAACGTTGATGGACGAGTTTCACGCGATCGGGTTGCTCGATTACCCAGCGCTCGCAGGATTCGCCCGGTCGGAGTCCGAGTTGCTGGAGTTGCGTGCCAGTTGCGCCGTCGCATTGGAGAGGACGCGCGGCGAGCGTGGAGAGGAGTCTGTCAGTGCGGTTGCGAAGCATGGTGAATTGATGGATTTGGAATGCACTGCCCAAACTGGACAATCACGAACGACATACCCGCTCAATAAACTCCACGATCCGCCCCGGATTGCCCGGCAGTCCGTGCGGGTGATGCAGGCCGCCGGGTTTTACGATTTCCTCATATGGCGAACCCGCCGCGCGCAGCGACGCGGCGATGCGCAATGCGTTTTCGGATACAGGCACGGTCTCGTCCGCGTCGCCGATCACCTGAAGCACTGGAATGCGGGCGCTCGCAATCACACCGATGCGGTCCACCGGATTATTTGGATACGCCCGCGCCTCCTCGTCGTTGGAAAAACCGTAAACCGACAGGCACTTTTTCCAGTCGCCCGCACTGCCCGGCCCCGAACCAAAACCCGCCGGCCAGCTCTTGAAGTCCGCCACCGGATTGTCCGCATAGATGCACGCCACCCGCTCCGGAAACGCGATGGCGTAGTTGTAGGCAAACAGCCCCGCCCGGCTCAGCGCGACAAACGCAAACTTCGGCGCGAGCCCGAAACCTTGGGGTGAGTTGTCCGTAAGAAACCGATACGCCGCGTCGCCGTGCGCGATCGCCTTGGGACAGCCGTAGTGGTCCACCACGTTGAGGTAAACGAGGTGAAACCCGCGCGCCACCAGTTGCTCGTCCACGTCGGCAAACGCATTAAAAAACTCCGGACGCCACGCCCACGGTTTTCCCGGCAAGGGCGACGTCGGCACAACCACCTTCATTGCCCGCCCGTCCACCTCGCCCTCCACACCGGAAAAACCGCGCCACGCAAACGGCACTCCCCAAACGAAGCCGGAGGATGCGTTGACATCGGAGGAAGCTGGTTCAGGCGCAGGAACAGTGGCAGGGACGGTGGACATAAAACACGATTCAGCGAAGTGGCGCGGGCGTCCCGCCCGCAACTCTTAACCGAAGCGAAAACGGGCGGGACGCCTGCGCCACGCACGGAGCGGGCGAGACGCCCGCGCCACCATTCAATCCAAAATCCACGCGACCTCCCCCCCCCCCCCCCGCCGTTCAATGCAGAGGGAACATCCACGGCACCAGCAGCACGCTCACCACGAGCACCAGCACGGTAAACGGAACGCCGACCTTCACAAAGTCCCCGAAGCGATACTGACCGGGTCCGAGCACGAGCGTGTTTACCGGCGACGAAACCGGCGTCATGAACGCCGCCGACGCCGCCAGCGCCACGATCATTGCAAACGGCGCGGGCGAGGCCCCGACTTTCCCGGCCATGCTCAACGCAATCGGCGCCATCAACACCGCCGTCGCTGTATTGGAAACAAACAGACCGATCAACGCCGTCAGCACGAACAGGCTGGCCAAAAGCATGTGCGGCCCCGCGTCACCCAGCAGGTTCAACAAGCTGTTGACGGCGAGTTCCACCCCGCCCGTTTTTTCCAGCGCCAGAGCGAAAGGAATCATGCCCGCGATCAGGACCAGGCACTGCCAGTTGATCGACTTGTAGGCGCTGTCCATATCGACGCAGCGAAACGCCCCCATGAGCAGGCAGCCGATGAGCGCGGCCATCACGTTGGGCACGATGCCTGTGACCATCAGTCCCACCATGATCACCAGGCTCGCCAGCGCCCAAGGCGCCTGCTTCAGCGCCGGGGCCACTTCGTCCACCTCGGCCGGCAGGCTTAGCACGATGAAGTCGTGGGTCAGCGGTTGCAGTTGGCGGATGGATTTCCACGGACCGATCACGAGCAGCGTGTCGCCCATGCGGAGTTTTTCCTCAAGCAGCGTGCCGCCTTCCAGCGCCTTGCGCTCGCGGCGCAGCCCCACGACATTGAGGCTGTGTTTGGACCGGAATCCGAGTTCGAGCACGGTCTTGCCGATCAGACCCGAATCCGGCGGCAGGGCGATCTCCGCCATGCCGACCTCACGCGACTGGTCGGTGAAATAACTGCCGCGCAACGGCAGCGATTCGAGCTTCATGCCCTCGCGCAGTTTCGACAGATCGATGCCGATGGCATCATGCACGTCCACAAGCAGCACGTCGCCGGCGCGCAATTCCGTGTGGGCGTGCGGAGCGAGCAATTCACTTTGAAACTGCAACCGCGTCTGACGCTCAATGCCCACAATGTTGGCCTTGTAATCGCGGCGCAGATGGAGGTCTTGCAACATCCGCCCCACCAGCGGCGAGTCGCCGCGGATACGCAGGCGGTGTTCGCGTCCGGCCAGGTTGTAGTCCTCGATCAGATCGTGCAATTTGCGACGCGGACCGCCGTTGTGAGCCGGGTCGTTCCTGACCGTCAACCAGCGCCGGGCCACCAACATGTAGCCGATGCCCATCAGCAGGACCACAGCGCCGATCGGCGTGAAACTGAAGAAGCTGAACCCCGCAAAACCTTCGCGCTTCAGCGTGCTATCGACGACCATGTTGGGCGGTGTCGCCACGAGGGTCATCATGCCGCTGATAAGCCCGGCAAAACTCAGCGGCATCATCAGCCGCCCCGCCGGGATGCGCAGGCGCGCCGCCACGCTGAGCACGACCGGGATAAAAATCGCCACGATCCCGGTGGAACTCATGACCGAGCCCAACCCCGCGACGGAGAGCATCAGTAGCACGAGCAGGCGCGTTTCGCTGTTGCCGGCCTTGCGCACCAACCAATCGCCGAGCCGGTAGGCGATGCCCGTGCGGACGAGTCCCTCGCCGATCACGAACAGCGAGCCGATGAGCACCACGCCCGGATCGCTAAACCCGGCCATCGCCTGCGGCACCGTCAGGATGCCGCTGAGCGGGAGGGCAAGGATCACCAGCAACGCGACGACATCCATGCGCGGCTTGTTGGCGACAAACAGGACCACGCAGGTCAACAGCAGGCCGAGAACGATAATGAGATTGGAATTCACAAGGAAGATAGAGAAGTCGAAGTGGGAAGAGGTGGCAGACGGGAGGGACGGTTGTGGCAGAGGACGAGCCGGACGGCACGGCGTCCGATTTTGGCGAATGCGGAGCGCACAACGTCACACATTTACGAGTCGTTTATCTCGATCCAGAAAAAACAGGCCATGTCAGGCCTGTTTTCATAAGGGAGGTTCTAAAAATTGATTTTGGCCACGGAGGACACAGGTTGGCTGAGCCAAAGAATCCAAACGGTAACCGCGAATGAGCGCGTTTCGAGCGAAGCGACAGTCCGCCATAGAGCATTGTCGGTTCAATTTGTCGCAAGATTTAAGAGATCACGCAGAGGCACAGAGACGCAGAGAAAACCCATATTGCTGATTATAAGCAAATTAAAAATATTATATTTCCCTCCCTCTGCGTTCTCCGCGCCTCCGCGTGAGACAAAATAAATCGAAAATGCTCTAGAGCGTGTAGTCACGAGATTGAAGCCCAGAGGATGGCACACCTGAATTGGACGGCAGCGAGGAAAGAGGAGGCTCGTTTTGCGTATCGGGTTGCGATGCCGCGCCATTGCTTGAGTCGTAGGAATGCATTTTCTACCAGATGCCTGATCCGATAAAGATAAGGGTCATATTCGCGTTGTTCTATGCGATTGGTCTTTGGAGGAATCTGCGGGCAGATGCCTGCGGCCTGCGCCATTTCGATGATGGCGTTGGTGTCATATCCCTTGTCGGCGATCAGATGGTCTGCGGCAATGCCTTCAATCAACCTGCCAGCCTGTGTGCAATCAGCCGTGGAACCCGCTGTAACAATGACTCGCACCGGCATACCATGCGCATCCACGGCCAAATGTAGTTTGGTGTTTCGCCCCCTTTTGTCAGACCGATCGCCTCGTTTCCACCTCTGGCTCCCGCCGCATGCGGATGGATTTTGACATGACTGGCATCAATCATCAGCCACTCAAAATCGGGCTCGTTCATCAGTTCCGACAACAGGCGCTCCCAATGCCCCTTGTCTCTCCAGCGACAAAAACGCCTGTGCGTGTTGCTCCACCCTCCGTAATCCTCTGGAAGATCCCTCCAAGGCGCACCAGTGCGTAAAATCCACAGAACCGCGTTGAGGAACTTGCGGTTGTCCTCCGCCACCCCTCCCCACGCTCCTTTCCTTCCAGGTAGCAGCGGCTCCAGAACGCTCCAAACTCGGTCCGAAATGTCGTGACGGTGTTGATCTTTCGCCATGCTGACATTCTCCATCACAAAAAAACTCAGTCAATCTTATCTCGTGACTACACTCCCTAGAGAGGGGAGGATGCCGGGCGTGTGTGTGGGTGTGTGTGGTGGGTGGAGAGGAGGGTGTGTGTGGGGGGGGGGGGGGGCGGGGG
>NZ_ABEA03000162.1 GCF_000171235.2 Geminisphaera colitermitum TAV2 | reverse complement strand
CTCCTCCGCTTCCCTCACCGCCTCGCGCAGCCTCCGCAAAATCCCCTCCCCCCCCCCCCCCCCCGCCACCGGATTCGCCACCAGCCAGGTCTCCCCGCTCGCGTGATCATGTGCGATCACCCCGTCGTAAAACCCGAACGCCATCTCCGGCAACCCCGGCTCATCCGCCCTCGCCGACACCACGCCCTCCAGCCGCGCCCCCAACTCGTAACTCAGATACCCGATTGCCCCGCCCGCAAACGGCAGCCCCGACCGATTCGCACCACCACGCCCAAACCGCCCCAACTCCCCACGCAACAAATCGAGGGCCCCATCTCCCGTCTCCCGCGACGCCACACTCAGAAACGGATCGAATGCGATGAACGAAAATCTCCCCAATCCCCCCATTGCCAGCCCGCTGTCGAGAAACGCCACCCCGTGCCGCCCGCTTGCGACAAGCGCCGCCGCCAGCCCGGCTGGCGAGCCAAACGGAGCGAGCGAGATGATTTCCTGATGGATGCGATAACTCACAAGAAAAACGAACTCACCCTCTGCTCCGGCACAAGCCATGATTGGACAACGCGCGCCATGTGACACACCCTTTTCCTTTTTCCGCCGTGTCCACCGCCTCCGCCAAGTCCACCCGCACCACTCAATCCGCTCCCGCCACCCCGCCCGCGCCCGACGCCATCCGCTTGCGCGGCGTGCGCCAGAACAACCTCAAAAACTTCGACCTCGATATTCCCCTTGGCCGCTACACCGTCGTCACCGGCGTGAGCGGCGCGGGCAAAAGCTCCCTTGTTTTCGACACCCTCCACGCCGAAGGCCAGCGCCGCTACGTCGAGACCTTCAGCGCCTACACCCGCCAGTTCCTCGAACTCCTCGACAAGCCCCAGGTGGACTCCATCGAGAACATCCGCCCCTCCATCGCCATCGAGCAGACCAACACCGTCAAAACCTCCCGCTCCACGGTCGGCACCATGACGGAGCTCACCGACTTCTTCAAAGTCTGGTTCAGCCACACCGCCCGCTGCTACGACCCCGAGACCGGCGAACAAGTCGAGGACGACAACCCGCAGACCATCTGGCAAAAAACCCGCGCCGCTCATGCCGACGCCACGCTCGTGATCGCCTTCCGCGTCACCCGCCCCGAAAAACTCTCCTGGACCGAAATCCTCCAAAACCTCCAAGCCCAAGGCTACACCCGCGTCCTGATTTCCACTCCGAGTGGCGCGGGCGTCCCGCCCGCAACGTCCGCCGCCGTCACCGCCGCGCGCATCGACGCCCTTCAGCCCTCAACCCTTCAACCCTCAACCTTTCTCCACGTCGCCCAAGACCGCCTCGCCATCACCGACGCCCACCGCTCCCGTTTCCTCGAAGCCGTCGAAACCGCACTCCACTTCGGCCAGGGACAAGTTCACCTCTTCGCCGAAAACAGCGGCACATTCCATGAAGTCGGCCACTACTCGCGCGGCCTCCATTCGCCCAAGACCGGCCGCACCTTCCGCGCCGCCACGCCTGCGATGTTCTCCTTCAACTCCCCCCTCGGCGCCTGCCCCGCGTGCCGCGGCTTCGGACGCGTCATCGAAATCGACTACCGCCTCGCCATCCCTGACCAAACCCTCTCCATCGAAGACGGCGCGATCAAACCCTTCGTCGGCCAGGTTTACAGCATGTCGCGCGAAGACCTCATTCGCGCCGCCCGACGCCACAAAATCCCCACCCGCATCCCCTACGCCCAACTCACCGAAAAACAACGCGAGTTCATCATGCTCGGTGAACCCGAATACCGCGCCCGCAAAGCCCGCGGCGAAGAAATCGACTACGACACCGACGACCTCTGGTACGGACTCAAAGGATTTTTCAACTGGCTCGAAAGCACCACCTACAAAATGCACGTCCGCGTCTTCCTCTCGCGCTACCGTGCCTACAACCTCTGCTCCGCCTGCCACGGTGCCCGCCTCCAGCCCGAAGCCCTCTGCTGGCGCTGGCAGGGCCGCACCCTCCCCGAACTCTACCAACTCCCCGTCAGCGAACTGCTCGCACAACTCACCCAAGGTAGGGAGGCCTCTCCGAGGCCTCCGTCGCACGTGGTTGACGGCAACGATTCACGCCAGTCTTTGGAGCGCTCTAGCGGAGGCCTCGGAGAGGCCTCCCTACCGGGTCAACCGTCTGCGGCCCCCGCGGCCCTCGCGCTCGAATCCATTCTCAGCCGCCTGCGTTACCTCCGGCAAGTCGGCCTTGGCTACCTCACGCTCGACCGCACCTCCAAAACCCTCAGCGGCGGCGAAGTCGAGCGCGTCAACCTCACCTCCTGCCTCGGTACCTCGCTTGTGGATACGCTCTTCGTCCTCGACGAACCCAGCGTCGGCCTGCACCCCCGCGACATCGACCGCCTCATCGCCATCATCCGCACGCTGACCGACGCCGGCAACACCGTCGTCGTCGTCGAGCACGACGAATCCATGATCCGCGCCGCCGACCACGTCATCGAGATCGGCCCCGAACCCGGCGCCCGCGGCGGGCACGTCGTTTTCCAAGGCTCCGTCGAAAAACTCCTCGCCTCCGACGCCCTCACCGGACGCTACCTCTCCAACCGTCTCCGTATCGAAACCCCCACTACGCGACGCCCCTGCCGCCTCCCCCCCCCCCCTTCCTCACCATCACTGGCGTCACCAAGCACAACCTCCGCGACCTCACCGTAAAACTCCCGCTCCGCCGCCTCGTTGCCCTCTCCGGCGTCAGCGGCTCCGGCAAATCGACTCTCCTCGACAACGTCATCCATCAAGGACTCCTTGCCAAACGCCACCAACTCACCGAAGACCCCGCCGCCATCGCCACCCTCACCGGCGACGACGCCATCGGCGAAATCGTCCTCGTGGACCAGTCCCCCCTCTCCCGCACCCCCCGCTCCAACGCCGCCCTCTACACCGACGCCTGGGAACTCATCCGCGACCTCTACGCCCGCGAACCCACCGCCCAGGCCGCCGGCTACACCTCGTCCAGCTTCTCGTTCAACGCTGGCGACGGACGCTGCGAACACTGCCAGGGCCTCGGCTTCGAACGCGTCGAAATGCAATTCCTCTCCGACGTCTTTGTCCCCTGCCCCATTTGCGAAGGCCGCCGCTTCAAGCCCGAAGTCCTCGCCATCCGCTGGCGCGGCCACTCCGTCGCCGACCTCCTCAACACCCCTGTGGACGACGCCCTCGCCCTCTTTGCCGCCGCCGCTGCCGACGACGCGCCCAACGCCAAAACCCACGAAAAAATCCACGCCCGCCTGCAACCTCTGGCCGACGTCGGCCTCGGCTACCTCACGCTCGGCCAGCCCCTCAACACCCTCAGCGGCGGCGAATCCCAACGCCTCAAACTCGTCCGCCACCTCGGCAACGCCTCCGGCGCAGCCCAAACCCCAACGGGCGCCCTCCTCCTCCTCGACGAGCCCACCACCGGCCTCCACCGCCACGACGTGAAGCGACTCGTCGGCGTGCTCCAGCGCCTCGTGGACGCAGGCCACAGCGTCATCGTCATCGAGCACAACCTCGACGTCCTCAAATCCGCCGACTGGCTCATCGAAATCGGCCCCGAAGCCGGATCCGACGGCGGACGCATCGTTGCCGAAGGCCCCCCCGAACGTATCGCGCAAACCGATACCGCCACCGCCACCTACCTCCGCGCCGCACTCGAAGAAGCGGTAAACGTGGCGCGGGCATCCCGCCCGCATGACGACGCAAAGCGTCGCCCCCCTCCCCCTCCCCCCCCCCCCGCTGCCCTCACCCTCATCGGTGCCCGCGAGAACAACCTCAAAAACCTCACCCTCACCATCCCCCACCGCCAGCTCTCTGTCGTCACCGGCGTCAGCGGCTCCGGCAAGTCCACCCTCGCCTTCGACATCGTATTTGCCGAAGGCCAGCGCCGCTTCATGGAGTCCATGTCACCCTACGCCCGCCAGTTCGTCGAACAACTCCCCCGCCCCGCCATCGACCGACTCACCGGCATCCCGCCCACCGTCGCCATCGAACAACGCATCACCCGCGGCTCGCGCAAGTCCACCGTCGCCACCATCACCGAAGTCGCCCAATACCTTCGCCTCCTCTACGCCCGCCTCGGCATCCAGCACCACCCCGACACCGACCGCCCCGTGCAACCCCTCTCGCCCGGCCAGCTCAAAAAACTCCTCGCCGACACCCTCGCCACTCCCGCCGCCCGCCGCGCCAAACACCTCTACCTCTGCGCCCCCCTCGTCCGCGGACGCAAAGGCCACCACCAGCCCATCGCCACCTGGATTGGCAAACAAAACTACGAACTCATGCGCGCCGACGGACGTATCCTGCTCACCGATACATTCCAAAAACTCGACCGCTACAAAGAGCACGACATCGAAGCCGTCGTTGCGGACCTCAAGCTCGCTACGCTCGCAAATCCCAAAAACCAAAATTCCAAATCCCAAAACAAAAACCTCCCCCCCGCCGCCGCCGCCAGCGCCGCTCTCACCCGCGCCCTTGAACTCGGCAAAGGCTCCTGCTTCCTCGCCATCCCCGCCACCTCGTCCGCCACGGGCGGCAGCAAAATCCTCTCCTGGTTTTCCACCACGCGCACCGACATCGAGACCGGCGAATCCTTCCCCGAACTCGATCCCAAACACTTTTCGCACAACTCCCCCCGCGGCTGGTGTCCCGCCTGTCGCGGCCACGGACGGATTTATCCTTGGATGCTCACCGCCGAAACCGCTGACGACGACGACCGCAACTCCAACGACCCCGCCGCCCAACTCCGCGCACTCGGCCTCGAAACCGACGACGAACTCACTGACGAAGGCACCCCCTGTCCCGCCTGTCACGGCGACCGCCTCAACCGCATCGCCCGCGCCGTCAAACTCCATTTCACCACCGCCGCCGCGGGCATTCCGACATTCGATGTTGGACGTTCGATGTTGAATGTTCGACGTTCGGCGCACCGCGCCGCCCTCTCCCTCCCGCAACTCCTCCGCGCCACCCCCGCGCAACTCCTAAAAAACCTCACGCAACTCAAACTCGACGAACGCGGCCGCCGCATCACGCAGGACATCGTCCCGCAGATCGAAGAACGCCTCCGTTTTCTTGACCACGTAGGACTCGGCTACCTCACCCTAGACCGGCCCACCGGCACCCTCAGCGGCGGCGAAGCCCAACGCATCCGCCTCGCCTCGCAACTCGGCACCAATCTGGCCGGCGTTCTCTACGTCCTCGACGAACCCAGCATCGGCCTGCACGCCCGCGACAACGACCGCCTCATCGAGACCCTCAAAAACCTCCGGGACAAAGGAAACACCCTCCTAGTAGTTGAGCACGACGACGAGTTGATGGACCACGCCGATCACATCATCGACCTCGGCCCAGCCGCAGGCATCCACGGCGGCGAGTTATTGGCCGAAGGCACCCCTGCCGACATCAAGAAAAACGCCCGCTCCCTCACCGGCCTCTTCCTCGCCAAAGGCATCCCCCACCCCCTCCGCGGCACCTACCGCGACCTGCCGCCGGCGCCGCAGACCACACCTCCCGGCAAGCATAAAACGAAGCGATAGAAACAACGTGCAGCCCCAGGAAAATTCGGCAGAGGGCACAGCCGCCCATCCGACTGAAAAATCTTTTTTGCCACAGAGGACACGGAGCTCGGACACGGAGGTCACGGAGGACAAAACTACTCCTCAACACTCAACCCTTTCTTACTGTCTTTGTTAACTAATGGGAGGTTCTAAAAATTGCACAGAAGGTAACGAAGGAAACGAAGACAACCAATTGAAGTGGAATTTTTGTTTTTTAATAACTGATGTTACGCGGCTGCCTTGACAGGAGCGGCGGTCTCCAGGCCGCCGGACGACGCGAAGCGTCGCCCGTTTGAATGATGAACTGCATGAGGCGAGGCGCATTGCGCCTCGTCCGGCGGCCTGGAGACCGCCGCTCCTTGCTTCGGCTGCGTAACATCTGGTTCTTCGACGTTTTCAGTGGAGGGACAGGATTACGATATGGAGTGCGGCGATTCATCGCCGCTTTAGGCGACGTGATTCATCACGTCGCCTCGCCTTACCCTGTTGCTACCCTCTCTGCCGTCTGGCAAAGGACGCATCGGGAGGCGGGAGGGCGGGAGGGCGGGAGGCGGGT
>NZ_ABEA03000163.1 GCF_000171235.2 Geminisphaera colitermitum TAV2 | reverse complement strand
CCCCCCCCCCCCCCCTGCCCCCGTCCAGCGGAGCGGGCGCGACAAAGAAGCACCGACAGAGGGCGATCCTGACGTCCTGGCTCCTTTGCGTTCTAAATTGAATTGGCGGGACTCACCACTCCATCACGATGCGCAGGCCGGGGCGGTCTTCGCGGTTCTCGGCCCGAATCGTGCCGCCGTGCAGTTCGGCAATGCTGCGGCAAATCGCCAGGCCGAGACCGTGTCCGCGATGACGGGCGTCGGCATCAGTTGAGACGCTGGCGCTCGTTGCCGATGCGTAACGCACGAAACGATCAAAAATCTTTTCCAGCATCTCCGGCGGCAGGCCCGGGCCCTCGTCCGTCATTGTCAGGCGCCAGCCGCTGCCGCCCACGCCGTTGTCCCTGCGCACGACGTCGAGCGTGATGACGCCGCCGGGCGGCGAGGCGACGATGGCGTTGCTCACGAGGTTGAGCAGGAGCTGGCGCAGGCGGTGCGGGTCGATGGACGCCGCGCCTGTATCGACGCGTCCGATACGAAACTGCAATCCGCGATCCTGCGCGAGCACCGCGGCGTCCTCCGCAAACCCGGCCACGAAGGGAGCCATCTCCTGCGAATGTCGTTCCAGCACCAGCGCCCCCCCCTCGGCCTTGGCAATGAAAAGCAGCGACTCGATGATGCGGCCCATGCGCGTTGTCTCGTCGAGCAGGTCGGCCACCATGGCCTCGGATTCGGAATCGGCGGCAAGGGCCGTGGCAAGGCGGGCGCGGAGTTTCTCGGCATCGAGCCGGATGAGGGCGAGCGGGGTTTTGAGTTCATGCGAGGCCTCGGCGGAAAAACGCCGCACTTGTCCAAACGATGTTTCCAGCCGGTCGAAGGCTTGGTTGAGCAGCCGGGCCAGCGAGGCGAGTTCGTCGTGGCCGGGCGGCATGGGAATGCGTTCGCCAAGGTTGTCCGCGCTGATGCGCCGGGCCGCGCTTTCGATGTCACGCAGAGGCGCGAGCGTCAGACGACTGAAGGCGTGGCCGAGACCGAGGCTGAGCAGCGCAGTGACCGCGAGTAGGGCAATGCTGATGCCTACATATGAGTGGAGGATGCGGGTGACGGGGGTGAGTGGACTGCCAACTTGGATACGCCAGGAGCCGACGATAAACTCCGATACGCGCACGGCCCCGGCGCCGTTGACTTGCGAGGTCCAATGGCGGCGGTCGGTTGCGGGAGCGGGCGGGATGAAGGCTTCGCCGAGATTGGCGGAGCGGTAAACGACGTCGCCGTGCGGGTTGCGGACTTGGACGAAATAGAGTGCGATGTCGCTATCGGCTTCGTTTTCGAAGCGGTGTTTGATTTGCGCGGGTGTGGGGTTTTCGAGTTCGCCAAGCAGGTGGCGGAGTTCTTCGCCTTCGATGCCCTGCATGATCTCGATGGAGCGCATTCCCTGTCGGTTGAGCAGCCAGCCCCCGGCCACAAGAACGAGGAACGCGGTGGAAACAACGAGCAGGGCCACGCGAATGGTCAGGCGTCGGGCAAAGGAGTTTTTCATAAAAGGCTGAAGGCTGAAAAGGCTGAAGAACTGAAGGCGGCGGTGCGGCACGGGCTACTATCATGTCATTTGGTAACCGGTGCCACGGACGGTTTTGATGAGGGGCGGCGAGAATGCGTCGGAGGCGGACGGTTCGAATTTCTGACGCAGGCGGCGGACGTAAACGTCGATGAGATTGGTCTCCATGTCGTAGGAGTCCTCCCATATTTTTTCTGCGATGAGGGTGCGCGTGAGGACGCGACCGGTGTTTTGGAGGAACAGTTCGAGGAGGGCAAATTCGCGATTGGTCAGCTCCACCGGCCTGCCTTGAGCGGTGGCAGTGCGGGCGAGGAGATCGAGGCGGATGCCGCGGTGTTCGAGGACGGTGACTTTGGCGGAGGGGGAGGCGTGACGACGCAGGAGCGAGCGGACGCGGGCCAGGAGTTCATCAATGCTGAAAGGTTTGGGAAGGTAATCGTCGGCGCCGAGGTTGAGGCCGAGGATGCGGTCGGAAACCGCGTCGCGCGCGCTGAGGATGAGAACCGGTTCGTTGAACCCGGCGGCGCGCCATTCGCGGAGGAGCGCGAGTCCGTCGCCGTCGGGCAGGCCGAGGTCGAGGACGATGGCATCGGCGGGCGACTCGGCGAGGGCGTCGCGCGCGGCGGCGCAGGTCATGACGAGGCGCGTGGTGTAGTGTTGCTCCGCGAGGGCGCGCTCCACGAACTGGCCGACTTTGCGCTCGTCTTCGACGATCAGGATTTTCATTGGCGAGGGAGCCTGAAGGCATCCGCCACCATGCGCCAGAGGAGAAACACGATCCAGCAAACGAGCATCGTGACGAGCGTATGGCTGAGGTAGTGAACGCCGCGCATTTGCTGGTAGAGGCCCATCATCCAGCCCGTGCCCAGACCGATGGCGAGCCCGATGGCACGGCCTCGGCGCGTGGCGGCAAGCCCGGCGAGACTCACGAGGGCAAAGCCGCCGCTGGCGTGCCCGGCGGGGAACCCCTTGCTGCGTTTGGGCGGACGGGCATCGTCGGGGAAACGCTCGAAAAGACGCACGTAGGGAACGTCGCCGCCGTAACGCTGGATGCTGCATGGATAATGAATGTTGGTAGTCGCCTTTCCAATACTCACAAGCAGGGGGGCGGTTGCGAGCGTGGCAATCACGACAAGCATGTCGCGGCGCCGCCACGCGGCGAACCGGCACGGCAGCCGGTCGCGTAGTGAATCAGGCAATACGACAAGGACGAGGAGCACCACGGCAAAGGCAATGATGACAGCCTTGATGCCGCTGTAAAAAACGAGCTTCCCCAACGAGGGAGTGGCGCGGCTGTCGATCAACCAGAGACCGGTGTCGAAGTTGTAAAACATGTCCTGCGCGGCGAGGTCCAGATAGGTCAGGTCAAACAATGCGATGACCGCGACCAGCGCGACAATGGACCAGACTAGCACGCGCGGACGGAAGAGCGGCGGGGGGGGGGGAGGAGTCATTGAGCTGCGTGCGTTTCGGGATGAGCTGACTGCGCCATCTGGAAAACAGCCGATGGTTCCTGCGCTGTTTTTTGTTCCGCGCTCCATCGCGCCTGCTCAACAGCGGAGATTCCACGGTATCGTCCATGGCGATACAACCAGGAGGCCGTCTGATAGTAGGCGATGGTTTCCTCCTTCCGGGCGGCATCGGCGGGCTCCGGGGTGAACGTGGTGGTGGCGGGGTTATATGCGTATTGGTCCACACCGTTCAGCGGACTGAGCACGATCAGCCGGCCGTCTTCGTAAAAGCCGAGTTTTTGGTAGTTGCCGATGAGGGCGCGATGACTGCCGCCGGGCTGGAGCACATCCTGCCCGTAAAAACGTGAGGCGTAGCTCCAGCCGAGCAGTCCGAGGAGCGTGGGCGCGTAGTCGATCTGGCTCGTTAGCTGGGTGACGCGGCCCGGCGTGATTTGTCCCCCCGGCGCGTAAACGATGAGCGGGATGTGGTAGTTTTGCACCGGAAGGGCGGTGCGTCCGGCAGAGCCCGCGCAATGGTCTGCCACGATCACGAATACGGTGTTTTTGAACCAGGGCCGGGTGGAGGCGGCGCGGAGAAATTCGCCGATGGCGTAGTCGGTGTATTTGACGCCACCGCGCCGGCCCGAGGTTTTGGAAGGCAGGTCAATGCGGCCCTCGGGATAGGTGAAGGGACGGTGATTGGAGGTCGTCATCACGAAGTAATGGAACGGGCGCCCGGAGGCGGCGCTGGCGTCGGCTTCGCGGAGCGTCCAGCGCAACAAATCCTCGTCACATGCGCCCCAGGCGTTGGCGAAGGTGATGTCGCTCTTGTCCACGGAGGCGCGGTCGATGATGCGGTAACCGTTGCCGCCGAAGAAGGCGTTCATGTTGTCGAAGTAACCATAGCCTCCGTAGATGAATGCCGTATCGTAATTCCGGCTACGAAAGACGGAGCCGAGTGTGAATAGTCCGGCGTTGGCGGGACGCTTGATGAGGGAGCGGCCGGGCGTGGGCGGGAGCGAGAGGCTGAGCGCCTCCATGCCGCGGTCGGTGCGGTTGCCGGTGGCATAAAAATTCTCGAAAAGCAGGCTCTGCGGGATGAGCGCATCGAGATTGGGGGTGAGCGTGGATTTTTGATCGGAGCGGGAATTGGCGGCAAACGCGCCGAGAAACTTCGCGCTAAGGCTTTCGACGGTGATTTGAATGACGTTGGGGTGAAGCTCGGGGCCGGGATTTTTGATGAAACGCAGGGTATCCCGCGCATCGGGCAGCGAAAGCGGCACGCCTCCGTCGTGAGCGAGTTCGCGGCGGATGATTCCAAAGGCGTCGTCGGTGGGGAGCGTCGAGTAAAACTGCGAGTAGTTGAGTTCGTTGTTGCGGAAGGCGGCGAAGAGGGACCAGAGACCGTTGCGGGCGAGTTCGCCGTTGTAGGTGTTGGCAAAGTCCGGGACGCGGCGTGTATCGAGCAGGGCGATACCGAGCAGCATGTAGCCAAGCCACGCCGCCGTGACCAGCCAGCGGCGGCGCACCGGGCCGGCGGGCGCGTCAATCCAGCGGGCGACGACTCCGGTGCGCGCGAGCAACCAAGTGAGCGCAACACTGGCCACGAGGAGTCCGGCGATGATTGCGGGCATCGGGTAGGATTCACGGATGTTGCCGATGACCTCCTTGGTATAAACGAGGTAATCGACCGCGATGAAATTGAAGCGGCTGCCGAACTCGTCCCAGAAAAACCACTCCGCCACCGCGCCAAACAACAACGCGCCAAGCACCACGGCCAGCACCGCATGGGCGGCGATCCGCGCCCATCGCCGGTTGAAGATGCGGGCCGGCAAGACCCCGAGGACGAACGCGAGCGGAGCCGCCACGATCAGTCCCGCGCCGAGGTCAAAGACCAGTCCGACGAGAAATGCCGCGACGATTGACAGGTTCCAGTCGAGCACATGCGCGGCCTTGACGAGCAACGCGAGCCGGGTGAGCAGCGCGATGGCGAGAAACAGGCCAAGGATAATTGCCGCGCCGCCCTGACGGGAAACGAAAGCTCCACGCAAAAAATCGCGCAGGCATGACAGCCGGGAAACGGCGGTCATGGACGCGGCGGCGGGAGGAACGGGAGCGGGTGGTGTGACAGGTTTCATAGCGTGCGATTGCACCCCGCCACCCTGCCCGTGGCTCATTAACGCAAAATGAAGACGAAATGAATTTTCGTTCACCTGCGCCCCTGTTTCTGGCGGAGGGCGGGTCTCCTGACCCGCCAGACGCGGCGCAGCCGCGCCTTCCGGATGGGCGAGGCTCGCTGACGCGAGACTCGTCTGGCGGGGCAGGAGACCCGCCCTCCCGGGGGAGTCCTTACCGCTCCTCGACCATTTTGAACGTCAGCGACAGAAGTTCGCTTTTGTTGTCGGGTCGCGGCCTCAGCCTCACCCGCTTGACCGCCGCCACCACCGAGTCGTCAAACTCATTGCTGCCCGAGGTCCGCACGATCCGCACCTGCGACACGTTGCCGCTCGCGGACAACATGAACGCCACGTCTGTTGAAAGCGAATCGCTCAATCCGGGCGGTTTCTCGTGCGCATTGCGGATCTGCTGTTTCACGTAGGCGAAATAACTGTCGAGTATCGACTGCTCCGCCCGCGTCAGCGCCGTGCCGCCCGCGCCCCGGCTCGTCGTGCTGGTGCCATCGCGCAGTCCGTCGCGGAATCCTTTGGTGTCGATCTTCCTCGCAGTCACCGGCGGACCGGCGCTCGCTCCACTCCGCGCGTTGGGCGACGTCTGCGAAGTGTGGCTTTTCCCGACACCGGGGTTTTGTTTTTGAAAATCGGTGTAGCTCGTGGTGCGCGACGCAGAGGTATTCGAGGGCTTCGCAGGCGTCGCGTCCGCCGCCGGGGAGTCGGTCGCGGGCTGCTTCGGCTTGGCAGGCTCCTTGGTTTTTTTGGGCTTTGGCGGCTTGATCGGCGGCAGTTTGATGGGTTCAACCGCCGCTGGAGCCACCTCGACCGGAGTCACCGGCACCGGAACGGGAGGCGTTGCCGGAGCGGGAGGGGCGGGGGGGGCGGGAGGCTCCGGCTCAGGCGGAGCGGGCAAAGCCGGCAAGGGGGCGGGAGCATCAAACTCGATGCCCGTCGGGTTGCCCAGTTTCGGGGCGGCGGTTGATGTGTAATCGTCACCAGGTCCGGCAACGACCTCGAAAGTTTCCGTCACGACCGGCGCTTTTTCCCGCGCCGAAATGGAGCTGAAATACAACACCGCAAGAACCAGCGCCACATGAAGCAATGTGGAGAGAGCGAAGGCACTGGGAGAGCGGGGATTCACGGCGTGGAGAAAAGCTGAAAACTGAAATGCTGGAAAGCTGAAACAAGACCCATCGTTCAACGGAGCCGGAGTGCTGATTTCAGTTTTTCGCATTGATGCGTCCGCGCATCAATCAGCGCGTCAGCGTGTTCCGTCCGCCTGCGTGTCGAAGCTGATTTTGTTGAGGCCGTTTTTCTTCAATTCATCCAGAAGGCGGATGATTTGCTGGTAGTCGATTTTGCCATCGGCGCGCACGCGCATGACGGGTTGCTTGCGCTCCCTGGCCAGTTCGGCCAGCCGTCTCTGTAGTGTTTCAAAGGATACAGGAGTGTCGCCGATGTAATACTGCGCCCGCCCCCCCCCCCCCGGTGCCCATCGTGACGGAAACGGAAACAAACTTCGTGTCCGGATCGGGCTTGGCCTGCTCGCTTTGCGACTCGACGGGAAGGTTGAGCGGGATCGTCTGCTCCTGATTGTTGATGAGGGGCGTGGCGATCATGAAAATGATCAGCAGCGTGAAGGCCACGTCGATCAAGTTCGTGACGTTAAGCTCGGCGACCGCGTGCATTGAGCGGCGTGTGCGAAAGGTCCGGGCCATGGCGGGTTATTGCGTTTCGAGTTCGATGCGGTCGGCGAGCGAACTGGAGAAGTTCTCGATTTCGGTCGTCAACTGCTTGGTTTTGCCGAGGAGAAAATTGTAGCCGAGGAGCGAGGGGATGGCCACGCACAGACCGGCGACAGTGGTGAGCAACGCCGCCGACACACCGGGGGCGAGCGTCTGAATGGTGGCCGTCTGCTGCCCGGCGACGGCGGTGAACGCCTCCATCACGCCCCAAACCGTGCCGAGCAGTCCCATGAACGGCGCCCCGGTCACGACCGTGGCGAGGAAGATCATGCTCGACTCGTAGCGCAACACCTGGCGGGCGATGGCGCGCTGGATGGCGTTCTCCGAATGTTCGAGGCGGGTGCGCACGCTGTCGGCCCCGCGTTCGCTGATGATTTCACCGGCCCGCCGGTAGGCGTCGATCGCGTCTGCAAACACGTCTCCGTACGGGATGTGCCGGTGGTGGAGGTAGGCCGTGGCGGAGTCGAGCGTGGCGCGCTCGTCCCGCAGACGCTGCTCAAACGCCAGATTGAGTTCGCGGATGCGTTTCAACTCAAAATATTTTCCGAACATCACCGTCCACGTCACCAAGCTGCTGAGAGCCAGGGAGACGGTGATGATCTGGCCAACCAGATCGGTGGTGCTGAACACGTTGAAAATATTAACCGAGGCAAAAACGGGCATCATGGCAGGTTCTGGTATTCAGGTCTTCGGGAAGAAATTGCTCAAAAGGCGTGAAGGCTTGTGCGGAAGCCTCCGGCCACTCAATGGAAAACGCAGCGGAATAACTTCGCGCAGATCGAAAATTATCTCGGCAAGCAGGGACGCATCTGGAATGCGTTCACGGCCCTTACATTTTTTTCGATTTTTATGGCCCTCTGGGAATACAAGACAATTAGCAGCGGCAAAGGTGGTTTCGCCACACCCGCCCTGCTGGAAAACTTTCTCAACCAACTCGGCAAAGACGAGTGGGAGATCATTGAATTTCACACACATGCCGACAACGCGCTTGCCTTTCACGGCCTCGCCCGTCGTCCCACGCTGCGTGACTGGACCCTGGAGGCTGCGATTGCCGCCGCCGCCAAGGCCGAAGCCGACAAGCTCCGCGCCGAGCTCATGTCCCGCCAGCACGCTGGCGAAGTCCAGGCCTCCGCCGACAACGGCACGCCCGCAGGTGAGGGTTCTCCCTCCGAACCCGCCGAAAACAACGGCCTGCGCCAGCTTCGTGACACCGACCTGGACCACGACCCCGAGGCCCTCGCCGAAGAGGCCGCCGGCCTCGCCAACGAGTGGGACAAACTCGGCGAGACCGAAGACGACCTCCCCACATTCTTCGACGCCATAAAGCCCCACCTGCGCAAGAACCTGCGCGGCACCGGCATGTCCGTCGCCATCGACTACCTCGCCAAACGCTGGGACCAGATCGAGGCCGACCTCGTCGGCGCGCTCCAAGAATGCGGTTTTGTGCTCCCCGAGGGTGAGGACGACGCCCCCGTCTATCTCGAATTCGAAGGCGACCTCTACTGGCTCAACCGCAACAACCGCGGCCAGATATTCCTTAACACCCGCGAAAAACCCCGCCCCCGCTTCAAGATTACCCCGGCGACCCGCCTTGATCCCGCGGACCCCGCCGTTGCCGTTCTCGTCGAGGAACACGCCGCCGAGGTGGCCGAGCGCGCCCGCCGCGCCGAGGAGCACGCCGCGCGCGAAGCCGAGGCCGCCGCCCGCCGCGCCGAACGCGACGCCGCCCGTGAAGCCGCGGAAACCGCCCGCCGCGAACAACTCGCCGAGTTGCAGGCGGCCCAGCAAACCGCCCAGCAAACCATCGTCACCGCCGGGCTTCCCTCCGGCGAAACGCTGCTCAAGCTCATCCGCCCCTTCCTCCGCCGCAACCGCCGCGGCCCCGGCAGTTCCGGCTCCACCTATTATCTGGCCAAGGCGCTGCAACAGCCCGAACCCATACTCCTTGCCGCGCTGAGCGACTCCGGCCTCGTCGCCCCGGAAAAACCCGGCGAGAAACCCACCTTCACCGACGTCGGCGGCTTCAGCTACTGGCTCAACAAAGACACCCGCGGCGGCTTCTGGATCAACATGCGGGAAAAACGCGACCGCCCCGCCGCCGAAACCACACCCGAAACCGCATCCGAAAATTCGGAACCCAAATCCGAGTCCCCCAGCGCACCCGCCGAAGACGGCGGGACTCCTGCCGCCACGGACACCACCGTTGCCGCAGAGCCACCCGCGCCTGACATCACCGCGGCACCCGGCACCGACGCCCCCTCGCCCGCGAGCGAACCCAATGCTGATGCTGATGCAAGCCATTCACAGCCCGAGACAAGCGCGGAGCCAATGGCGCTCAATTTTGACGCGCCCTCCCCGCCTGACGCCTCCTCCAGCAATCCTGAAATTTCAGATTCGAAACCTGCACCGGGCGATGGCGACAATTTGCCAGTCTCCTCCGCTCCTGCTGCCGCAACCCCCGCCACGGAACCTCCCGCCACGGAATCCCCCGCGCCCAAGAACGCGTTGCCGATAATCGAATTTCCCTCGGCCATCGTTCCAGACTTCCCCGTATGGCCCCCCGTCCTCCCGGTGCACGGAGCCAAGCCCAGCCACACCCTCCTCGAAGCGACCCTCAAACTGATGCAGCATCCCGCCCCGCGAGGAGAAGGCGTCGCGCTCCCGCTCACGGCATTGGCAGACAGCGCCAAGGTTCCCGAGTCGCTGATTATGGGAACCCTGATCAACGCCGGCCTGCCTCCCCCCGTCCCGACCGATTCCCCCACCGATCCAGTGCTGACCACCGTCGGAGAAAGTTTCATGTGGCTCGAACGCGACGCCGGAGACGGCTCCATCTGGATTCGCGCCAAACCCATCGATCCGACCTCCGCCACCAAAACGAAGGGCACCAAAACCAAACCCGCGTCGGCCTCCTCCCGCCGTCCGCGGACCCGTCGCTCGTCCCCAAAAACCAAATAACGCTCACCCCTCCAAGGCCGCGCGCATCGCGCGGCCCTTGTCGAGCGATTCCTGATACTCCGCCGCCGGATCGGAGTCCCATACGATGCCGCCCCCCGCATGGTAGAACGCCCTGCCGCGGGCACAGGTGATCGTGCGGATCGCAATGTTGAAATCCGCGTCGCCATCGAAGCCGATCCACCCGATCGCCCCCGTGTAAACATGACGCCGGCACGGCTCCAGTTCGCTGATGATCTGCATCGCCCGGATCTTGGGCGCGCCAGTGATCGAGCCGCCCGGAAACGCCGCCCGCAACGCATCAAACAAGTCACGCCCCGGCGCCAGTTCCCCGCGCACCCCCGTCACCAGATGATGGACGGTCGGATGCTCCTCCAACTGAAAAAGCCCGTCCACGCACACGCTGCCCGGGCGGCACACGCGCCCCAGATCGTTGCGCGCCAAGTCCACGATCATCAACAATTCCGCCCTGTCCTTCTCACTCGCCGCCAGTTCCGCCCGCAGCCGCGCATC
>NZ_ABEA03000164.1 GCF_000171235.2 Geminisphaera colitermitum TAV2 | reverse complement strand
CCCCCCCCCCCGCAACCATTCACCCATCAACCATGACCAGCCTCGAACGTTATTTGAATATGATCGACGGAAAACCCGTCGATTTTGTCCCTCGCATTCCGATCCTCATGCGTTACGCCGCGGAGCATATCGGTTCCAATTACGGCGATTTCACCGCCGATTATCGTGTGCTCGTCCGAGCCAACCAGCAATGCGCCGCCGACTTCGGTATCGACCAGATGAATACCATGAGCGACCCCTACCGCGAGACGGAAGGTTACGGCGCGAAAATCATCTACGAACGCGACTCCGGTGCGCACATCGACGCTCCGCCGCTTGCCGACGGTGATCTTGACGCCGCCCGCCTCGCCGCACTCCTGCGTCCCGATCCGATGACCTCCCCGCGCATGCGTGACCGCATCGAAGCCGTCCGCGCTTACGCCGCGCAAAACGGGACGACCCATTCCATCATGGGCTGGATTGAAGGCCCCGCCGCCGAAGCCGCCGACGTGCGCGGCGTGGAAAACTTTTTTATCGATCTGCTCACCGATCCCGAACGCGCAGGCGACTTGATGGACATCTGCAATGAGGTCGCGCTTCGATTCGCCAAGATCCAGATCGATCTCGGCGCCGACACCATCGGCATTGGCGACGCCGTGGCGAGCCAGGTGTCGCGTGATGTTTACGAGTCGTTGATTCTTCCGCGCGAGCAGTGGATCGTGCGCGAGCTGAAAAAGCACAAGCCGTCGCTGAAAGTGCGTCTGCATATTTGCGGCAACATCACGCATTTGTTGCCCGGCCTTGCCACGCTCGGCATCGACGTGATCGACGTGGACCACATGGTGGATATGACAAAAACACGCGAGGCGCTTGGGCGTGGCGTGACGCTGGCCGGCAACATCGATCCCGTGGCCGAAGTCCTGCGTGGCACTCCCGAAAGCATCCGCCGCCGCCTGCTCGAACTCTATGAACTCGTCGGCAATCCCTTCATGATAAACGCCGGCTGCGAAATCCCCTCCGGCACTCCGCTCGAAAACCTGCGCGCTCTCTGCGAACCCATCGCATGGCGGGCATGAAGTGAGGAGCTATTTTTTGCCTTGGGTGGAGGGCGGGTCTCCCGACCCGCCAGACGCGGCGCAGCCGCGCCTTCCGAAATCGGATGGGCGGTGCTTCGCACCGTCGGCGGGTCGGGAGACCCGCCCTCCCTTATCCGAGTTTCAGCAACTCAGCGGTGGACGGAACATCCTTGATGATCTGCGAGGGATCGGGACCGACGCCGAGATAGCGCAGGTTGGGCAACAATGCGGGATCGGTCGGAATCGTCTCTCCGTGCCAGGCGACCTCAACCAAGGTGCGCATCATGGCTGCAACATAGCTGCGGGCGTTGGCCGGCAGGTCGGCGAAGTGGCGGATTTTGGATACGTCCTCGCTCCAGCCGGGATGTTTTGAATACACGGGGCGGAGCGTCTTGCGCACGGCTTCGTTGCGCGGCACGTGGTGGTAGCGTTTGCCGCCGGCGTCCTCGTAGGCGGTGGCGATGAGCAGGTCGCCCTGCCAGTCTCCGCGGTGCGTGAGGGCGTCGAGCTTGTTGATCATCACGTCCTGATAACCGCCGTAACGGAGGGCGTCGCCTTTTTCCACGGCGTCGTACCAGCCGACCATGCGCTGGCGTCCGGTGGAGGTGCCAAATTCGAGTTGCTTCAACAACGCGGCCAGCGGATGCGCGTCGTCCATCTGCGTAATGAAAGTGTGGGTACCGACCTTGGTGTCGTAGGCCTTGGCCACGCCAAAGGTGTGGATGGGCTGCACCGCGATGCCCGCACTCTGGAAAAACTCGGGAGTGAAGGTGTGCGAGGCAGTGACGTTGGGCGAGAAACCGTGGCGTTTATCGAGCCAGTAGGACTGGCCGAACTCGCCGATGATGGTGCGTCCGGCGCGGACTTCGCGCAGGATGAGTTCGCGGACTTCGCCGATGTTGCGGGCCAGGCGCTGGCCGGTCTGCCAGTAGGTGTCGGTGAGTTTGTCGAGATTGAGCGTGAAGGGGGCGGCACCACGGAAGACGGTGAAGTCAAACTCGGCTTTGTCGAAGACGCCGAGTTCGATGGCCTCGGCATTGGCGCGGAGTTCGGCGGCGGTGAGTTTGTCAAAAAAACTGGCAAAGGTCTCCGCACTGGTCTGGCAGACGTGCTGGATGACACGGAGCGCGCGGTCGGCGCGTTGGGCGAGCTTGCGGGCAAAGGCGTCGCGCGGGCCGAGGAAGTCCGCAAAGGTGATTTGCCATTGCCCGACTTCGTCGAGGTAGGCCGGAGTGATGCCGCGTCCGGTGGAGCCGCGCGGTTCCTCCTTGAGAACGACGGTGCGGTAATCTTCCCACGCGAGGTCGAGCAGGCGGTGCGTGAGGTCGGAGACCATCGTGCGCTCGTCGATCACGAGGCGTTCAAGGACGCCGTAGCCTTTTTTTTCCAGAGGCAGGGCTTCCCAAATGGCTTTGCGGGGATCGGCAACAACGCCGCTGCCAATGGCGAGGTGGGCGATGCATTTTTCGACGACGCCGGCGGGCAGGAGGTTGAGTTTGATGCCGGCAGCGGTGTGGCCGGAGTTGGCGCCACCGTTGACTTTGAGGACGACGCTGACGGGGTGCGGGGTCTCGCGGAGCTCATGAACGACTTCGGGTATGAGGCGGCCCTTGCCTTCGTCACCGAAGGAGATGCCGACATCCGCTATGAGCTGGCTGGAGAAGGGAGTGTGAGACATGATGGCAAACGGGCGAGCGAAACGACCCGAACCGGGTCGGGCAATATCAGAAGACAGGGAACTGCAGGCGGAGGGCGGGTTTTTATTGCCAATCCCCGCCAGACGAACCTTGCACGGAAGCGCGAGGCTCGGGCTCTCACTTCCGGAACGATAGATACGGATGGGCGGCGGCTGCGCCGCGTCTGGCGGGTCAGGAGACCCGCCCTCCGATGTCAGATTTTCCCCTTGGTCGAGGGGAGTTGACCCACGGTGCGCGGGTCGATTTGCGTGGCGGCGTCAAGGGCGCGGGCCAGGCACTTGAAGATCGCCTCGGCGATGTGGTGCGGCTCCTCGCCGTACTCGATGCCGACGTGCAGGTTGCAGCCGAGGGCGTTGCTGAAGGCGCGGCAGAATTCCTTCACAAGAATGATGTTGAAATCACGCACATACATCGTGGGCGCTTCGACGTTGTAAACGAGGTGCGGGCGTCCGCCGATGTCCACGGCGATGCGCGCCAGGGTCTCGTCCATCGGGAGGATGAAGAATCCGTAGCGGCGGATGCCGAGTTTGTCGCCAAGGGCGCGTTTGAACGCGTCGCCGAGCACGAGGCCAACGTCTTCCACGGTGTGGTGATAATCCACGGCGACATCGCCTTTGCAGGTCACGTCGAGGTCGAAGAGGCCGTGCTTGGCGAAGAGCGTCAGCATGTGGTCGAAGAACGGCACGCCGGTGTCGATCCGGGAGCGTCCGGCGCCATCAACGGCGAGCGTGAGCTGGATGTCGGTCTCGGCTGTTTTGCGGGAGAGAGTGGCGGTGCGATTGTCCACGACGGGGGGGGGGGGGGGGAGAGACTTTGGACGGATGTTTATTTTAGCCATGTGTCGATTGCTTCATTGACGGCGAGCATCTCGTCGTCGGTGCCGACGCTGATGCGCAGAAATGATGCGGTCAAGGCGTGGCTGGGGAAGTAACGAACAAGTATCTTGCTCGCAACAAAGTGGTCATACAGCGACTTGGCAACGGCGGGGCCGGTCTCGTCGCGGGCGTTTTTGGGTTCGGTAAAGATGAAGTTGGCCTGCGTCTCGTAAGTGAACCAGCCGCGCCGGGCGCGCCACTCACTGGCCCAGTAGTCGCGGGTCTCGATGATCTTGCCGATGATGGCGTCGTAGTAACCGGCATCTTCGAGCGCGGCGCAGGCGGCGACTTGCGAGAGGCGGTTGACGTTATAGCTGTCGCGCACGCGGTCGAGCACGTCGATCACGTCGGGGTGAGCGAGTGCGTAGCCAACGCGGATGCCGGCCAGCGCGTGGGCCTTGGAGAGAGTGCGCGTGATGACGAGTCGCGGGTGGCGGGCGAGGAGCGACACGGCGTTTTCGCGGGCAAAGGGCGCGTAGGCTTCATCGACGACGAGCAGGCCGGGGAACGCCGCGAGCACGCCCTCGATGTCGGCGTTGCTGAAGGCGACGCCGGTGGGCGCATTGGGCGAGGTGAGGATAAACATCCGGGCGCCCGACGCCGCGATGCGTTCGATGGGCAGGCGCATGTCGCGGGCAAACTCCACCGGCACGCACACGCCGTCCTGGATTGCAACAAGCACCGGGTAAAGCGAGTAGCTGGGCACGGTGAACCCGGTGGCGGCGGACGCGGCGGCGGGGCCGGCGTAGGCGCGTATCAGGAGATTCAATACATCGTCGGAGCCGTTGCCGATGAGCACGTTTTTCTCTGTCAGGCCGTGGCCGTGGACGCGGGCCACGAGCTGGCGCAGCGGGGCGCTGGTCGGGTTGGGATAGAGCCGGAGGCGTTCGCCCTCCCCCCCCCCCCCGGCGAGTTCCGCCTGCACGGCGGCGGCAACGCGCGGGCTGGGCGGATAGGGACACTCGTTGGTGTTGAGTTTCACCCAGCCGGAGCCGGTGGGCTGGAGGCCGGGCGTGTAGGCGTGAAGTCGGGCAATGTGCGGAAGCGGTTGCATGGAAAAGGCGGGATGTGGAATAAATCAGGAAATCCGTTTTTTTAGACAGAATTAACGGAATTTTCGGAATTGCCGGAATTAACAATGAATTGTCCGACAGACAGTGGATTATTTGTTCAGTCAATTCTGCTAATTCCGAAAATTCTGTTAATTCTGTCCAAAAAACGGAGGCGTGGTTTTTTCCGTATTCTGGAAAGCGGCGCGTCACACGGCGCGAATTTTCACGGAGCGTCCGTGGGCGTCGAGTTTCTCCATCGCGGCGAAGGCCGAGACGATGGGCTCGGCTTTTTTCACGCCGGGCTTGGTGTAGCCAACCACGCTTGTGCGACGCATGAAGTCGGCCACGCGCAGTCCGCTGAAAAAACGTCCCGCGCGTCCCGTCGGGAGCACATGGCTCGGACCCGCCACGAAGTCGCCGAGCGCGGTCGCGGTGTGGTTGCCAAGGAGGATGGCGCCGGCGGTGGTGATGTTTTTGAGGAGCGTCTTTTGCGCAGTGTCCTTCACCTGGAGATTGAGGTGTTCGGGGGCGATATAGTTGGCGACCTCAGCGGCGGCGGCGAGGTTGGGCACCTCGATCGACACAAATCCGTCGGCGAGCACTTTTTCGATCTTGGCGGCGCGCGACAGCCACTTGAGTTGCGCGCGCATCTCGACGTGGACGGCCTCAATGATCGCGGCGGAGGTGGCGGCGAAAAAAATCTTTTCGCGTCCCGATCCATGCTCGGCCTGCGCGAGCAGATCGGCGGCGGTAAAGGCGGGGTTGGCGGTGTCGTCGCAGATCACCATGACCTCGCTCGGGCCGGGCAAAGAATCCACACCGACGACGCCGAAAACCTGGCGCTTGGCTTCGCACACGTAGGCGTTGCCGGGACCGAACACCTTGTCCACCGCAGGCACGGTCAGGGTGCCGTAGGCGGCGGCGGCGATGGCCTGCACGCCGCCGATGCGGTAAACTTCGTCGATGCCCACGAGCGCGAGCGCGGCGAGGAGGCCGTCGGCGATTTTGCCCTGCGGGTTGGAGGGCGTGAAGACGGCGATCTCGGGGCAGCCGGCGATTTTGGCAAGCGTGGCCGTCATGAGGACGGTGGAGACGAGCGGCACTTCGCCGCCGGGGACGTAGAGGCCGACGCGGCGGATGGGATAAAACCGCTCGCCGATGGTGGCTCCGTGTTTGTTTTTGCCGCTCCAGTCGTTGGGCAGGGTTTTTTTGTTGAAGGCGAGGATGTTTTCGTGGGCGGCGGCGAGCGCCTTCTTGTCGGCGGCAGGCAGGCGTTTGACGGCGGCGGCGATCTCGGCTGGCTTCACTCGAAATTCGCGGGCGCGCAGTTTGGCGCCGTCGAATTTGGCCGCGTAGTAGGCCACGGCTTCGTCTCCGCGGGCGCGCACGTCGGCGAGAATCGCGGAGACGGAGTCTTGGATTTCTTTGGGAATGACGGCTCCGCGGCAGAAATCAGCCAGCTCTGTTGCGAAGGTTTTGGAGACGAATTGCAGGACTCGCACGGTTTTGTTGTTCGGCAAAAGGGTTGAAGTGAAACGGCATGTGTTAACCGAATCCCGCCTCTGGGCGCGAGCAGGAAAAAGCAAACGTTGTTTGCACGGGGGCGCAGGAGCAACGACGCCAATGGGGACAATCTTTTGACTTTCGGCCCTTTTAGCTTCGCACGGCTCCCGCTTCTTCAAAGGTGCCGAGGTGGCGGTAGCGTTCGTAGCGTTGGTCGAGCAGAGCGGCTTCGTCCAACTGGCGGAGTTCGCGCAGGTGCTTTTGCAGCGCAGTGGCAAGGGCGGTGGCAGCCTTGGCGGGATCGTGATGCGCTCCGCCGTAGGGTTCGGGAATCACGTCATCGACGACGTGGAGTTTGGAGAGTTGGTCGGCGTTGAGCTTGAGCGCTTCGGCGGCCTTGGGCGCGGCGGCGGGGTCTTTCCAGAGAATCGCAGCGCAGCCTTCGGGCGAGATCACGGAGTAGTAGCTGTTCTCAAAAATGAGCACGCGGTCAGTGACGCCAATGCCGAGCGCGCCTCCGGAACCGCCTTCACCGACAACGACGGAGATGGTCGGGATGCGCAGCATGGCCATCTCGCGCAGATTGACGGCGATGGCTTCGGAGACGTGGCGCTCCTCGGAACCGATGCCGGGATAGGCGCCGGGGGTGTCGATAAAGGTGATGACGGGGAGGCCGAATTTTTCCGCGATTTTCATCAGGCGGAGCGCCTTGCGGTAGCCTTCGGGCTGGGGCATGCCGAAATTGCGGATGATCTTTTCCTTGGTGTCGCGGCCTTTTTGCTGGGCGATGACCATGATCGACTCGCCTTTGAAAAAGGCGGTGCCGCCGATGAGGGCGCGGTCGTCGTTGAACTGGCGGTCGCCGTGCAGTTCCAGAAAATCGTCGCAGAGGGCGTTGATGTAATCGAGGGCGTAGGGGCGTTTCGGGTGGCGGGCAATCTGCACGCGCTGCCAGGGCGAGAGGGTGGTGTAGATCTCGCGCTGGGTGGCGGAGATTTTTTTCTCGATGGCGGCGATTTCGGTTCCGAGATCGAGTTTGTTTTCGAGCGACTGCTGCCGGAGTTGCTCCAGTTGCGTGCTGAGATCGCGCAGTGGTTTTTCGAACTCCAGAGTGTAGGCCGGTTGATCCATTGGGAGACGCTAGGAGGCGGGGATTGCGGCTGTCAACCGGAGCGAACCGGGGGAGGGAAAGCGCGGGCGGGCAAATGCAAATATCAGACAATCCAGCACGCGCCACTATCCGGGCAACCGGCCACGGGGCGCAGGTAAAGATAGGTCTGCACGGGCAGGCTCTGAAGCGGAGCGGCGAGGGGCACGGGCACCCGCGCATACAGGCCCTCGTTGGTGCCTTCCAACTGGTCGAGCACGTCAAGGCCAAACGAGTCCACCTCCCAGACCTCTCCTTCCACGGCGAGCGGGTTGGCCGGGTCTTCGACCATCCCGGGAAATCCGCCCACATCGTGCAGCCGGTAGCGTGGGAGGGTGCGGGCGAGCGAGATAAAGCGTTGTCCGGCCATCAGGGGGTGATGCAGGCCGCCGCGTTTCAGCGTGCCGTAAACAAAGAGGCGTTGCGTGGACGACATGGTGGGGCGAGGACGGAGTTGGGACGTGGGAGGGTGCTGCAGGAGAGGGCTCGAAAAATGTGCCGGACGGACACTGGCCTTGGTCCGGCAGGGGCGGATTGAATGGACGGCAAGGCTGACCAATCAATCGCGCAAGCGCGACCTCATTTTTAGGGAGAATGGATGTTTCCGATCCCAATCCCAAACCCAACCGCGAATGAACGCGTTTCGAGCGAAGCGACAGTCCGCCATGGACGCTAATAAAGGCGGGAAAAACAGCCTCTCCGCGCCCCCGCGCCTCCGCGTGAGACCACTCCTACCCCTCCCAAAACTCCAGCGGCGTCTTCCCGTTATTCCTGTAACCCTGCAACGCATACTCACGGTTGTAGTGCTCCAGCCACTGCGCAAAGTGCTCGCGCAACTGCTCCAACCGACGCGCACCCCCTCCCACCGCCTCCGGCTTGCTCCCTTCCCTCCACTCGCCCGGCAGCAATCCACGGCTCAGACGCAACGGCAGCAACCACTCGCTCCTCAACGCCTGTTTGAACCTCACCATGCTCCCGTTCATCGTCGGTCGATCCACCGGAATCACCTGATACTCTATCCCATGCAAGTCCAGATACACCCTGTAAACATGCTCACCCTCCGATCCCCAAAAAACCCTCTGCCGGTTCGTCAACATCCGCCTCACCCTCACACCCCTCTCCTCATACCACGGCAGCACTCGCCTATCCAACAATTCCACTGCCGTCTCCGTCGTTGCATCTTCATGCAACTCCGCGAAACCCACCACCCCATACGTATCCACCACCGCATGCACATGCCACCTCTTCTTTCCCTCCACCGGCTCTATCGGAAATAACGTCTGCGTCAGCACCTCACCCGGTTCATTCCCCTCTCCCGGCCCTCCCCGCTCACCCAAGGCGGCATTCAGTTTCAACGCCCTTGCCAACATCCGCGGCCCCACCTCCAGCCCCTCCACTATCCTCCTCTCCACCTCCAGCGCCCGCTCCCTGTCTCGATGCCTCCTCACCCCATGCTTGGCCAGCGTGTTGATCACCGTCGTCCTCGAAATCACCCTCCCCAACCCCCTCTCCAACCCAGCACAGATTTCCTCAAAACTCAGCTTCTCCGGCCTCTTCGCCATCTCCACCATCAGCGCCGCCACCTCCGGCTCCATCGGCATCGCCCTCTTTCCCCGACGACGCCTCCTCTTCATCAACTCCACCTTCGTCATCCTCTTGTGCAACTCCATCCGCTCCCGCACCGCCTTCTGCCACCCCTGCCTCGCCTCCGCTTTATCGTACCCTGTTGTTGTCGTTGTTTTCATGGTAATTGGATTTCGCATGGAGCGGCAACTTGCTCCCCCGCTCCCAACAGCGCCTGAATTCTCGCCTCCCTGTCGCGCTCCACCTCGAACGTCTGCTGCAACAACTCCCGCAAACGCCCCCTCGAAATTCTCAACCTCAACAAGTTCCGCCAAAAACCATCTTCAGGCGATAGATAATTATATCTCATCATCACCATCCCATACCCCCGCATACTCCGCAACTTTCCCGCCGACGCCACCAAATCAATATCCACCCTGAAAAAATCCGGCTCCATCCATACGATCAACGGATACAGCACCCGCGCCATCACATACAACGACTCCTTGAACACCACCTTCACGAACACCCTTTCAGAGATGCCCCTTTGCTCGCAATAAAGCTCCCTGAACGACTTCCCCCTGGGAGTGCCGGGCTGCTGGTGTGATGACACGGTTTTCATTTCAGCTATCAGTAAGGCCGCATTTCTCGCCACGGCGCGACGGACGCAACGGCTGAGAGGCAGGGAGAAGTCTCACGCAGAGGCAGAAAAAATCTCACGCAGAGACGCAGAGAACGCAGAGCCGGAAAAATACAATATTTGTAATGTTTATTTATAATTATTTTCTCTGCGCCTCTGCGACTCTGCGTGAGATTCTCTCTGCCTCTCAGCATTGCGCCCGTTGCGCCGTAGCGTGAAACTCTGCCTTTATTAGCGTCCATTAGCGTCTATTCGCGGTTGGTTTGTTGGATTAAAAAAACACAATAAAGGGTGGTTCCGGAAATTGCACAGAAGGGAACGAAGATAACGAAGACAAAGACAGGAGAAGGAAATGTATGTTAATTTATTCATTCTAAATCGGTTTATTTTGTCTCACGCAGAGACGCAGAGAACGCAGAGCCGGAAAAATACAATGTTTGTAATTTTTATTTATAATTATTTTCTCTGCGACTCTGCGACTCTGCGTGAGATTTTCTCTGCCTCTCAGCGTGGCGTCCGTTGCGCCGTGGCGAGAAACCCTGCCTTTATTCGCGTCTCTGCGTGATCTCATAAACCTTGTGATAAATTGAACCGACAATGCTCTATCAGGCGCCGCGACTGCGGCGGATGATTGCCCACGCCAGCATCGCCAGACCGGCGAGGGCGGCATACGTGGCAGGCTCGGGCACGGAGGGACCAGAGTACGGCACGATGAGGGCCGAGAGGGTAATGTCATACGTGCCGTAGTTATAGTTGAGTTCATACACCCCGCCATCGTAGGCGAACTCCCATGTGTCGCTGTCTATCTCGCTCAGGGTTTGCTCCACGCCACCGACCTTCAGCGTCTGCCAGTGACCGGCGTTGAAAGTATTGCTGTCGATCAGCACCAGCCTGTCGTTCTGCTGGAGGTTTTCCAGCGAGAGCAGATTAAGCGTGCCGCCGTCCAATTCGGTCCTGTTCGCGGTGATGAGCGCAGCACCCTGGCTGCGCCAGCCGGTCAGATCGAGCGTGAGGATGCCTTCCGCATTTTGCTGAAAGTAATCGGAGGCATGCAGGCTGGATGACTCCAGCAAGGAAAGTGTCCCTCCGCCATATTCGCTGACATGGATAATATCCGTATTCAGCACGGACCCGGAGTAGAGCGTGGCAGTGCCACCCGCAAAGGTGTGCAGGCCGTGGGCGGTCATCGTCGAGGCATGCAGTTCCAGACCGCCACCCACGCCAAGGCAGGCATCCGGTACCATGAGGACAGTGACGTTCAGTCCAGTCATAACGGCGGTGCCCCCGACCCAAGCGGGGATGTCCGCGTTGTCTTGACTGGCGTCAGGCACGCCACCGTTCCAGTAGTTGGGATCGGACCAGTCGCCGCGGCCACTATAATTCCACTGGGTATAGGCTCCGGCAGGGGTGGAAACAGACAGCGCCAGCACGAGGATGGGCAACACCCGCAATAGCAGGCTGCCGTAGTTGTTTTTTGATTTTGTGTTCATGGGTAAATCTTTGATTTTTTAATTCATTGAAAAAAGGACAGTAAGGCCGCATTTCTCGCCACGGCGCGACGGACGCAACGCTGAGAGGCAAAGAGAAGTCTCACGCAGAGGCAGAAAGAATCTCACGCAGAGACGCAGAGAACGCAGAGCCGGAAAAATACAATGTTTGTAATGTTTATCTATAATTATTTTCTCTGCGCCTCTGCGACTCTGCGTGAGATTTTCTTTGCCTCTCAGCGTTGCGCCCGTTGCGCCGTAGCGTGAAACTCTGCCTTTATTAGCGTCCATTCGCGTCCATTCGCGGTTGGTTTGTTGGATTAAAAAACACAATAAAGGGTGGTTCCGGAAATTGCACAGAAGGAAACGAAGATAACGAAGACAAAGACAGGAGAAGGAAATGTATGTTAATTTATTCATTCTAAATCGGTTTATTTTGTCTCACGCAGAGACGCAGAGAACGCAGAGCCGGAAAAATACAATGCTTGTAATGTTTATTTATAATTATTTTCTCTGCGCCTCTGCGACTCTGCGTGAGATTTTCTCTGCCTCTCAGCATTGCGCCCGTTGCGCCGTAGCGTGAAACTCTGCCTTTATTAGCGTCCATTAGCGTCTATTAGCGGTTGGTTTGTCTGCTTCGTTTGTTTCTCTGCGTCCCCGCGCCTCCGCGTGAGACCACTCACCCCTCCCAAAAATCCATCGGCGTTTTCCCCTCATTGCGGTACCCGTGCAACAGATACTCGCGGTTGTAGTAATCCAGCCACTGCGCCAGATACTCGCGCAACCTCTCCAACCGACGCGCAAAACCCCCCGGTGTATTCGGCTTGCGACCCTGCCTCGACTGGCCCGGCGGCACTCCACGGTTCAGACGCAACGGCAGCAACCATTCGCTCGTGAACACCTGCTTGAACCTCGCCATGCTCCCGTTCATCGACGGACGCCCCACCGGGATCACCTGCTGCTCTATCCCATGCAAATCCAAATACACCCCATACACATGCTCACCCTCACACCCGCTAAAAACCTGCAGTCGGCTCGTCTCCATCCTCCTCACCCTCACACCCCGCTCCTCATACCACGGCAGCACTCGCTTATCCAAAAAACTCACCGCCGTCTCCGTCGTCGCATCCTCATACAATTCGGCGAAACCCAGCACCCCATACGTATCCACCACCGCATGCACCTGCAACTTTCCCTCCCCCGCTACAGGCTCCACGGGAAAAATCGTCTGCGTCAGCACCTCTCCCGGTTCCCTGCCCTCTCCCGGCCCCCCCCGCTCGCACAATACAGGATTAAGCTTCAACGCCTTCGCCAACGTGCGTGGTGCCAACACCTCCCCCTCCAAAATACGCTCCTCCATCGCCAGCGTCCGCTTCATGTCACAATACCCCCTCACCCCATGCCTCGTCAGAATGTTCACCACCGTCGCTGTCGAAAGCTCCCTCCCAAACCTCCTCGTCAACTCGTCCCGGATTTCCTTGAACTTTATCTTCTTCGGCCTTGCCGCCAGTTTCACCGCCAGCGCCGCCACCTCCGGCTCCACCGGCATCGCTGCCCCCCCACGCCAATGCCTCTCCTTCTCCTCCCTCTTCTTGAGCATCGCCATCCTCTTCCTCACCGCCCCCATCCAGTCCTTCTCCGGCGCTTCCGGCGCTTCCGGTGCGGCGGTGACCGCTCCTGTTCCTTCATTGTTTGTGGTTCTCATTGGGTTTTGTTCAGTCTTATCGGAGCGGCGACATTCCTGCCTCTGCTCCATCTGCGTCAGCCTACCTCCCCATCCTCGCCGGAAGACCTCCGGGTTTTTTGGGCCGCAAGGCTCACCACCGTTTCGCTCCACTCTCCGCCAAATCCCACATTCACATTAAACAATTCGGGATACAGCGTGCGCCGCATCAGACGCTGCAACCGGCTCACCGAAATCCTCAAATCCAGCAGGCCCCTCCAAAGCCCCCGGTGCCCCGGATGACACAACAACCTCGCCACCTCCACCCCAAAACCCCTCATGCTCCGCAGTTCCCCCGCCGACTCCACCAACTCCAAATCCGCCTCGAAGTAGTCGGGCGACATCCGCACGATCAGCGGATACAACACCCGCGCCGTCGGGTGCAACGATTCCAGCAACACATGCCGGGCGAAATCCCCTCTCGGGATTTCCCTCTGTTCGCAATAAAGCTCCTCAAACGTCCGCCTCGGCTTGGAATGGAAATGGGTCATCGTTGTATTCTTATACTAGGGAGAATAAATACATTTTTAACCGCGAATGGACGCGAATAGACGCGAATAAAAACATAATAAAGGGTGGTTCCGGAAATTGCACAGAAGGCAACGAAGATAACGAAGATAAAGACAGGGAGTATAATTTGATTTAATTTATTTATTTTCAATAGGTCGTTAAAAACAAAAGTTCCATTTCAATTGGTTGTCTTTGTTTTCTTCGTTACCTTCTGTGCAATTTTTAGAACCATCTGTTTTCTCTGCGCCTCTGCGTCTCTGCGTGAGATTCTTTCTGCCTCTCAGCGTTGCGCTCGTTGCGCCGTAGCGGGAAACTCTGCCTTTATTAGCGTCCATTCGCGTTCATTAGCGTCCATTAGCGGTTGGTTTGTTGGATTGAAAAACACAATAAAGGGTGGTTCCGGAAATTGCACAGAAGATAACCAAGAAAACGAAGATAAAGACAGGGAGTATAATTTGATTTAATTTATTTATTTTCAATAGGTCGTTAAAAACAAAAGCTCCATTTCAATTGGTTGTCTTCGTTTTCTTCGTTACCTTCTGTGCAATTTTTAGAACCATCTGTTTTCTCTGCGCCTCTGCGTGAGATTTTTTTTGCCTCTCAGCGTTGCGCTCGTTGCGCCGCAGCGGAAAACTCTGCCTTTATTAGCGTCCATTAGCGTTCATTAGCGGTTGGTTTGTTGGATTGTAAAAATTAACGTAGTTCGTCTTTGATGATTTGGTATCCACTAAAAGTGATGCGGCGGCGCTCGCCGCTCGGTAGAATGATATTGAAGGTGTTTTTGGCTCCAAACGGCGCACGGAACACCAGCGCATAGGGATGGCGTTCTGTTATTATATTCGCCTCCTTCTTGTATCCTGATGAGGCACAGCCGAACGCGACAAGCACCGGCAGGATTATCAGCAAAAATTTGTTCATCGGATATACGATCAGAAATGTCTCACGCGGAGACGCGGAGGCGCGGAGAAAAATATTGGAGGGCGGGTCTCCTGACCCGCCAGACGCGGCGCAAGCCGCGCTCATCCGGAATCGGAAGGGCGGCGTTGCACGCCGTCGGCGGGTCGGGAGACCCGCCCTCCAATGATTAAAAGGACGGGGAACGATTTGCCAGTTTCAGGACTCGAAGGTTCAATAAACAACACAAGAACAACCCTCGTCAGTCATTACACGCCAGCAAGCCCCGCCCCCCGTCCAGTATTTCGAGGGATGCGGTTTATTTTGAGTCGGGCGAGACGCGGTGCATCCTCCGAAAAGTTTGAAAGAACATTGGAGGGCGGGGGTTTATTTCCACCAAACCCCGCCCTCCGCTATCATCTATCGCCAAGGAACCACGAGAGGCACAGAGAGCAGGGAACCCTTCTCTAATTTTTCATTATGTATTTACTACTGCGACCCGGCTCTCCGTTGCCTCCGTGGCTAATTTCTCTAAGGAGGGCGGGTCTCCCGACCCGCCGACGGTGCGAAGCACCGCCCTTCCGTTTTTTTTCGGATGGGCGCGGCTTGCGCCGCGTCTGGCGGGGATTGGCAATAAAAACCCGCCCTCCGTTACCAATCACCGACGACGGCGCACGGCGACGTAGGCGAGGACCGCCAGACCGGCCAGCGCGGCATACGTCGAGGGCTCCGGCACGGAACTATTGACGGTGTACCACGTAAGGTCACTGCCCTGATGGGTTGACGTGCTTCCGGTAATACGTCCCGTCGCACCGGCTTGTTGCTGGTAGGTGTATTCGCCATATGTGAACTCGTCACTGCCGCTGATCAGGGTCTGCCACCGGCCCGCAACACTCCCGTTATCATACAGGTCATGCACCTGATCATAATCCAGAGATTCATTACCATATTTGAATACCCGAATATGGACATCAAATATCTCGGACGAATCCAGCCAGACCGAACCCAGATTGGTTGGCACTGCGTACAACCCATAGGAATCACTGGGCCACGTATCCGACAATTCCCCAGCTCCGACAAGGGCATAATCTCCCTGGTTATTATTGCTCAGCCATACGGTGACGATATAACCATCCGCACCCATCACATAGTCGCCATTCGCCAGCTTGAGCGGATTGGTCGTTGTTGCATAGTCATCCGTATTGGTGAACGTCGGATTGGACCCCACGTTTGTCTGCGCCTGCACGGAGGTCAGGCCAAGGGCCAGAAGCCCAGTTAGTATCAATGCTTTTTTCATAATGTTGTTATATATTGTTTGTTTTCATTCCTCCCCCCTCCATGAGATTTTCCTGCTAGGGGGGGGAGAGATTGTTCGTTTATGGCACGTTACTCCAGCGTTACATTCGTCGAGTCCTCGACGACATTGAGTCTTGGCTCCCAAGTCTGATTGGCGTTATGTTTGACCTCAAACCCTTCGCCGATGTGGATCGTGGTGGGGGCATTGCCCTCCTGCCAGCGTCCGCCTCCGGCTGCTACGTAGGTGTTCGTTCCCAGCAGGCCATCACTACGCCAAGTAGCTACCGTATCACCAAAGACCGGACTGATTCCCAACGCCACGGTGGTCGCTGTAATCGGCAGGGATGTGCCCACGGTTTGGACTTGTCCGCTGCTCAGCGAATAGGTGACGGACTGGGTCGGCACAATCCCGACAAATGCCTTGGCCGCAGCGGCGGCTCCGGCATTGCGGACTTCCGCCACGCTCCCCACTGGGAAATCCAGCGAGCCGATTGTCCAGCGTCCTCCTCCGGCTGGTATCTTGGTTGTAGTGGCCGATGTTCCGTCTGGTTTGATGACGTTGATACTGGACCCGACGGCCAGATCGCTGAACAAGGCCACGGCATCGGTCACGCCTTCGGCCAGTTGATTGGCGACCAGGCGTGTCTGGGTGCCCGGCACCGTCACCTCATACCGTCCGGAGAGCACGGTGTTGTATTTGACCGTGTCGCTGGCCACGGGAGCGCCGCTGGCGTCCACCGGTTGCAGGCTGGTCGCCACGCGCCAGAAGCGGGCGGCGTCGGTCGTCGGATCGATGGCAACCGTGAAGGACAGGCCATCGGGGGCTACCGTCACCGTGTAGGTGCTCGGGTCAGCCACGCTCCACGTGCCGAGGATGTCGGTCGTCGTCACGAGGAAGATTTTTTCCTCTTCCAGTTCCTGTGCCTGCTCCGGGTCCGCCGGGTCGCTGCCGATCTCGCCGCCGATGACGATGCCGCCGGGCGTCGTGGGATCGGGGATCACCACCACCGTATCCGGATCGATTACCGGCGGGATCGTCGGCAACGGCTGCCCCACCGTGATCGTGACGCTGGCGCTCGCGGGGGTCGTGGGCAGCGTCACCGTAATGGGGTCGCTTGCCGTCGGCCCGGCCAGTGCATCGGCGAAGGCCAACAGGACGTAGATGCCAGGTTCCGTGACGGTGTAGCTCGTTCCGGTCACGTCCCTGACGCCCAAGGGCGTGCTCATTCTCAGGAAGCTGGCGCCGGTGACGCTCCAGGAGATCGTCGCAGCAGTGGCCTGCGGCTGCGCCGTCACCGTGTAGGTGTGGTCCCCGACGGCGAGGCCGGTGAGCGAGCGGTTGCCGCTGGCGGAGGTCGAGCTGAGGCCGGGGCCGCTCACGGTGACCGGGCCGGCGTGGGTCGTGCTCCAGGTGATCGTGGAGGCGAGCGGCGCGGTGCCTTGGTCGGGCGTGGCGGTGATCGTGGCGGTGGGCGCAGCCGGGTTGGCCACCGTGAAGCTGTCGATGCTGGCGGGCGCGACGACCGTGATCGTGGTGCTGGCGCTCGCGGGGCCGGGCAGGACCACCGTGACGGGGTCGCTGGTGACCGAGCCGCCGGCATTGGTGGCCTCCAAGGTGTAGCTGCCGGGCTCCGTCGTGGTATAGCTTTCCACACCCGTCACGTCCACGGGGCCTGATGGCGTCAGCAGCGTAAGAGAGGCGACGTCACCGGCCACGCTCCAGTTGAGTATCGCGTAGGGCGCTGTGTCGGCTGTCACCGTGTAGGTGTGGCTGCCTGCCGTGAGACCGCTCACGGCCTGGTTGCCGCTGGCAGCGGCCGAGTCGAGGCCCGGGCCGCTCACGGTGACCGAGGCGGCGTTGCCGGTGCTCCAAGTGATCGTGGAGGCGAGCGGCGCGGTGCCGCTGGCCGGACTGGCGCTGATCGTGGCCGTCGGGACCGGCGGGTTGTCCACCATGAAGCTGCCGATGCTGGGGGGTACCAGCGTCCAGTGCGCGGTCAGCGTGAGCCCATCGGTCACGAGTGTGTCGAAGTCGTAAACGGTCACTCCGTCTTCGTTGTACCAATCGACGAAGGTGTAACCGTCCTTGGTCGGGTTGGCGGGCCGCGTGGCCTTGTCTCCGTGGTTCACCGTCTGGCTGGCCACCTCGGAGCCGCCATCCGAATCGAAATCCACGCTGTAGTAGCTCAGCCTCCAGTGCGCGGTGAGCGTGAGCGCACCGGTCACGGGCGTGTCGAAGTCATAGACGTCCGCTCCGTTATACCAATCGACGAAGGTGTATCCCGGCAGGGACGGCCAGAGGGGCTCCGTGACCGTCGCTCCGTGGCTCACCGTCTGAGGGGGCACGGAGGAGCCGCCAGTCGAGTCGAACGTCACGGTGTATTGGACAGGAGGGACGGTCGGCACGATCAGCCACGAGGCGATGTTAGTCGCCAACGTCGCGTTGTCGGCGATCTTGCCGGTGTCGGTCAGCGCCGTGTAGTCGAGCAGCAGCAGGATGTTATGGTTGTCCCCCCACACGGTGAGGGTGTTATCGGAACTCACCGCCACGCCAGTGCCGGCGGGATCGAGTTTGTAGGCGCTGGGGCCAAACGTGATCGACGAGACGCCGTTGATGAGCGCGGCGGGCGCGCTTGAGACGACGCTCTGCGAGGTACTGGCGGTATAGCCCAGTGCGCCGCCGCCGAGCAGGTCTCGGAGCTGGGGAGCCAAGTTGGCAAACGTTCTGATGCCACCGTTGATCAGGACGGGTGTGTTCGTCGCCAGCAAGGCGTTGATCTTGGCGACCTCGGCCGTCGTATAGGTGCCGGCTGAGCTGGGGAAATTGATGATAACGCCATCAGAACTGCCGATCACGTAGCTATCCAGCGAGCCGGTGGTCAGCGTGGCAACATTTTGCAGATACCCGGTGAAAGTCGTAATATACTGACCATTCGGCGACTGGAAGTCACCAGTGCCGCCCCCAGTGCTGGTCGGCGACAGGATGGCGATGACCGGCTTGGGCACGGGAATCTTGGCAAAGTTGTAGGTGTAAGCATCATCTACGCCCATATAGACATAGCGGTAGCCATTCTTGACGATATTGCCAGTGATGGCCTCGCGCAGGGTATAACCAGCGAGGTCTCCACTCAGCGTTATGTTGTTGACAGTATTTATGTGAGTTCTATCCTGATTATAGATAGAGACCGACCGGCCGTCGGCACTCAGAAAGTAATTATACAATATATCACTGGTACCAATGCAGGAGTGGAGTGCTTCGGTTACATTCATGCCGCCAACGACGCCACCTGAGCCCATCGTCGTGCCAGAGTGATTTACGGCGCGAGCGCCGGTCATGCGAATGTAGGAATCGACGCTGCCATCCGGTTCAAGCATATATAGATAAAGGGTGGCGGTCCCTATGGCATTCGGATGGTTTTTCATGGCCTGCCCCGAATAGGAGCCTCCGGTAAAGTTGCCTGATCCCGAGATGGTTGATATCGAACTAAAATTATCTCTTTTAATGGACGAGCCGTCCATGAAATAGAAGGAATTATTGGCCATGAAATCGCTACCCAAGACAAGACCGTGCTTGGAGTTAGCTCCCAGCATGTTACCTGAATTGAGGAGATTCACGAAATCCGTGTGTGCTGTAGTCCTGGTGCTTTGCGACAGATTGCCACTAGATGCCGTGCCCGAGTATTCCAGTATCTGCACCTGCTGCGCAGTGGCAGCGGCCGCAGCGAAAGCCGCAGCGGCGACGAGGCCTCGCAAAAGGCCTGATAGTATTTTTTTTGTTTTCATTTTTTTGTGTGATAGTGAATAACGATCAAAAATTGTGGATCGCGGGTTTCAGGGAGGTTCTAAAAATTCATTTTTGCACAGAAGATAACCAAGAAAACGAAGATGAAGACAGGGAGCATAATTGGTTCTAAATTATTTATTTCTAATATTTTATTAAAAAACAAAAATTCCACTTCAATTGATTGTCTTCGTTTTCTTCGTTACCTTCTGTGCAATTTTTAGAACCTCCCTTAAGGACTCTTTTTTGGGACAGAATTAACAAAATTTGCTGAATTAACGGAATGGGTTGAGTTGGCTGAGTTGATAATTTGTTGTTGGAATGATTTCGGTTTACTTTGTCTCACGCGGAGGCGCGGAGAACGCGGAGAAATGGAAATGGAATATTTTTAATTTGTTTATACTTATAATATGAATTTTCTCTGCGTCTCTGTATCTCTGCGTGATCTCTTAAATCTTGCGAAAAATTGAATCTATAATGCTCTAAAATAATTCTGTTAATTTTGTTAATTTTGTCTAAAAAAAGTCCTGTCGCAGCAGATGCGGGCGGGACGCCCGCGCCGTGCGTAGCGCAGGCGTCCCGCCTGCCATCTTGTCTATTGCGCGAAGCGCGGTGACTTTTATGGAGTGCGGCGCTTCGCGCAGCAGGCTGGATTGCAGGCGGGACGCCTGCGCTACATCGGAATGCGGGCGTCGCAAGCGACGCCCCTACGGCGGGCGGGACGCCCGCGCCACTCTGCGTGCTTAACATCAGTTGTTCGTTGTTCATTGTTCACTGTTTCACTGCTCACTGCTCAGGGGATGGTGGCGGAGAAGATGTCGCTCCAAGGGCCTTTTTTGCCGGTGGTGTTTTCCCAGCGAAGGCAGAAGTAAACGGTCTTGCCCCGGTCGTGTGCGCTAAACTCAAGGGTGAAGGGGCTGCGAGTATCAAAACTGGAATGCGGCAAGTCCTCCGCCGCCGTGACGGGCGTGGCGCTGATGCCCCAGGCGATCTCGGCGCCTTGCTGACCGAAGGGTTTGGCGTGGTGGAGGTTGTCGGGATCAAAGAAGTGGATGATGAGGTGGGAGATCAGGGAGGTGTCCACGCGGCAGCCGGGAGCGCGGGTGGCGACGGGATGGGGAGTGTGGGTGGTCTTGGGGATGGTCAGGCCCATGTTCTCGCGGTCGGCATCGGTGACGGCCTTGTTGCCGGTCGAGAGGTTGGCTTTCACAAAATCGCGCACGGCGGTTTCGAGGGCCTTGCGGGCGGCGTTTTTGTCCGCAGTGGCGGCGGGGGTGCGGCTGGCGGGGTTGAGGGCGGTTTCGTATTTGTCTCCCCAGTTGTTGACCAAGGGGCTGAGGGCGGTGAGGTCGGCGGGCTTGACGCCGAGGCGGGCGGCGTTGCCTGCGACGTAGGAATACAGGAAGCGTATCCAGTCGTTGAAGGCGGCATCGGTGCGGGGGATGTAGTCGGCGTTGGGCATGGCAGGGGGGGAATTGGAATTAATTAATAATTATGGGAACTTCTAAAAATTACACAGAGGACACAGAGGAGGCACAGAGTTTGGGGAGGCCTGTCCGGTGGAAGGACATTTTCCTCGCGAATGAATGTCTCTGTAATTCATTTATTATAAATAAAATAATATTTTTACGGAAAAAGGAGCAAAGTCGTTTTGTCCTCCCTAAACTCTGTGCCTTCTCTGTGATCTCTGTGTGATTTCTGATTTTTAGAACCTCCCTTAAGAATTGATGATTGATGATTGATATTGTCTCACGCGGAGGCGCGGAGGGCGCGGAGAAGAAAATAACGGAACTCCGCGTCTTGTAGGTCTGCGCGGCGGGTTTCGTGCGTTTTTTGAGGGAGGATTCGGAGGATTCGTATCCTTTTCCGCAGGCTTCGTATCCTTTTCCGCAACTTGCGTATCCTTTTCCACGGGTCGCGTATCCTTTTCCGAAGGTCGCGTATCCTTTTCTGCGGGTCGTGTATCCTTTCCCGGAGCTTGCGGGGGAGGGCATGGAGGGGGTGTGGAAGGTTCCGAGGGGGGCGTAGAAGGATACAAAGGTTGCGTATCCTTTCCCGAATGGCGCGTATCCTTTCCCAAAGTTTACGTATCCTTTAACGGGAGTTGCGGGGAGGTCTCCGCAAGGCCGGGGGTGGGCTTCGGAACGGCTGGGAGAGGGGCCAGAGATTGCGGACGGGGATACGGGGTTTGCGGAAAGAGATGCGCGTGGCCGGGGGTGTCCACCGAATGGCTCGGGGCACTTGCCGAAGGTCGGCACAATCTTCCCGTCAGTAAATGCAAATTTAGTAAAATACGCAGTTAATTTGCGATTAAAACCATCAACTAAACTACTGCTTGGGGGGGGGGGGTAAGTTGCAAATTAGTAACAACTTGCGTCACTTTTTCCGAGGCGCTCGCTTCGGAATTTGTTGTGAGGCTGTAGTTGTTGATGTGCATGTGTCGCGGGTTCGAAGCGGCTGGAAAAGTAAAACGTGCGCAGACCTTAAACTAAATCGCGAGGTGCGCCTAGTCCGGTAAACGCCCTACCCCCTACCCTTTTTTGGGCAAAAGAGGGTTGCGGCGTGGATGGCGCGGTGGCAAGAGTTGCGTGATTTTGCATTGCGCCGGTGCGGAGCGAAATCGCGGAGTGCATGGTGGTAGATGTCATGTTGATCCGAATACGCAAGGAGCATGGAAAATCCATAGTGAAAAGCGAGTTTTTTATCGGAAAATTGGCTGGTATTTTTTAATGGGATGTACTCATCTCATGGATACAAGGTAGGAGGGCATTAAAAATTACGCAAGTGTTGACATAGGAAGGGCCGGAAATGGCCGGAAACACGGGGGTTTTGAGGGGCAAAAAAAAGTTGAGATTTTTTTTGAAGGAGGGGAGGGATGGACGGATTTTGGGAACGCCGAGCCTCAGTTCGGCACACACGAAGCGGGCGGGACGCCCGCGTCATAGCGTAGCGCAGGCATCCTGCCTGCAAGTCAGTCTATTGCGCGAAGCGCCGCCTTCCCAAATAACTGATGTTACGCAGTCGAAGCAAGGAGCGGCGGTCTCCAGGCCGCCGGATGGATCGGCAGCAAAACGTCGCCCGTTTGAATGATGAACTGCATGAGGCGAGGCGCGTTGCGCCTCGTCCGGCGGCCTCAACCGATCCGCCGCTCCTTGGCAAACGTCCGCGTAACATCAGTCAAATAACAAAATCAGCAAAAAGCAGAAGAGAGCACCGCGCTTCGCGCAACCTATGGATTGCAGGCGAGACGCCTGCGCTACGGGATGCACGTTGCGGGCGGGACGCCCGCGCCACTTTTTTCTGCAAATCCTCCGTTTACCTATCCTGATTGCGCCTGAATTTTGCCGTTCGGGGCGCCGTTTGGAGACGGGAGGGGAAGGGATCGCGCGATTCCATCATGGGCACTTCCCGTGTCTGCGATGTCGAGGCGGAAAGGAGGCGGTTCTTCCTCGTCAGGCATAAACCGAGGGGACGGCCAAGCATGGTCGATGTCAGCACTGGCAGCGCATACAAGAGCACCATCAGGGCACTGCCCAGGGTGCGGGCCTGAAAAAGATAACCCAACGGAGGAATGACCACGATCCCGGCCAGATAAAACAGGCTCGTGTTGCCAAAACACACCGCTGTCGCCATGGCCAGCACCACCGCGGCAACGGCGCATACCGGGGGCATGATCCCCAGCGTGATTCCCATCAGGTAGGCGACCGGAGCCAGCAGCGTTGTATCGCTGTTTTCATCACTTCTCCCCCATAACTGACAAAACACACCGATGGCCGGAATCAGCGCCATGAAGGCAAACTCGTCCCGAGTCAGGTTGTCCCCGGTGAAACACACCGCCGCGCCAAGCCAGCCTCGCGCCAGATTGATGAAAGTCGCGCGGTTCAGGAGCCGCCACCATCGCGTTTTGTTTTCCAGAATATGAGAGAGCCGGACCAAGCGGTGTTTTCTCGGTAGCAACCACCGCGACGGCATCCACAAGGCCGCCGTCGCCAGCACGCATAACAGTATCCTCATATAAAACGCATCCTTTTGTCCCCATCCCCATCCCCATCCCCGCACTCCCCGTTCCTGATATTCCCGCCCTCCTTGATTCGCTCCAGCGCCTGCCCGACCAGATCGGCTGGCGTGCAGCCCCGTTGCGAGGCCTCGATGCGAATCGCCTCCAGCACCTTGGGCGGGATGTCCGGCTCCGGTAAAGTGGGACTTCGATGTCCTGCAGGTCTTAACAGCGCGACGAGTGCATTCATGATTAGTCCGTGGCGCGAAGCCGCGAGAAGAGCGTGGAAATACATCCTTGTTTATGCCGCACTAAAAATATGACGAATGGCCATTGGCAGGGATGAACGGCCACTTTTCCAGTTTTGTAACTGTTATGCATAACAGTGATTTGCAAAATCATATCTCGCCATCACCGCGAATAATGCCCCATGATTTGCGCGATGGCAGCCGCACGCTCCGGCCTCTGCGTCCGCATCCTTCGCCGCCTGTCTCTTGTGGTCTCCAATGCTCTCCACCTTGTGGTCTCCAATGTTCTCCAGATATTATTCCATTCAACCACGCGCAGGACTCGCTTGCTGGATGCTGCCGAGAGCGCCCGCCTGCATCTGCTCCAAGTTCAGATCGGGACGCATTTTCTGGGCAACACACTGGCCAATGCCTCCGCCCTGCTCGACCACGATGTCGCCAAGGCCCGCCTGTTGCTGGCGGAACTGACCAACTACCTCGAAGGCATCCTGCTCTACACCCGGCATGACGAGGTGACGCTCGCCGACGAGATCGACACCGTGGAGAGCTATCTTGAAATCCAGCGCATCCGCCTGGGCGGCAGGCTGCACTGGTCGCTCGACATCCCCCCCGCCTTGCTCTGGCAGCCCATCATGCCCCTGCTCCTGCTCCCGCTGGTGGAGAATGCCGTGACCCACGGCATCGGACGCCAGACCGGTCCGGGCGGCATCCATCTTCGCGCCTGGTCGTTTCAGGCCCCGGACACCCGCCGCCCTTTCTTCCGCCTGCGCCGGGCGTCCCCGCCGGCCGGTGTCTGGTCGGTCGAGGTCACGGAAACGGGAAACGATGACCGGTGCATGCCCCCTCCCCCCTCCCCCCCCCCCGGTCCCTCCGCCGCAGTCCATCCGGGGCACGGCATCGCCATCGGAAACATCCGCGAACGCCTGCGTATCCGTCATGGGACTACAGCCAGACTGGACCTCGAAAAAGATCCGGACAGTGGCCGTGTCTCCTCCCGCTTGACCCTGCCCCTCGTCACAATTGATGCGCCGGAGGACCTGCCGCCGCCCCGCCGTTCCGCCCGCGCCGATTGTCCGTTCAAGCAAGCCCCTCCTCCGTGACGTCCATGAAAATCCGGGCAATCATTGCGGACGACGAACCCTATCTCGCCGCGCACCTTGCTTCCATGATCCGCGCCGCCTGGCCGGCCGTCGAGATAGCGGACGTCGTCCACGACGGACACGCGGCGGTCGAGGCCGTGGCGCGGCTCCGCCCCGATCTCGCCTTTCTCGACGTGCGCATGCCGGGTCTCAACGGCATCGAGGTGGGCTGGCGCGCCACCGGCACGCATGTGGTCTTTGTCACGGCCTACGATGAATACGCCGTTGCGGCCTTTGAGCTGGGGGCGATCGATTATCTATTGAAGCCGTTGACCGAGGAGCGGCTGACGCGGACCATCAACCGGCTCAAACCCTATTTCTGTTTTTCCTGTCCCAGACAGCGTCATCAGGCCGTCGATTTCCCCCGATTGCTGCGCGTCGTGTCGTCGGGCGGGAATGAGCATTTTTTTATCCGTCCGATGGATGTTCTCTTTTTCCAGACCGCGGGCAACTACCTGCTCGTGGAGGGCCGGGACAGGCGTGGCATGATGCGGTCCTCGCTCTCCGAACTGCGTTCGCAACTCGATCCCTGCCAGTTCGTGCAGATTCATCGCGGCACGCTGGTGAACATTGATGCCGTGGATTGTGTGCGGAGGCAGGGACATGGGGCGGTCGTGACGCTGTTCGAAAAAAACGTGGAGTTGCGCGTCAGCCGTCAGTTCGCCCACCGGATGCTCTCCCGGGCGGTGCTGGGCGATGTGCGGCAATGACCGGGCGGCTCACGTCCCAAAATCAAATTTCACCTCGCCGGCGATCACCTTGAGTTTCGCGTCGAAGGGCTTCCCGGCCTTGGAGGTGAAGCCGGCCAGGGTGTCGGTGACGCCGTCTTGCAGAAGTTTTTGCACGATGTCGGGCGTGATCTCCTTTTGCGCAATCGTCTTCCACACGACGAACCGACAGCCGTTGCGCCAGTTGGAACAACCGTAGGCTTTGACACCGGCGACGATGTCGCCGCCGCACGCCGGGCAGCGTCCGAGGGTGTCGCTCCCCTCCCCTGCTTTGTTGACCTGCTGCACGACGTCGTGCGTGAGCGCGCCTTTTTTGTCGAGGCGGAGCGTGGCGAGACAGGGGCTTTGTTTTATGACGACAGGCTGCGGGGCGAGGGTGTGTTTGTGGATGAGAATTTCGCGCGCCAACACAGGCGTAATCGTCAGGCCGAGATAGTCGCCGGGGAGCACAAACTTGCAGCCGCCGCGCCATTGCGAGCAACCGTAGCCGGTGCGTCCGCGCATGACGGGGGCGTGGCACGCGGGACAAGGACCGAGGTTGGAGAGATTGATGGTTTGCTCGGCCCGGTTTTTGAGAATCTCGCGCGTGTAGGCTTCGACCTCGCTCATGAACACACGCGGTTCGTATTCGCCGCGTTCGATCTGGCGGAGACGGTATTCCCAATCGCCAGTGAGTTCGGGAGATTTGAGGCGTTCGTCCTGCACGAGCGAAATGAGCGCGCGGCCTGAATCGGTGCTGATGAGATTTTTCTTTTTGCGCTCCACGTAGCCGCGCGTGATGAGCACTTCGATGATGGCGGCGCGCGTGGCGGGCGTGCCAACGCCTTTGTCCTTGAGCGCTTCTTTGAGGGTTTCGTCAGTCACGATTTTGCCCGCCGTTTCCATCAACTGGAGAAGACTGGCTTCGTTGAAACGCTTGGGCGCGGAAGTCTTGAATTGCGGCAGGCTCGGCTCGTGCGGGTTGCGCTCGCCTTCCTGAAAATCGGGCAACTGCTGGGCGGAATCCGCGGCGTCAGAATCTTTCGCATCGCTCTCGCCGGACTCGTTTTCGTCCGCGTCTTTTTTGGCGGCGTTCTTGCTTGCTTTTTTAGCCTTGGTGCCGGTGCCGGCGTCGTCATCGGACACGTCGCCACCATAAAGAGCCTGCCATCCGGGATCGACAAGGACGGTGCCCCGAGCGCGAAAGGGTTCGCCCGCCGACTCCGCCTCAACCGTAGTGACGGCTTTGATACAGGGTGGATAAAACACGGCGATGAGGCGCGTGAGGACCGCGTCGTAAACCTTGGCTTCGTCGCCCGTGAGGTCGCCGCCGAGGACGTTGGTCGGGATGATGGCGTGGTGGTCGGAGACTTTTTTGTCGTCGATGATGCGTTTGGAAAAGGCAAGCGCGCCTGTATCCAATTTTCCGATCTCGGCGGGTTTGAGCGCGCGCAGGCGGTCGAGCAGCGGGCCGATGGTGGGCTGGATGTCGGTGCTGAGGTAACAGCTGTCGGTGCGCGGGTAGGTGAGGTGCTTGCTTTCGTAGAGGGACTGGGCGAGGCGCAGCGTCTGGTCGGCGGTGAGGCCGTGGCGTTTGTTCATGTCGCGCTGGAGGCCGGTGAGATCGTAGAGGAGCGGCGGATGCGTGAGCGCGTTTTTCTTCGTGACGTTCTTGATGACGAGTTCGTGGCCGGTGATGCGGTCCACGATGGCCTGCGCCTCGGTCTGCACGGTGAATTTGCCAGCGGTGTGCTTGAAGGTGGCGCTGCGGCAGAGGGTGTGAACTTCCCAAAAATCCTCCGGTTTGAAGTGCTCCACGTCGAGGTCGCGTCCGACGATCATGGCGAGGATGGGCGTCTGCACGCGGCCAAGGCTGAGGAGGAGGTTGCGGCGTCCGTATTCGACGGTGAAGAAGCGGGTGGCGTTGAGGCCCACAATCCAGTCGGCTTCGCTGCGGCAGCGGGCGGCGTGGTAAAGGCGGTCGTAGTCGGAGCCGGGGGCGAGGTTTTGGAAGCCTTTTTCGATGGCTTCGTTGGTGAGGGAACTGATCCAGAGGCGGCGGACGGGTTTGGCGAGGGGGGGGGGGAGGGCTTCGCAGCCGGTCCAGGTGTAGATGTAGCGGAAAATCAATTCGCCTTCGCGTCCGGCGTCCGTGGCGCAGATGATTTCGTCGGCGTCGAGGAAGAGTTTTTTGATCGTTTCGAGTTGTGCGCGCGCGGTGCCGTCGGGGTCGGAGGCGCGGGGGCGGAGGGCAAAGTCGGCGGGGATGATGGGCAGCGTGGAGAGTCGCCACGCTTTCCACTCGGGCTTGTAGTCCTCGGGTTCCTGCAACTCGACCATGTGCCCGAAGGCCCAGGTGACGGCCCAGCCGTTGCCTTCGAGAAAACCGACGCCACGTTTGGTGGCGCCGAGGTGTTTCGCAATGTCGCGGGCGACCGAGGGTTTTTCAGCGAGGACGACTTTCAACGGCGCTAGCTGAGGCTCTGGATGATCTTAATCAGCGGCATGAACATCGCGATGACGATGGTGCCGACGATCACAGCCAGAAATACGATCATGACGGGTTCGATGATCGAGGTGACGGAGGCGACGGCGTTGTCCACTTCGTCGTCATACACGTCAGCAATACGGTTGAGCATGTCGGGGAGCGCGCCGGTTTCCTCGCCGACTTCCACCATGGAGCTGACCATGGTCGGGAAGATGCGGGTGGCTTCGAGGGGTTTTCCAACGCTGTCGCCTTCCTTCACGCGGTCGTGAACGGCGTTGAGAGCGTTGGCAACGTGAACATTGCCCGAGGTGTCGCGTGTGATGAGGAGGGCTTGCAGGATGGGAACGCCGGAGGAGAGGAGGGTGCCAAGGGTGCGGGTGAAGCGGCCCACGGAGGCTTTGAGGAAGAGGGGGCCGACGGCGGGGGTTTTGATGAGAATTTTGTCGATGAGGCTGATGCCAAATTTCGTCTTCTTGAACATTTTGAAGCCGATCCAGCCGCCGATCACGAGGATGAGCGTGATGATGAAGTGGTCTTTGACGAAATTACTGACGCCGAGCACGAGGCGGGTGATGTCGGGCAGGGGCTGGCCTTTGAGGAGTCCGTCGAAGATTTCCTGGAACTTGGGAATAACGAACACCATGAGGGCCGAGACGATGGCCACGGCCACGAAGAGAATGATGATCGGGTATGTCATGGCGGACTTCACCTTGCCCTTAATTTTCATGGCTTTTTCCATGAACTTGGCGAGGCGGTCGAGGACGGTGCCGAGCACGCCGCCGGCTTCACCGGCTTTGACCATGTTGACGTAGAGACGGTCGAATACTTTGGGGTTTTGCAGGAGTCCGTCGGAGAAGGTGCCGCCGGAGCGGATGGTTTCGGCGACGTCTTCGACGACGTTTTTGAAGGGGATGTTTTTTTCCTGCCGGGCCAGTGTTTCCAAGCTGCGGAGGATGGGCATGCCGGCGTTGATGAGGGTGGCGAGCTGGCGGGTGAAGAGGGTGAGGCCTTTTTGATTGATGATTTTGCCGATGACGAAGGCTTGTTTCTTTTTCTTCCCGCCCTGGGCCGCGCCGCCGACGTTGAGCCAGGATTTAACGTCCGCCCCGGAGCCGGCGTTGTGCTTGGTGGTCTTTTTAGGCCCCAATTTGAATGCGCCTGCATTGCCTTCACCCATGATCTGGGTCGGGAGCAAGCCCTTGGCCTTTAACTCGATGGTGGCTTGTTCGGAGCTGGCGGCTTCGATCACTCCTTTGCGGTCTTTGCCGGTCGCTGCGTCAATGGCGGTGTAGGTAAACTTGGGCATAGGGGGGAAAATGCTTCTGAAAGGCGCGAACCTTGTGACGTGCGGGAATCGCTGGCAAGCAGGGAAACTCACTGAAATCAAAGAGAATTGCGAACTGCTTTTGAGTTGGACGGCGGGCGGCGGAGCGGCGGAGAGTGCGCGCCGTGTCGCAACAGCCGCGTCAGCACCATCATCTTAAAAACATCGGAATCGTCTCCGGCGTGACCTTGGGGTCGCGTGTCCTGGGGCTCGCGCGCGACATAATCACCACCGCGGTCTTCGGCGCGAGCGCGCTCAACTCGGCCTTCGTCACGGCATTTACGCTGCCCAATCTTTTCCGCCGCCTTCTCGGCGAAGGCGCCCTGACCGCCGCGCTGGTGCCGACCCTCCACGATGAATTGAAGCGCGGCGACCGCCACAGCGCGTTGCAACTGGTCAACAAAGTCGCCAGCTGGCTGCTCGTTGTGACCGGCGGGATCGTCGTTCTGGCCATGCTCGGCATCACGATCGCTTTCACCGCCACGCATGGCGATGGCAGCGGCACGGTGGCGCATGTCGTAAACGCAAGCGGAGGGGGGGGGGGGGGACTTTGGGGATTCGCGCCCGAGACTGTCGCACGCTGGGAAACGGCGGCGGGACTGACCGTGATCCTGTTTCCGTATCTCGTGTTCGTGTGTCTGTCGGCGGCGTTCAGCGCGGCGTTGCAGACATTTGACCGATTTCTCGAACCCGCGCTCTCGCCCGTGTGGCTCAACCTCTCAATGATCGGCCTGCTCGGCGGCGCGGCCTGGCTGGGCTGGGCGCAGTCGGACATGGGTCGCATGCACTGGTTATGCGCGGGTGTGCTGGCGGGCGGATTCCTGCAAATGCTCGTGCCCGCGCTCGCCCTCATGCGCGAGGGCTGGCGACCGCGCTTCGACCTGCGACGCGACGACAACGTGCGGCAGATCATGCGCCTGATGGTCCCCACGCTCTTCGGCTCGGCAATCTATCTGATCAATATGGCGGTGTCGCGCGTCATTGGACTCTCGCTCAACGACTCCGCCGCCGCCGTGCTCAACCTCTCCACGCGTCTCATGGAGTTGCCCATCGGGGTGTTTGCGGTGGCCGTCTCAACGGTGATTTTCCCGCTCATCTCGCGTCATGCCGCCGCCGGGGACATGGCCGGACTGGCCGCGGACTATCGCAAGGGCATGCGCCTTATCCTGCTCATCAACCTGCCCGCCGCCGCCGGCATGATGGCGCTCGCGGAGCCCATCGTGCGCCTGCTGTTCCAACGCGGCGCGTTCACCGCAAGCGACTCCGCGCTGATGACACCCGTGCTCGCGGCGAGCGCGCTGGGGCTCCCGTTTTTCTCGTTCACCAACCTCGCCCTGCGCGCCTTTTACGCGCGCAAAGACACCAAAACTCCGGTGCGGGCCGCGCTATGGAGTTTTGTCGTCAATGTCGCGGCGAGCCTCGTGCTCATGCGGCTCTTCTCCACCGTCGGACTCGCCCTGGCCGGCAGCCTCGCGATCGTGGTGCAGGCGGTTTATCTGCAAACGCACCTCGCCCGTTCCAACGCCGCGCTCGCCTTCCGTCACCTGCTGCGCGACGTGCTGCGCATCACCGCCGCCAGCGCCGCAATGGGCGCGGTCGTGTGGGGATCATGGAGCGTATTGCAAGCGTGGATACGCGGTGCATGGGGAGGGGGGGGGGCACGCTGGTTCGACGTCGCGGGCGTGCTGGGGGGCGTGGCGCTGGGCGTGACGCTTTACGCATCCATTATATGGATACTCAAAATCGAGGGCCGCGAGGAACTGCGCGCATTGGTCCTGAGAAAACTGCGCCGGAAATTAACCGCGAATGGACGCGAATAGACGCGTACCGAGCGAAGGGCATTCTATCCCAAAGCCCACCTGGGTAACTGATGTTACGCGGACGCCCAAGGAGCGCCCAAGGAGCAACGGTGTCATCCTGCCGCCGATATTCCGAGTGGCGCGGGCTTTTTCTGCCAAACGCCCGCTGTAGGGGCGTCGCTTGCGACGCCCGCATTCCGATGTAGCGCAGGCGTCCCGCCTGCAATCCAGCCTGCTGCGCGAAGCGCCGCACTCCATAAAAGTCACCGCGCTTCGCGCAATAGACAAGATGGCAGGCAGGATGCCTGCGCTACGCTATGGAGCGGGCGTCCCGCCCGCTGTAGGGGCGTCGCAAGCGACGCCCGCGCACGCCATTTGAGGCTACGTCCTGCATACGCGGGCTTCGCAAGCGAAGCCCCTACACATGTGGCGCGGGCGTCCCGCCCGCTCCGTGGATTGCTCCTCGTTTGTTGGCTTGGGATAAAGGGGAACCACGCGAGGCCCAGAAGACAGGGAAACCTTGATTTGCATTCCTATGCAACCCGGCCCTCTGTTGCCTCCGTGGTTAATTACCTATGGAGGGCGGGTCTCCCGACCTATAAGCGCTAACATGTTAAGATTTGATGAGGATACGGTGGGGGATGCGCTTGCGAGGAGGGTAGCCGAGGGAACCGCGTAGGCGATGGCCGCAGAGAAGGAAGAGGCTTAGGGAGAGAGGGATGGCCAGACAAGAGAGGAGACAATCGCGAGCGAAGACAAACTCAGTCCATCTGGAGTTAGTCAGGGAGGATGAATCCCCAGGGGGAAAAAACCTCTGATTGGAGGAGGGATTTTTCGATGAGCAAGCAGGTGAGTAATTTGGCTTGGAGCCATGAGCGGGAGCGTGAGGGGGTCTTTTTTGGGACGTGGCCAGTGTCAGGAGTGATTTGAGGCGTTTGAAAGCCAGTTCGATCTGCCAGCGCAGGCGGTAGAGTTGGAGGATGCCGCGGGAGTCCAGGCAAGAGGAGGGCAGGGAAGTGACAACGACAATGTAATCAGCCATGCACAGGCACTGGCAGGAGGGTTTGCGGCCGTTTTTTTTGGCGCTGAGCCTGATTTTGGCTCGTTCGCGTTGGGCGGCCTGTGGGCTGACGCGAAGGGCGCACAGGCGCAAGGCGGTGCCGTCCTTGAGGAAGACGGGCAGTCCGGAGCACTGACGGGAACGCAACTGGGCCAGCCATGCGGGAACGTCCAGCGCATGCCCCTGCTGGTCAAACAAGGGCAGACTGGTGCTGTGCCAGCGTAACAGGACCGCCCCCTGATGATCCATCACATGCCTGATCTGCGGGGCCTCGGCAAAAATTCCGGTCGCCCAAAAACAAATCCCCCTTGCGCACCTTGTAACGGCACAGACTTTCGCCCCCCTTGTTGTCGGTCAGTTCGGCCTGTTCGCAAAACAGGCTGGGCAGTCCGATCGCATAATGCAGTCTCCAGTCCGTTCCGCTTGCTCCGGATTCCTCTATGGTCGTGCTGTCCACCGCCACCGCCGTCCACCCTTCCGGCAATCTCGACCACCTCGGCTGTCCGGCCTGCTGCTCAAGCAACCTTACGCTCATCCACCTCAGCCAACCCTCCGCGTTCCTCAGCCTCTTGAGCAACGCCACATCCGAGACCTCCGGCAACCCTGCCGCCGCCCCCCTCGCCACCGCATGCCTCAACGACAGCCCGCTCCCAGCGTGCATCAATATCAGCCTGAGCAACTCCTCCGCCGTTCTTATCCCCTTGGCCTGCTTGAACGCTCCTTGCTCCCTGGCCGCCACCTCCCACCCTTCCGGCAGCAGCCCCTTCACCAGCCCCCACTCTTCCGTCATCCATGTCTTTTTCATCCCACCTATCTACCCGTTTCCTCCTCCCATGTAAAGACAACATGTTAGCGCGTATAGGTCGGGAGACCCGCCGACGGCGTGCAACGCCGCCCTTCCGTTTTTCCCGGATGGGCGCGGCTGCGCCGCGTCTGGCGGGGATTGGCAATAAAAACCCGCCCTCCGCAATATTACCGGCGACGGCGCACGATCACATAGACCATGATCGTCAACCCGGCGAGCACCGCATACGTCGAAGGCTCCGGCACCGCTCCTGAGGGAGCAGGCGTATCCTTGACGCCGTTGAGCAGGTATTCGGCAGGGCCAAACGTGACATTGGTGGCAAGACCATCCGGGTCGAGTTGACCGGTGAAGGTCAGTGCACCCTGTGACACCTGCGTGCCTTGGATCAGGTCCCAGTATTCGGCCAGCTTCGTGAAATCCTCGGCATTCAGGTTTTCCACATAGCTCAGATCGATCGTCTCGCCTACCGTGTACTGGAATATACGCGCTTCCATGTAGAGCGGATCGCCTTTGGTCAGGCCATCGACATAGAAGGCGGCAGTGTTGAACAGCCCTTTTGTTTCCTCACCGAACTCCGAATCCGCAATGTTCATCGCGGAATGGGCAATCGTCAGCGTCGAGCCTGCGCTCGAACCATACCAGAACGTGACGATGTATCCGTCATAGGCGGACAGGAGACTTCCGGCTTCGTCCTTGATAAGGTTGACTGCGCCGTCTATCCCAAAGCCGAGAGGTACGGCTTGTGCCTGAAACGAGAGAACCAAGGCGGCTCCCGCTCCGATCATTATCTTTTTCATTTTATTCGATATCATATTCGTAATACAGACTAACATTGGTTGTGGTTTTACACAGACGGTTACCTATCGGGTAATCGCCAGATTATCGGGGCTTACGGTTACGCCCGGTTGCACCCACGTCCTGTTGTTTTTGGGCGTGAGATAGAAGCCTTGCCCGATAGCGAAGGCGGGCTGCGTGCCGGTCCAGCCGCTGCCGAGCGCGGGAACAGAGCCCATAACTGGTACGCCTCCGGCATCGTACCAGTTGAAAAGCTCGTTGGCCGTGCGCGTGTACCCGATTTCCACGGGGTTGGTGGCTTCCACGGGCAGCGTGGACGCCAGCAGGGTCTTGACTCCGTTGCGGAGATCGTAGCTTCGGGCTTCTGTCGGCACGATACCGGTGAAGGTCAGCGTCGTAGCCGCTCCTCCGTTGGTCACATGCGCGGCGTAACCCATCGGAAGTTCGATGTTGGTCGTGCCGGTCCAAGAATTGCCGATGGCTGCCTTTCTGACAAAGGCAAACGAACCGTCGGGTTGCTGGACATTGATGTTGGTGTTGCCACGCACCCCGGCGAACAGGCTGGTGACAAGGTTGCTGCCGCCGTTGTCCAAGAGGTTGCCGACGAGTGCGGCACCGTTGGCCGGCACCGTCACCTTATAGCTACCGAAGAGCACGGTGTTGTATTTAATCGTGTCGTCAGCGCCAGGAGCGCCACTGATATCGACCGGCTGGAGGCTGGTCGCCACGCGGTAGAAACGGGCGGTGTCAGAAGTCGGATCAATGGCAAGGGTGAAGCTCTTGCCGTCAGGAGCAACCGTGACCGTGTAACTTGAGCGGTCAGCGGCATTCCACGTGCCCAGGATGTTGGTCGTCGTCACAAGGAAGATTTTTTCTTCTTCCAACTCCTGCGCCTGCTCCGGGTTGTCCGGGTCGCCGCCGATGCCGCCGTCGATCACGATGCCGCCGGGCGTCGTGGGATCGGGGATCACCACGACGCTGTCGTCGTCGATCTCCGGCGGGATCGTCGGCAACGGCTGCTCAACCATGATCGTTATGCTGTCGCTCGCGACGTCGGGCAGCGTCACCGTCAGGGGGGCGCTGCTCACGACATCGTCAGGCGTGTTGGAGGCTTTCAAGATGTAGGTGCCGGATTCCGTGGCGGTGTAGCTCGTCTGCCCGGTCACGTCCACGTCGCCGGAAGGCGTCTCGAGCGTGAGATTGGTGGCGTCGGTGGTTGTCCAGCTGATCGTGGCGCTGGTTTGCGGTTGCGCCGTCACCGTGTAGGTGTGCGTGCCTGCCGGGAGGGTCACGGGCCGGTAGCCGATGGCCTCGGCATCCGGCAAGTCGAGGTCGGGGCCGCTCACGCTGACCGTGGCGGCGTTGCTCGTCGTCCATGTCACCGTTGAGTCGAGCGGCGCGGTGCCGGTCGGCGAGACGGCGTTGATCGCCGCCGTCGGGGTTGCCGGGGTCTCCACCGTAAAGCTGCCGATCACCGGCGGGGGCGTCAGGCTGGAGACCGCTACACGAAAACCGATGTCAGAGACATCGGTAGCTGGGGAGATGCTGTTGCGGTACGAGGAGGCGAGGTAATTGGTGTCGGAGTTGCCGGCCGTGCCGCCCCGCTGACCACGGTTAGTAGTAGAAACAATAGTTTCGTTCCGTTCCCAGGTGTTGCCTGCCATATCGAATGCCCCGTTCGGGTTCGCCAGGTAACTACCTACATCCTTAAACACCCAAGACATACCGCTGGCGTAGTTCGCCTCGCTGGTGCTGATCGTGTTCTTTCCAGTCCCATACAACGAATAGCTGTCCGTCGTCGGATTGTAATACGCCGCCTTGTACCACTCGTTCTCTGTCGGCAGCGCCCAGCCTCCCGCCGCCCACGCATCCGCATTCCGGCTTACCGTGTTGTTGGTCGGATTCTTCACCCCGCCCAGGTTATACACGCCCGTCTCCGTATCTCCCGACGTCAGCCAGTTGCAGAATCGCGCCGCATCCCAGAAATTCACATACGCCACCGGCTTGTTCGGGTCCGTCGCCGTGTACGTCCAGTTTCCTGCCGATCCCGAGCGCGTCAGCCCACGGCTCGCCATGTCCGTATTGTACAGCGCATACGTGTCGCTCTGCTTCGCCACCGCATTCAGGAACTGCGCGTACTGCGCGTTCGTTACTTCATACGTCCCGATATAATAATCGTAGGGGACGGCTCCGTAGCCGACCTGGTTGGCATTACTATGGCCGTAAGCAGAGCCATCCGCAGCGTTGCCGCCCGTGATCTTCACCGTCTTCATGTCGATGATGCTCGATCCGGGAGTTGCGGCGAAGGCCGTTGTCGCGGCCCCCAGCGCAGTCAGTGTCGCCAGCAAGGCGGCGGTTATTCTTTTTCTGTATGTCTTCATTTTATTTTTGTGGGTTAGTTCTGTTCGTGCTCATGAGGCCAAAGGGAGGGGGGAGGAGTGGCGCGGGCGAGACGCCCGCATGCTGACGTAGCGCAGGCGTCCCGCCTGCCATCTTGTCTATTGCGCGAAGCGCGGTGACTTTTATGGAGTGCGGCGCTTCGCGCAGCAGGCTGGATTGCAGGCGGGACGCCTGCGCTACATCGGAATGCGGGCGTCGCAAGCGACGCCCCTACTGCGGGCGGGACGCCCGCGCCACTCCGCGTGCTTAACATCAGTTGTTCACTGTTCATTGTTCACTGTTCCACTGTTCACTGCTCAGGGGATGATGGCGGAGAAGATGTCGCTCCAAGGGCCTTTTTTGCCGGTGGTGTTTTCCCAGCGAAGGCAGAAGTAAACGGTCTTGCCCCGGTCGTGTGCGCTAAACTCAAGGGTGAAGGGGCTGCGAGTATCAAAACTGGAATGCGGCAAGTCCTCCGCCGCCGTGACGGGCGTGGCGCTGATGCCCCAGGCGATCTCGGTGCCTTGCTGACCGAACAGTTTGGCGTGGTGGAGGTTGTCGGGGTCAAAGAAGTGGATGATGAGGTGGGAGATCAGGGAGGTGTCCACGCGGCAGCCGGGAGCGCGGGTGGCGACGGGATGGGGAGTGTGAGTGGTCTTGGGGATGGTCAGGCCCATGTTCTCGCGGTCGGCATCGGTCACGGCCTTGTTGCCAGTGGAGAGGTTGGCTTTCACAAAATCGCGCACGGCGGTTTCGAGGGCCTTGCGGGCGGCGTTCTTGTCCGCAGTGGCGGCGGGGGTGCGGCTGGCGGGGTTGAGGGCGGTTTCGTATTTGTCGCCCCAGTTGTTGACCAGAGGGCTGAGGGCGGTGAGGTCGGCGGGCTTGACGCCGAGGCGGGCGGCGTTGCCTGCGACGTAGGAATACAGGAAGCGTATCCAGTCGTTGAAGGCGGCGTCGGTGCGGGGGATGTAGTTGGTGTTGGGCATGGCAGGCGGTGAATTAATTAAGAATTAATAATTAAGAATTAATAATTGATGATTGATATTGTCTCACGCGGAGGCGCGGAGGGCGCGGAGTTCGGAATGGCGGTTGTGGTTGGGCTGGCGTGGGTTGTCAGAGTCTGCGCGGCGGGTTCCGCGGACTTGGGAATGAGTTACAAGGCTCCGGTAACTTGTTACGTGAGCGGCGGAATGAGTTACGGAGCCTCTGTAACTAGTTTTGGAGGGCGCGTAACTTGATCCGCGCTCCGCGTAACTTGCGCCAAGGGTCGTGTAACTAGATCCGCGAGTCGCGTAATTTGATCCGCGGATTTCGAGGTGTGTACCAAGGGGTCTGTCGGGGGTTCCAGAGGGTGTGGAAAAGGGGGAAAGGGTCGCGTAATTAGTTACGCGGAGCGCGTAATGAGTTACAGAACCCTTGTCGGCTTTTCCAAGAGTTGGGCGGAGGGCTCCGAAGGGTTGGAGGAATGTGCCGGGAAGGTGGGCGGGGGCTCCAGAGGTTTTGGAACGAGTGACAAAGGGGCCGGAAAATGATCCGCACAGCCAGTTGGGTTCAACAGACTGCCGGGAGGTTAATTGCGCTAAATATGCAATTAAATTATTGCATGGGGGGGGGGGGGGGGGGGGGGGGGGGTAATAAGATTATTAATGCAAAGCCCCTGCATCCTATTGGCCGTGGCGGCGAAGGGTGTCATGTGGGAAGAGAGATGCATGTAAGCGGAAGCGGGAATGGCTGTTTTGTTAAAACGAGGCAGACGATAGCAAAAAAAGGAGACCCCATTAAGTCGGGCAAAGACCCGACCCACCCCCATCGTTTTTTGAGTTACGTAATTTATGGATGACTCCAAAATGGGAAGGAATGAGGGTTTTGTTGTGATGGATGTCATGTGTTTTTCGCGTGTCCGGACATCCTGCCTTGATCAGAGGTAAATGCGAGGTTTTTCGTGAATGGTTCGCTGGTATTTTTTAATGGGATGTACGTAATCCATGAATACAGCATCAGGCGGGTTTAAAAATTACGTAAGTCGAGAAATTGAGGCCATTAGATATTAAAAACTTTCGTCTAAAACCTTCAAAAAAGGGGCTTGCAGGGGGTCAAAACCCTTCCTTTTTCCAAAAAATTTCACGCGGAGACGCGGGGGGCGCGGGGAAAAAGGCAGGGTTTCCCGCCACGGCGCAACGGGCGCAACGCTGAGAGGCAGAGAGATATCGCAGAGGCGCAGAGGGAATACATCTGGGAGGTCCTGAAAATTCATTTTTGCACAGAAGATAACCAAGAAAACGAAGAGAAAGACAGAGAGCATAATTTGTTTTAATTTATTTATTTTCAATAGGTTGTTAAAAATAGAAATTCCATTTCAATTGGTTTGTCTTCGTTTTCTTCGTTACCTTCTGTTCAATTTTTAGAACCTCCCAGAATCCTTTGCTTTTCTCCGCGCCCCCGCGACTCCGCGTGAGATATTTCTGATTGGAGCCGGATAGTGGCTTTAATTTCAGTTCCCCCTCCCTTCACTTTCGTTTTTTGTTGTCCTCCCATGCTTACCGAAACCCAGGCGTATCTCATCCTCAACGCTCTGCCCGACATCGGCCCCATCACCACCAACCGACTCCTCGACGCCCTCGGCGGCGACCCGCGCGCCATCCTCGACGCCACGCCCGCGCAACTCGAACAGGTCAAAGGCGTCGGCGCGAGAATCAGCGGCAACATCCTCAACTGGCGCGCCCACTTCGACCTCGCACGCGAAGAGGATCGCATGGCCCAGTCCGGCGTGCGTTTCATCCCGCGCAACGCATCCGGCTACCCCGCCCTGTTGCGTGAGATTCCCAGCCCGCCCGTCGGCCTGTATCAGAAAGGCAACTACGCCTTTGACCGTCCTGCCGTCGCCATTGTCGGCACCCGCCGCACCACGCTCTACGGACAGGCCACCGCCAAAAAACTCGCCTCCGAACTCGCCCGCCTCGGCTTCTGCATCGTCAGCGGACTCGCCCGCGGCATCGACTCCTGCGCGCACGAAGGCGCGTTGCTCGTCAACGGCGCCACCGCCGCCGTCCTCGGCACGGGCATCGACATCATTTACCCGCCCGAAAACCTCGATCTCTACCGCCGCATCGAAAACGAAGGCGGCGCGATTTGTTCCGAATTCCCCTTCACGCGCCGCGCCGACCGCCAGTCCTTCGCCATGCGCAACCGCATCGTCGCCGGCATGTGCTCGGCCATCATCGTCGTGGAAAGCGACGTGAGCGGAGGCTCCATGATAACCGCACGTTTCGCCGGAGAGCAGGGCCGGCTTGTATTCGCAGTTCCAGGACGCATCGACCAGCCGGGCAGCGCCGGCTGCCACCAACTCATCCGCGACGGAGCCACGCTCCTCACCTGCGTCGATGATCTCTTGAACGAGATCAACTACCTCGACGGCATGCGCCCGCAGCCCATCCCGGCAAAAGGCTCCGACGCCGGCGACGGCGGAGACACGCCGGCGCACGTCCCCTCCTCCACCCTCTTCGGCGGCGACCTGACCGACGACGAACAGCGATTGCTGGCCTGTTTTGCGGGCGGCGCAATGCCCGGCATCGACACCCTCACCGCCCAGACCGGACTGCCCGCGCATCACGTTTCCTCCACGCTCATGATGCTGGAGTTGAAGCGTCTCATCGCCAAACGCGCCGACGGCACTTTTGAGGCTCGATCCCGATCCCGCTGATCCGGCGGCCACTCCGGGCTCTTTTTAGAGCATTTTCGGTTTATTTTGTCTCACGCGGAGGCGCGGAGAACGCAGAGGAAGGGAAATGTAATATTTTTAATTTACTTATAATTAGTAACATGGGTTTTCTCTGCGTCTCTGCGTGATCTCTTAAATCTTGCGACAAATTGAACCGACAATGCTCTAGACGAACTCTGTTGCTCAGTGCCTCTATGGTTAATTCTCGAAAACACGGACGCAGACTCGACCTTCCGACCTTCGCATCTAGATTCCCGCCCCGATGCCACTACCACACGCCACCCGGGGCGCGCCTCGCTCCGCATGAACCAGCACCCGGCACCCGCCCCTCGTCGCGGCACTTGGATTTGGGCCACCGTCCTCGCCGCCCTCTGGCTGCCCCTCTGCTGGCGGCTTTACCCTGCATGGAACGCCTCGGCTGAACTCGCCCACGGCTGGGCCGTCCCGGTCTTTGCCGCATGGCTCGCCTGGCAACGCCTCCAAAATCCGCCCGCCTCGGCCCTCCCGGAACGCGCGGCGCAGACCGGGCCTTCGACCTCCCGCTGCCGGGCTCTCGACGGCGGCGCAGCCGCCTCCATCCTCGCCTGGATCGCCCTCCCGCCCGCGATGATTGCGCTGGTCGCCTCGCTTCCCGTTCTCGAAGCCAACCCGCAATGGCCTGCCGCACAGTGGCTCGGCACCACTGGCGCCATCGTCGCCACGCTCGCCCTCATTCAACTCGCGGCGGGACGCACCGCTTGGACAACGCACCTCGCCTTCCCGGTCCTGTTCATGCTCACCGCACTCGACTGGCCGGCGGCGGCGCGCCAGCCGCTGCTTTCCGCGCTGTCCGTGTTCAACGCCCAACTCGCCGCCGAGGTGACTTCGCTGGCCGGACATCCTGCGGTGGCCGAGGGGAGCGTCATCGCGGTCAGCGGCGGCTATGTCGGTGTGGACGAAGCGTGCGCCGGGCTGCGCTCGCTCCAGGCCGTGTGGATGTTTTCCTGGTTTTTCGGTGAATTGCACCGGCTCCGCCTCGTCCCTCGTCTCGGTCTGGTGGCGGTGGCTCTGCTGGCCGCGTTTGCCGGCAACCTTGCCCGCACCCTTTTCCTCACCTGGCAAATCGCCGCCCACGGAGCCGAGGCCGGACACCACTGGCACGACCGCGCGGGTCTCATCGTACTCATCGCCACGCTCGTCGTGCTCGTGGCGTTTTCGCAATGGCTCGCCAGCCGGGCGGCAAAACATCCGCACCCCGGCGGCGTATCCTCCGCTCCAATACCAGCGCCGCCGTCCGCGCCACCCGCGCCGACACCGGCGGCATCCCCGGCAACGCCCGCCGTCCACACTGCCCGCGCCGCGACCCTCGCGGCGCTTCCAACGGGCCTCGCGGCGAGTGTCGTTGCCCTTGTCCTCGCGGCGGAAGGGGGCACGCAAGCTTGGTTTGCGCGGCACGCGGCCCGGGCGGGCGGCGCGCAATGGCAGTTGCGGACTGACACCCCCCACTGGACACGCCTCGAAATACCGTCACGCGTGCATGACCTGCTTGGATTCACCAGTGGAGAATACCTTCTGCGCGAAGGCTTGCCCCGCGGCGGTGCAGCCGTGGCCTACGCCCTTCGCTGGGAAGGCGACGTGGCGGCGGGCGAAGTCACTGAACTGCACGACCCGACGATCTGCATGCCCGCCATCGGAGCACGGCTGGAGCACGGACCCGAGCAAGTGCGCGTGGTCGAGCCCTACAGTGGGCGCGAGATCGTGTTTGATGCCTGGCGATTCTCGACGGCGGGAGCGACGCAACATGTGTTTTTCTGCGTCTGGGACGCCTTTCATGGCCGCCCCCGCACGCGCGACCCGGCCACCGTCGGCGCGCGTTCCTGGAGCCCGCCGCGTTTCCGCCTTGAGCGCGTCGCCGAAGGACGCCGTCGCGCCGATCTGGCGCAGGTGATTTTCGTCCTGCAAGGCGAGGCCACCGACGCCGAAGCCCGCGCCTGGCTGCAAACCGCCGTGTCCGAGTTGTTGCGCGAAAAACACTGAGTGGGCTGCGGCGCTGTAGCCATTGTCTTAACGGTAGGGAGGCCTCTCCGAGGCCTCCGAAACCACGCTCCAAGCACCTATGAGTTTCGTATTCACCATCACACTACGCACGGCGGAGGCCTCGGAGAGGCCTCCCTACCAGGTATCAAATGGCTACAGTTTAAATGAAAGTCCTCTAGTCGCCGAAAAACTCGTCTTCCAACATCAGGCAAAGGCAGTGGTAAATCGGCAAGTGGTATTCTTGAATCCGATACGTTTCATTCGCCGGTGCGCGCAGACAAAGGTCAGTCAAACCAGCGAGTCTCCCCCCCCCCCCCCTGTCAGGCCAAGACGTTTTAGTCCGCGCGCTTTCGCCGCCTCCATTGCGGCGCAGACATTGCGGGCGTTGCCCGAAGTGCTGATCCCGATAAGAACATCGCCCGGACGACCAAGACCCCAGACGAGTTGCGCATAGGTGAGATGCGGGTCCACGTCGTTGTTAAACGCCGTCGTCAGCGCAAGAAATCCGGTGAGCGGAATCGCCGGGAGCGCACCCTGCAGCTTTCCGGCAAGTTCGGCAGGAAGCTTTGCCTGATCGGCTTCAGGCAAGGGACGCAAACGCGCAAACCCCTTCAATAACTCACCCGCCCAATGCTCGGCGTCAGAAGCACTGCCGCCGTTCCCGCAAAGCAGAAGTTTGCCGCCAGACCGGTAGCAGTCGCGCAACATGACGAAAGCCGCCTCAACATCGGCGCGAATCGGATCAAGCGCAAAACAACGTGTAATGAGATTTTGGATATGAGTGTTCAGGCGCATGTTTTTTTAAGGGAAGTTCTGGGAAATTATTTATTCACCACAGAGACACAAAGACACAGAACATCGGCAAAGGCAGAGGAGGTAACTCAGAGAATGTCATTTTTCTTCGGTTTGATCTTTGTGTCTCCGCGTCTCTGTTGTGAATTTTTATTCGTTAACTTTGTCGCAAAAAAATCAGTGGGCGAGGCGGGCAGTGGCAGGAGCCCCAGCCACACAGATGCTCTCGATGCGGAGTTCCTGGGCATCGGTGAGTTTGGGGATGATCTCGATGATGTGCTCGACCGCCGGATCGAGGTTTTTGGCGATGATCTGGAAATAACGCATGTTGCCGCCGGGCGCGGTGACTTTCCAAGTGGCCGGAGTGGCGCCATCGATGCGCACCTCGTAGCTGCCGGAGGCGGGCGTGGCTTCACCAAAAAGCATCACGTCGCTGCCGCGCACGGCGAGGCGCAGGGGACGCGCTTCGGGACCGCAGGCGATACTCACGTCGTCCAGCCAGCGCGACATTACAAAGTCGTAGGCCACAGCACCACGATACGGCTGACCAACTGTCCAGCCGGCGGGGAACGGAGCGAGTTGCGAAAGGCGGATGCGGGCGGCAGCCATATAGGTATCCGCATTTAACATACGCGCCGGAACCTGACAAACGAGGCGGTCGGCGACGGCCTTGGAAAAGGCGTTCCAGACGGCTTCGGCGTAGAGCGCATAACCGGCGTCGCCCGGATGCGTGGTGTCGGGCGGCGCATCCCAGAGCGCGTCAGGCGTGGCACGTCCGGCGTTGACGTGGTCGCGCATGAAAGCGACGGCGTCACCAGTGGGAAGTCCGTAGGCGCTGGCAATGGCACGATGCGCTGCGTCGAGCGGGCGGGGGGGGGGGGAGGGCAACGCGTCTTTTTTCGACGCGAAGATCGCCTGCACGACGGGAATGCCCCGCGAAACCATCCGGCGAACCAGCGCTTCGTAAGCGGCCAGGCGATTGGGATCGGGGGCGGCGTAGGGGTTGTCGTTGATGGTGAAATCGAGGAAAACGAGGTCGGGATTGTGAGCGAGTACGTCGCGTTCCAAACGGAAGGCGGCGAGTTGCGATCCGGTGCCACCGATGGCGGCGTCATGAAAACGGAAATGCGCGGCGGGATATGTCTCTTCCAATTTGCGTGCGGTGAGCGCGCGGTAGGAGGTGAGTTGCGGGTTGGTTGCCTGCGCGCCCCACGTGAGACTGCCGCCAAGAAAAGCGACGCTGAGGCGTTCACCGGCGCGCGCGCGGGCGTCGAAGTCGGCGAAGGAGGCGGTGGTGCTTGCAGGGTTCTTCGGTGCGGAGGGAGCCACGTTGGCGGCGAGGCTGGCAGAGGCCAAACCAAGCGAAAGCAGGAAAACAGGGGGGAGCAGTGGGTGGCAGTGCATAAAGGATGAAGGGGGTGATTCATGCAGTGCGCCGCTCGCCCGTTAAGGATAAAAAATCGGTGCCGCAGGGGCGCATGGGGCGATATAAAAACCCGCCTTCAAGAGGGGTCGGTGTGGTCGCGGCGGGTGCGCAGGACGGGGAGAAGGGTCAGGATCAGACCCGCGGCAAGCAGGGCGGCGCTAAATAGGAAGGCCGTGCGCGCGGCGGTGTCGGGTTGGTGGTCGCGGAGCCAGGCCATGAACTTGGGGCCCGCCAGTCCCGCCGCCGACCAAGCCGTTAGGATCACTCCGTAAAGCAGGGCCATGCGCTTCGCGCCGAACAGGGCCTGCACGTAGGAGGGGATCGTGCCGAAGCCGCCGCCGTAACAGAGGAGGATGTAACAAACGAGTGCGCCAAATATCCACGGTTCGGTGGCACGGGGCAGGGCCAGAAAGACGACGACCTGGCTGCCGAGCATGAGCGTGAAGGCGAGGGACTGGCCGATGCGATCGGACACCGCACCCCAGAGGAAGCGGCCGAGTCCGTTGAAAATCGCACCGAACGCGATGAGCGTTGCGCCTGCGCTGGCAAGCGCGGCGGCGTCCATGTCGGGGGTTTTGCGCAGGAGCAGGTCCTGCAGGAGCGGGGATTGAAAGCTGATGATCGAGATGCCGACAAAGATGTTGCAGAAGAACAGCAGCCATAGGGCCGCGAAGGGGGCGGCGATGGGCGAAGGGGCGTCGGGGGCGCGGCCCTGAACATCCAACGTCGAACATCCAACATCCAATGTC
>NZ_ABEA03000165.1 GCF_000171235.2 Geminisphaera colitermitum TAV2 | reverse complement strand
TTCCCCCCCCCCCCCCCCGGCCTTTCCCCTCAAGACAGACCCATTCCATGACCCGCCAATATTATCTCGACCTCGCCGCCTCCGGACTGCGCATGCCAATGGGCGTGCATCTCGTGCTCCACGAACACGCCGACCACGAAGCCATTCTCCTTGATGGCGACCGCCTCGGCGCGGTCGTGGCCGAAACCGCGCGCCGCTATCGCACGCCGCTCGCCATGCCGCTCATGGACCTGACGCTCGAAAAAGACGCCCTCCTGCGCGCCTGCGGCGTACCCGCGGCGGACATCGAAAAACACCACTTCAACGACAGCGTATCCATCCCTGAGTTACACTCCGAAGACATTCCGCTCACGCCGCGCATGACCGCCACCTGTCGCGCCATCACGCACGTTGCCGCGATCCCCGACCTCGTTGCGATGGGCATGTGCATCGGTCCCTTCTCGTTCATGACCAAACTCGTCAGCGACCCCATCACCCCTGTATTTCTCGCCGGCACCGGACTCACCGCCAGCGACGAAGCCGAGATCGCCATTGTCGAAAAAACCCTGGCCCTCGCCGAACGCATGATCCACCGCTACCTCCGCGCGCAAATCGAGGCCGACGCGCGCGCCATCATCATCTGCGAACCCGCGGCCAACCTCGTTTATTTCTCGCCCAATCAGCTTGAGGAAAACAACCACGCTGTCTTCGACCGTTACGTGATGGAGCCCATGCGCCGCATTGCCCGCCTGCTCGCCGACGCCGGAGTCGATCTTGTATTCCACGATTGCGGCGAACTCACCGAAAGCATGATCCGCCGCTTCGGCACACTCGGCGCCTCCATCATCAGCCTCGGCAGTTCACGCACCCTGTGGGAAGACGCCGCGTTCATCCCGCGCGACACCGTCCTCTTCGGCAACCTGCCGACCAAACGCTTTTACGCGCCGCAACTCACCGTCGCCGAGGTTGAAACCTACGCCGCGACCCTGCTCGCCAAAATGCGCGAAGCCGCCCATCCCTTCATCCTCGGCAGCGAGTGTGACGTGCTCAGCGTCCCAGGCAGCGAACACGAAATCCACGCCAAGGTGGACGCCTTCATGAACATCTCAGCCTAATCCAACCCATGTAGGGGCTTCGCTTGCGAAGCCCGGTTTGAGCCGCGATAACCCAAGCGCCCCCGCAACACACTGCGGGCTTCGCAAGCGAAGCCCCTACACCGACCAATTAAACCCGCGCCCCTCTTCCCTACTGCTCCCTGTTCACTGTTCACTGCTCCCCT
>NZ_ABEA03000166.1 GCF_000171235.2 Geminisphaera colitermitum TAV2 | reverse complement strand
ACCCCCCCCCCCCCCCCCCCCCCCGCCCCGGTTTTTTCCTTTGACATGGGCCCGCCCCCGGGGGTTTTCCTCCTTGCCGTTCCCCCCCCTGGCGAATTTTTGGCCCCCCCCGGCGGTTTCAATGGGCAATTCCCCTTTGGGGAAAAGGTCCTCCCGGGTTTCCAAGCCGCCTTTTCCCCGGCAACCCTTGCCCCCCTGGGTTCCCCCCTTTTTGAAGAAACCCTGCCCCCCTTTTTTCCCCGCCCTTGCCCCCCCTGGGGGCCCCCCCCCTCCTCGTTTTTTGGGGGCCCCTTTGGGGGCAACCCCCCCTTTTTCCCCCCCCTTTTGGGGGAAGCCCCCCCCCCCCTTGGCTTTTTCCCCTTCCCCCCGGGTTTCCTCCCCGGGCGGGAATTCCCCTTTTCCGCGTTGGGGCTCAAAGCCCCCCCCCCCCCCCCCCTCGTCGGCGCGCTTCGCGGCGACACCCCCGTGCACCTCCTGCCCGGACTCGCCGCCTTTGTCGGAGCCGACATCACTGCGGGCATTCACGCCACCGGCATGGCCTTCGACGCCGCGCCCGCGCTCCTCGTGGACATCGGCACCAACGGCGAAATTGTCCTGCAATCCGACGGACGCCTCATCGGCTGCGCCACCGCCGCCGGACCTGCCTTTGAAGGCTCCGGCCTGCTTTCCGGCACACGCGCGCAGGCCGGGGCAATCAGCCACATTCGTATCCACGGCAACGCTACAAACGCGCATTCCAACCCTCTGCGCATCGAACTCGAAACCATCGGCGACCGCCCGCCCGCCTCCGCGCCCGGCATCTGCGGCTCCGCGTATGTGGACATCCTTGCAACCGCGCACCGTTGCGGACTCCTGCTGCCATCCGGGCGCTTCGACGCCGATGTCTGGCAACATCTCCCGTCCGCCCATCGCGCGCCCGACGAACAAGGCCGCACCCTGCGCCTTGCCGCCGCCGGTGATGCGCGCATTGGCGAAGGCGACATCGCGCTCCTGCTCCAGGCCAAGGCTGCGCTCGGTGCCGGCATCGAAACGCTGCTCGACGTTGCCGGCATCCGACCGTCCGACATTGGCCGCGTGTATCTGGCAGGCGGCTTCGGCCTGCATCTCGACGTGGCCAACGCCATTGCCATTGGCCTGCTTCCCGGCTTCGAGCCCGCGCAAGTCCGCGTCGTGGGCAACACCTCGCTCGGCGGCGCGCTCCTAGCCGCGCTCGACCGCGACGCGCTTCCCGCGATGGAGGAGTTGCGCGCACGTATCCAGATTGTGGAGCTTAACCAGCACCCGCGCTTCGAAGACCGCTACCTCGACCACCTCGCCCTGCCTTAAAAGTGACGCGGGCGTCCCGCCCAGGCGAATTTTCGATTTTGGATTCTCGATTTTCGATTGGGCGCTGCCGCGCCGATTAGCCGGCGGGAGCGGCAGCTCCTTCAATCGGAAATCGAGAATCCAAAATCCCGTGACGCGGGCGTCCCGCCCGCTCCGGAAAAATCAGCAGCTTGTCCCCCCCCCCTCCCCCACTCTAAACCGGCGTGATACATGGCCTCGGTGTTGTCCAATGGAGTTCCGGGGGCGAGGTTATTGCCCTCGCGCAAAACAAAACGCCCGCCGTCAAGGATGCCGCTTTGCAGGATGTCGCGCACGGCCTCGCGCACCTGTTCAGGCGTGGATTGATGGAGGAGTTGCACGTGCGGGCCGCCCTGGATGAGAACCTGCGGTCCGAGTTCGCGGCGGAGCGCGCCGAAATTCACGGGGAAACCTGTATCGAAGCTTTGGATATTCAGTTCTTTTTGCAGGATCGGGAAATGCCGGGTGGAGTCGCCGCAAAGGTGGATGCCGCGCGGGGCGGGGGTGGCGAGAGCGTCGCAAAGGCGGCGGTGGTGGGGCAGGATGTGTTCCCTGTAGGCGGCGGTGGAAATCATGGCAATGCTGTCGTCGGCAAAGCCAAATCCTTTGTCGCAGGGCACGAGGATGCCGGCGCGTTTTCGCCAAGCGACGCACCGCTGGATGGTGGCCTCGGTGATGAAGTCGAGGAGGCGGCGCAGGCGTTCCGGATCGTCGAGCATGGTCTCGCACACGAAGGAGGGGCCGAAGAGGTTGCAGGCAACGGTCATGGGGCCGTCGGTGGTGAGGAAGGGCTCGGCGGTTTTTATGGGGCGGCCGAGAAAGGTTTCGCGGGCGGCGCGAGTCTGGAAGTGTTCCGAGTATTCGAGGGCGCGGGCCATGAGTCCGCCAAAGAGATCAGGCAATCCGTGTTCCATGACGCGCTCGGGAGCGTCGGCAAAGTCGGGCAGCGTGTCGGGCACCTGGCCGGGGAAGTAGTGGATCTGGCAGCCGAACCATGCGGCCTCGTAGTAGTTTTGGAAGTCGGGGGTGAGGAGCCATTCGGCAGGCAGGCCGAGTTCGCGGTCTTGGAGAAGGTTAAATTTGCTCCAGCGCTGAAATCGCAGTTGCGTGTCAAACATGATGTCGGGGTTTTCCGAATACAGACGGAAGTCGATGCCGGCGGGGTTGGCCGCGGGGTCGAACATGAAGTAGCGCGTATTGGTGCCGAGGATAACCGGAATGCGCGAGGGAACGCATCCCGCGTCGAGCGCGGCCCAAAGAGGGCGGATTTCGTCGTTGTGACTGCTGAAGTCAAAACCGGCGAGGCGGTCGCCAGCCGCTGCGGTGTTGCAATCGGGAATGTTGGTCATGGTGTTAGTTTTCGGGGGGATGATATCGCACTTGGCGATTTCCGGCTTTCGACTTCATATCGCGATACGCAATCGAACATGAGCAGCCTTGAAATCGACCCCGTCATCACCCGGACGCGCGAGCGCGTTTACCTCAATCTCGCCGCGTTCAATCTGTCTGCGTTCGGTCTCGCTGGCGGCGGCGCGGCGACGGCTGAACTCGGACGCTATGCCTACACCCGAGCGCACGCCGGACTCGCGCAACACGCGCATCCGGGGGCGCTGGAAATTTGTTATCTGGCGAAGGGGACGCAGCTTTATCGTGTGGGCGGACGCGAGTATGTGCTGCGCGGCGGCGATGTTTTTGTGACGTTCCCCGGCGAGCCGCACGACACGGGCAGGACGCCCGAGGAGAAGGGCGTGCTTTACTGGTTGATCCTCACCGTGCCGGGCGATCCCGTGCTGGCAGGCGCATTGTTCGCGCTCCGACGGCGCCGTCATTTCAAGGGCGCGTCTGTGCTGCAAACATTGCTGGACGACATCATCCTCCAAACCACCATCGCCCGGCGTCGTCCGCTCACACCGCTCACGATTGCGACGCGGTTGACGGCGTTTTTGCTGGAGGTGATCCGTTGTGCGCGCGCCGGGTGGGAGCCCGGATTGTCCGGGCCGATGCGCGAGTTGTTGCGCACGATTGAACGGCGTATTGAGGAGCCGCTGTTGATCGGCGAACTGGCGGCGGGCATGGGTTTGTCGGTTCCGCGTTTCAAGGCGCGTTGCAAGCAGGAGCTTGGCATTCCGCCCGCCGACTACATCCAGCGTCGCAAGATTGCCGCCGCCAAGGCGCTGCTTGCCGATGCGCGGTCTTCCGTCACTGACATTGCGTATCGTCTGAGTTTTTCGTCGTCACAGTATTTTGCCACGGTTTTCAAGCGCCACACCGGCCTGTCACCGGGCGACTGGCGCAAACAGACATAGTCACTTATGGTTACCTCGCGGCCAGGGAACATTCAGGGCACGTAGGCGTCGCCGCCAATCCAGTCTGTTCGGACGATGACGTGGCCATCCCCCATCAAATAGAGTGCGCCCCCACCATGATTATCCGCGATACCGCCATCCACGGGAGGATCAATGCCTCCTGTTACGTTGGGTTGTGAACCGGCATGTTTCAACACCGGTCCAGCGTTGGCCGCCGTTCCCGCGTGATTTTTTTCCGCAATGTAGAGAAACCGTGAAGGTGTGCGGATTGAACTGTAGGGCATTCCGGCATGAGGGCTGGAGACGTCCGTGCGTCCATGATTGTCGATGAGCACTCGATTCATGCCAAAGCAACCGATTCCGGTTCCGCCAAGAATCTCCTTCGGATCGGTCAGCATGCAGTAATAGAATGAATTTTTGTATCCATCTCCAGACGCCCGTCCACTGGTGACATAGGGAGACAATTGATGCGGCCAGCGCGTTTCCGGTTTCCCTTGGGCTCCCCCATCTGGCAACTGGTTTCTATTGTCCTGAATAAACATCTGGGTGCCGACACCGATCTGACGCAGGTTGGAGATGCATGTGGTCTTGCGTGCATGGGCGCGCACCCGGCCCGCAACAGGGATCAGAATCCCGGCCAGAACGCCGATGATGGCAATGACCGTGAGCAGTTCAACAAGCGTGAAACCACGCGTTCTCACAGGATATTCTGTCGGGAAAGATATTGAGGCAATTGTCATGACGGAATCGAGTTTCGGCTCTCATCGGACGCACCTCAATACTGTCTCCGCTTGACTCGTTAAGTGAGCGTGAGTGCGCGCAGAATCAGAGGGCCTGCTCTTCACTTAACGGGTCAAGTGGAATACTTTTTGCGGCCCGGATGTGGACGCTCCAAAACCCCCGGCGTCGTTTCCCAAACGGGGAAAATGTAAGCAAAATCCAAAACAAAAAACGTATCCTGTTATGAACTACACAACGTCTCGCGCTCTCCTCCCGCGCTCCATTCCGGGCCTTTTCGTCGCAGGCCTTTTCACCGCCACCATGCTTGCCTCGCTGCATGCCGACACGATTACGGTCAGCGATTTTAACAACACAGTCCGTGGCCTCACCGAAACCTACATCTGGAACAACATGGCTGATAACGCCTACTATGGATCGAATACCGAAATGAAAATCGGCACCGCATCCGGTGGCGCGGATATTTATCGCGGACTGATGACCATGGACCTCTCGAAAGTTTTGGGACTCAATCCCTCCTTGAACGGCGCGACCATCACGAATGTGGAACTAACATTCACCGTCATCAGCAGCACGTTTGGCACCGCAGGCGACAGCGTGCAAATCAACCTGCATACCACCCAAAATTTCAACGAGACCGGAGCCAACTGGAAATATCGTGTCGGCACGACGACATGGGCAACAGTAGGAGGCAACTATGTAAGCGGGGCTCGTGTGCTACACGGCTCCGCCACTGTCGCCAATGATGCTGCTGCAGGCACAAAAGTAACGATCACCGGCGAATCCCTTACCAACATCGTCACGACTGCCATTATGAATCCGGCCACGGCTCCCTCGCTTTGGCTCCTGAAATTCGATGACGAGACACTGGCAGGGACGAACCTCCTCACATTTGCCACCCGAGAAAACGCGGAAGCCAGCCTGCGCCCAGTCCTGACCGTCACGTATACCCCCGCGTCCTCTGTCCCTGAACCCTCCACTTGGGTGATGATCGCGGGCCTTGGCGCACTGGTATTCTGCTTCATCGGACGCCGCCTCCGCTCACGCAACTAGTCCGATCCGTCTCGTCTCCTCCTCCCTCGGTTCTCACCGTCCATTCCTCGCGTCCTCCGCCTGAACAACAGGCGGATGGTGCATGGACTTTACTCGTTAAACAACTCGGGCAGGCTCGGATTTTGCCATGGCAAAACCCGCAAAAACTCCCCCCGTTACCGCGCCAGCCACACCGCACGCAAGCACCACGCCCCGCCGCACCATGCTCGCCACCGAACCCAAACGCGTCACCATGCAACACATTGCCGACAAGGCGGGCGTCACGCGTGCGACCGTGTCACTGGCCCTGCGCTCGCATCCCAGCATCCCCGATCCCACGCGACTGCGTATCACACAAATAGCTACAAACCTGGGCTACAGCCCCAACCCCATGATCTCGGCGCTCATGGCCGACCTGCGCGCCAAAAACGCCAGCCTGCGCACCAGCATCATCGCCTACGTCACCGACGCCACTCCCGAAATGATGAACCGCCTGCCCGCCGCCGGGCGTTACTACTCCGGAGCCTGCCGCCGCGCCGAGGAACTCGGCTACCACGTTGAGTATTTCCATTATCCATCCGCGACGGACGCCCGCTCACTGGGGCGTGTCCTGATGGCGCGCGGCATTCGCGGCGTATTGATCGCCCCCGGCCTCTCGCCCGAATTCTCGCTCACCTTCAACTGGTCCTGCTTCTGCGCGGCCACGCTCGGCTACACCCTCCGCAATCCCGTCCTCAACCGCAGCGTCAACCACCAACACCACACCCTCCGCCTGGCATTTCACAAAATGCTCGAAAAAGGACGCGCACGTATCGGACTCCTCATTACACAGGCGGACGACATGCGCGTCGAAAACGCCTGGACCGGCGGCTACCTCGCCAGCCAGCAGGCCTGGATAAGCGACTCCCGCCGGCGCATCCCCTTCTGTTATCTGGACAAAACAACGCCCGCCGCGCTGACACGCTGGTTTGCCCGCCACCGTCCCGACGTCATCATCGCCCTGCGTGAACCCCCGGTGAGCGCCCTGCGCCTGGCCGGCATCGAACCCTTTCGCGACGTCGATGTCGTGCTCCTCGACCGCTCCGGTGACCAGCCCCACGTCTCCGGCGTGGACCAGCGCCCCGATGTTGTTGGCGAAATGGGCATCGACCTCATCGTGCAAGACCTGATCAACAACGCCAGCGGCCTGCCCCGTTCTCCCAAAACCGTCCTCACCGAAGGCGTCTGGGTCGATGCCGACACCGCCACCACCTCCTTCACCCCGCCCGAAATCTCCCGTCCCTCCTCCAAATCCACTCTCTCATCTTTATGACCCGACATCTCCCCCTCCCACGCGCCCTTAATGCCACCGCGCTGCTAGGCAACGCCCTGCTCTGCACTCTATTTCTCTCAGCGATCCACGCTGCGGATACCAGCCGGACAATCCTCAATCCCACTCTCTTCTTCACCGAAGCCGACATACCCGCGTTAAAAGAACGCGTCAGAAAACCTGAATATAGCCAGATGTGGGCAACCGTGCTCGCCGACGCGCGCGACTACTGCGACCCTGCCTCCCCCCGCCATGCCAACGCCGAAAAATTCGCCGCCCTCGTCACCGCCAAAGGTGCCAACGACGCCAGCCACCTCCCCGGCCGCAACCTCACCGTCTGGATGCAAACCCTCGGCCTCGCCTGGACGCTCACCGGTGACGAAACCTTTGCCCGCAACGGCACCGGCCTGCTCGAAGCCGCCGCCTCGGAACCCGTCACCGCCGTGCTCATGCGCAATCAATTCGCCGGTGCGCGTGGCGACATGATGCGTGCCCTCGCCATTGGACTCGACCAATTCGCCGCCGTCCTCACTCCCACCCAACGCAGCACCATCACCCGCACCGCGCACCGCTACATCAACGGGCATTTCGCCGAAGCCGCCGACCCGAAGAAAAACTGGTGGATCGGCCCGCACAATTTCACCGGCGTCTGCGGCGGTGCGCTTGGCCTGCTCGCCATCGCCCTGCGTGATGACTTCCCCGACGAGTCGCCACGTTGGATAAACGCCGCCGAGACCACACTCCTCACATGGCTGGACAAAGGCCTTGGCGACGGCGGCGCGGGCGTTGAAGGCGTCGGCTACATGAGCTACGGCCTCACCAACACCGTCCTCTTTGCCGACGCCCTCTGGCGCACCACTCGCTCGCGCAAAGCCATCATCGAACACCCGCACCTCCGCGACGTTCCCCATTTCCTCGCCATGGAACGCCTGCCCGGCGAAAATGCCTACGACGCCCGCAACGACTCGCTCTACAATGTCGAACTCGGAGGCCGCCGCGGCATGAGTGTCCCCTGGCTGCTACCCATCGCCACAGGCTTTCACGGCGCGACCGCGCCCGACCCCCTCGCCGTCTGGCTCTGGAACACCGTCAAGGCGAACGCCCATCCGATGTTCAGCCTCGTGCTCACCCCCTTTGAAACCGCCTCGGTCGTCGCGCCAGACGCGCCGTCGGAGGTGCTGCCTGCGCCCTTCGGCCAGCACTACGCGGAACGCGGCCTGTGCGTCTGGCGCACTGGCTGGGAGCACGGCGACGTGATGTTTTCCATCGAAGCCGGCCCCTACCATCCCGTGACGCACAACCAAGCCGACAAGGGTCATTTCACGCTCTACGGACTCGGCTACCGCTGGGCCGCCGACGTTGGTTACGGCAACAACCGCGAACCCGAAGGCCGCTGCCAAACCGTCGCGCACAGTTGCGTGCTCATCGACGGCAAAGGCCAGGGACTCTCCGGCGGCGGACGCGGCACCAATGGCAAAATCCTCAACTACCAAAACACTGACACGCACGGCTACGCGCTCGTGGACGCCAAGGCTGCCTACGATGCCAACACCACGGGCGAACCCGGCATCCCCGTAAAAAAAGCACTGCGCCACACCTTCTTCATCCGCCCCGCCGACAGCATCCCCGCCTACGCCGTGGTGCTCGACGACATACAAGCCGCCTCGCCCTCCCCAAAAGATCAAAAAAATGGATACACCTGGCAAATGATCACCTGGGCCAACATGAACATCGAGCAGCCCGATAACACACCCGGCACCTTCGTGCTCACGCCCCCCTCCCCCCCCTCCACCGCCTCCTCGCCAGAGACGCAACTGCGCATGATAGTTGCCCTGCGTGCGGCCGCACCGCTCACATTGACCAGCGCGCCCTACCGTCCCGACAACCACGGCGGACGCCCGCCCAACGACTACAAACGACTCCGTGCGGAAACCCGCGCCGTCAACCCGCGCTTCGCCGCCCTGCTCGCCCCGCTGCCCGCCGGTGCCCCCACGCCCGTTTTCGCTGTCGAAGACGAACGCGTGATCATCACCTGGCCAACGCGCACTGACACCCTCCTCTGGCGTGGCGACACCGCCATTATTCTCTCCGTCGCCACGCCCCCGGCGGGCGGCCTGTTATCTGGTGAAACTGGCGTGCGAAAAAATAGACATCCGCGTAGCCGCACGCCTCGGCAATGGCGGCGATCTTCATCGGCGTCTCCCGCAACAACAACGCCGCCCGCTCCACCCGGCACCGGATCACCCAGCGCGCGGGCGACAACCCCGTGCGTTCCCTGAAACGCCGGTTCAGCCGGGTCGCTCCCATTTGAGCCTCGCGCATCATGCACTCCAGCGACCACGTCCGCTCCGGCTCCCGCTGGATGTTGCGAATCAGAACCTCAAGACGCTCATCGCCTGCCTGCGCCGCAGGCGTCTGGGCCAGCCGCCACAAACCCGACAACAACGACATCACCAACGGCGACGCCTGTTGACGGGCCAGATCGTCATCCGCCATCAATTGCGACACGATCAGATCGGCAAACTCACTCCACATCGCCGCCGGATACAACGGCACCGCACGCATTCGCCCCGCCCACTCAAATGCCTCCGCCCGATTCCGGCAACGAGGTGTAAAATGCAATGCCACCACCTCGAACGGCATGGCCGGATCATGAACGCCAGAGACTGTTTCCCCTGGACGCAGCAGAACCGCCATCGGTGCCGTCACCGGCAGCGCTTCGCCATTGATCGTGAGCACGCCCTTCCCGCCCAGAGGCATCCATAGGTCGTAATCGTCAAGACGCGTATTCCAACTCCAGTTCGCCGGACATCGGTAACGGCGGGGTTTGCTGTTCAGGCAAATCGAGGAAAACGGAAGCGGGACGATATTTTGAACAGGCGCGGAGAACAGGTCCATGCGGTTGATAATGCAAAGATTGGGGCGATAAATCCATCCACAAACGCACCGTCCTTTGCCATCATGACGGCACCGCAATTTCCCGTCCCCCCCTCACACACCCACCATTCCCTCTCCATGGAAATCCTACGCGACCAGTATCTCGACTACATGATCGGCCCGTGCAACGGGCGTCCCCTTTTCGTTGAACTCTTCGGGCCGCTCGTCGGCCTGGAGCAAGAATGGCGCGCCCAAGGGGCCACCGAGGACGAAATCGCGCTGACTGCATTTGGCTTCGATTATTTTCGTTTGCATCACGTATCCGTATTTCAAGGACCATGCAGCGGAATCACGCCCGAAATCATCGAGGACACGCCCGTGCATCAGATCCGGCGCGACCGCTACGGACGCCGCATGATGCTTTGCAAGGACACCGCCACCATCCCACTCCCGATGGATCACCCCGTGACCGGCATGGATTCGTGGCTGCGTGTAAAACCCTGGTATTTGTGGAACGAACAACGCTTCAGTCCCGGCTGGGCCGAGGCTGCCCGCAAAGCCCACGATGAAGGCGCGATCCTTGTTGTGCACATCCCCGGCGGCTTCGACGAACCCCGCCAGCTCCTCGGCGAGGAAGGCGTTTGCATGGCCTGTTACGAGGACGAGGAAATGCTTCACGACATGCTCGACACGATTGGCACGACGATGGTGCGTCTCCTCGAAACCATCACGCGCGAAGTGCCCATTGACGTCCTTTCCGTGCACGACGACATGGCGGGCAAAAGCGGTCCCCTGTTTGGCCCCGCGCATGTGCGCCAGTTCATGGTCCCCTACTATCGACGCTGCTGGGATGTCGCCGCGGCGGGCGGTGCTCGCATTTTCCAGCAGGATTCCGACGGCGACATGAACCCCATCATCGATGCTCTCATGGAAGGCGGCATCAACTGCATGTATCCCATGGAGCCCGCCGCCGGCATGGACATCGTGGCGACGCGCAAAAAATACGGACGCCGCCTCATGCACATGGGCGGCATCGACAAACATGTATTGCGCCAAACGCCAGAAGCCATTCGCCGTGAACTCGACTACAAGCTGCAACCTCTGATGCGAGCTGGCGGCATGGTGTTTGGTTTGGACCACCGCATCCCCAACGGCACGCCGCTCGCCAATTATCGTTACTACGTAAAAACCGCCCGTGAGATTCTCGGCCTCGACGCCTCCCCTCCCCCCAACTGGGCACGCGCGGCGTTTTGAACGCTAGAGCATTTAACGTTGCGTTGTAGCCGTCGTCTTAACGGTAGGGAGGCCTTTGTGCCCTCTGCCGAGGGCAGCCCTTCGGGCCATCGCCTTCGGCAATGCCATCTCCGCGCTGCTGCGCTCCGTCCGAGGCCTCCGAAACCACGTTCCATCTACCTATGAATTTCGCATGCTCACACTACGCACGGCGGAGGCCTCGGAGAGGCCTCCCTACCAGGTATCAAATGGCTACAGCTTAAATGGAATTGCTCTACCGCAACCCGCGAACGCTGCCTTGGACTCCAAACATCTCCTGTTTGAGTTGCAGGTAATAAAGGTAGTCGGCAGGCGGGACGTTGGGCGGGCAACGGTGGTCGCAGAACGGGATGTAACCACCGCGCTCAACGTAAGGCGCGAGCGTTTCCAAGTAGCGTTTGATCGCAGGCCGTCCGGAGCCGAGTTGGATTTTGTCCACGCCGCCCATGATGCGCAGTTGCCCGCGATACTGGTCCAGCAACTCGCCGGGATGCGCGCAACCCATCACCTCGAACGGGAACAGACAGTTGATGCCCGACTCAAGAAAGAGCGGCAGGATCAACCGCACGTCGCCATCGCAGTCTGTATACCAAACATCAATACCGTGCGCCTTGAGCTTTTGGTTGATGCGCTTGTAACGCGGCGCGACCACGTCGCGGAAAAAGTCAACCGGCACCAGCGGTCCCGTCTTGAAACAGATGTCCTCCCAACCGCTGGCAAAATCGAATTCGAAATGCGGGAGCAACTGGTCCAGCGCATCCTCCACGAGCACACAGGCCGTCTCGACCATGTCCTCGACCATCTCCGGGTAATCGTAGATGGCGTAGGCCAGCCCCTCGAACGTGAGCAGGTCGCGGATTTTTCCGATCATCGAGCCGCACCAGACTCCGAGTGGATATTCGCGGTCGTCCGGGTGTTTCGCCTTCAGCGCGGCGATGTCGATCTTGCGCTCCGGATCGTCGCGGCGGAAGCGCAGCTCCTTGCATTTTTTCCAATCTTCCGGCGTCTCGATGCTGGATTTCAGGTAATGCGGGATGCTGCTCCCCTGCCCTTCGGCAGGCACCTCGGCCAGCAAACCGTCTTCGTTGATGATGACGTTGGTGTCGCCACGCCGCTCGACGACCTGCTTGGTGAACGCCGGGCTGGTCCAGATTTTTCCCCCGATGTAGTGGATCGGATCGAAGTTAAAAAACAGGTTGGCCTCCGCCTCGGTGGTGATGCCGTTGTCGCGAAAAATATCCCATTCGGTGTAGTTTTCCTTCCAATACCCGAACTCCATGTTGAAAGAGCGGTCCACGCTCTGAAAATGCATTTGCCGCCGGAAGCGTTCTCGCGCGGTCATCGTGCCCGGCCAGGGAGGCAGGATGGGCTTGATGAGTTTCGTTTTGGATTCGGGTGTGTTGGTCAGGGTGCTCACATGTCCCAGCGTATAGTGAATTTTTCAGATGTGGAATGGCTGGGAGTCACTTTTGCCTATCTGTTCGTAATGTGGACGGAGTCAGATACCGGAGGGCGGGTCTCCTGATCCGCCAGACGCGCCGCAGGCGCGCCTTCCGGATGGGCGGCGCTTTCGCGCCGTCGGCGGGTCAAGAGACCCGCCCTCCGCTAATGGCACTGTCCGCTGAGTTACGGATGGCCAAGGAACGCCGGATGTGCATACCCGCTCGCAAGATGAAACCGGCAGTTTCCCCGAGCACCTCGTCGCTGCGAGTCACCCACGTCAACTACAAGAGCCTGGCCGAGTTAAATGCGCACTGCTGGCCGCGGCGACGATTGAAGGAATTTGAACTCATCCTCGCGGTCCGCGGGGAGTTCGAGTTTATCAATCATGAGACGGGCGAACGTGTCGAACAACATGCCGGCGATATCCTCGTCATTCATCCGGGCGAGCTGCACACCTATCGGTTGCTGTCGTCCGCAGAGCACGCCTTTTTCAGTTGTATCCATTGCATGATGACACCGCGCGTTCCGCTGGATCAATGCCCGCCGCGCCTTACGCATTGGGAAACGGAGCACGCAATGGGCGAATTGTTTCGCCGGGCGGACGACTTGCGCCGGACCAACGGACTCGGTTCGGGCAAACTGCTCGCAGGCGTGGTGCGCCTCATCTGGCTGTATTTGCAGGAGCCGCCCCGCCCGCCCGCCGACGCCCGGCTGACCGCCATGCTCGATTACCTGGAGGCGCACCTGCACAAGCACCCATCCCGACTCGATCTCGCGCAGCGGTTCCGGATGACGCCGCAGCGGATCAACGCCATTTTCAAACACGAACTGGGCATGTCTCCCGGAGCTTACGTCCTCCGCGCACTGGCCGGGCGCGCCTATGCGCTGATGCGCGACGACCAGCTCAGCGTCAAGGAAACCGCCCACCGACTGGGCTTCGCCAACCCGTTCCACTTTTCCCGCGTATTCAAAAAGATTTACGGCCACCCGCCGTCGGAGATCTGACTGACGCTCTGCCCTTGCCCGGTGACGCCACCCTGCAGCCGTGCCAGCAAACCAAGCAGTCTCGTCGCCTCGCCCGACGACACCATTTTCTGCCTCTATGAAAGCGGACTCTGGGGCGAACACGCGTATCATCACAACACACACATCGCCCTCGCACGCTTCAGCCTCCGTTGGATACAGGACGGCCCGCCCGCCTCACTCGCGCAGTTCCGCGTAGTGACCGCCCTGGCGAGTTGAGGGAGGGGAAGAGGTGCGACAATGGCGTTATTTTTCGCAAAGTGCGGCGAGCAATTCCAGCCAGCCGGTCAGATGTGCGAGGGCGAAATTTCGCTGGCCGAGTTCCGCGAATAATTTTTTCGTTTCCGCGTCATCGGCGCCGCCGTGTGCGATGCAGCGGTTGCGCAACGCGGCGACCCGCCCCACGCGATGCGCGACATCCCGCGCCCCCGTGAAACGAAACCGCTCACGCGCCACCGCAAACACTCCCTCGAGCGGTGTTTTGTCATCGAGCGCGAACTCGAAACAATCCCGCAACAACCCTATCGGTGTCGCCGGATTGTTCCAGAGCATCAGCCGTTTCAACTGTTTCCCCATGCGATCGTAATGCGGCATCTCCTTGGGAGTTGCGTGGCGCATGGTCGGCGAAAACCAGTCCTCTTGGTCGGCGCGGTCGGTGGGAATTTCCGGCGAGAGTTTATTGAAGATAAAGTTTTTCGCGGCGGCGTCCAGCGGCGCGAGCAGGGGCTGGAACAGCGGCGCGAATTTCGCGTCCGGCTTGTTCTCGTAAAACCGGAACAGCGCCACCGCCTCCTCCGCCGCCTTGCGCGAGCGTGGCGGTAGCGCGTCCAGCAACGCCGTGTCCACCGCTCCCTCCGCGCCCGCCGCTTTTTCCACCTGCTTCTCGCCATACGCGAACAGCGGCATTTCCACCTCGGTCGTTTCCGCGTTCACCAACGCCGTCAACTCCGGCGCGGCCTCGCTTGCGAGCGCGGCGAGTGTCGTCGCCGTCGTTCGCCCAAACAATCCTTCGCTGACATAAAGGTAGTCCCATGACGCCGGGGGCGCACTCGCCGACTTGCACCATTCCACCGCCGCGCGCGCCTTTCGCGGCACGTCGCGGTCTTCGCGGCCTTTCGTTTCTATTAACAAGCAACGCCCGTCCTTCAATCGCGCGAAAAAGTCCGGCACATAAAACGCCAGCCGCGAATTGGCGTCCAAATAATCAATGCGCAAACACTGCGGCCCCGCGTTTTTAACAAACGCGACAACATCGCCCGCCTCCTCCAAAAAGTCCGTAAACGCCGCCTCCAACTGCCGGTTGCATGGCACAAGGTTGAACAACGTCCGTTTCGCCGTCTTCACCGGATGAGTCTCGCTGTCCGTCGCCTGAAACAGCTTCCACGCCGCCGACGACACCGGTGACATCCGCGCGACGCGCTGCTGCACGAGTGTCGTTTTGCGGCGCAGCAACGGCACGAAAACCGCCCGCGTGTATTCGCGCACCGCGCCGTCGCCGAGTCGCGCCAAGAGCGCGGGGGCGTTTAACGGCGTCTGTTTTCCAAACAACACCTCCGTCCAGAATCTCACCAGCAGCGGTGCAAGTTTCGCGTGCGCGCCGCGCAAGTGCGCAATCATCTCCAACTCCTTCACAAAATACGACACCGCGCCGATACCCGTGTGCAAGAGTGGCAGGTGGATTTTCATTTTTTCCAGAATCTCACCGGTGACGAGGTGCCGACCCTCGTAATTGATATGTTCGTCCTTTTCTTTTCCGAGTGACAATGGCGGCAGTCCGAGTTGTTTGAACGCCTTTTTCACCTCATCGAAATCAATGTCTCCGAGCGTTGCCGTATTGGTGGCGCCGACAGTGATTTGCGGGATGTGAATATCGAGCGCGGCGACATCTTTCCGCGCCTCGTCGGGGTAAATCGAAACCGTTGTCTTCGGAACGCGATTCACATCCGTCACATCAATATCCACGCCCTCGGACGACAGTTCCTCCTGATAAAACCGCGCAAAAAACTCGTGTTCCACCACTGTCACGACTTCCGCCGCTCCGCCCACCGGCGGCGTCATGCGCCGCAGCCCGCGCCCCAGCACCTGCTCGCCGAGCACTTTGTTTTTCGCGGACAACGCCCGCAGCGGAACGATGGTTGTCACGTTGCGCACGTCCCAACCTTCGCGCAGCATCAGCACCGACACCATGCAGCGATACGGATTGTCCGGCGAGTCGAGTTCGCGGCTCAACTTTCGCAACGCCCGCAAATCGTCGTCCGAAATCTCTTTTTCATTCGGCACAAAAACACCCTTCTTGATTTTGCCCTTCAAGTTCGTGTGCAGGTTGAGCGTCTTGCCGTTCAATTCGGAAAACACGGGGTCTGTTTGCAGCCGCCGCGTGATTTGGTCGGCGTCTTCGGTGTCCTCGCACATGACGAATAATAGCGGTTTTTTGCCGCTCCTTTGCCACTCCGCGAAACTCTTTTCCCAGCGTTCGTAGCCGAGCCGTAAATGGCGGTCGTAGCGTTCGCCCGCGTCAGCCGATGGCGCTGCTTCCATGCCGTCGCTTGCCGTGCCCAGCACCGGCGTCTTCACGATGCCGGCGTCAACCGCCTCGCCCAGCGGCGCGTCGCAAATGATGTGTTTGAGCGGCTGCCCGCGATTGTCACGGGGCGTCGCCGTGAAATCAATTTGCCCCACCAGTTTTCCACCGCGAGCGGACAGTGTTTCATGGAAAAACTTGATGGCCTCGAACCACGCCGAATCCGTGTCCCAGACATGGTGCGCCTCGTCGTTGAGAATGAACACGCGTTTGTGATGCAGGACGCGCTCGCGCAGCGCGGCGGCGGTGTCGAGCGCCTTGTTGCGATTCACCGAAGGTCCCGCCCACGGTGCGGAGTCGTCGCCATCCTCGCCGCGTCCCCGGCTGCGTTCATACAACCGGTGAATATTCGTTAAATACAGCGTGCCGCCCGTCGCCGCGCCTCCCGCCTCGTCCTGCAAAATCACGGACATGTTCCAGTCGCCGCGCCACTCCGGCGGGATGAGCGGATCTTTGTCAAAAATGTCCGGCCCGCCGCCATCCGGTCTGAAATCCTCGCGCAACCGCTCGAAGACGATGATGTTCGGCGCGATGATGACAAAGTGCCGCGCGAGCGGCGAATCCGCCTCCCGCAGCACATGAAAGTAACTCCACACCACGACCAGCGACATTACCTTTGTCTTGCCCGCGCCGGTGGCGAGTTTGCACAAGTGCCGCGCCCATGCGTCCTCCTCCGGCGAAATGCCGTCCGCCAGCGCCAGTTCCCGCCGGCTGCCGAACTCCATCCACAGTTGCGAGGTTGTTTCCACGCCCCGCACCTCCCGCAGGTAAATCAGCGTTTCAATCGCCTCGCGCTGGCAGAAATAGTAGCGGAACTCCGCCTCGCCGCCACCGCTGAGCGCGACGCGGTGCGCCCGCGAAAACCAATGGTGCAGCAGGTGCCGCGTCGTCTCGCTCGCGCCGGGATAAAACGCCTCGCGCCACTCGCGCACCGCCATCCGCAGGTTTTGCACCACCGGCAGCGGCGATGGACGCCTACGCTGCACAACGCCGCCCTTGGCGCGGTGCTTGGTCGGCTCCTCATGAGGCGCGAACAGCGGTGATAGGCGGTCAAAATCCCCCGTGTTTTCGTTGCTCATTGTTTGGCCTCCAAAATCACGCTGGTTTCGCAACCGAAGACATCCACCACCTTCACGCAAATCACATGCTTGCCGGCAGTGTCGTAGGTGTGTCCTGCGTCGCTAACGATTTTTAGCGCCCGCTCCTTTCGCGTTCGGAAATCCTGCCAGTGGTGGACGAACAGTGGATGCTTGTAATCAAAGTCCACCGCCCAAAAATCTATGAAATCGAAACCGCTCTCTGCGGCCCGTGCGTTCATCAGGTCCAACTCCTTCTCCGGCACCTCCGCCAGCGACGGAAAAAACTCGGTGAGTTCCACGTCGAAAGTGGAAGCCGCATCCTGCCGCTTTTTCTGTGAATCAAGCGGCGGGACGCCACCTCCACCCTTCACCACCTCCGCCTTCAGCGACGCCACATCATGAAACGTCACATGCTTCCGGTTCCTTTCCAAAATCTCGCGGGGAATCGTGAGTAGCCGTATCTTCAACCCCAACGCCGCTTGCAACGCGTTGGCCTCGCCGCGCAAATCCATCTCAAACTCCCACGCCAGACAATGCAGCTCCTTTGCTCCGGTGCCGACGGTGGCTTTCGCCACCTCGCGCAACTCGTCCCGCGTGAAAATCGAGTCAATGCCGTCCACATGGCAGACGGCGCCGCCCTTGCTCCCGTGCAACAACGGCGACGGCGGCTGCTCCAGCGCCGAGGCCCCGTGAAATTGCAACACCACCCGCCGGTGCTCCTCGTCCGCGCCCAGCAACTGTTTTTTCTGCCACCACTGACGCTCGTAGCGGCCCAAATTATACACATCAAACGCCCGGTATGGTTTTTCCCCGGAATGCAATTCCGACTGCAACTGTATCAAGCGCTTCCGCGTTGTATGAATCGCAAACCGCCCCAAATCCGCCAGAATCCACCGCCGCCCCAACCGTTCCGCAACGGCACCAGTTGTTCCGCTGCCGCAAAAGAAATCGGCAACAAGGTCGCCCTCGTTGGACGAGGCTTTGATAATACGCTCCAATAGGGCTTCGGGCTTTTGGGTGGGATAGCCAATGTTTTCATCGCCACCTTGAAGAATCGGGACATCCCAAACACTACCAGCAAGAATATCACCAACTTGATAATAAACAGGTTTCCCTTCTTTATCATAAACAGGCAATGGCTTCTTCAATTTACTATCAAATTTATATGCCCTTCGCTTCCCGCTATCGCCGTCCTTCAGCGGCTCTCTATATCCATTGAATGTAAAGACTGAATTTTTTGCATAAAAATATAGCACGTCGTGTTTGTGATGGAATTTATCACTCGCGGCTTTCATTCCTGAATTTCGATACCACCAAATCATTTGATTTCGAAAACGTTCTGGAGAAAAAATTTCGTCCATAACCCGTCTCACGAGAGAATCAACTCTGTGGTCGCAATGCACATAAATACTCCCGCGCTCGCTCAATAACTCCTTCATCAGCGACAGCCGTTCATACATCATGTGCAAATACGAATCCGTCCCCTTGCCCCACATGTCGCGATAGGCGACTGCCTCGATGGTGGACTGCTCCTTTTCGAGCGTTTCCTTCCCGTCGCCGACGGGCAGCGACATCGTGAAATCCGCGCCGACATCAAAAGGCGGATCAATGTAAATCAAATCCACCTTTCCCTTGAACTCCGCGAGCAACGACGCCAGCACGAGCTTGTTATCCCCCCAAATCAGCCGGTTGCGGAAGTCGTCGAGCCGCGAGGATTTTTTCTCAAACAAATCCAACGCCAATTGCCCGCCAGCAGCGGCATGGTCACGCGGCGCGTCAATGCGCTCAATCATTTGCAAAGGGATATTGTGCCCGGCGACATCCACAGCCCGGCGATTGCCAAACTCGTCATATTTCCCCTCCCAAACGAGTTCAGTCTTGCATCGGGAAAGCGGATGCGGATTGGCGGGACTCCAGCGCATGGTGGCACTGGCTTCTGAATTTTGTGAAGCAGACATGGGCAAAGGCTCGCGCGTCTTTGCCGTGTCAGTGGGAGTCCTCTGCGGGTTATTGTTGGTGCCTGAAAAAAAGAGAGGGACGTGCCTACACACGCCCCGTCACAGGCACCGCTAAGAGCCCACAGAGAGGACGCTTCAACACGCCCCAATTCGGGGCGCATATCAGCGATGTCTCTCTGGTTCGAAATTAGCGGTTTCGTGACGGACAGCAGCCGAAGCTACGCGAAAGAGATGTTGGTTGTGGTGGTTAGTGGATCAGTTGGTGGAAGAAAAATTGTGTGGCCTGATATGTCGGAAAAGAAGTCGCAACGGCTAGGCATAGCCAATCCCCACCGCAAGCCAGGATTCTGTTTCGCAAAAGTCAGAGGGGGGGGAAGGGGGAGGCATGTGGTGTTTTCACCAAAAAATCCCCGGAAAACACAAGAGACTGGCAACTCGGTTCAGGTAGGATGAGTGCGTCTTTTTCCAAGATACAAATTCACCCTGACCAAACCACCATGCAAAACACGCTCAACGCACTCAGCGAATCCGTGCGCCGCGGCAAGCGCGCCGACGCCACCCGCCTCACACAAGAACTCCTCGCCGCCGGACTGCAACCGCTCGACATCGTCGAAAAAGGCCTCGTCCCCGGCATGACCGCCGTCGGCGAAGCGTTTAAGAAGAACGAGGTCTTCGTGCCCGAAATGCTCATCGCCGCCCGCGCCATGAAAGAAGCCATGACGCTCCTCGAACCCCTGCTCGCCAAGGCCGGCATCAAACCCAAATACACCGCCATCGTCGGCACCGTGCAGGGCGATCTTCACGACATCGGCAAAAACCTCGTCATCATGATGCTCAAGGGCGCCAACTTCGGCGTCGTCGATATGGGCACCAACGTGCCGCCGGAGAAATTCGTCGAGGCCGTCCGCGTTCACGGCGCGCAACTCGTCGGTCTCTCCGCTCTGCTCACCACGACCATGCCCGCGATGAAAACCGCCGTCGCTGCCCTCCGTGAAGCCGGCCTCACCGGCACCAAAATCATCATTGGCGGCGCACCCGTGACGCAGGACTTCGCCAACGAAATCGGCGCCGACGGTTTCAGCCCCGACGCCGCCAGCGCCGTCGATCTCGCCCGCAGCCTCCTCGAAGCCGCCTGAAGGCAGACAAAAGTTAATCACAAAGACGCAGAGGCACAGAGAACAAATCCATAGATCCGTCCTGCGGATACATGGTTTTCTCCGTGATTTCCCTCTGTGTCTTTGTGCCTCTGTGGTTAATCCCTCCCTCCCCCCCC
>NZ_ABEA03000167.1 GCF_000171235.2 Geminisphaera colitermitum TAV2 | reverse complement strand
GTAACCACGCTCCCCACCACCCCCTTCGACGCCCCCGCCGGAACCTGGACCCTCGCCGTCCTGCCCGACACTCAACACTACCTTGACGCCAACCCCGAAGTTTTCCGCCGTCAGACTGATTGGATCGCTGCGCACAAGGACACCCACCGCATCCACTTCGTTGCGCACGAAGGCGACATCACCAACAACAACTCCCCCGAACACTGGACCCTCGCCCGCGCCGCCATGGACCCCATCATCCGTGCCGGACTCCCCTGGGCCGCCATTCCTGGCAACAAAGACCTCGGACCCGGCGGAAAAACCACCGACCGCAGCACCGGCATGAACGCCGCCTTCACGCCCGACGACTATCGCAACTCGCCCGCCTTCGGACTCCTCGCCCCCGGCCACATGGAAAATTCCTGGCACCGCTTCGACACTCCTGCCGGCCCCATGCTCCTCCTCGCCCTCGAATTCGGCCCCCGCGACGAAGTCCTCGACTGGGCCAGCCGTATCGTATCCGAAAACCCAACACTCCCCGTTATTCTCCTCACCCACTGCTGCCTTCACAGCGACGGCACCCTGCACGGCTCCAACCCAGCCCACGGAGCTAATCCCAAACACTACGGCATCGGAACCCCTGCCGCAGGCGGAGCCAACGACGGCGTGGACATCTGGCAAAAATTCGCCTCCCGCCACGCCAACATCCGCCTCATCCTCAACGGACATTCCACCGGCCCTGGTGCCGCCCGACTCCGCCTCACCGGCCAGCACGGCAACCCCGTGTGGATTATCTTTGCCAACTACCAGCGCGGCGTGAAACCCGACCGCGGCTACGGCGGCGGCGGCTACCTGCGCCTCATGCGATTCCACCCCAACAACCGCCACGTCGAAGTCCGCACGTATTCACCCTGGTATGACAACTGGCTCGAAGACGACGCCCAACACTTCACCCTCGAACTCGCCCCCCTCTCAAAACCATCCCAATCTTCCGGACACAAACCAACCACGAATGAACGCTAATAAACGCGAATGAAGACAGAGACGACGGATTCATTGGTTTTATTCGCGATCATTCGCGTCCATTCGCGGTTACGGTTTGGGACCTTCGGTTTGGGCTCAGTCCATCCATATCATCCATCTTCCATCCATGGCTTTGGCACAGCCAACCGACATCCGTGATTTCGGTTTTCGCTCTGCCTCCCCTCCCCCCCCCCCCCCCTTCTCCCACGCCATACCATGACTCTCCCCCTCCGCCGCATCGTCATCCTCGGTGACCCGCACATTTCCCCCGACGAACACACACTCTGGCGCGACGAAATCATTCCCGACATCAACTCCCTCGCCCCCGACCTCGTTCTCTGCGTTGGCGACCTCACCGGCGGCCACGTCATGGGCACCGCCACCGGCACCACCGACGCCCTTGCCCTCCTCACCAGTCCCGGCGCGCTCACCGCCCCCTTTGCCTCCATCATCGGCAACCACGACCTCCAATCCCACGAATTCACCACCGACCCCGACGCCGTCCGCATGATGCGCACCGCGCTCGGACGCCCCGACACCACCGCCGGCTTCGTCATCGAACACAACACCCTCGCCATCATCGGCCTCGACAACACCCGCTGGCGTCAAAACACCGTCAACAAAAACGAAATCGTCATCGACGACGCGCAACTCGATTGGTGGCGCGCCCAACTCACCCGCCTCGCCGACAACCCCATCCTCATGATCGGCCACGCCCCGCCCATTGGCAGCGGCCTCATGGTCATGCCCGAACTCCACGCCCGCGTCGGCAACGCCCACATTAACCAAAACCACACCCCCGGCGCCATCCAGCAAATCATCTGGGAGAACCCCAACATCCTCTTCTGGTTTTCCGGGCACAACCACCTCGGCCACCACTACCGAGACTCCCTCAGCCAACGCCTCGGCGTCCACTACGTGCACACCGGCACCGCCTCGCGCACCTACGCCCGCGACGCCCACCGCCACAGTCGCATCCTCGATCTCGCCCCCGACCACCTCACCCTCCGCACCTACGACCACGACCTGCGAACCATCGACCCCGCGCTCGACCACACCACGCCGCATTCCCTCCCCACCCTCGTCGCCCACCGCCGCCAATTCCACCAACGCCGTTTCGTCCCCACCGACCCCGTTACCATGCAACAACCTTCGCCCACCGCCCTCCGCTCCCCTCCTGGCAACCGGCGCTTCGTGTTTCTCAGCGACCCGCACATCGCCCTTCCCATACCTGCCGTCACCCGCCGCGTCATCGCCTGGTGTGCCCGGCAAATTCGGGCCATCGCTCCCGATCACCTCATCCTCGGCGGCGACATCATCCAGCACCCAGACGCAGACGAAATCACCGCCTTCTGGACCGCCCTCGGCATCACTGACATCCCCGCCCACTACCTCCCCGGCAACAAAGAAGGCCCCGCATTCACCCTCCCCTCCCTCCCCGCCGCCTCCACTCCACCGCCCGCACTCACTCGTGGCTGCGTGCAACTCATTCCACGTATTTTCCTCCTCGCCACCAGCGACCAGACCGAAGCCAACGCCTCTCTCGAAACCCTTCTCACCCAACTCGCCCAACACCCCGCCGACCAAACGCCCTGCCTCGTCTTTGCCCACTTTCACCCCGAAACCACCAATCCCGAACTCGTTGCCCGCCTTGCCACATCCCCTGTATCCACAACTTGGATATGCGGCCACCGTCACAACCCTGCCGACTACAACAACGGCAACCTTCGCGTCGTCATTTGCGCCGGCCTTGATGCCCTTAAAGTCTGCCACACCCGTCCCGAATTCCTCTGCATCGACTGGCCGCCCGCCACACCCGACAACCCCCTCTCCCCTCCCCCTGCCATCGCAATCACGCGCCACGCCGCGCCCGCGCAATTCGTCCACTCGCCCGCGCCCATCGCCGGACGCTTCCCCATCGGAATCGCCTTTCGCGGCGACGCCCCCACGCTCCTGCGCACCATCATCGACGAAAAAATCCCCGCCCTGCAATTCCACTACAACCACACGCGCGACGAACCCACCCCCGACGAACTCCAACTCATTGCCGACTACCGCCGCACCATTCCCGGCGGATATCTCTCACTCCACCTGCCCAATTTCCCCCACCCACTCGAAAACCCCAACCCCGACCTCGACGACTACGCCCCCTGGCTCCACTGGGCTGCCGCCGCCCGCCTCGACGACCTCACGCTCCATCTCCCCAACGTTCCCGCCTCGTATCTATTTTCCAATGACGGCGGATTTCTTGACACCCCCTGGACCCGCGCCTGCCTGGCCACCTGTCAAAATCTCGCCACCCGCGCCCTCGCCATGGGCGCGCAAATCAGTTTCGAAAACGTCTATAACAAAAAAGTCAGTCCTCCCGGTGCCGAGACACTCGGCACGCGCCCCTGGCACCTTACCCATCTCATCAAAACCCTGCGCCACCGCCTGGCCGCCGTCGGACACGCCCCCGCCGACCTCAACCGCGTCGGCATCATTTTTGATGCCGGCCACGCCGCTGCCGACGTCCACATCTCGCAACACCACGGCATCGCTGACTGGCTGCACCACATCGCCCCCTATCTCCAACTCGCGCACATCCACCAAGTCGTCACGCACCCCGACGGACGCAGCCAGAACCACCAAGCCATCACCGATCTCGCGTCAGGCCGAATCAACTACACCGGTTTGCTTGCTACTCTTGCCGACACGATGCACGCCGTTGCCCGCCCTCCCTTTCCTCTCCTGATCGAAGTCCGCGAACGCGACCAAGCCCTCCTGAGCTGGCGCACCCTCTCAACCATCAAGTAAAATCTGCCCCCCCCCCCGCCACACACATGGCATGAACGGCATCTGGACAAGCAGATGAAAATTCCGGACGCTGGACAGCGAATGAAAATCGAACTCCCAGACCACGATTACGCCGCCTACATCTTTGATTGTGACGGAACACTGGCCGACACCATGCCCGCTCACCATCGCTCCTGGGCCCGAGTCGCGGCGGAGGCAGGGAACGCATTATCCCGCGAACTCTTTCACACCTGGGGAGGACGCTCCTGTCGTGAAATTGTTGATACAATCAACCAACTCTGGAATTTGAATCTCGACGCAAACGAGACGATGGAACGCCGCGACCGATATTTTTGCGAACTCCTGGACGAAGGCGGCATAAGCCCCATCGCCCCTGTTGTAGCCATCGCGAGAAACCTGCATGAGCGAGGCCGTCCAATTGCCGTGGCATCTGGCGGACGTCACAGCATTGTGCGTCCGACACTGGCTGCGGTTGGAGTTGATGACCTTTTTGACGTGGTGGTTTGCGCCGGGGATTATGAACGCGGGAAGCCGCACCCCGATGCCTTTCTGGTTGCCGCGACGCGACTCGGAATCGCGCCCGGCGAATGCCTTGTGTTCGAGGACAGCGCCGCCGGGATTCAAGCCGCCCGAGCCGCCGGCATGGCTTGCGTAGTCATCCCGGACAACGTCAGCCAGTAAGTCTCATGAGCAGTTGCCGACGCCTATGACACAGTGTGACGTGTGTGTGGGGGGGGGGGGGGGGAGGAGAGAGACTGACGCGCTATTTTTCCACACAAAACGCCCCCGGTGACAACCCCATCACGTCGGACGCACTTCGTGATTTGCCATAAAAATCACGGTCCACGCGCATCCGGGCATCGGCGGGGCTCAGGTAACGTGTGGTAAGCGTATCCGGCGTGGGTGCGGGATTGGAGCGCAAGCGGTAGTCGCCTTTTGCATAGTCAACAAACTGCACTGCGCTCGCATTCACGAATGCGCTATGCCCATCCGTCCCGGTGGCATTGCGCCAGTCATCCAGAGTTTTGAACTTCACACCGTCACTGGAATTCCGATACCAAATGGGCTTGGCCGAACCGAGTGCATAAACATTGTAGTCAGGTTTTAAATACAGATATTTGTCAGGCTGCCCCATGTGGTTGCCGTAAAACAAAGTGAACGGACCGGAGGGTTTGTAGAGCAGCGAGTTGGAGAGCACGGAGAGCGCGCTGTAACGCCACAAACTCGCGTAGCCCGATGCTCCCCGCTGGGCCATTTCGCGCAGCGCAGGCGGAGCCTGGTCCGTATCGTAAATATAGGTGTTGTGGACGTAATAGACATCATTGGCAGCACCGTTGTGGTAGTCGGCCAGTTGGGAGTTGACCAAAAGGTTGTTGGCAAAAAACAGCACATTGGGACCAGGCGAACGCGCCGGGGTTTTTATTCCAAACGTCACGTTGCGCACGACATTGCGTTCAATGCGGAAAAACTTGTCCTGATACTCCGGTTCGGTGCGCCGGTAGGAGAGATCGAAGCCACCATCCATCGGCGGGTGAAACCAATTTTCCACTACACAATTAAACAGCACGCCGTTGCCCGGATGATGGATCAGCAGCGCGTCCTGATTGCGCCAGTCGCCACCATCACTCTCCAAGCCGCCGTGGAAATAACAATTTTGCACAATCTGCCAGCCGGGCATACGTACATGCTCGGGCGGTATCCAGAGCCCCGTCAGCCCCATCGGCGAGGAAGCCGTGCCTGTCGCGCCGTTGTTGATCCAGATGCCGCCGCCAACACGCGTCCTGCCATTGCCCAAATAATCGACCCCGGCAATCTCGACATTGTCGATCAGGATGTCCTTGCAACCTTCGAGACGCAGGTGATGCGACTGCACCGTGCCGGCCAGATAAAGATTGCGGATGATCACGCGATCCGCGCCTTCGATGGCGATGGTGTGGTAACCACGAAAATCAGGGTCACTCTGAATAATCGCCAGATTTTCGATGATGACCTCCTTGCAATCAATGATGCGAAACAACGTCGTGGTCCTTTTGTTGCTCTTTTTCGCCTCCCAAGTGACTCGCAACTCAAGATCGGCCAGATAAACCTTTTCCTGATTCGCCCATTCCCGCCGCATCGTTTCTCCCACTACAGGTTTGAATTCGATGCCCGCTGGATCCCTTCGCGGGATTTTGTCGCCGGTTGGCAACTTCGACCAGTCACTCATGTAAGCCGTGGTATATTTGCCGTGCTCGGGGATGATCGTATCCACCGCTGCGATATCGGCGACTCCGTCTTCTTCCCGGGCTGGAACAAGTCCGGGAAAGAATGTCAGGGCGAGAGCGGTCGTCATTGAAGCCAGATTTCGTGGACTGAGGTAATGCTGAATCATTTCCCACTCCAATTTCATTTGTCGTAACAAATCAAGTGAAAACAGATATTTCCAACCATTCAGGATGCTAAAAAATTGATGATTAAATATAATTTATATCATAATAACAATCGAAATATAAAGGAATTACGTAATAATAGTCGATTTTTAAATATTTTTGCTTGTTTCAAGCAAACAAAATATATTTTGTGTATCAAATCGATCAAAAATCGCCTTTGCTTCTCCCATAATTTCTTTTTCTCGCTCCATGACACCTGACGCCGCCACCACCACCACTTCAGATGCCCCTTCAGCATTCGCACCGCCTGCCAGCCAGACCAAGCTGAAAGCGGTTTACGACATTCTGGAAAACCGCATCACGAGCGGCATCTGGCCCGTGGGCACACAAATTCCCACCGAAATGGAACTGGCCGACGAACTCGAATGCGGACGTTCCACCATTGGCAAGGCGCTCGCCTGGCTCGCGCACGAAGGCTGGGTCGAGCGCAAGACACGCGCAGGCACCCGTGTGCTCCGCTCCTCGCCCGGCAAATCGGCACCCGCCCTCTCACTCGACGCCTGCGCTTTCATCTACCCGAGCGACCAGCATGAAGGTATCCGCCGTATCATGACAGGCTTTCAGACCGCCGCCCACCGCGCACGCCGTCAGACAGTCATGCTCTCCACCGGCACCGATTTTCGGCGCGAGGCAGAGGCCGTCGGTCGCCTCGGCGAATTCGACGTCAAGGGCGCTGTCCTGCTTCCCGTCGTCCTCACGCCCAAGGATTACGTTTATTATGCGCAGATGCTTCTTTCCTGCCGTTTTCCCATTGTGCTCGTCACCATGAGCATGACCGCCATGCGCCGCCCCGGCGTCGTTCTCGATGGTTTTCACGCCGGCCACACCATGACGCGCCACCTTCTCGAAAAAGGACTGCGCAAAGTCGGCTTTCTCGCCAACCAAGCCTGGATTCCCGTCGCCCAAGCCAAACACACTGGATACAGTCGCGCCATGGAGGAAGCCGGTCTTGCCGACGTCGCCAGCGCCCTCGCGCACCGCGATGCCGAGATGCAGCCCAATTTCGGCGACCCGCTCGCCGAGCCCGAGCGCATTGCCCGCCTTTATCTCCAGCGCCACCCCGACGTCGAAGGCGTTGTGTGTGCCAGCGATTTTCTAGCCGTTGGCATGATTCGCGCCGCCCGCGCTCTCGGGCGCGAGGTGCCCCGCGATCTCAAGGTTGTGGGCATTGACGACTTCGAGATTGCCGCCACCGCACCCGTCCCGCTCACCACCTATCGCGTCCCCTTCGAGCAGATGGGTGAACACTCCTTCGATCTTCTCAACAATCTCCTCGGCGACACACCCGTTCCTCCTCTCGACATTCCCCTCCGCGGTGAACTTGTCGTGCGCAACAGCGCCGGCTGACGCCCCCTCCCCCCCCCCCCCCCTGTCCTTCCCCTGTCAACGCCTCGTTTTTCTTCGTATCCAAACCTCAGTTACAAACAACCGCCATGAACACCTCCAAGACAACCTGCCTTGCCCTGCTCGTCATCCTCGCCGCCGCCGTGCGCCTCGGTGCCGCCTCATCCACATGGGACGGCGGCAGCGCTGACAACGCCAACTGGTCAACCGCCGCCAATTGGAACAACGACACCGCTCCGGCCAGCGCCGCCGACACCGACATCACCCTTGCTGGCACCCTCCGCCCCACCATCGAACTCGATGAAGATTTCACCCTCAAAACTCTCACCAAGTCCGGCACTACGGCCTTCACCATCAACAGCACCGCTGGCAAAATCCTATCCATTTACGGCAACGGCTCCAACAACGCTGTCACCAACAGCAGCAGCGGACTGTTCACCATCAATGCCGACATCAAACTCTACGGCACGACCCGCTTTGCCACCACATCAGGCGCGATGAAACTCGGCGCCATCAACCTCAATGGTAACAACGTTACCTTCAACGCCAACAACGACGTGCGCTCAATCACCCTCGCCGGCACAATCAGCGGATCCGCCACCCTCGTAGAATACATCGGCGCAGGCACCTACATCATCGAAAGCCAGAACTCCTACGACGCCCCCACACGCCTCTCAAACGGCACCCTGAAAATCAAAGCCAACAACGCCTTCGGCTCTGACGGACGCCAACTCAACCTCGGCCAGACCAGCACCAGCAATCGCACGCTTACCGTCCTCACCGAAGCCGCCGTCGCCGTGAACAACACCATCGTCCTCGCCGCTTCCACCGGCACCGCGCACACCTACACCGTAGGTGGCAACACCGCGCACACCTCCTCTTTCAAACACATGCGTTTGGCGAACGACGTCCAGAACGTCACCCTCAACCTTACTGCCGCCACCGACGGTCGAGTAAACATCACCGGCAACATCACCGACCTCGAAACCGCCACTGGCAACGGCAGCATTGTCAAAACCGGCGACGGCACCGTTGCCCTCTCCAACAGCACCGCCGTGCACACCTACAAAGGAGACACCACCGTCAATGCCGGCACCCTCCTCATCAACGGCACCCTCGCTGCCGCCGGTAACGCCGCCGTCAACGTTGCATCCACCGGCACCCTCGGCGGCACCGGCTCCATCAACCGCAACGTCACACTTGCCGACAATGCCACACTCCAGATCGGCGACATCTCCGCATCCACCCCGGTCACCGCCGCATTTACCATCAATGCCAACCTTGCCCTCGGCGCGAGCGTCACCGTCAAGTTTGACCTCGGCGCCACGCAAACCGCCTCCGATTCCCTGGTTGTCAACGGCGATCTCGCCCTTGGCGGAACGCTCACCTTTGACCTCACCGCCCTTGACGGCTTTGGTCAGGCAGGTGCCTCGAACCTCACCCTCCTCAGCGTCACAGGCAACATCACCGGCGGCAACCCGGCCAACCTCATCACCTTCACTGGCGCCGACTATACCGCGAACTACACACTCCAAATCAACGCCAACTCCATCCAACTCATTTCCTCCACAGCCCCCACGATCCCCGAACCCGCAATCACCGCCGCGCTTTTTGCGTTCGGCGCCCTCCTCCTCGCCAACGTCCGCCATCGCAAATCATAAGACTCCCCTCCCCCCCCCCTCCTATGAATCCCCGCAAAGCTCAAGGCCATCGCGCCTTCACTCTGATCGAATTACTGACCGTCATTGCCATCATCGGCATTCTTGCCGCCATCATCATCCCCACCGTTGGCAAGGTCCGCAAAACCGCAGCCCGCGCCGAAGGCACCGCCGTCCTCCGTGGCGTCGGACAAAACATCCTCCTCTACGCAAACGACAACAAAGGCAAACTCCCCGGCCCCCTCTACCTCAAGCAAGTCGCCGACTACCGCGTTGACACCAGAATCCTCTTGTTCCACCTCGCCCCCAATTACGGCGCGCCTGTCCCCCCCAACAACCAAATCATTTCCGCCTACCATTACAAAGTCTGGGCTCCCCACCTTGCCCGCACCGAAATCCCATTGGGCAAAAACATTCCCATCTACCGCCTTGCCTACGGCGAATACAAAGATGAATCCGGCAACAAACTATTTCCCTTCGGGAACTCCTCCGACGGCACCCCGTCCATGAACATCGAAACCCTCCCTGCTCCCTCGCGACACATGGCCTTGCGCGACATCAAAAAAAGCGACGATGCCACCAACCTTTCCTTCCTGCCCGACAGCACCATTTGGGGCGACGACGCTTACAACATCCTCTACTTCGACGCCTCCGTCCGTCGCGCCAAATGGCAATGACAAGTCCCGCCTGCCGTCATGCATTCCCGCTTCGCCGCCGCGCTTGTTGTCTCCCTCGCGCTCGCATCCGCCACCCGCGCTGACATCACGCTCCCCGCGCTCATCTCGGAACACGCCGTCCTTCAAAAATCCCCCCGTGTCCCCATATGGGGCAAAGCCGCGCCCGGCGAAACCATCACCCTCACACTCACCCCTGCCAACGTCATTGCCCGCGCCACCACCGACCCCACAGGCAACTGGCGCATCACCCTCAACCTCGACTCCCCCCCTCCCCCCCCCGGCCCGCACACCCTCACCATTAACGGTTCCGCCTCCGCCGCACCACTCGTCATCAACGACATACTCATTGGCGAAGTCTGGCTCGCCTCCGGCCAGTCCAACATGGAATTTGCCCTCAAACGCACCACCGACGCCACGCAAACCATCGCCACCTCCGCCAACGCCCGACTCCGCCATTTCACCGTCCCCAAAAAGACCGCCGCCGAACCTGCCCCCTCCGACACCCTCGAAGGCCGCTGGCAAATCGCCTCGCCCGACACCATCGCCGACCTTACCGCCATCGGCTACCACTTCAGCCGCGAACTCCAGCAGCAACTCGATGTACCCGTTGGCCTGATACACGCAAGCTGGGGAGGCACGCCCATCGCTCCCTGGACCAGCGCCGATGGACTCGACCGCGACACTGTCAACGCCGCGCAAACCCGCCTCCAACGCGAGGAAGCCCGGACCTTCCCCCAACGCATCCAAGACTACGCCCGCGCCTACAAACAATGGGCCGACACCACCCACCGCGCGGACCCGGCCCCGCCCCCCACGCGCGCCCCCGCCATCCTTCCACCATCCGACGCCCCCGACTGGAAACCCGTCACCCTCCCCGGCCTCGCCTCCACCGCCGGCCTGCCAGATGCCGGCGTCCTCTGGCTGACACGCACTGTCACCATTCCCCAAAAACTCGCCGGACTCTCCCTCATCGTAGACCTCGGACACATTGAAGGATTCTACACCATCTATTGGAACAACGAAGAAGTCGGACGCTCCACCCCGCGCCACGGCGTCGCACCCTATGTTCGTGTCATTGTCGGCAGCGCCCACGTCAAAGCCGGAGACTCCACACTGGCGATTCGCATCTTCAACCCCTTCGGCAAACTCGGTCTCACTGGCGGCCCCTTCCGCGCCGGCCCACTGCCGCTCGCGGGCCAGTGGCGCGCTTTGGTCGAAAACGAACTCCCGCCCCTCACCGTCGCGCAACGCGCCAGCATCCCCGAACGCCCGGCGCAACCTCCCGAACGCCGCAAAACCCCCGCCTTCCTTTACAACGGCATGATTGCCCCGCTCGTCCCTTACGCCCTGCGCGGCGTCATCTGGTATCAAGGCGAGTCCGACACCAGCCGGGCCTGGCAATACCGCACCGCACTCCCCCTTCTCATCGACGACTGGCGACGACAGTGGGACGCGAACGATTTTCCATTTCTCATCTGCCAACTCGCCAACTACGGCGCGAAAACTCAAAACCCCGCCGTTCCCGCCCCCTACGCCGAACTCCGCGAAGCGCAAACCCTTGCCACCCGCACGCTCCCGCACACCAGCCAGGCCGTGCTCATCGACCTCGGCGAAGAACTCGACATCCACTATCGTGACAAACGCCCCGCCGCCGAACGCCTTGCCCGCGTCGCCCTTGCCGAAATTTATCAACGCCGCGACATCGTCGCCAGCGGTCCCGTGTATTTTAAAACCGACTACCTCCACTCCCCTCCCCCCCCCTCCACTGTTGGGCGTCTCCGTTTGCATTTTAACAACATCGCCGGTGGACTCGTTGCTCGTCCCCTGCCCACCACTTACCGCCAGCGCAGCACTGCCGGCGCACCCGAAATTCCACTCCCGCGCAACGCCCCTGCTGGCAGCCAGCTCGAAGGTTTTGCCATTTGCGGTGAAGACGCCCGCTGGGTTTGGGCCAGCGCCCGCGTTGACGGAAACACGGTTCTCGTCTGGTCCGATGATGTAGTGAAACCCAAATACGTCCGTTACGCTTGGGCAGACAACCCCACCTGCAACCTCTACAATACCGCCGGCCTGCCCGCCGCCCCCTTCCGCACCGACGACTTCCCGCTCACAACTCAAAAACGCCGCTAGATATCCCCCCCCCCTCGGCGTGTAGCTTGCCAAGCCCGCCATGCTCGCGCAATACGATCCACTCCAACGCGACAATCATCATCGACCCATGCGCCAGCCCATCCTTTCTCTCCTTCCCAACCGCGTCCGACGCAACTACGGCGGCGGCTCCGCTCTCGCCCGCTGGACAGAAGGAGCCAGCGAGCCCGACTCCAACCGCCCCGAAGACTGGCTCGCCTCCACAACCCCCGCCATCAACCGCGGCATGGACGACATCCCGCACGAAGGCATCGGACGCGTTGCGGATTCGTCAGGAAAAATCCACACCATCACCGACCTCTTCGCCGCCCACGGTGACTACTACCTCGGAGCAAAACACCTCGCCCGGCTCGGCCCCAATCTTGGGTTTCTGGCAAAAATCCTCGACTCCTCCATGCGCCTCCACACGCAGGCGCACCCGACGCGTGAGTTCGCGCAAAAACACCTCAACTCGCCCTACGGCAAACTCGAGTGCTACGTCATTCTCGCCGCCCGCCCCGGCTACCCCGCCGACTTGCGCCTCGGGTTCCAGCACGCGCCCACGCGCGACGAATGGCGCGAGATCATCGAAACCCAAAACATCGCCCGCATGGACGCCTGTTTTGAGCACCTCCCCGCCCGCCCCGGCGAAGTGTGGCTCGTCCCCGGTGGCATGGTTCACGCGCTCGGCGCGGGACTCCTGTTGCTCGAAGTCATGGAGCCCTCCGACCTCGTTGTGCGTTGCGAATTCGAACGCGAAGGCATCGTCGTCCCGCCCGATGCGCGTTTCATGGGACGCGGACTCGATTTTTGCCTCGATATTTTTGACTACACCGAGATGTCGCCTGCCGCCGTCCGCGCCCGTTGCCAGATGCAACCCACCGTGCTCCGCGACACGCCCGCCGTGCGCGAAGAGTGTCACATTCCCCTTGCCAAAACCAACTGCTTCGAAGTCCGCCGCCTCAGCGTGCGCGAACGTTTTGTCCTCGAATCCGAAGGCGTGTGCCGCCTGGTCGTCGTGAGTCAGGGCGCCTGCCGCATCACCACACGCGACCGCTCCATCGACATCGTCCAAAAACCCGGCGCGCGTTTCCTGCTGGCTGCAAACGGCGACCCCGTGACCATCGAACCCGCCACTGCGGACGCTGCCACGACCACGCCGCTCGAACTCTGGTGTTGCCAACCCTGATTTTTCGCAGCGCCCCGCTCCCAAGGAGCGATGGCGTTCTGTCTGCAACCGGAGTGCAAGTTCACCTTCATCAAGGTCACAATGCCGGTAACGTGTCCGCGTCCCCTGCCTTCCAACTGGATGACGCATGGCTTATTGACCCGATTAAATCCCATTCTTCCCTTTGCGGAGATAAAATAATTATTTGTATCCAGACTAAAATACTCAAATATGAACCATCGTTAGGGGACAATCCCCAGCGCTCAAGCGCACGACCAGGCATCTGGAGGATCGCGTAAAATATCTCCCTCCAATGCACGACCATCCCGTCTGACCACGAACTGGTTCGCCCGTCCCGCCGGATAACGACATCGTTGGCGAAAGTAGCGAATCGCCCGGTTCGGAAAAGAAAACGATTCACGGGATAGAAGTGTTCCACCTTATAAACACAACCAAGCGTCCACAACGACTCTCCTGAAAATCATCCTGTAGCCGCCTGTATCAAGATCTGTGTCAGAGCGTCCGGTTTCCGGCGTATTGATGGCATTGCATTGTGATGCAACTGGATGGCTATGCCATCCCTCCCCCCCCCTCCCCCCCCCCCCCTCGCGGTGGGCCGGGATTGGCTCGTTTTGATTCCATATATCGCTCCTGCCACATGAAACGTTCACTTATATACAAGGTGCTCCTGCCCTTGGCGGGCATTATCGCCGCATTCCTCCTCTTACGCGCATTTTCGTCGGACGCCTCGAAATCCAGTGACGCAGATTCCGTTGCTGCTTCATCGGGCGTCGCCTCTGACTCCTCCCCTGCCTCCGCAGATGGCGCCATCACCAAATCCACTGCACTCGCTCCGAATATCCCCTCCAAAAAACGCGTCGTCAAAGTCGGCCTCAACAGTTGGGTTGCCATCGCCAAGGAAAAAGGCTGGCTCCGCGAAGCATTCGCCCCGCTCAACGTCGAAGTCGAAATCGTTGACCGCCGTGTGGCCGGCAGTGCCGAAGCCGCCCTCTTTCAACGCGGCGACCTCCACATCGCCGAACGCATGGCGTATCCCTCCCTCCAGCACAAGGCCAACGGCTTTGACTTTGTTGTCGTCTGGGCGAGCGGCGACTGCCATCCGCGCCGCGCCACCACCATCGTCCGCAAGGAATCCCCCGTGCGCACGCTCGCCGACCTGAAGGGCAAGGTTCTCGGAGCCCACCGGCTGGGCTGCCCTTACTTCGCCACTTACGAAGCGCTCCTTGACGAGGGCATCCAGCTCGACACCGAACTGCGCAAGGGAGACGTCCGCTATGTCAACATCACGGGCAATCCCGCCGCTCTCGCTCTTCTGACCGGGGAGATCGAGGCGCTCTCCGTCCATGCTGCCATTCCCGATATTGCCCGGCTCTATGAGGAAGACCGCGTGCGCGAAATCGCCGCGGCCAAGCCCGGCGGCCAATATGTCACCGGCGGAGGCCGCGCCCTCGTCATCACCCTGCGCCGCTTCGCCAACCAAAACCCCGACATCGTCCAGGCCTACCTGCGCCTCTACGATCGCACACGCCGCTGGATTGTTGACGGCAACCATTACGAAGAAACCGCCGAAGCCGCCGCCAAAGTTTATCGCACGCCAAAATCCGTTTCGCTCTACATCATAAAAGACGAATCCTCCCTCACGCTCGACCCCGGGCGTCCCGACGCGCAGGAGACCATTGACGCGCTCTCGCGTTTCCTCAAATGGGCGATCGCAAACGGCGACGATTTTTACGGCGCCAAACCGCTCACCGACGCGCAGGTCTCCGAGTTCGTTGACCGCCGGTTTTTTGAAGGTGGTGAGTATTTCGTGGATACCACTGGAAAACCGCTGCAACCGCCATCCGCCGCCGCCACGACAGTCGGTATCCAATCACTCACTACATCCACACCATGAACACTGCCACCGTCACGGCCGCCTCTGCCACGCCCACAGTGCCCATCGCCTCCACCGCGTCCACAGTGTCCACCGCGTCCGCCGCAGCCCCTCCCCCCCCCCTCCCCCGCATAGTTCACGACCGCACGCGACGTCTCCGGCGTCTCGCCCTCCAGAGTCTTTTGCCCGTCACGCTCTTGATTGTATGGGAACTCCTCACGCGATTCGGTTTCGTTGAGCGCATTTTTTTGCCAACGCCCGCCAGCGTCGGCGAAGCCTTCTACAAACTCTTGGTGAGAGACAATCTCCTCGGTGACTTCCAAATCAGCGCGATCACCGTCCTTAAAGGATTTTCCGTCGGCGCGCTCATCGGCCTCGCAACCGGCATGGCCACGGGACTCTCGCGCACCGTGGAAGACCTCTTCGGTCCGCTGTTAAACGGCATCCGCCAGGTGCCCACGCTCGCATGGCTTCCGCTCATCGTTTTGTGGATGGGCGCGGGCGACCTCGGCAAAACCGTTCTCATCGCCAAGGCCGTGTTTTTCCCCGTCTTCCTGAACACCCTGCAAGGCATCCGCGGCACACCCCGCGAATACATCGAAGTCGGACGCATCTTCGATTACGGACGCCTGCGCCTCTTGCGTCGCATCGTGCTGCCCGCCGCGCTGCCAGGCATTTTTGTCGGACTGCGCTTTGGCGCGGGCATCTCGTGGGCGGTGCTTATCGTCGCCGAAATGCTTGGGGCGCGGCGCGGCCTGGGCTTCCTCATCATGCGCGCCCAGGAACTCCTCCACAGCGACCAACTCTTCGTGCTGATCGTCATCATTGGCGTTGTCGGCTTCGCCATCGATGTCGGCCTCCGTCGCATCGAAGCGCACCTCCTGCGCTGGAAACGCGGCTTCGACGGATAGCCATCCCCCCCCCGCCGCCAATCCAACCCATCCGCCCGTCCGAATTCTTAATTTTTTCCCATGAGCATTGAACTCAAACAAACCATCCACGACTACATAGCCCTCACCCGCTGGGCCTTTCTTGCCATCATCCGCAAAGACGGCTCGCCCACGCTGCGCCCCATTGGCAGCTTCACGCCTGTCGCAATCGGCTCCGTGGACGTCTATTTTTCAACCCCGCGCGACTCCGAAAAAGTCCGTTCCCTCCGGCAAAACGCCCGCGTCAGCTTTTATTTCCAGCACGACGCCCTGGACATCGCCGCCTACAAAGGCGTCTCGCTCATCGGTGACGCGTTGGAAATCGAACCGCAGACAACGGAACACCCGCAAGCCGTCGCCGCCCTCTCCGCTCGCAGCCCGCACTTCAAAGCCCGCGTGGAAAAAGGCGAACTCGACGTCACCGCGATCTTCCGCGTGAAAGCCCTCGAAGTCCGGTTTTCCGACTACGCCAGGGGACGCGGTCCGTCCGCCATCCAGCAACTCGCGCTCTGACCATCCCCCCCCCCCCCGGCTATTCGTATTCAGAATATCATGACTGCCACAGCCACCCGCACCGTTGACGTCGAGGCCCGCGACCTCACCAAGATATTTGCCGCCCGCCACGGCACCGCGCGGGTCACGGCGCTTGAAAACGTCAACCTCGACATCCGGCCCGGCGAGTTTGTCTCCATCGTTGGCACCAGCGGCTGCGGCAAGACCACGCTTCTGCGTATCATGGCCGGGCTCGAAACCGAGTTCCACGGCAGCCTCACCTTCGACGGACTGCGCATCGACGGCCCCGGCCCGGACAAAGGCGTGGTGTTTCAGGATCACCGCTTGCTCCCCTGGCTCACCGTCGAGGAAAACATCGGCTTCGGCCTGCTCGACCTGCCGAAAGCAGAGCAACGCGAGCGTATCCAAAAATACCTGCGCCTCGTCGGGCTGCATGGCTTCGAACGCGCCTGGCCCGCGCAACTCTCCGGCGGCATGGCGCAGCGCGCCGCCATCGCCCGCGCCCTCGTCAACAAACCCCGCATCCTCCTTCTCGACGAACCTCTCGGCGCACTCGACGCGCTCACCCGCATCTACATGCAACGCGAACTGGAGAAAATCTGGATCGAGGAAAAAATCACCATGGTCATGGTCACGCACGACGTGGAGGAGGCCCTGTATTTGAGCGACACCGTCGTCCTCATGTCGGCCCGTCCCGGTCGCATCAAGAAGATCACTCCCGTCCACCTGGCGCGCCCCCGTGACCGGGAAAACCCGGTGTTTCAAAACCTCAAGAAAGAGCTGCTCGCCGAGTTCGAGCTCCAGACGAAATCACAATTCAGTTATGAAATCTGACGCACAATTTGGACAACCCATCCAAGGAGAGGCGGTCTCCCAGCCATGCCGCGACTGATTCTCCACAGCATCCTTCGCCGTCGCTGGCAATCGCTGGCCGCCATCCTCGGCGTGGCCCTCGGGGCGGCGTTGCTCCTCGGTGTTTTCCTGCTCCACCGCGGACTCGCGCAGGGACTCGAACGCGGACGCCGCCAACTCGGCGCCGACCTGCTCATCGTGCCCGCCAACGCCACCGTTGATCCCGACAAAGCCCTCTTCGCCGGCTCCCCCCTCAACGTTTACATGGACCGCTCCCTCGCCGACGACATCCGCCGCGTGCCCGGCATCGCCCGCGTGGAGTCTCAATTTTTCACGCAAACCCTCCGCCTCGAATGCTGCTCCGGCGTGAACGAAATCCGGCTCGTCGGCATCGAGGACGGCACCCTCCGCCGCCTCGCCCGCCTCTCCTCGCCTTCGGACGGACGCTCCACCCTCGATGCCGGCGAAGTTGTCATTGGTTCCCAACTACTCACTGGCGTTGGCCGTCCCGGCGCGCGCATCGAAATCCTGGGCAAAATCTTTCGCATTGCCTGGCGGCTCGACTCCACCGCCTCCAGCCTCGACCACTCCATCCTCATGCCCATCGACGCGGCCCGCGCCCTCGCCGCCCAGTCCGAACCACTGCGCCCCGTCTGGCTCGACGCCGGTCCCCCCGCCCGGCTCGTTTCCGCCCTCCTCGTTGAAGTCACCGATCCCGCCGCCATCGCCGCCACCGCCCGCGCCATCGAAGACATCGGCCCCTTCAACGTCATTCGCACCGGCGAAACCCTCCTGCGCATCAAGCGCCTGATGGACGCCTTCATCCTTGTGCTCGCCGCCGCCGGCGGACTCACCGCGCTCGGCGGGATCGTGTATCTGTTCGGCCACTTCGCCGCCGCCGCCTGGGATCGCAAAGGCGAATGGGCGCTCTACCGCGCACTCGGCGCCGCCCGCGCCCGCATCGTGCAACTCGTCGTCGGTGAAGCCGTGCTCCTCGCCGTGGCCGGCGCCCTGCCCGGCATCCCCGCCGGACTCTGGCTTTACCACTTCGCCCTCGACCGGCTTGCCGCCGGCAACGCGTTTCCCTTCGTGCCCGTGGAGCCTCCGCTGTTTGTCTTTGGCGCGTTCGGAGCGCTTGCCCTTTACGCCCTCGCCGGCGCGGCCGCCGCCATCGCGCCCGCGCTCCGCGTCGCGCAACTCGAACCCGCGCACGCCATGGCGCAAGGAGACATCGACTGACGGGAAAAGCTGAAACGCTGAAAACTGAAACGCTGAAATGAATACCGCCGCTCCTCCCCCCCCCCCCCCCCGCAGCCGAAGCTCTGATTTCAGCTTTTCAGCTTTTCAGTTTTCAGCTTTTCCGACGGCGGCAGAGCCGCCCCCTGTCCTCCTCGAAGCCCGCCACGTCTCCCGTAATTACGGAACCGATACGATACTCGAGGACATTTCGCTCCAAATCCGCGCGGGAGAGAGCACTGCGGTCATCGGACCCTCCGGCAGCGGCAAAACCACGCTCCTCGGCATCCTCGCCCTGCTCCTGCAACCGCTCTCCGGCCACGTGCGTGTCGGCGGGCGCGACGCCACCGGACTCTCCGACGCGCAACTCTCGTTCCTGCGCAACACCTTTTTCGGATTCGTTTTCCAGACCGCGCAACTCGTCGGCTCGCTGACCGTGCTCGACAACGTGCTGATCCCGGCCCTCCTTCCCGGGCGCGCCGCCCGCCACTGCGGACGCGCGCGCGAGTTGCGCGAGTCCCGGGACCACGCCCGCGACCTGCTGGTCCGTCTCGGACTCGAACACCGCGCCGCGCACCTGCCCCACATGCTCAGCCACGGCCAGCGCCGCCGCGTCGCCATCGCCCGCGCGCTCCTGCTCCGCCCCGCCGTCGTGCTGGCCGACGAACCCACCAACGACCTCGACCCGCGCCGCGCGGAGGAGGTCGCCGATTTTCTCCTCGGGCTGCCTGCCGAGGGTCATGCGCTCGTGCTGGTCACGCATGACCCGGAGCTGGCCGCGCGCGCCAACAACCGCTGGCGCCTCGATGCAGGCCGCTTGCGGCCCGCATCGTCCCTGGAGGCGAATTTTTTCAACCACCCGGCAAACCCGAATCTCGTATTGAACCAATAACTACACACACATCATGAAATACAAAGCACAGGACATCATTGCCTCCGGCACCTGGACTTATGGCCCCGCCTGGCCCGTCATCGGCCTCGACATCGGCTCACGCGGCTCCAAGGGCGTTCTTATTATCGAGGACGTGATCCACACCGCCTTCATTCCGACCGGTCTCTACATGCAGGAGACCGCCGACGAACTGCTCCGCCGCCTCCTCGATGAGTCGGGCCTGCAGCGCGCCGACATCGCCTACATCGTGGGCACCGGCTACGGGCGCATCTCGCTCAAATATGAGGACATTCCCTACCAGGTCGTCACCGAGATCAGCTGCCATGCGATGGGCGCGCACACCGTCCTACCCGACACGCGCACCATCATCGACATCGGGGGCCAGGACTCCAAGGCCATCAAGATCGACCCCCGCACGGGCAAGGTCGTCGAATTTGTCATGAACGACAAATGCGCCGCCGGCACCGGCCGCTTTTTGGAAAAAGCCGCTGCCCTGCTCGGCATCGAACTCGACGAACTCGGCCCCGTCGCCCTCGAATCCAAAGACCCCGCGCCCATCAGCAGCCAGTGCGTCGTCTTCGCCGAGTCCGAGATGATCTCGCTGCGCGCCCGCGGCGAGCGCAACAACGACCTCGAAGCCCGCGCCAACATCGCCGCCGGCGTGCACCTCTCCGCCGCCCGCCGCGTCAACAATCTGCTCGGCCGCATCGGCATCGAGCCCGGCCTCGCCTTCACCGGAGGCGTATCGAACAACCCCGGCATGTGGCAGGTTCTTGAAACCCTGCTTAAATCCAAATTCCAAATACCAAAGATCGACCTGATTTTCGCCGGCGCGCTCGGAGCCGCCGTCTATGCGGGCAAGCATGCGGCGGCCTCGCCCGAAGTCGCCGCCAAGTATCAGGCCCGCCCCTTCGTGCTGACGAAATCCGCCGAAACGCCGGTCCTCCTCACTGCCGCGCCCGCCGCCGCCGACAACGTCACCGAGGTTGAGTTCGACAACAGCCTCGCCTGCTAAACGACCGACATCACCACCAACACCATGAGCATCAGACCCGACACCATCGCTTCCGGAAGCGAACCGGATATCATCTATCCCGAGCAGTTTTCCGCCTTCATCCAGGCCGAGCAAAAAGCTCTCATTGACGCCGTTGGCGTCAAGAAAGCCGCCTATCTCTGCAACTACACGCCGCTTGAACTGCTCAACGCCGCCGGCGTCCGCCACGCCCGCCTTTTCAAGGGCGGCAACTCCGAGCAGGCCGCCGCCGGAGAGCTTTTCACGCAGAGCGTATTTTGCGATTTCACCAAAAGCTGCATCGGCGGCTTCGAGCAGGGCGATCCATTCTACAAAGCCTTCGACAAGGTCTATAATTTCCACACCTGCGCCACGATGAAACGCGCCTCGGAGGTCATTGAGCTGTTCACGCCCACGCGCCTGCTCAACCTTCCCAAGCTGCGCGATTCCGAGTCATCGCGAAAATTCTTCCGCGACGAAATCCTCGAATTTCGCGACGACCTCGCCGAACTCACCGGCAGGCCCATCACGGACGACGACGTGCGCGCCGAGGTTGTAGTTTATAACCAACTACGCCGCCTCCTGCGCAAGTTTTCCGAGCTGCGCAAGCGCGCCAATCCCGCGCTCACCGGCCAAGCCTTCCTCGACATCGTACGCGGCTATTACTACGTCGAGCCCCGCAAGCTGCTACCCGTTTTGGAACAGCTTTACCGCCACTACGAAACGCTTGCCCCCCCCCCCCCCCCCCCCCCCGGCCAGCGTCAGATCCGCCTCATGGTGTCGGGCAGCATCATGGCCGACGGCGACCGGCGCATCCTCGACATCGTGGAAAACGAACTCGGCGCCCGCATCGTCATCGAGGATCACTGCGCCGGGGCGAGGCCATTCTACCATACCGTGCCCGAGACCGGCGACCCTTACCAGGCGCTCGCCGACGGCTATCTCGACCAGTCGCCCTGCGCCCGCCAGCGCCCGCTTGGCGACGCCCTCGATTTCTCCGCCCGGCTCGCGCAGGATTATAACGTGGACGGCGTCCTCTACGTCTTCCTCAAGTTCTGCGCCTGCTACGGCGTAAGCCAGAAATCGTTCATCGACCGCTTCCACGAACTCGGGCTCCCCGTCCTCGCGCTCTCCAGCGACTACTCCGAGAGCGACCGCGGCCAGCTCCTCACCCGCCTTGAGGCGTTTATCGATGTGATCCGCGAGAAACAACTCAACGCGGCCACTCCAACCCCCGTGGTCAACGCCTGACGCCACGACGACAAGACCTGTAACCGATACCAAACTACACGTAACCCGCCAAGCCACACCGCCATGAGCAACACCGTCACATTTGACTCTCCGGACTCCGTATCCATCGACACCGAAAACCGCATCCGCGTGGATGCTCCCGACTACCAGCCCGGCACCGTTCACCACGGCAGCCGCTTCCAACCCGACATCTTCAATGCCAAGGTGGAGAAACCCTTCTCCCAAGCCATCGTCGATCTCAACGAACTCGCCCGCTCGTGGAATCTCGAGCGCATCGAGCAACTCGTCGTCCAGGAAGGCCGCAGCGCGGTCTGGGGCGGCGCGGCCTGGGATTCCCCGCTCCTGCGCGCCACCGACACCATTGCCACCTCCATCATGGAATTGTGGCGCAAGGAAAGCCACCGCTCCGAACGGATTGCCGAGGACACGTATCAGATACCCTCCGAATTCTGCTCCATGATCAAAACGATGATCGGACGCTGGCATCTCAAGCGCGAAGATCCCATCAAACGCATCTTTGCCTTCAGTTCCGGCTGCGAGCCCATCGGCATGGTCATCGAACACGCCCGCAGCGCCGGCTACGAAGTTTACACCCTTGAGGGCGCCACGGCCTTCAAGGTCGGCGAAGGACTCGAAAACCGCGTCAAATTTCTCGCTGGCGAACTCCGGAAATCGTCCATCTGGCTTCAGGGCCACCCGGTGGACGAAGACCGTCTGGCTGCTGAAATCCGGCAGAAGAACGAAGCCTTGCGCAAAGTCGCCCGCATTCTCGAACTGCGCCTCACGCGTCCTTTCGATGTCGGCAGTCTCGAAGTCATGTGGCTCTTGGGCGGCTCCAGCACCTATTTTGGGAATCCAAAAAAATATTTCGACGTCTTGAATCGTCTGCTGGCCGAGTTGGAGGAGGCCGCGAAAGTTCCGGAAACGCGTCCCTATCTCCCTCTCATTCTGGCCGGCGGGCCTCCGGGCGGGCTGAGCTTTTTCCAATTGCTGGAAAAGGCCAATGCCGTGCTGGTCGGCTTCGTGTTGCTGGGCACCTCACTTTATCGCGAGGACGTGCCGCCGCTCGAATCCCTTGCGCATTATCTTTTCGAATCGCAGTTGCGCGGCGAACTCGGCGAGGCCACCGGCGCCTCGGCCCTCCTGCGCCGCCGCGGCATCGAGGCGCTGATCGAAAAGACTGGAGCGCGGGGTCTCATTTCCTCCGCAGTCACAGCCTGCCCCTACGCGAGCCTTGTACAGCAACTGGAGCGCAATTATTTTCGCAAGCAGGGTTTCCCTATCGTTGCCCTTGAGCACACGGTGCACAATGAGCCCACGACCGAGGAGCAGACGATGAAGATCAAAGCCTTCCTCGAACAACTCAACGAATCCTTCTGATATCGACGGCAACATCCGTCGATTGGGGTCAATAGATCAGTTTCATTTAGAGCATTGTCGGTTCAATTTGTCGCAAGGTTTAAGAGATCACGCAGAGACGTAGAGAAAACACAGGTTGCTAATTATAAATAGATTGCAAACATTTTATTTTTCCGACTCTGCGTTCTCTCTGCGTCTCTGCGTGAGATAAAATAAACCGAAAATGCTTTAGTAGTCAGAAGCTGATCTCTGATTTCTGGCTACTGTCTACTGACTACTGGTTTCAGCAGCGCGAACATGAGAATCGCGGCGGCGGCTGAAACGTTGAGCGATTCGATTTTTCCGCTGCCGGGGATTGTAACAAGGCGCGTGCAAGCATCGGCGACCTCCGCAGCCAGACCGTGCTCCTCGTTGCCAAGCACAAGCGCGCGCGGCCCTCCCCCCCCCCCCGGCAACGCAGGCAACGTCAACGCTCCGCCGCGGGTGGCTGCTCCGACGACTTCGTAACCGGCCTCGTGCAACTCGGCGCAGAACCGGGCAAGCGTCGGCACACGCCAGAGCGTGAGGTGTTCGAGTCCGCCCTCGGCGATGCGATGGGCGGATTCGCCCGGCAACGCGGCGAACGCGTGAGCCGGGATGATGATGTGCGCGACGCCGAAAAACGCCGCGGTGCGCGCGATGGCACCGACGTTGTGTGCGTTGCCGATGCGATCGAGCAGCAGCAGCGGCGTGCCCGCCTTCGCCCACGCCCGCACCTCGCGCGGTAGCGGGGCGCGGAGCGCGGGCTCGTCCACCACGGCAACGACGCCGCCGTGGTGCAGGGTGCCGGCGATCTTGGCGAGTTCGGCGGGCTCAACGCAGCGATAGACTTTTTTGGCGAGGGCGAGGGTTTTGCAAATGATGCCGAGTTTGCGAGCTGTTTCGTAGTCAAAGTAGAGACGACGGAAGCTGGCGGCGTCGCGTTGAAAACGCGCTTTTACCGCCGGGAGTCCGCAAAGTTTAAGTTCGGCGCTGGCCATGCGCGCAACGGGGCCGTGTTTGCGCCCTGCTGGCAAGCGCGCAGTCTGCCGGACGTGGCGCGGGCGTCCCGCCCGCCGTAGGGGCGTCGCTTGCGACGCCCGTGTCTGCCGGACGGAGCACACTTGCAAATTCGCGGGCTTCGCAAGCGAAGCCCCTACAACGCGAGGGTTCCGCCCGCACGGAGCGGCGATAGCCGTTTCCCGGCTGCGGAATGGGTGAAATATTCGGGCTGTCGGACCCAAAACGAATGAAAGAATGCCCGCCGTTTCGGACGCGAAACAATGCAAACAGATCTGCTCTCCTGAAAATATTTTAAAAAAAGTTACGTAACTTATTGATCAATCGTTTAAATATTGAACGGTCGTTCGGGAAATATAAAACCCGTTTTGTTTTTATATAAAAACAAGCATTTTACAAAAGTCGGTTTGAGGCGATAAAATCGCCTCCGTTTTTTTTCCTCTTATTTGCAGCCCCTTTGCTTGTTTTATAAGTGTGCCAACAAGAGGACCCTCTGGAAAAAAAGAGATGACAGACCCACGAAAAACCTTACATCCCCCGACCCATCACTTCATGCATTCACTCTGTTCCAACTTCGATCATCACTGTCTGACCCACGGCTTCCGGAGCTTAGAGCATTGTCGGTTCAATTTATCGCAAGGTTTAAGAGATTTTGCCTGATGGCGAGTCGTCAATTTAGTTAATTCTGCGAATGGCGGACTGTCGCTTCTCGAAACTGTTAACTCTGCCTATTATCTATAATTAGCAATCTATGTTTTCTCTGCGCTTCTGCGTCTCTGCGTGATCTCTTAAATCTTGCGGCAAATTGAATCGACAATGCTCTAATCTAAAATGCTCTGGACATGAATATAAAACGTAAAAAAACAGGAACAACCCTGCTGATGACCTTTGTCTTGGCCGGCTTTTCGCCCGGTCTCTCGGCCGCTGAGTACAACTACAGCGGAAATTCCCCTGTTATCACCAAAAGTGTCTCAGGTTCAGAAAACCTGAAGATCACCTATTCCAACGGCACCCTGACCGGTACGGCCAATGGCATTGGCGCCACGTCGGTCTCCGGTGACATTGAAGTAGCCAATGGTGGCATAATCAATGTCAGCGGCCCCAACGGTATTTATGCCTACAGCTCTTCCGGTGGGGATGTCTATCTGGAAAACACCGGCTCCATCACCACCTCCGGTACGTATGGGGTGGGCCTCACTGCCACCAAGACGGGAAATATCGAAGTGCTCAACGCTGACGGCGCGAGCATCGCGGGCAAGGGCCACGGCATTTATGCCGCCACCGTCGCTGGCGATATCAAGATCACCAATTTCGGTTCCGCAAGGACAACCAGTGGGGATTACGGCATCTATGTCTATACTGCCGGGAAGATTGATATCACCAACTACGGTGACGTTTCCTCCAGCAACTACTACGGCATCTATGTGTGCAGCAACATTACAGGTGGCACGATCCGCAATTACGGCTCGGTCAGTGCGCTGGGAGGCGACCCCTACACGCTCGATATTCTCGGCAAAAACACGACGGTGGAGCTTTTTAATGGAGCCGCCGCTCCCATTACCGGCAGCATCTACATGGCGGGCGGCAACAACACGCTGGTGGCCCACGGGCAGCAGACCGTGACCAACGGCTGGGTGAAGATTCACTTCAACACCACCTACCGCCCCGTGATCCGCACGGCGGACGACTACGGAGCGATCATTTCCAACAAGTATATGGAGATCGAACCTTCGGCGGCCATGCTCGATGTCGATGTCTCCGATGCCAACATCAAGGCGGGCGATTCATTCAGGATTCTGGCGGCCAGCAGCTATATTTCGCAGCAGTTCAAGAACGCCAAAAACAACTCCATCCTCATCGTCAACGGCAACGGTGGCGTTTACAAATTTCTCGTCACCTACAACGGCAAGGAAGTGTGGCTCACTGCCACGGAGGCACCCGTCATCGTGACGCCCCCTCCCGCCCCCACGTCGGTTACGGTGACCTTCGATCCGGATGGCGGCTCGCCGGTGAGCAGCCAGACGGTGGACTACGGAGCGACGGCGACAGAGCCCGCCGCGCCGACGAAAACCGGATACACCTTCGCCGGTTGGTATGACGGGGCGAGCGCCTGGAGCTTCGGCACGCCCGTGACCGGGGCGCTCACGCTGACCGCGCACTGGACGGCGGTGCCTGAGCCGACAATTCCGGCGAAGATCGACGACGACAGCGTTGTCGTGATTCCCGATCCGAGCACTCCCGGCGGCATTGTGATAGAGGGCGACATCGACGCCGACCCGAACGATCCGGACCAGACGCAAGTGTTTGACCTCGATAAGTTGCGGGTGGTCACCACGACCGATTTGACCCTCACCACCGAATGGCCTGTCGCCGTGGAAGGCACGCATTACACGGTGACGCTCAACGAGGACCAGACCCGGTTCACCCTGATCATCAATCCGCTCAGCGGCAGCGATACCGCCCGCTTCTACCGCGTGGTGACGAGCACCAAGGTATTCAACGCCAATGGCACCCCGGCAACGGATTCCAGCACGATCTATAACACGATCATTTCGGGCCAATACAAGATTACGATCCTGCCCGGCGAAGTGAAGCTGGTAGCCAATCAGTTGATTAGCGCCGACGACACTGTGAACGGCTTGTTTGGAAGTCTGCCGGGCCGGTCATCCGTGGATGTGATAGATATAGACATCAATTCCGCAACTTACGGGGAAACATTGTCGTCCACCAGACGCAACAGTGGCGCAGGCTGGTCGAGTGGAGGTGATTATGCTCTGCCTGTCGGTTATGCAGCTTATGTAACCAACGGCAGCGCAAGCCTTGCGGCCACCATTAATTTTGGAGGCGTGGTAAGTCAGACTCCTCAAACCTATGCATTGTCGGCAGGAATTAATTGGCAGATCGGTTCAGCCGTGCCTGTGGCTGTCACCAATCCGGTTGATATTGGATATGTGATGAGCCGACGCGATGCTTTTAATAAGCTGGATGTAAATGGAGAGGACGATTCCTATAGCATCACCAATGCTGGCACAGCATGGACTGGCGGCAGAATTCCGTCATTTGATATTGGTGAGGGATATTACTATACGCCATATTCTGATGCCATCTGGCAGCAGCCGCCGCTCACCGTGGAGGAAAATACCTCCATCGTCCATTAATTGATCTCTGTCAGGTTCGTATTAATAAAATATACATATGATGAAAAAAACAATAAGCATATTCGCACTTGTGCTGACCGTGGGTTTACCTTTGGCGACTCAAGCGGCGCAAAATCTTACGATCAACTGCTGGGCAGATGAGTCGTACACGGATGCCAATGGTATTATCACCTCCGATACTGGCTATGTAGCCACGCTGTGGTGGGGTGATACTGCATCGTCCTCTCTGTCGTTTGTCCAAGCCGGCATATTTGATTCGAATGGCTGGTGGTGGGGCTTGGATGAAGCCCTCTTGACGGGCAAGATATATGCGGAAAAAGGAGCCACTATCTATACAGAGGTGCGTATTTTCCAATACACGCCCGGAGAACTCATCACGCTTGAGACTGTTAGTGGCATCGGAGCGGAGGAGTGGGACAGGTATTGGAATCTGATCCAGGGGACCGAGGTTTCCCAGGCTTTGATCTATGGAACGGCAAAGCTTGGCACTGGTGGTACCACGGTCGTATCCAACGGGTATGATTATGTTACGAATCCTCCGGTGATGTCAGGCATTCCCGGAACCCTTGCGCCTAATGGTGCGGTGCCGGAGCCCTCGACCTACGCGATCCTCGCCGGTCTGGCGATCCTCGCCTATGTGACCGTGCGTCGTCGTCGGTGACGAAGCCATTGGATGGCGGGTCTCCCGACCTCCAACGGGTTAGCTCTTTCAATTTTTTTTAAGACTTCCCGATCCTTTGGGACGGGGCAAGATGAGGGGAGAGTTTGGGTTTTGTGTGGATTTCGTCATAGGTTTCCGTCACAGGACTCAGCCTTTCCCTCGCCTTGTCCCGCCTTTTTTTTTGCAGGGAGCGCCGACATCCTGCCGGCATCGTGCTGATGGCAAAGTGGCGCGGGCGTCCCGCCCGCATTCTGTTCCGATGCGGGCGAGACGCCCGCGCCACTTTTGATGCCGACCCAACGACGCTTCGCGTCGTCTGCCGGCAAGATGCCGGCGCTCCCAGGCGCTGACGCGCCAGAGTTGCCCCCTCCACCACTTCTCCTCTCCGCTAAATGGATACAGGCGCAACGCGCCTCGCCTGCCGATGCGGGCGGGATGCCCGCGCCACCGATGGAGCGGCATCGCCACAGCCTGCGCGCCCTTCACGCCCACGATGATGATGCCCATGCCGATGTCATCGAATTCTGAATACACGCTTTGGGATGGACGCGCCCTCGTCACGCTCACGCCCGCGGAGACCACCCGGCTCGACATCGGCGCGACATGGAAGAAGGGGCCACTGATTGCGTTTCCCCCCTTCCGTAAACTTTCAGCTTATTCCCCCCATAACATCCTGTTCTTTGTTAAGAGCGGATAAACTTATTGTTTGTATCTTGACTAGAATGATAGGGAATAGGCCGCATGAAGAGGGAATTCCTCTCTGCACGGATGCAAACGACCAGGCCTCTGGAGGAACGCCACCGATACGATTCCTGCGATGCCTCCCCCCACGGTTGGCGTCACCAAGCCATCACTACCGCACCGGCCTGAACGGGAATCTGCCAGAGACCTCTTGCGTGTCCGGGGCAGGACGACCCTCGCAGGGATTTCGATCCACGGACGCCATCGGGATTCCCCCCATTTCACCGACTCCACGTTGTCTCATGCGCGAGTCGGGGGCGCCCTTTCGGATGCTGGCCGCCGACGGCAGACATCCCGGGTGTACCCACCTAATCAAACCGGATTTCGCCAGTGGGCGCAGACCAGCACCGTCCGCCCGGTGATTTTCCCCCTCATATCACCAGTAAACAAGTCAGTTGACCTAACAATCATGTCACATCCATCCCTGCTGCGCCTTGCGCCAGCTTTGGTGGCGGCGCTTGCGCTGCCCGCTGCCGTGTCGTCCGCTTATGCGGCCACCGCAACCACCAATACTACGACACCATCCTCCGGTGTTTCATCCACCGCCGCCCCTGCGCCCGCGTCTTCCGCCTCATCCACGGGGACTCCGGTCGAGGAGGCGACGCTGCTCGACAAAGTCGTCATCGACGACATTCCCGCCGACCAGTCCGTCCTGCCCACGCGTCCCTCCACCTCGCTTTATGGCTTCGAAGAGACGATCCGCGAAACGCCGCGCTCGGTCTTCCAAGTCAGCAAGGCCCAGATCGACAACGACAACATCCAGAACTTCTCGGACCTCTCCCGCTACTCACCCAGTATCCAACGGGCTTCCTCCTCGCCCTATTCCGTCCCCCGCATCCGCGGCGGCGCCGCCGACACGCTGCGCAACAACATCGTGCTCTTCAACACGGCTGTCCGTCCGTTCAACGACAACGCTTGGGAATCCGCCGACATCGTTGCCGGCGTTCCCAGCGTCATCCAAGGCAACACCTCCCGCACCGCCGGCTACGTGAACTACGTCACGAAAAAACCCTTCTTTGGCGAAGACCAGACCGAGTTCACTGTGAAATTCGGACGCCTCGGACTGCACTCCGAGACCACCTATCCGCAGTACTCCGTGCAACTCGACCACAGCACCGAACTCATCAAGGACAAACTCGCCATCCGCTTCAGCCTCCTCCAAGCCGAAGCGGATCTCTACTGGGGCAACTCGGAAGCCGACTCCAAGGACATCTTCGGCGCCGTCGCTTGGCGTCCCAATTCCAAGGTCACCGTTGACGCCAACTTCTCCTATACTCAATCTGAAGGTGCCATCCCCAATGGCATCAATCGCCTCTCGCAAAATCTGATCGACAACTGGGTGTACCGTGCCGGCACCGCCGTTCCGACCATCAATTATGGCGCGGGTGGGCAAGCCGCCAACAGCCCGACTAACCCCGCCACCATCACCGGCTGGACAATCCAGAATCCGCACGATGTCAAAATCAGGGGGGATCAAACAATCTATAGCGATGAGGCCAGCAACGATGCGGACGAATATATCGCTCAAGTCATCTCCAGCGTGAAGCTCAACGACACCTTCACCCTCCGCAACAACACCATCTTCCAATACAGCGACAACCAGCAGACCACCCACGACTTCAGCACAGGCGGTCACATCAACAAACTCGTCGAATCGCGCTTCGAACTCCTCTCCGACAAGGAGTTTGAACTCTTTGGCAAAAACATCCGCCACCAGAGCAACAGCGGCGTCTCCTATCGCTGGCTTGAAAACACCTGCAACGTTGCCGCCGTGGCTGACCAGGCCAACCCCGTGCCCAACGCCGACGCCACCCAAGGCGGCTCCCTCAGCACCGGCGCCGGCCTTGGTATCACCGAAAACCTCTTCAACCGCGGCCCCGGCACCGGCACGCCCAACAGTGTCCACCCGGACGGCAAACACGCCATTATCTACTCCCCCACTTACGGCTGGCTTACATGGACGCCCACTTGGCGCACGGGCAATGGTTACGAGGGCATCGCCGCCGGAGGCCCCGCCGGTCTCGGCCCCGGCCTCGCCGGTGGCGAAGCTCGCATCAACACGCTCAAGACCACCAACCTCTTCAGCGAACATAAATTCGACATCGACGAGAAGTGGACCTGGCGCCTCGGCGGCCGCCTCTCCTACGTGGACGATTCGATCACCACCAACGCCCTCACCAAGCGCCTCGTCAACGACGGCTTTTATGCCGGACTCAACACCGACGACTCCGCCACCGCATGGAACGGCGACATCAACACCAGCATCGCCTTCCGTCCCATCCGCTGGGCCAGCACGTATTTCACCTACGACTACAACATCTCCAGTCAGGATTGCGGCTGCTGCCAGACGCAGGGTTTCACCGGCTCCGGAAACACCCTCTCCGATTCTTACTTCGATGTGAAAAGCGAACTCTTCGAACTCGGCGTCAAGTTCGAGCTCATCCCGAACAAGCTCTTCGCCAGCGCCGCCTGGTTCCACCAGACCCGACAGATTCCCGCCGCCAACCTCATCGGTGGCGATCCGAGCACTTACAACCTCATCTACGAAGGGCTGGAACTCGCCGCCACCTATCAACCCACGGTCAACCTCGCCCTCGGCGCCAACTACAGCTACATCGACGCCAGCTACGAAAAAACCGGAGGCCGCTTCCCGTTCTCGCCGCTCAACAGCGCCAACGCATGGGTCGCCTACCGTTTCGACAACGGTTTCGGTCTCAAGGCCAACGCCTGGATCACCTCTTCCTGGAACGTCAATGATGCCGGCAGCATCAAAGTGCCCACCCAGCACTCCATTGACCTCGGCGCCTTCTACGCCGCCAGGAAATGGCGACTCGACATCGATATCCTCAATGTCACCAACGAGAAGAACTGGACGCCCGCCGGCGGTCCCGGCGGCATCATCAATCCCACTCCCTACCTCGTTCCTGCCGAGCGCCTCGGCATCCAAGGCAAGTTCACCTACCGTTTCTAAAACGGCGGTGTTTTGACACAACGTGTATGTCCGTTGTCCTCCCCCCCCCCCCGGTGAACGTCGCAGTCTCCGGGGGGGGGGGGGACTTTTTCACTCTCCCCCCCCTCCCCCCGTTTCTCTCTCCACTACGTATCCATCATTACACTACCACCATGAAACACCTCCGCCGCATCCTATTCACGCTCCTTCTTGCCTTCACCCCTGCCACATACCCACACGCCCGCGCCGCCGCTTGCTGCAATGGCGAAGGCGCTTTTGGAGTGGACAGCCGCTGGACACAAATCGACGTCTCCTCCGTTCCTCCAAAAGACCGCGTGGTCACCATCCAGAACGCCTCCTTCGGCACCACGCGCGACCTCTTCGCCGAGATCAACAAAATCTTCGGCAAGGAATGGGTGAAAAAGACCAGCTATAGCCTCACCGTCAACGGCACCCACGGTTCCACCTTTGCCCAAACCCGCACCCTGCTCGGCGGTGGCGCAAGCTCCGATGCTGACCTCGTCATCCTCGATCATCCCGGAGCCATCGACCTTCTCTCCACCCCCGGCAACCTCCTTCCCGCCGACTGGCGCACCCGCCTGCCCAACAACAGCGTCCCCTTCACGACCACCGTTGTGTTTCTCGTCCGCAAAGGAAACCCCAAGGCCATCCGCGACTGGTCCGACCTGGTGAAACCCGGCGTCTCGGTCATCACGCCCGACCCCAAGCGTGACAGCGTCGGCCAGTGGACCTACCTTGCCGCCTGGGCCTCCGCGCTCCGGCAGACTGGCAACAACGAAGCCGCCGCCCGCGACACCATCTTAAAACTCTACGCCCAAGTCCCCGTGCTCAACTCCACCTCTGCCGGCTCCCTTGCCACCTTCACGCAAAAAAGCACTGGCGACGTGCTCCTCGTTCTCGAAAGCGAAGCCCGCGCCCGCCTGAGCGCTTCCGACGGTTCCCGCTTCGAGATTGTCGCGCCGCCCGTCAGCCTCCGGGTCGATCTCCCCGTTGCCTGGCTCGACAAAAACGTGGAAAAACACGGCACCACCCGCGTCACCGCATCGTATTTGATTTATCTCTACGACCCCAAGGCGCAGGAGATCGCCGCCCGTCACCACTACCGGCCGACCAACCCCGAAGTTGCGCGTAAACACGCCGCCTCCTTCGCCACTCTCGAAATCATTTCCATTGACGACGCCTTTGGCGGATGGACCGGCGTCCGCGACCGATTCCTGTCACCCGGCGGCATCCTCGAACGCGACTACCCGCAGATGACCACCCGCGAAATCGTCGCTCAGAACTAAAGTCTCTCCCTTCCCATCGGCCCGCTTTCCCTCATCGGTCCAATTTTTCACTCCCACCATACCACATGACACCGACCCGCCTCCTGCTCGTTTCCCTGTTCCTCTCCTTCGCCACTCCGGTCCTTCCCTCAACCTCCGCTCCCGATGCCGCCCGCATCCGTTCTCTCAAGATCACGATCCTCTCCACCATGCTGGCCGACGGCCGCGAACTCGGCGAATGGGGCTTCGCCGCCCTCGTCGAAGCGGACGGCCGCCGCATCCTCTTCGACACCGGCGCGCATCCCGACCTCGTGCTCGAAAACGCCCGCACTCTCGGCATCGACCTGACCGACGTGCCCGAAATCATCATCACCCACAATCACTGGGACCACATCGGCGGCCTGCTCACGCTCCGAAAATCGGTGCTGGATAAAAACGCTCCCGGTGCCCTCGCCCGCGTCCATGTCGGCGAAGGCATTTTCTACCCTCGCACCTCCGGCGACGACGACACGGAGGACAATACGCTCATCCCGATCAAGCCCGCCTACGAAAAAACTGGCGGCGTATTCATTATCCATGACAAGCCAGTGCAGCTTCACCCTGGCATCTGGCTCACCGGCCCGGTGCCGAGAAAATATCCCGAGCGCAACTGGGGCAGTATCGGAAAAGTCAGGACGCCCGCCGGCACGGTCGAGGACAACGTCCCCGAGGACCAGGCGCTGATTTTCGACACCGAACAGGGCCTGGTCGCCCTCTTCGGCTGCGGCCACGCCGGGGTCGTCAACACGCTCGACTACGCCCGCTCTTTCATCCGCCCGGCGCGCATCCACGCGCTGATCGGCGGCATCCACGTCTTCGCCGCCACAGACCAGACCTGGGAATGGACCGCTGAAAAACTCTCCGTGTATGGCGTTGACCACTACATCGGCGCCCACTGCACCGGCATCGAGTCGGTCTGGCGTTTTCGATCCAATCTCGGTCTCGACCGAAAACATGCCGTCGTTGGCGCGGTCGGCGCCACCTTCACTCTGGGCCAAGGCATCAATCCAAGAAACATCGCAAAATAGCCCGCGCCCGATCGCTCGGACCAATCTCCATGAATCCTCCCGTCGAAATCTGGGAACGCCGCTACGCCGACGCCCTCCACACTCCCGCCGCGCCCCGCAACGTGAAACTCACCCCTTGGCTTGCGCCCTGGCTGGAAGACGCTTTCCAACCCAATCCTGCCGAATCTCCGACCCCTCCCTCCCCCCTGCGTGCGCTCGACCTCGGTTGTGGAGCAGGGCACGACACCGCGTATCTTCTGACCCGGGGTTATGACGTCACCGCCCTCGACCACTCCGCCAACGCCCTCGAACTCTCCCGCCGCCGCAACCCCGCGGCCCGCCACCTGCGCGCGGACCTGCGAGACCTCGATCAAGTCCTGCCGCTCCCCCCTCCCCCCCCTGCCTCCGCTTTTTACGATGCCGCTGCGGTTGGCTGGCACCTCATTGTAGCCAGTCTCTCGCTGCACTACTTCACCCGCGAGGACACGCTGAAGATTTTTGCCGCGATCCACGCCCGTCTCCGATCTGGAGGACTTTTTGCCTTTCGTCTCAACGCCTACGACGAACGCGGCGCCCCGCCAGATCCCACCTCGTGGGAACTCACGACCGAAGGCGACGATGCCGTGCCCCGGCAATATTTCACCGAGGACAAAATCCGCGACGCCCTCGCTGGACGTTACGCCATCCTCTCGCTTCGCAAACAAACCGTCCGCCGCTACGACGCCGACAAATCCCTCTACGAAGTCATCGCCCTCAAACCCGAGATTGCCTCATGACAATCCGCCACCCCATGTCCACCGTTCCACTCCCATTCTACGCCCTGCAAAACTTGCGACGGAGCGGCGGCAGGATGCCGCCGCTCCTCGTTACCTATGGAGGGCGGGTCTCCCGACCCGCCGACGGTGCGCAGCACCGCCCTTCCGTCTTTTCGGATGGGCGCGGCTGCGCCGCGTCTGGCGGGTCGGGAGACCCGCCCTCCGTTACCAATCAGCGGCGGCGCAGCGCGGCGTAAACCAACATCGCCAGCCCGGCCAGCGCCGCATACGTCCCAGGCTCGGGCACTTGGCTGAGCAACGACACCACACGAAAACCGACGTTGCTGTCCTCGAGGGCGGGATCGATGCTGGTGCGGACCGAAGAGGCGAGGTGGTCACCGCCGTAGCTGCTGAACGAGCCGCCACGCACCCCACGGTCAGTTCCGTTTATAAGCGTATCATTCCACTCATAAACGTTACCCCCCTGATCGAATGTCCCGTACGTGTTCTCGGCAAAACTGCCTACTATCATCGGTAATTAGCCTGACTGCCACTAATACTATCGCTCTGCGTCGGATATGCCCAATAGCCTCCGGCTCCTCCTTTATTCGGATCATAATACGCTGCCTTATACCACTCGTCCTCGCTCGCCACTGCCCAGCCGCTGCTGGCTGCATGGTCCGGATTATCCGTGATCGTCCAACCGTCCGCACTGAATACGTAAAGACCGTTCTCCGTGTCCCCGCTCGTCAGCCAGTTCGTGAACCGCGCCGCATCATAAAATGACACGTAAACCACCGGCTTCAGGTCGGACCCCGCCTTCACCACGTAGGACGTTCCGTTCCACGTGATGCCTCCATAGCTGCTGCTACTCATGTAGCTGTTGTAGAGATTATACGTGTTCGCACCGGTGCTATCCACAGCATTCAAAAACGCCGCATATTGCCCGTTCGTCACCTCATACGTCCCGATCTGATACTCGTAGCTCACAGAACCGTAGCCAGTCGAATCGGCGGCATTGCCGATGTCGCCGACCGTCACGGTCGGCATGGTGATGAGCTGCGATCCTGGAGTTACGGCGAAGGCCGTTGTCGCGGCCCCCAGCGTTATCATTGCAGCCGCCAGCAGGGCGGCGGTGCGTGTCTTTGTCGTGTGTGTATCCATGGTTATTTCACTGTTTCACTGTTCATTGTTCACTGTTTCACTGTTTCAACGGGGGCGGGGCGCAGGGGGGAGATGGCTTTCCCGGAAGCTTTCCGAACTTTCCCGGAAAGAAATCGGGAATGTCCGGAGGGTTTCCGGGGAAGTCCGCAGGCCAATCGGGGGGAGCCGGAGGGGAGTCGGGAGAGCCGTTCGGGGTCCCGGACTTTCCCGGAATGTCTCCGAACATGTTCGGAAAGTCTCCGGGGATGTCCGGAAAGTCTCCGGGAGAGTCCGGAAGGCTTCCGGGGATGTCCGCAGCGGAAGCGGGAATGTCCGCTTCGCCTCCGGGAACCCCCGTTGCGTGCGCGGGCATCCCCGCCGGGCGGGCGGGCGTCCTCGGTCGCCGCGCCGGGGGGCCGGACCGGCTTTCCGATTAGTTAAATTTATTCAGTGTGTGTGGGGGGGGGGGTGATATTTTTTAACTACCAATGACTTACGTAACATCCCTCTTGCATCTTCCGAGGCAAACCACAGCGCGACGCTTGCGGAAGTCGTTGCGGAAGTGGTGTTGCGGTTGGGCATGTTGCGGAGAGCGAGCAGCGCGATACAGAAGTGAAGGGCAGACCGTAACACATCAAAGGGTCGGTGAAGTCGGGCAAAGACCTGACTTCTGGAATCAATCGCTAGTAATCAATGGGTTAAAATAGAAAATATTTTGAAAATAGTTTTTGCCTCACGCGGACGGTGCGAAGCACCGCCGGATTGGGGTTGGGGTTGGCAATAAAAGTGGTGCGGGCGTCCCGCCCGCAACGTGCTTCCCGTAGCGCAGGCGTCTCGCCTGCAATCCATAGGTTGCGCGAAGCGCGGTGCTCTCTTCTGCTTTTTGCTGATTCTGTTATTTGGGAAGGCGGCGCTTCGCGCAATAGACTGACTTGCAGGCAGAATGCCTGCGCTACGCTATGGCGCGGGCGTCCCGCCCGCACGTAGGGGCGTCGCTTGCGACGCCCGCGCCTGCCGGACGGAGCCACACTTGCAAATTCGCGGGCTTCGCAAGCGAAGCCCCTACATGTGGCGCGGGCGTCCCGCCCGCAACGTTGCCTCTCCGCCTGGGAGCGCCGGACCCCCGCCCGGCACCGTTGCCACCCCGTGCCATCAGCACGATGCCGAGTTGGGGCCCGGCGCTCCCAGGCGGAATTTTCCCGGTTGACGAACCTGCGAAATCCCCAACACCCTCATCGCCCCTCGAAAATCGAGGATCTCTTTGCCCGATGGTGTAATGGCAGCACAGGCGACTTTGACTCGCCTAGTCATGGTTCAAATCCATGTCGGGCAGCCAGATCGTAAAAAAAATGCCCCGCGCATCCATCATCTCCGACTTCCCCCCCGTGCCGATGGACCCGGACCGCCCCTACGACGCCATCCGTGAACTCTATTTGTTGCGCGAACCCGACCTCTTTGCCGCCCTCCTGCGCGGCGACCGTCCCGCTGCGCGCAAAATCATCAACCTCATCCTCGTCCACATCTACACCGCGGGCGGCGAGCAAGGGGCGCATGGCGAATTGCTCAAAGGACTGCTGCTCGAACTCGTTGTCATGATGGCGCGCGCCTCGGTGCAGGCCGGCGTCGCGCAGACGGAAGTGCTCGGCCTGCACTTCCGCCATCTCGCCGAACTCGCCACCATTGATGACGACGAGGATTTGTCCGCATGGTTGTGCGACGCCTTCGAGCGCATTTTTTCCGCCGTGGAGAGCCACGGACGCAGCGCCGGCACGCCGGAGCGCATCATCAAGGCGCTCGACTTCATGCGCAGCCAGCTCGACCGCGATGTCACGCGTGAAGAGGTCGCATGCCACATCGGCGTCTCCCCCGGGCACTTCGCCTTCCTGCTCCGCGCCCACACCGGCATGTCGTTCAGCGAACAATTGCGCCACCTCCGCATCGAAACCGCCTGCGAACTCCTGCGTCGCACCGAAAACTCGCTCGCCGACATCGCCGCCGCCTGCGGATTTTGCGACCAAAGTTATTTCACCCACGTTTTCCGTGACTTGAAAGCCATGACGCCACGCCAGTATCGCATGGGCGGAAATAAAAAAACGGATACACTCAAACGCTGACACTTCCTCCGCGCGCAAAACCGACACTCCACCCGCCGCCTGCCACGAATTCCATGCCCGACGCACACGCACAAATCCCGCCGCATCGCACTCGTCGCATCGCACTCGTCGCCTGTTCGGTCATGGAGGACGAAATCGCCATGCTGACGGCCTCCGCCGTCCCCGCTCCCCCTGCGCCGCCGCCGCTGGCGGAGATTATTTCGCGCCGCTTTCACGACATCGGCTTGCACGACCGCCCCGACGTGTTGCGAACCACCTTGCAGGCCGACATCGACGAACTCTCTGCCGCACCCTCCACTGAGCGACCCGACGCCATCGTGTTCGTTTACGGCCTATGCGGACTCGGCACCGATGGCCTCATGGCGCGCGACATCCCACTCGTCATCCCGCGCGCGCACGACTGCATCACCTTCTTTTTCGGCAGCAAGGAACGCTACGCCGAACACCAGGCCCGCTGCCCCGGCTGCCACTACTACACGCCCGGATGGAACCGGGCCCGCCGCGTCCCCGGCCCCGACCGCATCGACAAAATGCGCGCCGAACTGGCCGACCGTTTCGAACCTGATGACATCGAATTTTTAATCGAATCCGAACGCGAACACTGGACCGCCACCGGCGGCCCCGCCGTCTATCTCGACCTCGGCACCCCCGCCGCCGCTACCGAGGCCGACTACGCCCGCCGCTGCGCCGAGTATCTGAAATGGGACTACTCACACCCCGCCGGCGACCCTGCCCTGCTGCGCGACCTGCTCACCGGCCATTGGGATGAACAACGCTTCCTCATCGTCCCCCCCGGCCAGCGCATCACGCACACGGTGACCACCGACATCCTGCGCGCCCAGCCGCCACCTCTCCAGCCATGACCTCTCATCCTGCGCTTTTTATCGCGCAACCCGACGGCCAGCGCCGCGCCCTGCCGTTTCGTTCCGGCGACGAAGACCGCGCCCTTGACGAAGTGCTCGCCGCGCACGGCATCACGCTCAACACCCGTTGCGGACGCCGCGGACTCTGCCGCGGCTGCCAAGTCGAACTCCTCGAAGGCTCCTTGCGCGACGGAGACCAAACCATAACCGCCACGCCTGCCGCGCCCGCCAAAGTCCGCGCCTGCCGCATGAGCCTGCCGCCGTCGGCGGACATCCCCTCCTCCCCCCCCCCCCCCCTCATCCGCATCCCTGCGCACGGGCACCTCGACACCGCTCCGCAGGTCGGCGAAACCTTCGTCATCGACACAACGTTCGACCTCGATCCCCTCTGGCACGCCTCGCAACCCAACACATTGGATGTTGGATGTTCGATGTTGGACGTTGGACGTTCGGGGCGAAGCCCCGCCCCCCCCCCCCCCCCCGCCACCGTGTTTGCCATCGACATCGGCACGACCACCGTGGTCGTCCTCCTTGCCGATCCCGCCACTGGCGAAGTGCTGGCGCGCGCCGGCGGCTTCAATGCGCAAATCCGCCTCGGCGACAACGTCCTCACGCGTATCCAAGCCGCCTCTACACCGGCAACCCTCGCCGCCCTGCGTACCGCCCTGATCGAAGAAACCCTGCCGCCGCTCATCGCCCGCGCCTGCGCCGCCTGCGGACGCCCGCCCTCCTCGCTTATTGGCGGCACCATTGCGGGCAACACCACCAT
>NZ_ABEA03000168.1 GCF_000171235.2 Geminisphaera colitermitum TAV2 | reverse complement strand
CCCCCTTCACTCACACGCCATGAAATCCACCTCCTCCCATTTTAGCTTTTCAACTTTTCAATTTTCAGCTTTTCGCGCGAAGAGCGCCGCCTTCACGCTGATCGAACTGCTTACCGTCATAGCCATCATCGGCATCCTCGCCGCCCTGTCCTTCATCGGTTACGGACGCGTCATGGACCGCGCCCGCACCACCCAGTGCCTCAGCAATCTTCGTCAACTCGCCCTCACACATCTGATCTACGTATCCGAAAACAAACAACAGATTGCCATGGGCCACGTTGACAAAGGCGACCTGCAAGAAACCTCCTGGACAAGCAAACTAGCCCCGTATCTCAACCTCACGGAAAAACAACTCCGTTACGGAAAACACCTGGCCTGCCCTGCGACATGGGCCGCCTATCCCACAAAATTCCCCACGCAATGGGAGCAAAACAAAGCCGGCCCCAGCATTGGCATCAACCCCGCCATTGCGCTCCCCGTGGAGACCCTCCCGCAGCAATATTTCACCGACATCCAAAACCCCAGCAAAGTCATCCTCTTTGCCGACGAAGGCTCTGCGGTAAACAACGACTACGCCAACCCCTGGAACCGGAACGGCCAAGACCCTGATGTGCAATTCATCCACGTGCAAAAAACCAAGATGAACGTCGTCTTCCTCGACGCCCACACCGCCACGCTCGACCGTGCGCAAACCAAATTCACCCGCAACGCCGTCAGCTACCCCTGGACCGAACGTCCCTTGAGCTGGCTAACCCAATAGGCCGCATATTTCGCATGCCTCATTAGTATCCTATTATCGGATACTCCGCCCCTCCACCCACGTTCCCTCCACCAGCGTCACCGATGGCACCACCGGCACGCCGCGCTCGTTGCGTTGCAATTTCCCAATCAACAACTCCACCGCGCGCGCGCTCACCAGCGTGTGATTTTGACGCACACCCGCTACCTCGCCCATGGGATCATCCTCGCTCACATCCAGATTGAGATAACCGATGTCCTCCGGCACCCGCAACCCCAACGCGCGCAACCATGGACGCACATACAACGGGTCCACGGTCATCACCGCATCGGGCCGCGTTTCGCGCAACCACCGTGCAAACCCCTCCTGCGTCCACTCGTCCGACAAAAACAACGGCACCCGGCTCCGTATCCCGATCCCCAATACCGATTGCGCCGTCAGGTATCCCGAACGGAACCGGTGATCCAGCCGTTCATCCCACAGCCGCTGCACAGCCAGCCCGATCCGCTTGTATCCGCGCTCGTGCATCCGCTGAAACCCCAGTTGCGCCACCTGCGCCTGATTATTCGTCACCACATCCAGACGCGGTTCCGGCGGGTTGGGGTCGATCCGCACCGCGCAATATCGCGACCAGTCCAGCGGTAGCGGCCTGACCTTGTCGAACGACGCCAGCACCAGCCCCGTGATCGCCCGCGTTTGCAACACCGTGTTCCACCGCTCCGGTGACATTCCCGTGCGCCCCAGATGAAAATGTGCCAGACGATAGCCCATTGATTCCGCCCGCTGCTTCGCTCCCGCAAAAAATTCCCGGTGCGCCAGCACCTCGCGCCACCCTTCTGGCGTTTCCCAGTTTGTCAGATACCCCAGCGTCGGATGATTGCGCGGATGCTGCCCCGCGCGTACCGTGGCCATCAATGCCGCCACCATCGGATTGGTCTGGTAGCCCAGCCGCCGCGCCGCCTCCTGCACCCGCTCGCGCGTCGCCGCCCGCAACGTCGGACTATTGCGCAATGCCAGCGACGCCGTCGTAAAATGCACTCCCGCCGCCGCCGCCACCTCACGAATTGTCACCAGTTGAGCCATAGGTTTTTCAACGTGTATAATTACGCCGCGATTGTCTATCGCCGATAACGCTGTTCCGGTGCCGACACTCTCGGTCTCCATCACCATCACCCGCCTCCCCCCATGAACAACAACTCGCTCAAATCTGTCCGTTTCCTCCGAGTCGGCCTCGCCGGATTCCTCCTCGCTGCCAGCCCTGTAATATCAACCCAACTCGCAGCCGCAATCATTGCCTCGGATTCCTTCTCCTACGATGCCAGCTCCCCACTCAACGACGCATCTGGAGGCTCCGGCTGGACAAGCAACTGGACCGCCGACGCCGTCGCCACGACATCTGCCAGCGGTTCCGGCGTCACCTTTGGAAACGGCTCCGACACCGCTCCCAACAAGGACGAACTCGCTTACCGCACCTTCGCAACGCAGAGCGGTGATGCCCTCTTCGTCAGCATGACCCTCACTGCGACCGGCCACGAAGGTAATGACTTCTTCGCCCTTTGGCTCGACAATACCGTGGGCAGCGGCAACCACGGCCCCTCACGCCTTAATGTCGGCATGGCTTCAGGCAAACTCATCGCCCGGCTGAGCAACATAGCCGGACTCACTTCCATCGGCCCCGCCGTCGTCAACAATACCAGCTACCAACTCGTGGTCGCTTATACCAAGAGCGTGCCCGGAAGCGACAAGGCATTCGACACCCTCAAATGGTGGATCAATCCGACGACGGCGGCGGATTTCGCCACACCCTTCGGCACCGTATCGAGCAGCGGCCTCACCTCGATCAGCAGCATCGGATTTCGTGGAGCCAGCAACGAGCCGGCCGATCAATATTTCGTGAACAACCTCGTGATCGCCACCACATGGGACGACGTCGTTTCCGTCATTCCCGAACCCCACACCGCCTCCCTCGTCACTGGCATTGCGACCCTCGTCTTGCTGGCCACAGTGCGCCTGACACGACGCAACCGATAAACACATTTCCCCCTTCCACATGTTCCCCCCCCCTCCCCCCTCCTGCGCATCCGGCCACGCCCGCGCATCCGGGTTCACGCTCATCGAACTGCTGACCGTCATAGCGATCATTGGCATTCTGGCCGCCATCATGATACCGACAGTCGGCAAAGTTCGCGAAACCGCCGCCGCCGCCAAATGCGCCAGCAACCTCAAACAACTCGCGACCGCCGCTCTGCTGTATGCGGAAGACCACCGCAGGATGCCCTACAACCAACGCTGGCACTTCCTGCCCGCGACACGAGGATCCATTGCCCCCTACCTCTCCATCCAACACACCGATTGGACACCCGGCCAACCCTCCGTCATGCGCTGTGATTCCTCGTTCAGACTCCGTGCCCCCGCTGCCGCCGACGAAGCCGGAAAACGCTTTGACCGCACCTTTTCGATGAACCTTCACGCCTCAAGCGGCACAGGCAATACAGGCGGCCCCGACAACAACGCGCACGGTTTCGACCCCGGCCTCCACATGCCCCCCGGAGCCGTTTTCCCCTCACCCTCACGCACTGCGCTCTTCATGGACGGCGCCATCAATCAAGCCCCCAACAGCAATTACAAGCTGACCATCGGCCATGCCGACATTCAGGAATCTTCCACCTCCCAGCCCCTTTACCCGCACGGCAACGCCATCAACGTCGTCTTTGTTGACGCCCACGTGCAACGCATCTCCAGAGCCGACATGGTCAATAAGCACAGCACCTCCCCCGATTCGATCTTCTGGCGTTATGACCGCTGACACCCGGTTGCGAAATCGGAATCTCACGCAGCTACGCGAACAGAGAAAAAGCAACGCGAAGCAAAGAGGAGAGAAAACCTGCCTGTTTTTATTTTCCGCTCTGCGCCTCTGCGTCTCTGCGTGAGAAAAATAATCCAAAAAAAAACCAGAATGCCCCCATTTCAAATGAGAAAACCAAAAAACAGCCACTACCACCTCGCCACGATTTTCCTCGCGACACTTGCCGTGTCCGCACCCGCCGCGCCACCTGCCGCGCCCGCCGCCGCTGCTGCCATCGTGCTCGAACGTGCCGACGGCGAACGCCAGCCCCACACCACCATCCAAGCTGCGCTCGATGCCGCCGCTCCGGGCGACACCGTAAAAATCGCGCCCGGCCTTTACCACGAAAATATTGTATTCAAAAAATCAGGACTTATCGACGCTCCCATCACCCTCGAAGGCCACGGCCCGCAAACCATCATCGACGGTGCCGACCCTGCACTTCAGCAAACCTCCTCCTCGAATCAACGATGGACGCTCTTCACTGACAAAGCCCTCAACCTGACCTGCTATCGCGCTGCGCTTCCCATCACCGGCATCACAATTCCCGGCGTGAACACCTGGGCCTCCCGCGCCGGCACACCCGGCAATCACGGCTGCGCCCGCCTCCTAGCCACCTACGCCAGCCTCAAGGGACTCAAAGTCGCCCCGCGTGGCGAAGGCATTTTCCGCAACAACCAACACGTTTACGTGAAACTCGCCGAAGACCAAGACCCCAACCATATCGGCCTCAACATCGGACGCGCCCTCGCCGTCATCGACCTTGCCAGCCAGAGTCACATCCGCATCCGCTCGCTCGAAATCCGCAACGGCGGCACCGCCGGCATCCGTCTCACCGCCGCCGAAAAATCCCTTTCGCACGTCGAGATCAACAACGTCACCATCCGCAATTGCTGGAATGGCATCGACTCCCGGAGCAAGACCGCCATTGCCTCCCATATTCTCATCTCACGCGTTCGCATCCTCAACGGCATCCCCGACGAATGGCAATGGCACGGCGGATACACGCACGAAATCGGCACCTACACCCGCGCCCGCTTCGAAGGCCCTTGGCAAGGATTCGGCCTCCAACTCGAAAACTTGGAAGACAGCGAAATCCGTGAAAACCTGATCCTAGGACAATGGGATGGCATGGCTGTTCGCGGGAACCGCGTCCGCATCCATCACAACACCCTCGGACACATCATCGACGACGGCATCGAGCTGGAGTCCCCCTGGTCCGCAAATATCGAGTTTTTCAACAATCACATCTACGGCGCATGGACCGGCATCAGTGTCACCACCAACACTCCCGGCCCCATCTACATCTATCGCAACGTGGCCGAAAGCACGCGCTTCCAGACCGCCATGAATCCGGCGACGAAAAATAACGGATTCGGCATCAAGAGCGGCGTCAACTGGGCCGGGAAGTCCGAAAACATCAAGTTTTACCACAACACCTTTTATGCAAACTCCTACAACGTGTGGGAAAAAACTGACGACGCTACCCCTGACCGCTGGCATGGCTACGACTTCGTCAACAACATCTTTTTTTCGCACTCACCCAAGGCCAACATCACATTTCGCGGAGCAACCCGTGACGACGACGGCGGTGACAACCACTGGGAGGCCAACCTCTACAACATCGACAGACCCGCCACCGAAAAAGACGCCATCACCGACACCCAACTGGTCCAGCATTTCACGCACCCCGGACGCGGTGCCGCCAACGTCGGCACCCCTGACGAAAAACGCGACCTGCGTCTGCGTCCCGGCACTCCCGGCAAAGACAGCGGCAGCGATTATCCGGCCCGCCAAGGCTGGCCCGACCGCATCACCACATGGCCCGGCGGACGCGACCGCGGCGCGTGGGAAGACGGCATGGCAGATGACGACATCGGCGCCCCGTCCGAACTCCTCCGTCTGCCGCTCTGAGCGGATGCGCGAACCCACCCCGATCCCCCCCCCCCCCCCGCCGTCATCCTTCCGCGCATGTCTCTCATTGCCCAAAGCGACCGCATCCCGTTTCCGCAAAAAATCGCTTTCGCCGCCGGTGTGAACATGGACTACGTCGCCACTAGTTTCATGATCAACACGCTCTGGATGCCGGTCTTCAACATCGGCCTCGGCATGGAGCCACTTGTCCTTGGCATTATCCTGATGACTCTCCGCGCGTGGGACGCCATCACCGATCCCATCATGGGCAACATATCGGACAATGCCCGCACCCGCTGGGGCCGCCGCCGTCCGTTCATATTTGTCGGAGCCCTTGCCACGGCATGCATGTATCCACTTTTATGGCACATTCCCGATTTCTTCGGAGACACTGGCCGCGCTATTTATCTGACAGTCGTTGGACTGGCGTTTTTCACCTGCTTCACATTCTGGTCCATGCCCTACTACGGACTCCAGCTTGAGCTTACTCCCAACTACGACGAACGCACCCGCCTCGCTGCCTGGATGGCTCTCTTTGGCAAACTCTCCACGCTCGCCGGCGGCTGGCTTCTCTCCATCGTCATCCTTCTCGGCACCGTAGCCGCCAACACCCCCGACGCCCTCGCCAACCGTGGCCCCCTCGCCACCAGAATCCTCTCCACGATTCAACCCCTCCTTGTCCGTATCTCAAATCCTGATACCGACGAAAAGCCCACCGTCATCGGCATGCGCATCACCTGCTGGCTCATTGCGCTTTGCATTCTCTGCTTCGGCCTCCTGCCCGCCCTCTTCGTAAAAGAACGCTACTATAAACCCGAAGCCGCCGCCCAGGCCCGCGATCCCTTCTGGCAAAGCATCAGGGAGTCCGCCCGCTGCTCTCCCCTCCGGGCGCTCATCTGCATCTCCTTCTTCCTGGTCCTCGGCACCACTTCGATTGCCAGCCTCGGCCAGTATGTGAATTTCTACTACGCCTGCCAGGGCGACCTTGCCCTTGGAGCCGCCATCCTCGGATGGAAAGCCACCATCACGGTAACAGCGGGCATTGCTGCCATCCCATTTTTCACATGGCTCGGTGAACGCTTCGACAAATGTACCGTCGTCATGGTCATGCTCGGCACCAGCATGACCGGTCACCTCCTCAACTGGTTCCTCATGACTCCCACCAACCCCTACCTGCAAATCATTCCCGGCGTCTTTGAGTCATGCGCCATCTCAGCCATCTGGATATTCCTGCCCTCCATGAAAGCCGACGTTGCGGATTACGATGAACTGCATACCACGCGCCGTCGCGAAGGCTCGATCAACTCCTTCTACTCATGGTTTATCAAAGTGGCGTTCACGGCTTCCATGGGCATTGGCGGACTCGTCCTGCAACTCTCCGGCTTCAATGCCAGACTCGACGCCCAACCTGCCGACGTTGTTCAACGCATGTTTGTCGTTTATCTCATCCTCCCGCTCGTCATCTGGAGCATCGCGATGACAGCGGCCTGCTTTTATCCACTGACTCGTGCTCGCTCCGCCGTCATCCGCAACGCACTCGAAAACCGTCGTGGCGCACTGTGAACGCAGCCTCTCTCACCAACCACTTCCGCCAATCATGATCACCGCATCCACCTCCGCACCCACCGATACTACCGCCGACGCCGCGCCGATGCCGCCCCCCTTCCGCGACCCCGACCTCCCGCTCGACGAACGCGTCCACGACCTCGTTGCCCGCCTCACCCTCGCCGAAAAAGTCTCGCAAATGGAGCACGGTGCCGCCGCCATCCCGCGCCTTGGCATCCCCGCCTACAACTATTGGAACGAATGCCTCCACGGCGTTGCTCGCAACGGACGCGCCACCGTCTTCCCCCAAATCATCGGCCTTGCCGCCACCTGGGACACCGACCTCATTCACCGCGTCGCCACCGCCATCTCCGACGAAGCCCGCGCCAAACACCACGCCGCCCTCGCCCGCCAAAGTTATACCCAGCAATACCAAGGCCTCACCTTCTGGACCCCCAACATCAACCTCTTCCGCGACCCCCGCTGGGGACGCGGTCAGGAGACCTGGGGCGAAGACCCGCACCTCACCGCCACGCTCGCCGCCACCTTCGTTCGCGGACTCCAAGGCGACACCCCCGACACCCACCTCAAACTCGCCGCCTGCGCCAAGCACTACGCCGTCCACTCCGGTCCCGAAAACGAACGCCACACCTTCAACGCCCGCGTCACCCCGCACGACCTCTGGGACTCCTACCTCCCTGCCTTCGAACACCTCGTCCGCCACGCCCGCGTTGAGTCTGTCATGGGCGCCTACAACCGCACCCTCGACGAACCCTGCTGCGCCAGCCAATTCCTCCTCCTCGACATCCTCCGCGAACGCTGGGGATTCGATGGTCACGTTGTATCCGATTGTTGGGCACTGCGCGACATCCACGAGACGCACCGCATAACGACCGACCCCGTTGAATCCGCCGCCCTTGCCCTCACCAAAGGCTGCGACCTCGCCTGCGGCACCACCTTCGAGTTGCTCGGCGAAGCCGTTCAACGCGGCCTCATCACCGAAGCCGACATCGACCGCGCCCTCTCCCGCCACCTCCGCGCCCGCTTCAAACTCGGCATGTTCGACCCCGCCGACGACAACCGCAACCCCTGGTCCCTCCCCCCCCCCCCGAGACCATCGTTGCCCGCCCTGCGCACACCGCCCTCGCCTACGAAGCCGCCGTCGCCTCCTGCGTCCTCCTCAAAAACCGCGACAACATCCTCCCCCTCCGCCCCAACGTCCGCAGCCTCTACATCACCGGCCCCCTCGCCACCACGCAAGACGCCCTCCTCGGTAACTACTACGGACTCCCCCCCCGCGCCATCACCCTCCTCGACGGCCTCGCCGCCGCGCTCCCCGAAGGCATCCGAGCCGATTACCGCCCCGGCGCGCTCCTCTCCTCCCCCAAGCAAAACACCCTCGAATGGGCCGAGTTCGACTGCGCCGCGTGTGATGTCACCATTGCCTGCCTCGGCCTCACCGCCCTGCTCGAAGGCGAGGAAGGCGAGGCCATTGCCTCTCCGCATCACGGCGACCGCGACGACATCTCCCTGCCTCCGTCCCAACGCCTCTTTCTGGAAAACCTCATCAAACGCAAAGCCCGCGTCATCGTCATCCTCTTTGGCGGCAGCGCCCTCTCGCTCGGCCCCCTCGCCGACCACGTCGAAGCCATCCTCTGGACCGGTTACCCCGGCCAGGAAGGCGGTCGTGCCCTCGCCGACATCCTCCTCGGACGCGCCTCGCCCTCCGGACGCCTCCCAATCACCTTTTACGAAAACATCAACGACCTCCCCCCCTACGCCGACTACTCGATGCGCGGACGCACGCACCGTTGGTTCGAAGGCACCCCCGCCTGGCCCTTCGGCTTTGGTCTCACCTACACCCGTTTCACCTACACCGACCTGCAAACGCCCGCCGTGTATTCGCCCGGCAACGACACACCGTTGCGCGGCAGTGTCCTCCTCACCAACACCGGCGACCGCGACGGCAACGAAATCGTTCAAGTTTACCTGACCGACTTCGACACGTCCGACGACGGCCCTATCCCCAAACAAAACCTCGCCGACTTCCACCGCGTCACCCTCGCCCCCGGACAAAGCCGACGCGTCAACTTCACGATCCCCATCGACCGTATCCGCCTTGTCGATACCCACGGCCGCCGCACGCGCAACCCGCGCGCCTTCACCGTGCATGTCGGTGGCAGTTCCCCGCACCCCTGCGCCCGGGCACTCGGCGCCCCCTCCCCGCAAACCGCCCGCATCCGTAAAAGCAGCAACCAATAACGCCCTTCAAACCTTCGACTTTCGACTTTCCGACTTTCGACCCAATTTCGCCACCGAACCGCGCCTTTTGTGGACCACATCCAGCAGCACGCTCTTCTCCAGCGCCTCGCCCGCCTGTAGCCGTTGCAACTGGCGCGCCGCCATTCGCCCCACCCGCGCCCCCAAGTCCAGATGCATCGTATCCACCGATCCCGCGCCCTCCAGTCCCGGCATCCGGCTCTTGCTGCTGCACACGATCACCGACAAATCCCCCGGCACTTCCAACCCCAGTCGCTCCCACAACGGCCCCGCTCCCCTTAGCAAACCCGACAACGTCACAAACACCGCTGTCGGTCGTGTTGCCCTGTTCGCAAAATGCCGCCTTACCGCCACCGGAACGCCCCCCGCGCGTCCTCCTATTTTGAATACACTTAATATCACTCCCCGACACCCGCCCTCCGACGCCGCCAGCACACAACCCCGCACCCGGTCCCGATGATGTTTCTCCGACGAACGCGGCGCCAGCACCGTGATCCGCCGGTGCCCCATCCGGTAAAAATGCCGCACCGCATCGTAACCCATGCCCGTGTTGTTGAGACTGATCGAATGCACCGGCAGCCCCTGGCAATCATCATACAAAATGACCACCGGCAGCCGCCCCCGCGTCAACGGCTCCAGCAACGGCCGAATCACCCGGTGGCTCGACCGGCAAAACACCACCGCCCCCGCGAACCCGCCCCTCTCCAGCCCCGCCCGAATCCGCTCCCGACGCCCCCCGTCCTCCCGCTCCGCATCATACAAAAAATAACGCACCTCAAAGCCGCCCCGCTCGCACTCCCGTGCAAACGCCCCCGCGCAACGCGACACCGTCGATGACAAACCCGCCGGCAACTCCCGTCCCCCCCCCCCTCCTTCGCTGCCGGCCTCCTCTGCCGTCAGCACCGCATTCGCGTCCGACTCCAGCAACAACGCCACCACCCCGCCCCGCTCCCCCTGCAACAACCGCGTCTTCTGTTCCAGCGACACCGCCGCCGCCAGTTCAGGAGCCCGCGCCTTGCGCAACAAAAGCTGCGCCCTCTGCTGAAACCCTGTAGTGAGAAAACAACCACGCCGCGCGCTCGTCCGCAACAAGCCCCTGGCCACCAACCAGCGTAAACTCCCCGTCACTGTCGGTTCCGACACCTCCCATTGCCGTCCAATCTTGCGTAACGAATAAAACCGCTGCCCATCCCGAAACACCCCGCTCGCCATCTCGCGCAGCAAACTCCGCGTCAGCGACTCATGTAAAAAATGTGAAGCCATCGCGCCAGTTCTCCCTCATCCAGCCATCATTTGAAAATCAAAAAACTGCCTATGGGCAGTTTGCTAAAAAATGAACATAAGAAACTGAAAATTAACTAAATAAATTTATTACATAGAAACATAACCTTCATATTTTCCACAAAAAATTCTTGGCCCCCGCCTGCCCCTGCATGAAGCACTGCCGTATGACTCTGTCCCGCTTCACCTCCCGCGTAACCTCCCTCTGCCTCGTCACCGCGCTCGCCGTCTTAGTCTCGATTTTCTGTCCTCCGGCCTCTTTCGCTGCCACGGCGGACGTCGCGGCGGCAGCCCGCCCCAAACTCATTGTCGGCATCGTCGTTGACCAGATGCGCTGGGACTACCTCTACCGCTTTCAGGACCGCTACGGTCCCGACGGATTCCGCCGCCTCCTCGCAGACGGATTCTCCTGCGACGCCACCTACATCAACTACCTGCCCACCGTCACCGCCATCGGCCACGCCAGTGTTTACACCGGTTCCGTCCCCGCCATCCACGGCATAACCGGCAACGACTTCATCATCGAGAAAACCGGTGACCGCCGCTACTGCGTGCAAGACGACACCGTGAAACCCGTCGGCGGCGCCGCATCCGGCGGACTCTCCCCGCGTAATTTATTATCCAATACAATCACCGACGAACTCAAACTTGCCACCACTTTTCGCAGCAAAGTCATCGGTGTCGCGCTCAAGGACCGCGGCAGCATCCTCCCCGCCGGCCACGCCGCCGACGCCGCCTACTGGTTTGACGACGCCACTGGCGACTGGGTCACCAGCACCTTTTACATGGAAAAACGCCCCGTCTGGGTTGACGCCTTTAATGCTCAAAAACTCCCCGACGCCTGCATCGCCCAAGGCTGGAACCTGCTGTACCCACCAGAAACCTACAAGCAAAGCACACCCGATCAAAACCCCTACGAACGCGCCCTCGACCTTGACCCCGCGGCCAACACCTTTCCCCTCGACCTGAAAACCCTGTCCGCCAAAGCCAAAAAATCCTATGCCGTCCTCCGCCCCACGCCCCACGGCAACACCCTCACTCTCGATTTCGCCCGCGCCGCCATCGAAGCCGAACACCTCGGTCAAAATCCCGCCAGCCTCCCCGACTTCCTTGCCATCAGCCTCTCCTCCACCGATGCCGCCGGACACGTCTATGGCACCAACTCCCCCAAAATGGAAGACCTCTACCTGCGCCTCGATCGCGACCTCGCCACCTTTCTTGCCTGGCTCGACGCCCGGATCGGCCCCGGCCAGTATCTCCTCTTCCTCACCGCCGACCACGCCGCCGCGCACAACGCCCAATTCCTCACCGACCACAAAATCCCCTCCGGTGCCTGGAACGCCCGCAACAACGCCGTCACCCTCAAACTCAATCTCAACCAAACCCTTGCCCGCAAACACGGCGTCCCCGATCTCGTCCGCGACATCAACAACTATCGCGTCTGCCTCAACACCACCCTCATCCGCGAAAAAGCCCTCGACGAACACGCCATTCGCGCCGACTGCGCCGCCTTCCTCCGCGAAGTCGAAGGCGTCGCCTGGGCCATCGACATCGACGAAGTCCACCGCGCCCCCATCCCCGCCCTCCTCCGCGAACGCATCATCAACGGCTACCACCCTGCCCGCAGTGGCGTCGTGCAACTCATCCTCCAACCCGGCTGGTATGCTGGCGCTCCCGCTGGCACCACCCACGGCACTTGGAACCCCTACGACGCCCGCATCCCTCTCCAATGGTTTGGCTGGAACATCAAACCCGGACGCACCACTCGCACCGTTGCCATCACCGACATAGCCCCCACCCTCGCCGCTCTCCTGAAAATCCAGCCTCCCAACGGATGTATCGGAAAATCAATTACCGAAGTCCTCGGTGAATAAAAAAATCAACACCATCCAGAGCGCTCCCGCCAACGCGTCAGCGCCTGGGACCGCCGGCATCCTGCCGGCAGACGGAAGCAACGCCACCACCCATTTAAAATTCCAAATCACATCTCTCCC
>NZ_ABEA03000169.1 GCF_000171235.2 Geminisphaera colitermitum TAV2 | reverse complement strand
CCCCCCCCCCCCCCCCTAGGCAACGACTCCCCAATCATCGTTGCCGGCACCAGCCAAAACCCCGCCTTGCGCGCCTTCGCCGCTGCCAACGGCATTGACATCGCGACGCTTGATGCACCGGACGCCTGCGAGCGTTTCCGTATCCAAATTTTACCAAGCCCCGCCGCCCGCGACCAGGGCGCGGACGGCAGCCGCAACGCCGTCATTTTCCTCTGCGGCAGCGACGAACGCGGAGCGATGTGGGCGGTCTATGAGTTTTGCGAACGCTTTCTGGGTGTTGACCCGCTGTATCTTTGGACGGACAACGCGCCCGCCCGCCAACCCGTGCTGGACCTGCCGCCGGGCATTCACGAAGACCAACCGCGCACCTTCCGCTATCGCGGCTGGTTCATCAACGACGAGGATCTCCTCAGCGACTGGCGCGACGGCGGCGGAACACGCGACATTGATTACCCATTTTATAACCAAGTCGTTCATCCCGACGTGATGATGCGCGTCATCGAAACCGCGTTGCGCCTGAAGCAAAACCTGCTCATCCCGGCCTCGTTTCTCGACATCACCAATCCCGCCGAGGAGAACCTCGTTCGTCTCGCTACTGAACGCGGCCTGTTCGTCTCGCAACACCACATCGAACCCCTCGGCGTCAGCCACTTTGCACTGGAACGTTACTGGCGCGCGCGCGGACGCCCCACGCCGCCCTCCTACGTCACCGAACCCGACCTCGTGCGCGAAACCTGGCGACACTACGCCGCCCGCTGGGCGCGTTATCCCGGCGTCGTCTGGCAACTCGGCCTGCGCGGACGCGGCGACCGCCCCGTGTGGGAAAACGACTCGCACGTCCCCCCGACGATGGAGGCGCGCGGCGCGCTCATCTCCCGCGCCATCGCCGACCAGCACGCCATCGTCCGCGAGGCGCTCGGCCACGACAATTTCGTTTCCACCAGCACGCTATGGAAAGAGGGAACCACGCTCCACAACGCCGGCTTCCTGAAATTCCCGGGCGACACCATCGTCGTCTTCGCCGACACGCTGCAAACCCCGCGCGCCGCCGCTGGACAACATTTCTACGCGCAACACTGGGGTGACGATTTTTATTCCGTCACGCGCCAGCCCGGCCACGCCTACGGCATCTATTATCATGTCGCCGTGTGGCGCAGCGGCCCGCATCTCGCGCAAGGCGTGCCGCCCGCTAAAATCCACCAGGTTGTCGGCGAAGCCATTGCCCGCGGCGACACCGCCCTCGCCATCACCAACGTCGCCAACATCCGCGAAGTCGTCCTCGGCATCCGCCTCACCGCCGCCCTCAAGTGGGATTTTTCGGCATTCCAACTCGAACCGTTTTTCAACGACTGGTGTGCACGTCAGTTCGGAAACGCGGCGGCGCGGGACGTCGCCCGTTTGTATGAGAAATTTAATGACGCCTACCCCTCCCTGCCAACGGAGGATGGCGGCCATCGCGCCCTCTGGCACGACGGCGCGATGCGCGAGTCGGGAATCGCCTGCCTCGACGCCATCGAACGCTCCCGAAAATCGCTGGATTTGTGGCGGGAAAATTTCACGTCCGAAACAGTGGAAAACCTGAAAAAATGGACGACTCACGCCCTCAGCGGATGGACGGCGGCCTTGTCACTCGCCCGCGAAATCGCGCCGCGCATCCCGCCGGAGCGCGCGTCGTTTTTCCATCACCACTTTGAGGTCCAGGCCGCCATCATGCTCGGCCTCGCCGAATGGCTGTCCGGCCTCTTGCGCGCCTTCGATGCGTCCGTGTCAGAAACGAAAAATGCCGACGCTACCGCCGACTCCGACTGCGTCGTTCGCGAATTGGAAATTGCCGCCACCGCGCTCGACCGCGCCATCGCCATTCGCACCTCCTCCGAAACCGGACAATGGCGGCATTGGTATCGCGGCGACCACAAGATGAATCTCCCCGCACTCGCCCGCCAAACACGGGAATTATCGTAATCGTCCCCCCCCCCCCCCCGCGCTCATCTCCCCATGAACACAATAAAAAAAACAGCATCTCCTCTCCGCGCCTTCGCGTCTCCGCGTGAGAAAAAATCCCCCGCCTTCACCCTGATCGAGCTGCTCACGGTGATCGCTATCATTGGCATCCTTGCTGGTATCCTTATTCCCGTGACACTGCGCGTGCGCGACTCCGCGTGGGCCGCGCGAGGCATCTCGCAAAAACGCCAGATCGCGCTCGCGCTCGCCGCCTATGCCACGGAAAATAAAAACTATTATCCCCCCGTCAGCTTCCAGGACGACAACAGTGATTGGGTCGAATGGAACCGGCACCCGCTTCTCCCCTGGTTGCCCGCGTTAGCCAATTCGCGTGGCATCGGCACCAGTTATCACTCCATCTTTTCCGATCCCAAGGCGGTTTCAAAAGGTAATCCAGGCGTAAAAGTACGCTGTGCGTATGCAGGCGGCGGAGCTCTCTATATCCCGCCCAACAGCAATGCCATTTCGACCAATTCGGGAAGCAAGAGCAGACCGAACTATGGCCGCCGTCTTGACTCCATTGAAAACCCCAAAAACGCCGTCCTCTTTTTTGACGCCATCGTGAACGGTACCGCCAACAGAGACAAATGCACAGTCGGCGCAACATGGACCGATTTCAACGCCGACCTCGTCAAACTCAGTGACAAACTCGCCGACAACGATGTCATCGACTACCGCTATCGCGGCACCGCCCAGTTTGCCTTCGCCGACTATCACGTCGAAGCCCTCACTCCACAAAAAGCGAAAGACAAATTCACCGACCACTTTGTTTACGAAGGACGCGTCCAACAATAACCGCCGCCATGACTCCCTTCCCCTCCCTTCGCGTCGCTCTCCTCGCCAGCGTTCTCACATTCGCGAACACGCTCCCCGCCGAAATATCCCTTCCGGCGATTTTCAACAACGACGCCGTCCTCCTGCGCGACGCCCCGATTCCCGTCTGGGGCAACGCCACCCCCGGTGAAAAAATCATCGTCACGCTCGCCCCGGAATCCTCCCCCCCTACGGCAAACGCGATGCCCGCCGTCTCCGCCAGCGCCACCGCCGATCCAAAAACCGGATACTGGAGTGTGACGCTCCCCACCCGCCCCGCCTCTCTTCTCCCGCTTGCGCTCACCGTCACGGGCTCCGCCACGCCCGAGCCCGTCCGCCTGAAAAACATCCTCGTCGGCGAGGTCTGGCTCGCCTCCGGCCAGAGCAACATGGCCTGGCTTGTCAAAGACACCACCGACGCCCGGGCCATCATCGACGCCTCCGCCAACCCTGCTGTGCGCACCTATAATCTCCCCCGCGTCATCGCCGACGATCCGCTCGCGGACGCTCCCGGCAAATGGCGTGTCGCCTCTCCCTCGACCACCGGCTGGATGAGCGCCGTCGCCTATCACTTTGCCCGCAAACTCAACGCCGACCTCGGCGTCCCCGTCGCCGTCATCTGCTCCTCGCGCGGTTCCACTCGTATCCAATCATGGATACCGCTCTCCGTTTTTGACCAAAATCCCGCCTTCGCCGCCGACCGTGACCAATGGCAGCAAGACCTCACCGCTTGGCCCCAAAAAAAAGCCAGCTGGGAGAAAAAACTCGATGACTGGAAATCCCGCGCAGCCGCCGCCAGGTCAGCCGGGAAACCCGAACCCAAGCGTCCTGAACAACCGCCCGGCCCTGGCCACTACAACCAACCCGCCGGTTACTACAACGCCATGATCGCCCCCGTCACGAAGGTTCCCATTCGTGGCTTCCTCTGGTATCAAGGCGAGGCCAACGCCCGCCGTGCCGCCCGATACCGCGAAACCCTTCCCGCCCTCATCACCTCCTGGCGCGAAACTTGGGGACGCGGCGACCTCCCTTTCCTCATCGTGCAACTCGCCGCCTACCGCGCCCCCGGCTTTGCTCCCGATGGACTCGAACGCGCCGGACTCCGCGAAGCGCAGGCGCTCGCTGTCGAGCGTCTTCCCGCCACCGGCCTTGTTGTCACGCTTGACGTCAGCGGCCCCGAGTCAAAAGAGCACCCACGCGACAAACGTCCCGTCGGCGAACGCCTTGCCCGCCTCGCCGAATCCCTCGCCTATGGAAACGACACGCTCACTGTCAACGGCCCCACCCTTGCCACCGCCACCTTTGACGGCCCCATTGCCCGCGTCACTTATCAACCCGGCACCGCCGGCGGACTCCGCACCACGGACAACGCCTCCCCATCCGCGTTTCTCCTTGCCGGCCCCGACCACGTTTTCCATCCCGCCGAAGCGCGTATCGAAACAGAAACGACAATCCTCCTGACCTCCCCCGCCGTTTCCGCTCCGATTGCCGTTCGCTACGCCTTTTGCAACGATCCCAAAGTCAACCTTGTCAATGCCGCCGGCCTCCCCGCCGCCCCCTTCCGCACCGACGACTGGCCCCTCACTGCCACCTCGGACAACCAGTGAACCCAACAACCGTAACGCTTTACTTCGGCCCTGCCGTCAACGACCCGCACGACAACCACGCCATTCAAATTTCCCTCCAATCCCTCCGATGATTTCGTCCCCTACCACCGCCGGCACCAGCACCACGATGACACGCTATCCCTTTGGCGCCGTCTATCTCCTCGAACCCGAATACACCTGGCCCGAGATCGAACGCGACATGCGCCACATGCGCGACCACGGGTTTACTCACATCACCCTCTGGCCCGCCGCCAACTCCTGGCTTGCCAACCGGCCCGGCGAATATGTATTCACCGACACACTACGCTACCTCGACCTCGCCCACTCGCTCGACCTCCGCGTCATTGTCCAGCTCATCGGGCAAAACCAGTCGCAGGAATTCGCTCCCGACTGCCTCATGCGCCCCGACATGCTCCTCCGCGACCCCGGCGCCGGAGCCGCCGCAGGCAACGGCAAAGGCTGGAACAATTGCTTTTGGGCCAACCTCAACCACCCCGACGTTGATGCCCTTGTAAAACATTATCTCGAAACCTGCGTTGCCGCCCTCCGCCATCACCCCGCCGTCTGCGGCTGGGACATTTTTAACGAAGCCCATTTCCGTAGTGACGATCCGTATACAACAGCCCGTTACCACGACTGGCTGCGCGCCCGTTACGACAACGACATCAAGCGTCTCAACCGCCTCTGGTTCCGCCGCTACTCCGACTTTTCGCAAATCAATCCCGACGACCGCGACGCCCCTTACAGCGTGTGGAGCAGCATCCTTCCCCTCGTCGAATACGAACACTTCCGCTCGCAAAACCTCACCGACATCTGCGCCCGCTGGGCCGCCTGGACCCGCGCCGCCGACCCCGCGCCGGCTTCGCCGTCGAACGTCCAACATCGAACGCCCAACATCCAACATCCAACAAATCACCCCGTTCTCGACGCCGCCCGTCATTCTCCGACATTCGATGTTGGATGTTCGACGTTGGATGTTGGATGTTCGGCGGCGGCGGTGCCGCCGCCGCGTCCCATCATCATCGACGGCACCTCCGGCCAGCTCCTCGAACAAAGCATCTCCGGGCGCAACAACGACGAATTTGCCACCGCCCGCGTCCCACACTGCGACATCTTCGGCGGCACTTTTTACCCCAAAAGCTGGGGCCGCGACCTTGGCGACCGTCCTTGGGAACTCCTCGCCTACTACAGCATGAGTCGTGCCGCCGCCCACGCCGCGCAAAAACCCTACTACGTCAACGAACTCCAGACGCACACCCAATCCGTCCTCACCCCCGGCTCCGAAATGCCGCCCGCCACGCTCTCGCTCTACATCTGGGCGGCCATTGCCGCCGGAGCCGAGGCCATGCAACTCTGGCGTTGGCGTCCCTTCCTCCGCGGCTACCAAGCCAGCGGACGCGGCCTCACCCGCCTTGATGGCACCCCCGGCCCCCGCGCCGTCGCCGTTGCCACGCTCACCCAAACCCTCCGCGAAAACGAAACCACGATCACCACCTCGCGTCCCGTTCCCGCTGACGTAAAAATCCTCGTCAACTACCGCGCCCGAGTCATCTACGACGCCTACCTCAAAGGTGCGCCCAGCCACCAACCCGATTCCATCCGCGGCTGGCACCGCGCCTTCACTGCGCTTGGCCTCGCCGTGGAAAACGCCAGTCTCGAACACCTCACCGCCGCCGACCTCACCACACCCGTCCTCGTCCTGCCCGCGACCATCGCCGTGACGGACGAACAGGCGTCATGGCTTTCCAACTACGTCCGCAACGGCGGCACGCTCATTTCCGAAGCCCGCCTTGCCATCCTCGACGACAACGGACTCGTCCGCTCCGAAGGCTCACCCGGCCACACCCTCTCCGAAACCTTCGGCATCATCGAACGCGACGTCGGACCCGCCGGTGAATTCACTTGGGGCGGCCACCGCCTCCCTGCCCCCTTCATGACGCAGCAACTCGAACTGCGGCAAAACGCCTCCACCAAAACCCTAGCCCGCGAAGCCGCCACTGGCTGGCCCATGGTAGTGGAAAACCACTACGGACGCGGACGCACCCTCTACTTTGCCTCCATCCAAGGCATTGCCTGGCGCGAGCAACTCTGCCCCCACGCGCAAAACTACTTTGCCAACCTTTTCCCTGCCGACCACCCCCGCCTCCTGCGCGACAAACCCGAGACCCTCCTCATTCGCTGGCACGAAAACCCAACGACTGGCGACACCCTCGCCTACCTGATGAACTTCGACACGTCTGAAGCCACCATCAGCCCCCCCGGCTCCGACAATCTCATCCACATCCCCGCCCAGAGCACCTGCCTGCACCGAACCAAAAACGGCAAAGCTCGCTCCCCAAAGAGCGGCGTTTTTTCTGCCAATCCGCCGGACGACGCGAAACGTCGCCAATCGCCAACGCTGGCGACAACGGACTGACCGATTGGCAGATTGATAAAAAAATCCCGGACAACAGAGCATCCTTGCCGATCCGCCTCCTGTTCAGTCCTTCCGCGCGTCCTCCCACCGCCTGCGTTGCTCAGAACAACCGGCGCTTCCGCCGTGCGACCAACGCGCAGACAACCGCCCCGCCAGCCAGAAGCGCCACCGTGCTCGCTGGCTCCGGGATCGGCGTAGCGTTCATCACGAAATTCATGGCACGCGCACTGGTAGTCCACCCAGCTCCGCCATCACTCAACCCGTTATTCGAGTAAAACGAAGTCCCCGTGTTCGTATTGTCCGCCGCCTTGGTGCTCGCGCTCAAATCGATCTGCCTGTTTGCCTCCGCCGACGTAAACGACAGCACGACTCCGTAAAAAATCGTGTCTCCCTTGGAATTGGTTTTCTCCAGTAAAAACGGAGTGCTCAACGTAAAGGTAATATGTGTGTCGGTCCCATTGTAGCTGGCGGGCGTCGTGCCAGTTTCCGAATACAAAACGGTATCGCCAAAAGACGGCTCGCCAGTCGTCGTTGCCGGCGTCACCGACGTCAGCCCGCTCAGCGATACGATGCTGATTTTCACATCCGCCCCAAGCGCGCCCGACTGAACGGCGTTCAGTTTGAAACTGACCGACGTCAGGTTTGCCGCCTCTGGAGCCGAGAATGCAAACCCGACCCAACGATTGTTTGTGGCCGTGGAGTAACGCAGATTGATAGTCACTGGCGATATAGTCGTCGTATTGCTCAAAAATGTCTCCGGCGTCACGGCGGCATTTTCAAACGAGATTATGGCCCCACTGGCGGCATTGGCCGAAGCCAGGCAGGCGAGCAGGCACGGCAAGGCCGCCCTGCGGACACGTGATGTGATGGGTATGAGGTTCATGTTCCAAAACCTAGGTGGACATGTTTCATCATGTCAAATAAATTATCAGAAAAAATTTATTGAATTTTATCAAATAAGATATGTTATCAGCAAATCCTCAGCATTCCTTTTCAATGATATACCTGTAATACCTCTCATAAAATCACCCTAACAAAGATTGAAAATAATCCTTTGCGATATCTTATCATCAACGAATGACATCATCCATCACAGTTCCACCCCTTCAATCCGGAGTCGTTAACGAAGTCCGCCGCCGCCTCATTGAGGAAATCATCAACGGCACCTTTCAGGACGGCACCCTCCCCACCGCCACCGACATTGCGCAAAAATACGGCGTCGGCAGCGCCACCATCAACCGCGCCATGAAATACCTCCAAAAAGAAGGCTGGGTGGAACGCCGTGCCGGCATCGGCACCTTCCTCGGCCCCCGCGCCCGCCTCACCGAAACCGGCCTCCCCCCCGCGCCCGCCGCCGCTGCCACCCCACGCGACACCTCTGCGCCCAGCGTGTTTCGTAAAAACTCCTTCAACCTCGCCGTTACCGTCCTCCCCCTCGATTTCTCGCTCAACGACTGGCATGTCCAGCACCTCCTCCAAGGCATCGACCAGGCCGCCGCCCATGAAAACGTCACCATCGAACTCATCGGTCCCTGCGGCGGCGACGACGACCTCTTTGCCCGCCGTCTCGAACGCAGCCGCCCCGACCTTCTCGCCTTCCTCAAACCCCGCATCCAGAGCGCCCCCCTCCTCCGCGAAGCCCGCCGTCTCAAAATCCCCTGCCTCGCCACCGGCACCCACTGGCGCGATCTCGACATCCCTCTCATCGAGGAAGACGGCGTGCAAGGTGCCTGCGACGGCACCCGCGCCCTCATTCGTGCCGGCCACCGCCGCATCGGCTTCCTCTGCCCCCTCGCCCCGGCCCACCTCTGGTTCGACCGCCGCAAAGGCTACGAAACCGCCATGCGCGAAGCCTTTGGTGACCTCGACCAAAATCTCTTCTTCTGGACCGGCTTCGAGGAAGGCCGGGCCGACCTCGCCCAGTTGGACACCTGGCTTAAAAAACAAAAACCCACCGCGCTCCTCATCGCCGCCGGCTTTGATGTCGCCAGCCTCAAAACCTTTGTTGCCAGCGGAGCCGTCCGCATCCCTCAAACCCTCTCGGTCGTCACCTTCGACAACCGCGCCGACTTCTACGCCACCATTCTCGGCTCCCCCACGCCCCTCGACATCATTGACCTTCCCCTCGAAAAAATGGGAGCCGAAGTCGTCCGCCTCGCCGCCGCTTTCCGAACCGGCACCCCCCTCCCCCCCCGCACCCTCGTTCCCTGCACCCTCGTGCCCGGCAACACCATCTCTCCACCCTCCACACGTTAGCTCCGTATCCAAAACACAACAGCATGAATCCCAAGCTCCCGCTCCATTACGCACTCCTCTCATTACTCTTCGCCACCCAACTCCAGCCCGTTCACGCCGCCGCCCTCGTCGCGCCCGCCGCCCAACGCACGATCCACGTTGATGCCACCCGCGGCGACGACGCCAACGACGGCATCGATCCCACCCGCCCCCTCCGCACCCTCCACCGAGCGACACAAAACATCCTGCCCGGCGACACCCTCCTCGTCGCTCCCGGCGTCTATCGTGGCGGCATCACCCTCACCGCCAAAGGCACCCCGCAAAAACCCATCCGCATTCTCGCCACCGATCACCGCGAAAACGCCACCATCATCACCAACGCCGCCCCCGCCCTGCGTATCCAGCCAACCACGACAGCCTCCCCCGCGACCACGCCCTGGCAACTCGAAGACCCCGCCCTCGCCCTCTACTCTGCTCCCCACGCCGCCGGACTCCCCCCCCGCATCCTCTACAGCGGAGCCGACCTCTTCCCCTACCGCACCCTCGACGCCCTCACAACCTTCACCCTCCGCCAAGGCTCCCCCGGCCCGAGACACGGCTACTATTACGACGCCGCTCAACAAAAACTCTACCTCCGCCTCAACCCCAATGGACGCTACGGCTCCCTCAACCCCGCCGACCACCTCATTGCCGTCGCCCCACCCACCGGAGGTCAGTTCGACGGCACTCTCGTGTCATCTCCCGACCACTACAACATCGGCATCCTTGGCTCCGGCCCCGCCCACGCCATCATTGACGGCTTCACCTTTGAAACCCCCGGTGTCTGCGGCGTGTATTCGGAAGCCGACTACGTCACAATCCGCCGTTCCTGGTTCCGCGGCTGCCGCGTCGGCGTCGCCGGCAACTACACCGACAAACTCCCCACCCCCGAAGCCACCAGCTACATCACCTATCGCCTCGACCCCGACGCCGCCCAAAAATCCGCCTCTCGCATCACCATCGAATACTGCGACTACACCCAGCACCCCGCCTTTCAGGACGTCGTTGACGTCCTCGCCGAACACCCCGCCGCCACCCTCCGCTCCTGGGATCGAAAACCCAAAATAGCCCTCATCTGGGCGCGCAAAGACATCTACAGCGGCGACGTTGCCGACAATCGCCTCAAATACGAAATGGGCCTCGCTGCCCGCATCGCCGCCGACTGGGTCATCCATCGCAATACGATCCACGACGCCATGGAAGGGCTCTCCTGCCACGCAACCTCCGCCAGCACCGGCCTGCGTGTCACCGAAAACCACTTTGAACGCATCTGCGACAATGCCATCGAAGCCGAAGAACACGCCCGTGACCTCTGGATCGAGTGCAACGTTTTCCTCGACACCTTCGAACCCTACTCCTGGCAACCCCTCCGCGGCACGCCTTGGCCCGGCCCTGTTTACTTCCTTCAAAACATCGCCATCAACACCCCCTTCCTCCAGAATCTCTGGACCCCCATCGTCGGCCCCACCCGTTCCCCCTTCAAAATCGGAGCCAAACCCGACCACTGGCGCCACATCCCTCACATGAAAAACTTCCCTGCGGACAACATCATCGTCCCTCCGCCCGGCATGATTTTCGCCCACAACACCGTTCTCTGGGACTCCGGCCGCCTCATCACCCCGCAAGGCGATCCTGCCACGCCCATCCAAAACACCAAATTCCAGAATAACATCTTTGTCACTGCTCTCGCCTCCTCCCGCGACGCCAAAAAAGACCTCCGTCCAGGCGTCTTCCAATTTGAAAACAACTACGTCGCGCCCTCCACTCGCGGCGCGAAAGGCCCCGGCGAAATCGCCGCCGGTTCTCCCGCCACCACCCTCCCCGACACCGCCGCGCTTAAACTTTCTCCCGCCACCCTCACCCCGCTTCCCGGAAGTCCGCTCATTGGCGCCGCCCGCCCCCTCACCTCGCCCACGCCCGGAGTCCCTCTCCCGGATGAAATCACCCGAAAGTATTCAAAATTTCAAGACATCGGGGCCATCCAACCGGGCGACACTTGGTATCCCCTGAAAACCGGTCCTCTCGCCGCGCCACATTCCGAAGCCTTCTGAAATCTCAAATTCAAAATCT